>CACPKH010000041.1 GCA_902634515.1 uncultured Prochlorococcus sp. | reverse complement strand
AAATAATGTTACTCCATCAGTTCTTGCGACAGGGACCCCCTTATGCTGACCAGGCCTTAGGCGAATATATAACCAGCCTGCGTCAAGGCTGTCGGGTAATAAATCAATATGCATTTCACCAGGAGTTCCTCCAAATGCAGATTGTCTTATTAATTCAGAATTAGCAGATTTGGAAATAGTTAAGTTACAAGCCATCATTTACTTGTATTTATAGATATGCAGTTTAGATCAATGCATTCGGTTTGTGAGGACTAGTTCGCAGGTAGAATTGTTTTACTAGAAAAAGCTTTAATAGCCATTTAAGTTGAAGATGACAAGGTTTTCTTTCCTTTTTATTTGTTTGTTCTTTTTGCCTCTCTTTGGCAAGGCCCATAATCAGTCAGCGCATGAGATATGCCTCAAGGCTACTGATTATTCAGGTTGTATAAAGAATAATCAGAATGCAAGTTTCGCAGACAAAGCGGCTGCAACTGGGGCATATGGAGCATTGGAGTGCATGAGAAGGCAAGGACATATAACTCAAAAAGAAGTTAAAGAGGCAATGCGGGATGTCCTTAGAGAAATGAACATCTCACAAAAGTTGCTTTTTGATAGTCAAGTCTTAAGAGCCTCTAGAAGGGCTTCATATCTCTTTAGAGAAGACTGTCGCACTATGAATCAGGCCAATCAGTTAGAAATGCAGGAAATTCTTGGAGAAGAGTTCCAGTGAAAACTTTTTTTAATTGAGACTTTTGGAGAGGTATGGGGTATGGAGAGTTTGAATAATTCTTTGGGATTAATATCTTTAATGAAATTTGTAATTAAAAGCAATTTAAAATCTATTGAATTTATTTAGGAAGCCACTTAAGGGCTACTCCCTTTTAACTGGTTTAAAACCATGCTCATTTAAAGTTTTTGTTATTTTTATAAACTTGGCGATATAAAGGAAAATTCTCTTGATCCCAATAAAGGGTTAATTGTTGATGTGGTTATGGCAACCTACTTTTTCTTGTCTGCATCCTTGGAACTTGCGCAGCTGTCAATGCATCTAATTGCTCATTGCTTAAATTCTTTCAGTAGCTAGAAGGGTGTAAATGCAAATTCAAATGAATCAAATTCCTTCTTCCCGCTTACCAAATGGTTCTATAGAAATGAAGATCGTTGAAAGAGAATGGGGAATTGAAAGGTGCTACATCTCTTCTAAAGGGGAAGAAATATGCTCACCTACGCCTCTGTCTATTTATGCATGGCCTTTTAATTCTAGGTCTTAGTTGCTATTTCCTTAATTGATCTACTAATAAGGACTATTTAAAAATTTATTTCTAGTAATTCCAGTTTCTGATCTTAAGAGGGGTTTCTTATTTGCTGCAGTTTTGCCAGGCAGTTTCTTCTTTAGGGAGAATCTGCAAGCCACTTTCCTATTTCATTTAATTCATTTATAGGGATTCGGATGAGGAATGCTTTCTTGATTAAGGCATTTACTCAATTCCATCTTTCGTCCTTTTCGCCTCCATATTGCTTGACTCCAAAATGCAAATAATCTTCAATCTTTTTTGTAGAAATCCAAAGGTTTGTTAGGAGGTTGTCTCATTTAAAGAAGCTGAGCCATTCAACAAAGGAACAAAAACTTCATTATGAAAAAACCAGTTTCTCAAACCAATTAGAATTAATAAATTAACTACGGCAAGAGTTATTAATCTAAGTTTAAGCTCTTCCATTATTTTTGTTTGTTCGGTGGATAAAGTCTTGAAATCTTTTTAAATTGCTCTTTTTTTGTTAATTCCTTTCTCTTTCGATCAAAACTTGAGTCTATATCTTGGCTTGCATTTCTAAATATCAAGAGAATTAAACCTGTGAAGATTATTCCAATTGCTAAAATTAAAAATCCTACAGGTTGTGTTGGCCCTAGAAATTCGTAACCTAAAGAATTGCTTGCCATAAACTTTTTTTATATACAATAGCCAGATGTACGGACAGACTTCTTAAGAAGTTTTATAAGGATGTAATTTTTCTTGCTTCCTAAATTTGCCTAAGTGAATAAGACCTTCAAAATTTGTACGCTTTATAATCAAACTCGAAGATTACTTGTGCAATCCTTCCCAAAAATAT
>CACPKH010000040.1 GCA_902634515.1 uncultured Prochlorococcus sp. | reverse complement strand
CTCTTATCGTCCTACGATATTTTCAAACGATAGTTACTTTCACCCTACATTTTTATATGAATCCATATGGAATATTGGATTATTCATGTTACTGTTTTACTTATTAAAGTCTAGTTTTAATAACTCAATAAAACTTCCTTCGGGAGCATTGAGTTGTATATATTTAATTGCATATAGTCTTGGAAGACTATGGATAGAAGGATTACGTATAGATCCACTTTGTGTTGGAGCGACAGCTCCTTTTTGCGAAGGTGGTTTCCGAATAGCTCAACTAGTAAGTATCTTCTTAATTTGCCTAGGAAGCTTAGGAATCTACTGGATCTATCAAAAAAAAAGAAAAATGCCTGAACTTAAGGACTTTAATCAAAAAAGAATATGAATTCTATCTCAATAGTTGGAGCTGGTCCTGGTGCACCTGATTTACTAACAATTCGTGCATTAGACCGTATCAAAAAAGCAGAAGTACTTGTTTGGACTGACTCATTAATTCCACCTGAAATTGCTCAACTTGCTCCTGAAAATTGCAAAAAAATCAAAACAAGCACTTTAACTCTTGAAGAGATATTGCCTATCCTCATCGGAGAGTGCAAGAAGGGCAAAAAAGTAGTTCGTTTGCATGATGGAGACCCATGTTTATTTGGAGCAATTTCAGAACAAATATGTAGCCTGGCAGAAGCAGGAATCGATGTAGAAGTTATTCCTGGGATTAGTGCTTATCAAGCGACGGCGTCCACTTTAAAAAAAGAGTTGACAATTCCTGGAATAGTTCAAACCATTGTCTTAACAAGGACCTCAGGGCGAACTGGTATGCCCAACAAAGAAGACCTTGAAAGTTTAGCCGCATTACAAGCTAGTATTTGCCTTTACTTAAGTGCCAGACACGTAGAAGAAGCTGAACGAACATTATTAAAATATTATTCACCCAACACACCTGTAGCAATCGGATACAGAGTTAGCTGGAAAGATGAATGGCTAAAAACTGTTCCTTTAAGAGATATGGCATCAGTATCAAAACAGAGGGGTCTAATAAGAACTACGCTTTATGTAATCAGTCCTGCATTAAAAGAAAGCAACCAACGCTCAAAGTTGTATCAACCTGCTCATAAGCATCTATTTCGCCAAAGATAATTAGTTGGATTAGACTAAACAAAATTTTGCACAATAGTGAAAAATATAAATGACTCATGCAATTCTCCTGAAAAAAATTGTTCTATTAAAGATTTTCTTAAAAAAGCAGGTCCTTTAATTAAAGCTTCCAGAGAAACTCAAAATATATCATCTGAAGAATTAGCAAAGACTCTTCGTATAGGGGAGGAACAACTACTTGCCATTGAAGAGTGCCAAAACACATTACTTCCTGAAGATGTGTTTATAAAAGCAATGGTTCGTAGAATATCAGAGAAGTTATCCTTGAATATAGAAGAGCTATACGAATCATCTACTCCTCAAGAGTCATTAAATGTTAAGCAACCGTCAACAGGAGTCTTTCAAACCAGATCGAAAGCAAAGTATGTTTTCCTAATAGCAATAGCAAGCCTTTCTTTAGGAATCTTATGGCCAGGGATAATGCATAATCTCATAAACAAACCCAAAGGAGCTATCCCTGAGACCTCTAAAGTCGAAGGAAGGATTCAATCCCAAAACCTTTTTACAAGCGTTGTTCTAATTAATTAGAACGTTTAAATCATAACCAGTAATCTCTTTTACAATAGGTATACATTGCTTCAAACTCCATTCTTCAAGACCTAAGTTTTGGCTTGGTTTTTCTGGGACAAGTTCTATTGTTAATACTTTAGAATTAGATGAAACAATGACCCTTGAAATAACTGGTTCAGGCCGTTTATCTATGGCAACTGCTAAACGTAAAATTAATGACATTTCTGAAACAATGTTTTTATTATCTTTGCTACTTAAAGATTGCCAAGAATCATGACGTTTCTTAGGCAAGCTTTTGCGATGATAACGAGCTATAGCCGCAACCATTAAATGTTCAGCTTGAGAGTATCCTAATAACTCTCCATTACGTATCAGATACCAAGAATGCTTATGATAGGCATTTAAATTTATATGTTGTCCACAAGAATGCAACATTGCAGCTGCCCACAACAGCTCCCTACCCTGACCTTTGTCATTATGGAGAATACCTTTAGAGTTGTCATAAATAATAAGTGAATTACTAGCCACTTTCTCTACTCGCAATTTATTAACACCAAAACGTTGTGCCTGATGAATAACTGTTCTTTCTCTGATACTCGCCTGGAGACTAAATCGGTCTTCTAGCAATCCTTTCCGCAACATCCAATCCACTACCAATCCTTCTCTTAAAGCCCTTTCACTAAGCACAATTTCATTAACCTTTAGCATATCCATAGCAACTTGAAGAATTAATGCC
>CACPKH010000039.1 GCA_902634515.1 uncultured Prochlorococcus sp. | reverse complement strand
CTTTATTAAAAATAACTAGGTTAATAATCCCTCCAATTGGTGGAGTTGATATTACTCCTGTTATTTGGTTTGGAATAATTACTCTTTTTCGGGAATTGTTAGTTGGACAACAAGGAATTCTCACTCAAATATTAATTAATAGTCACCAAATCGTCTAAAAAGGAATGCATGCTAGATCAATTGAGCATTTCCTGCTCTACAAATTTGGTATGCACATCCCCAGTAAGGAATTCATCTCTATCAAGCAAATTCAAATGAAAATCTATTGTCGTTGTGATTCCAGTAACTGCACATTCATTTAAAGCTCTTCTCATTCTTTTCAAAGCAGCATTGCGATTATGTCCCCAAACAATTAATTTGCCGATCAAAGAGTCATAAAAAGGAGGGATCTCATATCCAGTATAAACATGACTATCTACTCTTACTCCAGGACCTCCAGGAGGTAACCAACCAGTAATCCTTCCTGGAGAAGGTCGAAAATTGTGGGCTGAATCTTCGGCATTAATTCTGCATTCAATTGCATGACCCCTTAGATGAACCTCATCCTGCGTAAATGAGATAGGTTCTCCTCCCGCAATTCGCAGTTGTTCAGAAATCAAATCAACACCTGTAACCATTTCTGTAACTGGATGTTCAACTTGGATTCGAGTATTCATTTCCATGAAATAAAAATTCCCTTCTCGGTCTAAAAGAAACTCAACAGTTCCCGCACCCTCGTAATTAATACTTCTCGCTGCAGCAACTGCAGCTTCACCCATTCGAAGCCGTAATGTTTCATCTAATGCTGGACTGGGTGATTCTTCTAAAAGCTTTTGATGACGTCTTTGTATAGAGCAGTCTCTTTCTCCTAAATGAACAACATTGCCATGACTATCAGACAAAATTTGAACTTCAACGTGCCTAGGGCGATCAATAAATTTCTCCATATATAACCCAGGATTACCAAAAGCTGCCTCTGCTTCACCTTGAGCAGCCTTAAAAAGATCCTCAATAGCATCTGGACCCTCAACTAGTCTCATGCCCCTGCCACCGCCTCCAGCAGTTGCTTTAATCATAACTGGATAACCAATATCTTTAGCCAACAAAGCTGCTTGTTCAGAGCTATCCAAAAGTCCATCAGTTCCAGGAACAGTTGGGACTCCAACCTTGATCATTGTTGACTTGGCAGTGGATTTATCTCCCATTGATCTAATCGCATGGGGAGTAGGACCAACAAAAATAATTCCATGGTCACTACAAATTTCAGCAAAACGATCATTTTCCGCCAAAAAACCATAACCAGGGTGAATTGCATCTACCCCCCTAGAAGTCGCAGCAGCAAGAATATTGGGAATATTTAAATAGCTTTTGTTACTAGGAGCATCTCCTACACAAACTGCCTCATCAGCAAGTTGAACATGCAGAGCATTTCGATCAATAGTGCTATAAACCGCAACAGTAGCAATGCCCATTTCTCTGCAGCTGCGGAGAATTCTTAAGGCAATCTCGCCACGATTAGCTATTAGGACTTTGCCAATAGGCATTCAAAACGTTGCAGTCTTAAGCGGATCGTATCAGTGCTAGTACCCATAGTTCTAAACAAATGAAAAAAAGGTTGCCCGTTATGATGTTTTTTCGAAATATCTATAGACTTTATTTATCAAGCGGATGTGGTGGAATTGGTAGACACGCACGTCTAAGGAGCGTGTGGCTTCGGCCTTGCGAGTTCAAGTCTCGCCATCCGCACTATTTCATTCAAGATTGAATCAACAAGCCCCAGATTCATTAAAAGCTCCAGACTATGTTGTAGTCATTATTTCCAATGGGCCTGGAGAGTTAACAACATGGGTTAAACCTGTTGCAACAAAACTGCAGGAAGAATTCAAAAATAATTCTCTTCTTACAAACAAAAGAATTTCTTTGAGACTAGTCTTAGTTCCTTGCCCGAATGCAACGGGAAAAGAATTCGAATTAGCCCAGAAATGGGAATTATTTGAAAAAATAACCCCAGCTCGTTCATTCTGGAAAGTAATAATTAAACCAACAAAGTTTGGTTTTTGGCCTAAAAAAGGAATTGTAGTTTTTTTGGGTGGAGATCAATTTTGGAGTGTATTGCTTTCAGCAAGGCTAAAATATAAATCTATTACATATGCAGAATGGGTTGCGCGATGGCCTTTCTGGAATGATCGTATCGCTGCAATGTCCCCTCAGGTTAAACAGTTAATTCCTAAACAATTAAAAAGGAAATGTACAATAGTTGGAGATTTAATGGCAGATATAGAAAGTACAGCTAAATATACAAATCCTCTATCTCAAGGAGATTGGATAGCGCTTTTACCAGGATCAAAAAAAGCAAAGCTTCTTGTAGGAATTCCTTTTTTTCTAGAAATGGTAGATCATTTATCCAAACTTAATCCAAGATTAAACTTTCTTCTACCAGTTGAGAATCAATTATTATCAGGTGAAGAAGAAGCAAATAGTCAGAAGATCTTAGAAGCTTCTGAAGAGGCTAGTTTTAATGAAGAAGAGCAGGAATTAGAATATGTAGAGTTAGAAGATAGAAACACATCTTATCAAAAACAATCAAGGTATTTAGAAGATACTGAGTTGTCTGATAAAAATACTGTAGATTCCTATCTAGAAGAAAATCTAGAGGACGTTTCCTATCAAGACAATGAAAATCTTATATCAAGTTCTATCAATGAAGA
>CACPKH010000038.1 GCA_902634515.1 uncultured Prochlorococcus sp. | reverse complement strand
TCCGGATTCTCTTTTAAAGTCATTTCGATTTTATTCTGAGGCATGCGAAGTTTTTGTGAAATAGTAATCAACTCTTTTTTAAGTCTATCCCTATACATTTTGAGGGCATTAATAGATTCATCAAGCTCTTGTTGAGTAGAATTTACTGACATGGTTAAAACCTCTTGCTAGGAGAGTAACCCAAAATTAAATGTAGGCAGCAATCGTTACCTTTTCTAGCAAGCTTGGAATTGAATTTATACTAATTATGAAGACCTTCGGTTACGAACCATTGCGGATTAGTAATTCCTTGTTAATGCAGAATCGCTTTAGAGTTAAGTTGTCTAACGGTGCTTTTCATTACTGTGACTAAGCACTTTTATTACAAACCTATTCTGGCAAAATCAAGATCCAGATGCTAGATGCATTCTCCCGAGCTGTTGTAAGTGCTGATTCCAAGGGATCAACAATTGGTGCTGCTGAACTTTCTGCTCTTCGCAAATACGTTTCGGATGCTAATAAGCGTATAGATGCAACTCTTGCGATTACTCAAAATGTTTCTTGTATAGCTGCAGATGCAGTTTCTGGAATTGTTTGTGAAAACACAGGATTAACACAACCGGGTGGACATTGTTACCCCACCAGAAGAATGGCGGCTTGCTTGCGAGATGGAGAAATTATATTGCGTTATATCAGTTATGCATTGTTGGCTGGAGATCCATCTGTACTAGATGATAGATGTATAAATGGATTGAAAGAAACTTATACAGCTTTAGGAGTACCTATAGCAAATGCTATTAGGGCTATTGAGATTATGAAGATTGCCACAGTAGCAATTATGACTGAAACAAATACAGGGAGAAAGATGTTTGAAGGTATTAATTCTGGGTCTGGTGCTCAGTGCAAAGATATAGCTGCTGAGGCTGCTAGCTATTTTGACAGAGTTATAGATGCCCTTAGTTAATTTCATCTTTAGTTAAAATGAAATCTGCAGTTACAACCGTTGTTATATCAGCTGATTTGGCTGGAAGGTTCCCAACAATTAGTGATTTAGAATCCGTTAAAGGATCTTTTGATAGAGCTTCTGCACGTTTAGAAGCTGCTGAAAAATTGGCTGCATATATTGAAAAATATACCGAAGATGCTTTGAATGAGGTCTATAAAGAAGGTGCAATATATGATCAGGCGAACAAGGATAAATGCGCTAGAGATATTCATCATTACTTGAGGTTGATTAATTATTGCTTGGTAACTGGTGGAACAGGTCCCCTTGATGAATGGGGTATAGCCGGTATGCGTGAAGTTATTCGAGCTCAACTTTTACCAACTGCCGCCTATATTGAAGCGTTTACTTATATCAGAGATAAAATACAGATACCTAGAGATATGGGAGAGCAGGCAGCAACTGAGTTTAAAGCATTATTAGATTATCTTATAAATGCGCTTGCATAGTAATACTTTAGTTAAGTTATGATTTCATAGACTACTGATAATTTCTTTTACTTAGAAGAACATTGAACGATAAAAATATACCAAATTTAGATGATTTGTTTGAAGATTTAAATCATCCTAATCCCAATATTAATTGTAATGCTTTTAAGGCGATGCATGCATTTTGGCCAAATGAGTCAAAACATAGACTGATAGGAAACCTTAATAGTCAAAATATAGAACTTAGAAGAAAATCTGTAAAGGCTCTTGCATCCTTTGGCAAGGATATAGTCAAGCCAGTTTTAGAGGTATATTTATCTACTAAAGATAGGGTATTGCATATAAGCTGCCTAAAGGTTTTAGTTCAGATTGCAGCTCATAATAATCTTGATGATTATTATGAGGATATTAATCATGTAATTGATTTAGCTATTCATGATTACTCTGTTGAGATAACTTTGAGTCTTATAAATCTATTAAGACAAATAGGGGGGAAAGGTATTTCTACTTTGACTGAAATTGCAAAAGATAAAGATATTCTTAGATCAAGGGCTGCTATTACTGCACTTAGTGAGATTTCTGAACCTAAAGCGAGGTTGTACTTAAAAGATCTTTCTAAACAATCAGATATAGATCCAATTATTAGAGAAGCTATAGATATTGGCTTAGGTGAAAAGTAAGCTGTTACTAGCTTTCATCTTTGTTAAAATCATTAATAGCTAATCTAATTACAGAAGCAACACTTTTATCTTCTTCTGTTAAAAGAAGAATACTTAAAGTATCTTTTGATTGAATTGCATTCATTTTCATTAATGAAAATATAACTTGCTTCCTAATTTCAGGATTTTTGTTTTTTAACTTATCATTAATTACTTGTAATTCCAATTCATTTTTTTTGAGAAGATGAGTTAGTTTTATTGCTTCAATCTGTACTTCATCAGAGCAGTCTTGTAGACCATCTTTAACTATATCCTTAGCCTCTTTATCATTGAAGGTTTGAATTTGTTCGCCTAAAGCAGCTATGGCAGAAGCTCTGATTTGTGGAGATTCTGACTTCGCTGCTTTTTTTAATGCTTTTGCCCCTTTAGAACCTACAAAAGCGAGGCCCCATGCTGCTAATCCACATTGTAGTGATGAACTAAGAGGATTTTTTAGTACTTCTAAAAGGTAATTAACTGCTTCCTCGCCAAAAATTGCCATTGCTCCTGCCGAAGAACCCTGCACTACAGGGTCATTATCTTTAAGTAAAGCATTTAGTAAGTCTGGAAGAGCACGAGGGTCCCCTACAAGTTTTAATGTTTTTGCTGCGGCTCTCCTGACAACGACATTTTCACTATTTATCAGAGCATTTCTTAATTCCGGGAGAGCTTTCTTTCCAATGACACCAAGTCCTTCGGAGAATGTTCTTCTTAAAAGGCCTCTAGTGTCCCCTAGACCAGCAATAAGCTTTTTGATTTGATTTATATCATCTTCTGGCTTCTTCCCATCTTCAAGTCTTTGCTTTAATTCTTTTGCAAGAATAGATGCTTCTTCTTTAGTAAGGATTAGTTCACCATTAGTTGTAATAGTTTTATTTTCTTCGTCCAATTTCTTGATAAAGGAAGCTTTCGTAAATGCTATCAGCTTTAACAGTATGATTTACCATGCTTAAAAAAGCTAGATATAACTATGCTTTAGATAAGTAGTATTATCAATACTAATTTCTTAGCCTGATTGTAGGATGACCACATCCCCATTTGATAATCTTCCTTTATTAACTAAGAAACAGGCCTTAGATATTCTTGAAACACCAATTAATGACTTAAGACTTTCTAGTGATTACTATAAAGCTGTTTTTCACCTTGCTAAATATCCATCACTAGAAACAGAGAAAGCATTATTAAAACTACTTCGATCTCGCGAAACGCATAATGCTATTAATATTGCTAGGCGAAAGGCAGTAGAAGTACTTGCGAGAATTAATTGTCAAAGTGCAATACCTGATATTAAAAAATTGTTGAGAAGTAAGGACCCTTTTTTAGTTGAAAATGCATCTTGGGCCTTACAAGAACTTGGCGTATCTGA
>CACPKH010000037.1 GCA_902634515.1 uncultured Prochlorococcus sp. | reverse complement strand
GTGTAGTTGTGCGTTTTAATGATGGAACAAAAAGATGGTTTTTTGAGGATGAATTCGCTCGTGGTTAATGGAGAAAGATGTGAGTGATGCTCGTCAACTCCTTGGCATCAAAGGAGCCTCGGAAACAAAGAATGGCTGGAAACTGCGTCTGCAGCTTATGAAGCCAATTACCTGGATCCCATTGCTTTGGGGGGTTATTTGTGGTGCAGCAGCTAGTGGAAATTACAATTGGACCTTTAGTAATGTTTTAGCATCATTAGCCTGCATGATTATGAGTGGGCCTTTACTGGCTGGTTATACACAAACTATTAATGATTACTATGACAGAGAAATAGATGCAATAAATGAGCCTAATAGACCAATACCTTCAGGAGCTATCTCACTTTTTCAAGTCAAATTACAAATATGGGCTCTTTTAATACTTGGACTATTGGTTGCTTATGGTCTTGATATTTGGGCAAATCATCAAACTCCCTCCGTATTCCTTCTTGCACTGGGAGGATCTTTCGTAAGCTTTATATATTCTGCACCTCCATTAAAACTCAAACAAAATGGATGGCTAGGTAACTATGCACTTGGAGCAAGTTATATCGCCCTTCCTTGGTGGGCAGGGCAAGCCTTGTTTGGCCATTTAACTTGGGTTACTTCCATACTTACACTTGCATATAGTTTGGCAGGCCTTGGAATTGCAGTAATAAACGACTTTAAAAGTGTTGAAGGCGATAAAGCTCTTGGTTTGCAATCTCTACCTGTTGTTTTTGGTATAAAAAACGCAAGTTTTATTAGTGCTGGAATGATCGATATTTTTCAACTTGCAATGGTAGTAGTACTTATATTTATTGGACAAAACCTTGCATCAGTAATTCTAATTCTTTTAATAATTCCACAAATTACGTTTCAAGATATTTGGCTACTTCGAGATCCATTAAAATTTGATGTTAAGTATCAAGCGAGTGCACAACCTTTCTTAATTCTTGGCATGTTAGTAACTGCTTTAGCCATAGGACATAGCCCTTTATCTAGTTTTTAGTGAGTAAAAAAGGTAGATTTATTTTATTTCTAACCTTTAGTTCTCTAACTATTGGATCATTATCAGCAATTACTGAAAAGATTGCAAAGAGAACAATAGATAATTTTCTTCCAGACTCAAGTCAAATTATTTTTTTTAGTAGGCCTGGTACTATAACTTTCATCTCTAATGATAATAAAATACTTCAAAAGCTTGGACCAAATAGCCAAGAAAAAATAAAAGCTGGAGAGATCCCGATTCTTGTGAAAAAGGCCTTTATTGCAGCCGAAGATAGAAGGTTTTATAAGCACAATGGTGTTGATTTATGGGCTATTGGTAGAGCATTAAAAACTAACTTAGAAAATAAATCTATTATGGAAGGAGGTAGTACTATTACACAACAACTTGCAAGAATAGTATTCCTAAATCAGAACCGCACATTTGAAAGAAAATTAAAAGAAATTGCATTGGCTTATAAACTTGAAAGGCAGCTAAGTAAAGAAGAGATTCTTGCTCAATACATCAATAATGTTTATTTAGGGTCTAATGCTTATGGCATTGCAGATGCATCTTGGATTTATTTTTCCAAGTCTCCTTCCTTACTAACTCTAGAAGAAGCTGCTCTGATTGCTGGGCTAGCTCCAGCTCCATCAATTTATTCCCCACTTGTAAATATTGACTTGGCATTCCAACAAAGAGAAAGTGTCCTTCAAAAAATGAAATTAGAAGGATTTATTTCAGATAAAGAATTTTCAAAAGCATTAAATTCACCATTAAACCTAAAGCCTGCTAAACCAAAATTTTCAAAAAGCAAAGCTCCTTTTTTTACTACTTGGGTGGAACAAAAGCTTCCTAATGTTATTTCCAAAGAAGCACTCGAAATTGGTGGTCTCTCAATATATACAAGTCTGAATCTTGAGTGGCAAAATGAAGCTCAACAAATAATAAAAACGCAAAGCCCTGAAGATTCTGAAGGAGCAATTGTTTCCATCGAACCAAGTACAGGACTAGTAAGAGTACTAGTAGGAGGAAAAGATTTTGAAATCAATGAATTTAATAGAGCCACACAAGCATTGAGGTCACCAGGCTCTACCTTTAAAATTTTCCCATATGCAGCGGCTATCAAGAAAGGTTTTAAACCAGAAGACCTCCTATTTGATACGCCTCGCTGTTGGTATGGCTATTGCCCAAAAAACTTTGGGGATTTGTACCTGGGAGAGGTCTCGATTGTTGAATCATTCGAAAAATCATTGAATACTGTTGCGATAGACCTATTAACAAAAGTAGGCTTCAAAGAAGTTATATCTATTGCAAACAAGTTTGGAGTCGGAAATGACCAAAACCTTGGCGAGTATTACCCTTTAGCTATTGGTGCTTACGAAGAAACAGTTTTGAACATGACAGCAGCTTATGCAGGAATTACTAACAGGGGAACATTCATAGAACCTAATCCAATTGAAAAGATAATAGGTCCTGGAAATAAAGTTATCTGGAGTCGTAAGTTACATGGTCCCAAAGGTCAGAAAGTTCTCTCAACAGAGGTCGCAGACATTTTGAATTGGATGTTGCAACAAGTAGTAAAAAACGGGACAGGGAAAATCGCATCTATAAAAGGGAGGCAAATCGCAGGGAAAACAGGAACTTCCGAGGGAGATAGAGACTTATGGTTTATTGGCTCAGTACCTCAACTTACAACAGGCGTATGGCTAGGGAATGACGATAATAGCTCGACAAATGGAGGGAGTAGCGATGCCGCAATCATTTGGAAGAAATTTATACAAAAGATTGAGAAAGACTTATCAAGTATAAATTTCCCAGCAAGACCAAGGTCATAAAATAGATTCATATCTCTCGCTTATAGACAAATCTATTTGGCGTCTAAAATTGCAGCATAAAAACCATCCCCTAATTTATCGTCATCAGGCCAAATTTGTTTTTGATATGTAAGTTCAATGTTTGAATTAAGAGAAACAAACTTTTCGACCTGAAGAGAGTTCTCTTCAGGGTGAATAGTACAAGTCGAATAAACAATACGGCCCCCAGTACGCAATAACGGAAGGACTCCGTTCAACAAGCTTTCTTGTAATTTAACTAACTCATTAATTTTTGATGAACTCATTCTCCAACGAGCATCTGGATTTCTCGCAAGAGTTCCTAAACCTGAGCAAGGAACATCTAACAAGATTCTTTCAAAATAACCTTCCCATTCATTTTTCATATGAAGCAATGAAGAGGAGTCAGCAACTAAAAAATGCAAAGACTTATGCCCTAGGCGATTTGAATTCAAAGAAACTCTATTTAAACGTTTTGCGCTTCGGTCTACTGCCCAAATTTCCCCTTGGTTGCTTATAAGTTCTGCAAGATGAGTAGTTTTACCTCCTGGGGCTGCGCAAGCATCAAGGATCCTTTCTCCAGGTTGAGCATCTAGTAATGGAGCAATCCACTGAGAAGAACGATCTTGTATAGACCATTTCCCTTCTTTATAGCCTGGCCAATCAGACAATTCTCCAAGCCCATTAAGAACTTCCAAGCCACCCTCGCAACCGTTAATAGGGATACTTTTAATACCAACGCCTTCAAACTCAACTTGCATATCCTGAAGCGTTGTTTTGCACTTATTAATTCTCAAATCGAAGGAAGGTAGTTGATTCGATGCATTAGCAATTACTTCCGCTCCCTTTTTCCCACGCCAAGAAACAAGCTCTCGAATAAACCAATCTGGGAGAGAATATTTTTGAGATAATTGCTCTACAAATGATGCAGGAGTTGGTAAATCTTGTCCTGCTCGTATTTTCCTAATTGTTTTCCGAAGAACAGCATTAACAACAGGGGCAAGATTCGCCAGTCTATTCTTTTTCGCAAGTTCAACAGTTGTATCCACTGCAGCTGACTTAGGAATTCTATGCATTTTAAGAATT
>CACPKH010000036.1 GCA_902634515.1 uncultured Prochlorococcus sp. | reverse complement strand
TCACACGATCGGTTGTAATATATTTCATATCAACGAAGTCACCTCGACGATCCTGGCACAAGCCCATCAAGGTTCCATTATAATCGTTAGGGGCATAAATCTCCATTCGAACGTAAGGTTCCTCTATAGACTCACGTTTTTGAGGATCAGGTAATGTCGCTGGATTATCAATCATCAAGACTTCACCATCAATCATATTAACTTGATAAATAACAGAAGGTGCCGTAACAATTAAGTCTAGGTCATATTCCCTTTCCAATCGTTCTTGAACAATCTCCATATGTAAAAGACCAAGGAATCCACACCTAAATCCAAAGCCCATTGCGCTGCTCGTTTCTGGTTCATATTTCAAGGCAGCATCAGAAAGCTGCAGTTTCTCCAGCGATTCTCTTAAGTCTGGATATTGATCCGCATCAGTAGGGAAAAGGCCGCAAAAAACCATTGGTTTTGCTTCTGTATATCCAGGGAGAGGCTCACTAGCAGGTGAATTCAACAACGTAATAGTGTCGCCAACTCGAGCATCTGCCACTGCTTTAATCGATGCAGCAAGATAGCCAACCTCTCCTGCATGCAATTCATCAACTCGTCTCTCATCAGGTGCCATTACTCCAATCTCATCAAGTTCATAACTTTTCTTACTTGCCATAAGAAGTATCTTGTCTCTTGCACCAATACGTCCAGAAATTACCCGAAAATAAACAATCACTCCTCGATAAGGATCATAATAAGAATCAAAAATCAATGCTTTTGTGGCTTTATCTATTGAATCTTGTGGTGATGGTATCCGGTCAACTACAGCTTGAAGAATTTCTTCAATTCCTGATCCAGTTTTAGCAGAGCATTCAATGGCACTAGATGTATCTAATCCAATAATTGATTCAATCTCATTCTTAATTCTCGCAGTGTCTGAACCAGGTAAATCAATTTTATTTAAGACCGGTATTATCTCTAGATCATTTTCTAAAGCTAAATAAACATTGGCCAATGTTTGAGCCTCAACTCCTTGACTTGCATCAACAACCAATAACGCTCCTTCACAAGCTTGCAAAGATCTGCTTACCTCATAAGAGAAATCTACATGCCCTGGAGTATCTATTAAATTCAATACATATTCCTGACCATTTGATGCTGTGTAATTCATTCTGGCTGCTTGCAATTTAATTGTTATTCCCCTTTCTCTCTCTAAATCCATACTGTCAAGAAACTGGTCTTGCATATCTCGTGATGCAACCGTTCCCGTATCTTGCAAAAGTCTGTCTGCAAGAGTTGACTTCCCATGATCAATATGAGCAATTATGCAAAAGTTTCTTAATTTTGATGCTGAGACGTTAGTCATGAAAGTCAATCTTTAATACTCAAATAAGGCTTAATCAGATCATCACAAAAGGATTTAGGGAAAGCCAATAAGCTGATTAGTTCTATCGCGAACTTTTAAAAGTAGTGGCTTGTCTTCGTTCATATCTTTCCCATAACTAGGTAAAAGTTTCTTTAATTTGGATTGCCATTCTTCTGTAGACATTCTCTCACTCCAGCAAGATCTCAATACTTCCAACATAATTGTTATTGCGATACTGGCTCCTGGAGAGGCCCCCAATAAAGCAGCTAAAGAGCCATCAGATGAAGAGACAACTTCCGTGCCCATCTTTAAAGTACCACCATTAGAAGTTCTTTTAATAATTTGGACTCGTTGTCCAGCTATTGATAATTTCCAGTCTTTGTTTCTAGCTTTTGGTAAAAAGCTTCTTAAAGAGTCAATTCTATCTTGATCGTTTTGCCGCAATTGATCAACTAAATATTGGATTAAGTCAAGATTCTCAACTCCTACTTGAAGCATTGTGCCAATATTTTGAATTTGAATAGAGCGAAATAAATCTAATCTGGATCCATATTTTAAAAACTTGGTATTAAAGCCTGCAAAAGGACCAAAAAGCAAAGCTTTTCTTCCTTCAATCCATCTAGTATCCAAATGAGGGACTGACATTGGAGGAGCCCCTACAAGAGAATTCCCATAAACCTTAGCGTTATGTTTTTCAATCAATTCACTATCCTCGCAAATCAACCATTGCCCACTAACTGGGAACCCACCATATGAATTTGCTTCAGGGATCTTGGATTCTTGCAACAGAGATAGCGAGCCTCCGCCAGCACCAATAAAGACAAATGGTGCTTCAACAGAAAATGACTTGGAATCTTCTTGCAAAAATAATTCCCAAACACCTTTGCTATCTTTTCTCAATGTTTTTACTTCGGTAGAGAATTTAACTTGCACAGAATCGCTTTCTTTTAATAATTTCAAATACGTTTTAGTCAATGCTCCGAAATCTATATCTGTTCCTCGCTTAATTCGAGTGGCAGCAACCTTGCTGAAAGGGTTGCGTCCATCCATAACAATTGGCATCCAATCTTTTATTTCCGAATAGTCCTCAGTTAACTCCATACCTGAAAAGGCTTCCTCTGCAACCATTCGCAAATACCTTTGTTTAAGAAAAGCAATATCATTCTCTTTCCAAACAAAGCTTATGTGAGGCAAAATATTTAAGAAATCATTAGGAGAGATTCGACCCATTTCAGTTAAAGAAGCCCAAAATTCAAGGCTTCTTTCAAAAGCGCTATTAATTTTCAAGGCTTTGTCAATCGCTACTGAGCCATCTGCCAGCATTGGCGTGTAGTTCAGCTCACAATTTGCTCCATGCCCAGTTCCTGCATTGTTCATGGCAGAGCTACTTTCAAGGGCTGCTCCATTTAATCTCTCTACAATTAAAATGTTCATTTGCGGTTCAAGCTCATGAAGCAAAACAGCAAGAGTTGAACTCATGATGCCTGCACCTATAAGCACTGCATCAAAACTCCTATCTGATCCATTAATTCCAGAGACAAACACCTATAAAGATTTCCTTTTTTACTATTATGTACTTAATAAATTAGGCTAAAAGAACTAAGCCTATTTACAAACAACATCATTAATCATTGAAACTATGGAACTAACAAAAGATAATGTTGAAAAGGTCTTAGATGAATTAAGACCATTTTTAATGGCTGATGGGGGGAATGTAGAAATCGTAGAAATCGATGGGCCAATAGTAAAAGTAAGACTTCAAGGAGCATGCGGAAGCTGCCCAAGCAGCACAATGACTTTAAAAATGGGAATAGAGAGGAAGCTCCAAGAGATGATCCCTGAGGTTAGCGAAGTCGTCCAAGTAATTTGAATTATTTTTTTTACACCCTGTCACTATTATTCAACATTTGACTCTCTATCATATTCAAGGCCTTTTTCATTCATCCATTGAGCTTCCGTCTTGCAATATTTGTTATGCATTACCACATGTATGCCTTCAATTAATATCAATATGGAAATTAAAGCCACAGGAACAAACCATATTGGTGAAGCCAATTTGATTCTCATTTAAATAAAAAAGTTTTTAACCTCCAATAGCTTATGATAATTCCCTAAAAAGGAATAAATAGATTTTTAAATAGATCACCTAAGTAATTTGGAGATTTTCAAAAGAGTTTTTAATCAACACTGTTCCCAGATTCTTTAAGGATTGCTTTCTCATAATTAAGACAGTCCAAGGGAAGGCCTCTATAAATAGCAAGAAGCAAGGGTCCTGTCACACCAATAGTAAAAATCAACTTATAGGCTCCTAATGAATTAATCTCAGCAAGATATGTAATTAAATAAATCAATAAAATATACCCATGGAAGTAAAAAAACTGACTAGGCTTGATAGCCATCGATCTAATTACTGTGCCGAGAAAAAATAAAACTCCTTTCATCTTCAAATAAATTTGTGTGAGGTTAATACAAGGCAAATAACCAACTTTATGATCTAAGAAAATCAATCTCAGTTGATTATACGAATAATTTACATCTTAATTGTTCTATCAAGAATCTTAACCAAAGCTAAAAATTGATTTTTTTGTATCAAGATGAACTACCAAGCAATATTAAGTAGGAACAAAATAATTCTGTAGCAAATGCTACAAACGTTCACCCTCTTGAAGGGCGCAGCACGAGCCAGGCCATGGAACGGGGACCTGGTCGTTCAGTAGGAGGATCAAGTGACAACTCTAACTTACCGTGGAAAGGAGTATGTTCAGAACAAAGAAGCTGCCAACAAGCAATTCATTGAGCTGACATATAGAAAAACGGTTTACACAAACCGCAAGGAAGAAGTTTCTTCAAAGCAACCAAATCTTAATTATCGCGGAATCTCTTATCAAAAATAGTAAAGAGAGTCCTTTTAACAATTTGATCCAAAAAGCTCCATTCATGGAGCTTTTTTTTATACAAAGGCAAAGTTGCAACTGTTATTAATCATTTAAAAAATATTCCGATATTTTCAAATAGCTCGAACAATTACCTACTACTAGCTGCACTGGCAAAAAAGTGCTCAATCCAAAAAATATTAAGTGGATGTCAAAAATAAAAATTTACGTTACAAAGGGGTGACCATTATTCAAGCATTAGGAATCAATCCAATGGTTGAACTTACATTATTAGCACTTCTGAATTCTGTAGGAGACAACTTCTGCGAATATCGTTCAGCAGGGAATGATCCATACAAATCAATTTTGCTTTCTTACAGTGATGCTAGTCACAAGTATGGAGTTGAAGAAGTTAAGGAAGTTATAAAAGACTCTGAAAGTTTAAACTTCTCTGCGGTTGCAGTCGCACTCTTAAAATGCCCACATCATCTTTAAAAAGAGGCTTCTAAAAGCGAATTAAATCCTAATAAATGAGCTACTAAAAAAACATTCTACTTAACTCATGCCAACTTAATTGAATGAAGAAGTATTCTTATTAGTATCTTCTCTGACAAATTCATAGCTGCTGAGGAATTTATCGAATGAAGAAAAGC
>CACPKH010000035.1 GCA_902634515.1 uncultured Prochlorococcus sp. | reverse complement strand
AATTACCCATAATGGACCAACAGTATTTCGTAATCGCTCTTCCACAACCGCTTCAGCTTCATGCACTCTTAACCCTCGTACATCTACTGTATTTTTTTTAGTACGAACTTCTACATTACTGCCCAACTGAGCATAAGTATTAATTTTCACAGCTGGTCCTTTTGCACAAGCTTTATGCCCACCAAGACTTTCAATTGCAGATATATCGACAGTGCTCCTAAATACCCCACAAAGGATGGTTAACTGCAAACCATCCTCAGAAATTTCGACTACCTCTCCAGCCTTATTTATAGAAATTAATCTAACACGGTCGCCTATCTTAGGAGACCAACCAGGATTATCTCTTTTAGTCATCTCCCTCTGGTAGGCAATCTCCATCTCTCTTAATCGCTTACCTGTTCTTCTAGCAATTTCACCATCAGCTCTTTTATCTCTTAAACGACGAATTAATGCACGAACTTCATCCTGTCCTTCTCGAATAGAAATTTCTAATTTTTGACGTCCTTGTTCTTGAAAATTCTCAGACTGTTGATTTTGTTTCTTCCATTCAATCAATAACTCTTCATGAAGTAATTCAGTGCGAGCTAGCAAGGCAGCTGCATCTTCGGCAGCTGACTGCTGAAGTTCTCTTTGTTCTTCAAGTCCCTTTATAACAATATTTACATCTTCTAAACCTTTTGGCCCAATTATTTCTTGTGCACTCTCTATTACAACAGCATCTAAACCAAGTCTACTCGCAATTGCCAAGGCATTGCTTCTTCCTGGAATTCCCCACTGCAAATGATACTTAGGTTTAATTGTCTCACTATCAAAAGCGACAGAAGCGTTTTCAAATCTTTGATCGTTATATTTAAGTGCTTTAAGCTCTCCAAAATGGGTAGTTGCAATAGTCAATCTTGCTCTATCAGCCAAAACTTTAAGTAAGGCAATAGCTAAAGCTGTTCCTTCAGTAGGATCTGTACCAGCGCCAACTTCATCAAGTAAAACTACAGATGGTCCAGGAGTCATTGCTAATGCATTAAGTATTCTACTAATGCGAGTGATATGACCACTAAAAGTAGAAAGGCTTTGCTGTAACGATTGCTCGTCACCAATATCTGCAAAAATTTGACTACACCAAGGCAATGATGGATTACCTGTACATGGCAATAAAAATCCACACTTCGCCATTAGGATCGCTAAGCCTACACTCTTTAAAGCAACAGTCTTACCACCTGTATTAGGTCCCGTAATGGCTATTACTTTTACTTCAGAGGAAACCTTAAAACTGATAGGTACTACACTCTGACTTTGCTCATGACGCTCCTGCCAAAGCAAGAGGGGATGGCAAAAATTATCAATAATAAAAGGAGTATTTTCTTCTTCATGCAAAGAAGGGACAACTCCTCCTAACCACTCTCCATAACGTGCTCGTATTAATGCCAATTCCAACTGCATCATCATTTGAGAAAGATAATCAATAGTTGAAAAATGGTTGGCAACTTCTGAACTCCATATAGCTAATAACCTCTCTTCTTCTTCTAAGATATTGCCTTGAAGTTCAACAATTCTATTTCCTATCGGAATAATTGATAGAGGTTCGATAAAAATCGTGTTTCCTGAAGCAGAAGTATCATGAACTGTTCCTATACATTGATCACTCGCACCTGCCTTTACTGAAAGAACAGGGCGCTTATATCGTTCAGCAATGACAAAATCTTGAAGAATAGAACTATGTTTCTTCAAAAGATCTTGCAATAAGTCTCTTCTTTGTAGCCTAGCCCCTTGCAATTGTCGTCTCAATCTAGATAATTCTTGACTTGCTCGATCAGCAATTCTTCCACCTTCCTCTAATCCAAATTCAAGTAATTTTTGCAAATCTGGCAAAGTAGCAACATCCCTTAATAAAGATGTCAAAACTGGTCTGACCACTGGATCATCAATTTGATGCTTCAATCGTCGAGATGCTCTTAATGTTTCAGCAACTGCAAGTAATTCCTCACCAGTGCCAACTCCTCCTTTGAGGCATCTGTGTAAGATATTCCTTAAATCATGAATCCCATTAAAACTTAGACCACCATCAATTAATTTATCCAACAAACCTATTTCTATAGTTTCAGTAATATAACTCCTGCTAGTAGTTATATCATGAGGTATAGGGAAAGTTTTACATTTTCGCTTGCCTTGGCTTGTACAAGCAAAGGATGCAATTTGATCACAAAGTCTCTCCCATTCAAGCAATTCCAAAGTTTCTTGCAAGGCAACATTAATATCAGAAATTTCAGAATTGTGTTTATTTTGAGAACTCATTCAAAAAGAATTTTTACTCTATTGATTTGTTGAAATACCTTGGGGAGGTTGATAGAGCATTTCTAACCAATTCCCTTCAGGATCTTTAAGATAAAAGGAAGAAGTTCCATCTCTATGGTCATGTAAAGACCCAACATCAACTCCAGCGCTAAGCAATTGGGAATGAGCTTTTTGTACTTCATTTTTATTTTTGAAATGAAAAGCGAAGTGAGGTCCTGCCGCCTTATAACCTGGACCTAATAAAGCAAGACCATCTTTACTAGAACCAGCCTCTAAATAACACCAATCAGAATCATCCCAAACCAGTTTCATCCCTAAGCTGAGATAAAAGGACTTTGCACGCTCGACATTTTGAACCCGTATGGCTATATGTCCAAGTCTTTGAACATTCATAATCTTGTTATTAGAACTTTTGCGAATCATAATGAAACCACGAATATATTCTCAAACGAGAGGCATAGATAAACCCATTCACTATTCATCTATCCTTTAACCATTGAGCTGCATCACATGCATGATAAGTGAGTATTAAATCAGCTCCAGCTCTCTTAAAGCTCAATAAAGTTTCTAATACAACAGATTTCTCATCAATCCAGGATTTTGCTGCGGCAGCTTTAATCATTGAATATTCTCCGCTAACGTTATAAGCGGCGATTGGCAAATCAGACTCTTGTCTTAAGCGATAAATAATGTCCATATAGGCCAAACCTGGTTTGACCATCAAAATATCCGCTCCTTCTTGTTCATCAAGTTGGGCCTCAATTAATGCCTCTCGAGCATTAGCAGGGTCCATTTGATAAGTATTCTTATCCTTTGGTATTGGTTTGTTGTTTAATGCTTTAGGCGCAGAATCAAGAGCCTCCCTAAAAGGACCGTAATAAGCAGATGAATATTTGGCGCTATAGCTAATTATCCCAACATGCTCGAAGCCTTCATCATCTAAAACCTCACGAATAGCACCTACACGGCCATCCATCATGTCACTAGGCCCAATTAAATCAGCACCAGCTTGGGCTTGAACTAATGATTGCTTACAAAGATTGACGATAGTCTCATCATTCAGCACAACTCCTTCCGAATTAACTATTCCATCATGACCGTCACTTGAATAAGGGTCTAATGCAACATCAGTCATGATTGTCATCTCAGGCAATTCTTGCTTAAGACGTCTAATAGCTCTAGGAATCAATCCTTTCTCATTAAAACACTCTGCTCCATCTTCTGTTTTAAGAGATTGGGAAATCTTCGGGAAAAGAACTATACATCTAATGCCTAGTCCCCATGCTCTCTGGACCTCTTCAATCAATGAATCTAAACTCCAGCGATTAATCCCAGGCATTGCTTCAATTGCTTGAATATCGTCACCCTCATGAATAAATAAAGGGTAAATAAAATCCTCAGGATTTAATATGGTCTCTCGCACCATGCTTCTTAAAGAAGCACTGTGACGAAGACGGCGAGGGCGATAGGTTAGTTCCATATCATCAAACAATATCTAATTATGATCGTATATCGAAATTAAAATTGAACAGATTTCAACCAATCTTTGCGTGGATCAACTTCACGCATATTCCATAACTGAGCTAAAAGATCAAGTTCGTGAGCTGACCATTGATGAGGCAATGGCAAAGTAATAGTAACAATTAAGTCACCATGGTCATTCTTCTTAGGGAAGCCCGTACGGTTAATTAATAAGCAAAAATTAAAAATCGTCTTTTGACCCGAAACATTTTTTTAATGTTTCGACTTCGGGGATATATTATTAGTCTCTTAGATCTTCAAAGGAGAAAAAATTGTCATTGATCTACGGCTTTAATACCAAAAATATCCGTGGGGACATTTTTGGAGGTATAACTGCTGCCGTAAGCGCTTTGCCTCTAGCATTAGCTTTTGGAGAGCAAGCCCTGGGTCCTGGTGGAGCAATATATGGCTTATACGGAGCAATAATCACAGGGTTCTTAGCAGCCTTATTTGGGGGTACTCCTTCCCAGGTAACTGGTCCTACCGGACCAATGAGTGTGACAGTAAATAGTGTTAGAGGCGCTCTGCTGACAGGAGCGCTTGGATCGCAAATGGAAGGTTTATCAATACCGCCTGATCAACAATTAAAATTCCTATTGCCAGCACTAATGGCAGCAGTTGTTGTTGGTGGTTTGTTTCAAATATTATTTGGCATATTAAAGCTTGGAAAATATATAACACTGGTTCCTTATTCAGTCATTTCAGGATTCATGTCTGGGATAGGATTTATAATAATTGCTATTTCAATTGGACCATTAATAGGTATAGAGACACCTGGGAAAGCTCCAGAAGCACTTCGCAGTCTTTTTAGTCAAATAAGTGCCGCTAATTTCAATCTGAATTGGGCAGTTATTGGAATAAGCATAATGACTTTTGGAATATTATTGTTTACACCTAAAAGAGTCAGTCAATGGGTCCCATCACCATTACTTGCATTAGTTCTAGTAACTGTACTTTCTACTGTAATTTTCAAGAGTGAAGTAGAGATACCAAGAATAACTTTTAACGCAGCTGCTGATGTTGGTCTTGGTGCTACAGACTTTAGTTCTCTAGGAACAATCACTAATAACTTCAGCACTAAATATATACAGTTAATTTTGCGGACTGGTCTTATTTTGGCAGTGTTAGGTGCTATTGACTCACTTTTAACATCATTAGTCGCTGACAATATTTCAGAGACTCGTCATGATTCAGATCGAGAATTAATCGGGCAAGGAATAGGAAACGCAGTTGCAGGAATGTTCCAAGGACTTCCTGGAGCAGGGGCCACAATGCGTACGGTAATTAATGTCAAATCAGGAGGCAAAACGCCTATCTCAGGGATGGCTCACTCAGTTGCACTCCTTCTAGTTTTATATGTTGCAGGAGATGCTGCTAGGGCTATACCAAATGCTGTTTTGTCAGGAATTCTTATCAAAGTTGGTTTCGATATTGTTGACTGGCGCTTTTTATTAAGAGCTCATCGTTTATCAATGAAAACTGCATCAGTAATGTGGAGCGTTCTTCTTCTTACTGTTTGTTGGGACCTTATTGGTGCTGTTCTTATTGGTGTATTTGTTGCAAATTTATTAACTATCGATTCAATAACTCAAAGTCAACTTGCCGATATGGATGCAGAATTTCCTGTTGAAGAATCTGAGGAAGTAAATATCCAAAATAGCAACACAGGAATTTCTTTAAAGGAAAAGGAATTGTTAGATCAATGTTCTGGAGAAGTAATGTTGTTCAGACTAAAAGGACCTATGAGTTTTGGAGCTGCAAAAGGAATTACAGAAAGAATGGTGCTTATAAAAAATTACCAAGTATTAATTCTTGAT
>CACPKH010000034.1 GCA_902634515.1 uncultured Prochlorococcus sp. | reverse complement strand
GCAACAGTATTCATAATGAACTAGGTTTGAATAATGGTCTGAACTTTCCTATAAGTCCAATATTCAATCTTATGCTTATGTGCATGGGATTTAATTCAAAAGGAACTTTAAGCGAGGTTCTCAGAGGATATATTGGAGACCGAAATGCTGATCAGATCTTTCGCGATACCGAAAAATTAAATCTATTTAATAAGATATACTTCAAAGCTGAAATGTTTAACGTTTTAGGAGGGAATGGATTCTTAAGACCTTTTGAATTAGCTTCACTGAGACTAATGAATATGGTAGAAATAATCTCTCATTGGGATGTATATATGGCAAAAAATTTATTTCTTACTCAAAGAGGAGGAACATTTCTTATAGATTCTAGCGAAAAAATTATATATTCATATAAAAGTAATGCACTCTTAGACTTTGCTGAAAACATGACTAACCCAATGGAATTTATATACAATAGAAAATAACAACTTTAGGATTTTGTGCAAAATAAATTCTGCAAAAGATGTGGTTCTGCAAACCTTGTCGCTGATAGAGCTCTCGCAGGGAGAATAGTTTGCGCATTATGCGGTTCAAAGGAGATTTCCAACCGGATTTCAATTAACAAAGCAATTTTTCGAGGTTATAAAAGAAAGAATATTCTCTTTATATTATTATTTATTTTAATATTTGTAGTTATTGCTATTTAATTTTCATTTAGGGGAGGTCATCCAGTATCCCAACTCATTGCTAACATTTAGCCTGTAATCATATAAATTACTTACATTTTTAGAATTAAGTATTGCTTTTGGTTCACCATCTAATATTAATTTACCATCCTTAATGCAAAGTACCCTATTTGTTTCTTTTATTACATTATCAATACTATTAGTTACATATAATAATGTTATTCCTTGTTTAGCTAACTTGCTTAGTATTTTTAATAATTCATACTTCCCTTTTAGGTCTAACATACTGGTTGGTTCATCGAGTATTAGTACGTCAGGTTTATTAATAATTGATCTAGCTATTAATACTCGTCTTTTCTGACCATCAGAAAGCTCAGAATAATATTTAGAGATATTTTTAATACCTAGTAATTCTGAAGTTTTTACGAAGCTCTCTTTTTGATCTAAGGAAATCTCTTTAGAGTTAAATACTCCGAAAGTCCCTTTATAACCTGACAGTATTACATCGGAAGTAGACATGTTATTTTTAATTCTTGAATCAATTTCTGAAAGAACAATACCAACTTTCTTGCGAAAGTCCCAAATATTAATTCTAACATATCCAAAGTGTTTTATATATGAATTTTTTTTTACTTTTGCATATTTTAGCTTAGTAATTATTTTTAGTAGTGTTGATTTACCAGAACCATTTTCTCCAATAATTACTGTATTTTGACCTAATTTAAGGCTAAAGGAGATGTTTTTTATGATTTGTTTTTGTCCATAATATATATCTATATCTTTAAGCTCAAGCCAGTCTGTAATCATAGAATTCTCTGAGTCCAAAGTATATATAAAGCCCAACTAGAAAGAAGGAATAAAAAAAGATAGAACCAATTAAGCCAAGCGGGTCTTCGATTCCCTGTCATTTAAAGAATTATTAGCAAAAATGCAATTGGGAATAGCAATCTCATGGCAATGTTAATTGCCAGGCTCCTTGAATTCTGTTTAACAAGCTTCATATTTTCTGGGGGATATCTCATAGAAATATCTTGATAAACTGTATTTGTTTTTGAGCTAGTTGCATGAATATCCCAAGGCTTATCTTCTGAATCTGAACTTTTAAACCAATCCCAATAATATTGGACCATTTTATCTTCACCTAGTAATTTTATATTGTCTTTTTCTATAAATCCCATTTGATTGTTATAAGTCTGAGTTCTTAATATCATATAGTCTTCAGAGAAGACTTTATAAAATACTCGATGTTGTAGATTCCTGAACATAAGTAATTCAGTAATAAATCTATTCTTCATAAACTTTCTATAGTGCCTAACAACTACTCTTGATTGATTATTGGATAGAGGTATGTGATCTAGCACTTGAATATACCTTGATTCATTAGGATTACCTTTATAAATTAATATTCTTCCTGGGGGAATGAACTTTATTCTTATAAACTCTCCTTTATCCTTATCTTTATATTTATAAACGCTTTCAATTTGATTTCTTTCTTTTGTTATCTCTTGATTGAAGCTTGTAATTACTTTTCTATTAACTTGATTATCTGGAATTGTTTCTCCATGTACCCAGAAAAGATGAAGTATATCTAGATGGTTCTCTATAATTCTTGCCCAATCACATTTAAAGTCGACTAAAACTTCTTCATATGCATATTCATTTATCTTGAAGCCATAGGAGTCAGGTTGGCTATTTTCTATAGGCTCTTTAACATCAAAATCACTTAGATTTGTCTTAGCTTTTCCTGTATAATAGATATATATATAATCACCTATCTCTCTACAGATATATTGATATAAATGTATTTTAGATGCATAATTATCATAGTTGCTATCAACTATATGATTACAAGTTATTCTACTAAGGTTCGTACACTTCCCATCTGAACTAAATTTTGCTCCATGGTAAGGACAAACTAATTCTCCTCCTTTTACCTCTCCACCTATAAATGATGCTCCTCTATGAGGGCATAAATCTTTTATACACCTTAAGTTGTTTTCCTTATCTCTATAGATAATTAGAGGTTCATTATAAAAAGTAATTGAATATGGCTTATTCTTCTCTAAATTTTTAATGGTACCGACAACGTACCAACCTAAGAGTCCCTTTCTTAGCTGATTAGGAGGCTCTTTTGATTTATTCTCTAATTTCTCAGGAGTATTACTTTTATTTATATTGCTATCCAAAGAAGTCTCGTTGCCGACTTTCAGGTCATTTAATTTTGCTATTCCTTTGTCGTCCATAGCTCCATTAACCTTTAAAGCAATAGCTTTTGCTTTAACACAAAAAGAACTTTACCTTATTGGAATCAAAAGTTGACATTAGATTCTTGAATTAAAAGGATCTGTAGCTTGATTAAACAGATTGAGCAAGAAATTCTATTTTTATTTCAGTTTGTATATATTGTTGAATATCAAAAGGAAACTATGCATCCTCATTTGTTGACTAGAAATTTAGTTCTAGTTAGTTGAACCAATATCTAATGAGGCATCTTCAAAATCATCATAAAATTTGCATTTCCCCTGTTGGCAGCCAAGAAATTTAATAAAAGAGCGCTTACCTCCAGTCAATTCATATTTGTGGATTGTGCTCCCATTTTGAGTTGTAAGAAGAAGTTCAGGAAGTGATTGCATTTTTTATCTAAATTTCTTGAAAATTGCGCTTTTTCTCTTCTCTTCGCAATAGGTAAATTGACTTATAGGCTTGAAATTACTATCTTTTTGCTCTTTTAGTTTCTTCCCTTTCTCATTTTTTGAGTTTGATGAATCTTTTTTTGAATTTGATCCAATGAATTAAATGGTTGATTGCTTTGAATATCTAAAAGATAAAGTTGATTTCCCATTATTTTTTTTGAGAATGGAATATTCAGCAACCTTCTTCATAGTCTTAATAAAGGCTAAAGTCTTTACAAATATCTTTGTAAGCCTCGTTTGAGTTTTTTTACTTAAACTAAAGCTCCAGTCTTGCAAGTCGCCAGATTTCTCTTTTGATTTTTAATCTTTTTGATAGCAAACGACAACAATTTTCAATAAGGCATGTAAATTTTCTTTCTCTATCCAGCAACTTTTGGATATCTTAGGTCCGTATTTTATTACATATCTCTCGTGCAGACCTACGGAGACCCCAACGTTTCCTATGCATGGTATGCGGCTAATGCTGGAGCTGTTACAAACAAATCCGGCAGGTTCATTTCCTCGCATATTGCCCACACGGGCCTCATTTGCTTCGGTGCCGGTGCAAACACCCTTTTTGAATTAGCTCGTTACGACAGTTCATTACCACTAGGCCAACAAGGTCTTGTAGTTCTTCCACACCTGGCTGGACTTGGTTTAGGTGGCATAGCTAATGGCGTCTTTACTGACACATATCAATTGCTAGTTGTCGCTATCCTTCACCTCATCCTTTCTGGTGTATATGGAGCTGGCGGAATGCTTCATGCCTTTAGGTATGAAGAGAAACTTGAAAGCTATCCTGAGTCTTCAAGAGCTAATAAATTTAAGTTTGATTGGAGCGATCCAGACAGGCTGACTTTTATTCTTGGACACCATCTTCTTTTCTTGGCTGCTGGCAACATTCAATTCGTTGAATGGGCAAGGATTCATGGAATCTATGACCCAGCTGTAGGCGCAGTTCGTCAGGTTCAATACAATCTTGACCTTGGGATGATTTGGAATCACCAAGTTGACTTCCTTTCTATTAGTAGCTTGGAAGACATCATGGGTGGACATGCTTTCTTAGCGTTCTTTATGAGTATTGGTGGAATTTTCCATATTCTTACTAAGCAATATGGTGAGTACACAGCATTCAAAGGAAAAGATCTGCTATCAGCAGAATTTGTTCTTTCTACATCATTGGCAGGTGCAGCCTATACAGCTTTCGTAGCTGCTTTATGGTGTTCAACAAATACAACAATCTATCCAGTAGATCTATATGGTGAGGTACTTCAGTTCAAGTTGGCTGTTGCACCTTATTGGGTAGACACTGATACTTCACTTGTTGATGGTGCTCACACTGGGCGAGCATGGTTAACTAATGTTCATTACTACATTGGTTTTGTATACCTACAAGGACATTTCTGGCATGGACTAAGAGCCCTTGGTTTCGACTTCAGAAGTGTTGGTAAGTTGTTTGACAACCTTGAAACTAATGAGACTTCTTTAAATTAGTAATCTTTGATTAGATAAAAGTTTAATTTCTTTGAAATTAGTTTTAAAGCCCTGCGAAAGCAGGGCTTTTTTTTATTTGATTAATCAGTTTTTGGTTATTGGATAAAATTTACTTGTTGTTATAAAAAACATATATTTTTTTTTAGAACCTTTGATTAACTTAGATAATTAATTCTCATGTTTGCCTTTAGACATCAACTCTTTACCTGAGGGTTATAAAAACTATTAATTTTAGTTAGTATTGAAGAGCAAATGAAAAATCTGACAAAATGAGCTTTCTGAAATCAGAAAAAACCAAAACTCTGATTAATTATGTCGCAATAGGCTTCGTAGCCTTCATAATTTTGGTTCTTGTAAGATCTACAATGGATGTACAGCAATACATACTTCCTACAAGAATTGGACAGGCTGGTGCTTTATTAGGTTTGTTTAGGTGGGGGTGGATCAATCGAAAAAGAATTACTGTAGATAAGTTTCTTGGTACCTTAGCTAATAATTACAACCTCACTAACTATGTCACTCCTACTATAATTACATTCTTGTATGTTTCTATACAAGGAGCATTAGTAGGAGCTTCAATTGGTTTCTTCCTTGATTGGGGACACGCAATCTTTAAAGATGCATATCTCTACTCAAAGAATGAAAGTTTATTCTCAGCTCTTGCCTGTTATGTAATTATTGTTGTTGTTCGACTTAATCTTGAATTCCTGAAAATGGTTTATAACAAGTTAAGTAGTGAGTAATTAGCTATTAGCAATCAGTATGATTATAAAAGGGTGTAATTCAGTTACACCCTTTTTTTTTGTCTATATGGCTATGTCAATCAATGTAA
>CACPKH010000033.1 GCA_902634515.1 uncultured Prochlorococcus sp. | reverse complement strand
TTGCGATGTGTGGATGGTGTGTGGATGGATTAATATTCTCACCCTCATTTCTTTATTCTATTTCAATCAAGTTTTGATTATCATCCATTATTTAACGAGATGTCTGCTGGTTTGATTGATTGACTTTTAAGGAAGGCTTATAAGACTGCTTTTGAAAAGTAATCCAGGATGGTTGGCATTTTTTAAATTCTTTAATAATTGCTTTTCTTATTAGATCCTGTTGTCTCAAACTTTTGGTTTCCATAGTAATAGCTTAGATTGAAATTAAGCTACAGCACTATTGTTTTATAGAAGTATTTAATTTGACAAAAAGTTTTTTTGATAGCATTTATTTTTAAACGCTAATTTGATTAGCTTGAATAAGGCAATTCTATCGTCATTATGTATTGAGGAATACTAAATATGATAGAAATTTTACTTTGAATCGATGTTTCCTAAGAAAAGCATAAATAGATACATAAACTTTCTTTCTCTTATTAGTAAATTATTCATCAACAAATACTTTTGACTTCCGAGTTATGTCTTTCTCTAATCTTAAGAAAGCTGAAATCCTTAATGGCAGACTAGCTATGGTTGGAGTCATTGTAATGACATTGACTTCATTTATATAGTCTTTGCTTTGTAAAATTGCTCTTAAAACTATCAGTCAAAATTAATGCTATACGAATCAGGAACGAGGGAATGCCACATTTTAGTGGAATCAAAGAATCGAATTGAAAGGATTCTTTTTGACTTAAAAGGTATGGAAAATATTGATCATATTAGCTCTCAATTGCTTGCTATTTATAATCAGTTAGATGGTATACATGAATTGTATAGGAGCAAGCGTATTTCAAATGAAGAGCTCCCTCTTGGTAACAAAGAGCTAATTCAAGATTCAACTATTAGTTTTCAATCTCAAGTGCCTGTGCCTTTGAAGGAGGCAATGCATAAATTTATTGAGCGATACCCTAATTGGGACCAATACAGATTAATTCAAGCTGCTTTGGCAGGATTCCTTGTTCAAAATGGACTTACCACAAGAGAAATCACCCGTTTATATATAGGCAATATGTTTGATTCAAGTTCTTTATTAGAAGGTAATATGAATTAGAAGTTGGATTCATCTTTACCTTAATTCTTAATCCTGCATTGATTTAGCGCGGGGGCATGTGAAGCACTAGGTCATTGGTCATTCGCAATGCCTTGTGATTTATTTACAAGTAGACGCTTCATTCAGGCACCCTTTTCTTAGTTTTTTGATCCAATTCTGCAAAGACTTTAATGTTCTTATATCGAGTTGGTAATATACCCAGCGGCCACTTTGCCTATCCGTGATAACCCCAGCGTCTTTAAGAACCTTGAGGTGAAAAGAAATTTTGGATTGCGCTAAACCTGTCTCTTGCATAAGGTCACAAACACATTTTTCCCCACTGGACAAGGATTCAATTATTTCCAATCTGATAGGTTCTGCTAAGGCTTTGAGTGAATCTATTGCTTTTTTATTGGCGACACCTGTACTCATTAATTAGTCAGCCAGAGTAATGTTGTAATTTTACAAGAATTGCCACAGCTATCAACAGAGATTGATATATCAATAATTCTTGATATATACTATACATGCATTTTGTCATGCGGAGTTTTATGCGCATTGGTATTAATGGGTTTGGTCGTATAGGGCGACTTGTTCTTAGAGCTCTCTGGGATAGAGAAAATATCGAGATTACACATATCAACGACTCATTCGGGGATGCAAAGGGGGCTGCACATTTACTGGAGTTTGATTCTGTTCACGGCCGATGGGATAAATCAATAAGTTCCGACCAGAACAAACTATCTATAGAAGGGCACTCAATATCTTTTTCACAAGAAAGCGATTTCACAAAAGTTCAATGGGATGAGACAGGGATAGAGCTAATTCTCGAATGCTCAGGAAAATTCAAATCTCCTCAAACGTTAAATCCATATTTCGATACTTTAGGGATGAAAAGAGTTGTCGTTGCATGTCCTGTTAAAGGTGAAATCCAGGGAGAGGATGCTCTGAATATCGTCTACGGTATTAACCACGATTTATATAAACCAAATAAACATCGCTTAATAACTGCTGCATCCTGCACGACTAATTGTTTAGCTCCAGTTGTAAAGGTCGTTAATCAAGCCTTTGGTATTAAGCATGGAAGCATTACAACTCTCCATGACCTAACAAATACACAAGTCATAGTTGATTCATTTAAGCCAGACTTAAGAAGAGCCAGAAGTGGATCACAAAGTTTAATACCAACAACAACAGGCTCAGCAAAAGCGATAGGGATGATTTTCCCAGAATTACAAGGCAAATTAAATGGCCATGCAGTTCGAGTTCCTCTCCTCAATGGATCTTTAACTGATGCTGTATTTGAATTAGAGAAAGAGGTAACGCAAGAAGAAGTCAATCATGTGTTCAAAGAAGCTTCAGAAGGAGAGCTAAAAGGAATACTCGGTTACGAAGAAAAACCACTTGTCTCTATTGATTATGTCAATGACTCCAGGAGTTCAATTATTGATGCTCTCTCAACCATGGTGGTCAACAAAACTCAACTTAAAGTCTATATTTGGTATGACAATGAATGGGGGTATAGCTGTCGGATGGCTGATCTGGTGTCACATGTAATAAAGCTAGAAAAAGAATAAAAATAAAAGCATGAGATTATCGTCATTACAGCAATATGGAATCGTAACGACCAACTATTGGGCATTCACACTTACAGATGGTGCTCTAAGGATGCTAGTGATTTTTCACTTTCATAGCCTTGGATATACAACCTTAGAAATCGCATTCTTATTCCTTTTTTACGAGTTCTTTGGCATCGTCACTAATCTCTATGGTGGATGGATTGGAGCAAGATATGGATTACGTCTAACACTATGGGTCGGGACTCTTTTACAAATAGTGGCCTTATTGATGTTGATACCAGTTTCGAGTAGTTGGTCGAAACTTTTGAGTGTCATTTATGTCATGGTTGCTCAAGCGATTAGTGGTATAGCAAAAGATCTCAATAAGATGAGTGCCAAAAGTGCAATCAAAACTGTCGTTCCAGATTCCCCTGAAGAAGATGGTGGAAATAATCAATTGTTCAAATGGGTTGCTATCTTAACTGGTTCAAAAAATGCACTCAAAGGAGTTGGCTTTTTTCTTGGTGGACTTTTGCTGACCAGTTTTGGTTTTAATACAGCAGTTGCATTAATGGCAATCGGTTTAGGTGTTTCGTTTTTATTGACATTAATTTTGCCTGGAGACATTGGGAAGATGAAAAGCAAACCAATCTTCAAAGACTTATTTTCTAAATCTCAAGGGATCAATGTCCTCTCTTTTGCACGCTTTTTTCTCTTTGGGGCAAGAGACGTATGGTTCGTTGTGGCATTACCTGTTTTTCTTGAAACGTATCTAAATTGGAATTTTTCTGAGATTGGAGCGTTCCTAGGATTGTGGGTTATTGGTTATGGCTTTATCCAAGCGTTTGCGCCGTCTTTAAGAAATTTATGGGGAAATAAAAGAAGCCCAGGGGTTTCTTCTGTTCAATTCTGGAGCGCTGTCTTAACTGCAATACCAGCTCTAATAGCTATAGCACTATGGCGACAAAGCAATCCAGAAATAGCAATTACAGTTGGATTAATAATATTTGGATTCATTTTTGCAATGAACTCATCGATACATTCATATATGGTTCTTGCATATACGGATAAGGAAAACGTAAGTCTAAATGTGGGCTTCTATTACATGGCAAATGCGGCAGGGAGACTGATTGGTACGCTCTTATCTGGTGTCTTATTTATGCTAGGGACAAATGCCTCTATGGGAATGCAAGTTTGTTTATGGTGTTCAAGTTTGTTCGTATTCTTCTCATGGTTGACCAGTCTTGAGCTTCCTTCTACAAATAACCCTGACTTTTTTGAAAAGGATTCTGCACAAGCCTAAATTAATTATTGACAAAAAAAAGAGGGGTTCAAGCCCCTCCTTTTCTTAAACTCTTAAGTTGATAGTTACTTTCCAATTCTTTTGACGGCTGAACGAGCTTTGTTCAGAATTTCCCCTTTCAGAGGAACAAACCCTAAGTCAGGAGCTTTAGATTGGGCCTTATCACTAAGAAGATAGTTTAGTGATTCTTGTATGGCTTTTGTTTTAGAGCCATTACCAGTTTCATAAGCAAGGATCCAAGTTAAAGTAGCAATTGGATATGCCCCTTTAGCCGTTGGATTAGGGTTCTTCCCTGCGAGGTTTTGATCCAAGTTGATACCATTTAGAGCCTTTGCACCAGCTTCGGTGCTTGGCTTTAAAAACTCACCAGACAAATTTTGTAAAGCAGCTGCTTTAATGACTCCTTTGACATAGGACTGGTTAACATAACCAATTGTTCCTGGATTGTTGCGAATTAATCCTGCAACACCAGCATTACCTTTTCCTCCAATACCAGCAGGCCAATTAACGGATTTTCCTGTTCCTAAAGTCCATGTTTTAGAGAAAGCTTGCATGGAATTGGTGAAAGCTTTTGTTGTCCCAGATCCATCAGAACGATGCGCCCAAGTTAATTTTCCAGCAGGACAACCAACTTGGCTCCAGTCCGTGATTTTGCCCATGGCGATACGAACTGCTTGTTCTTGTGTAAGCCTGAGGTCACAATCGTAGTTATAGCCAAATGCAATGGTGCCTCCAACCATTGGGATTTGAACTAACCCACGTGTAACTTTGCCAATATCTTTGGCTTTCATTGGATCGTCAGACGCTCCAAAGTCAACTGTTTCATCAATGAAAGCTTTTCGTCCAGAACCAGACCCAACAGCTTGATAGTTCACCCTAGGACCACCTTCATTATTAAGGTCAGCAAACCACCGGGTGTAGATTTTTGATGGGAACGAAGCGCCTGCCCCACTTAACCTGATGCCTGACGTGGAGTCAGTTGATCCACATGCAACGAGAGTAGCTCCAAGTATGCCTGTAGAGGCAATAGATGCTGCCTTCTTTAAGAAGGACATAAGAAAAACAAGAATTGAATCATTTATATTCTAATCAAAATAAGTTGCTTTAATCAAGTTATCTTGATTTATAAGCTATAAAATGACGATGGAAGGTCGTTACTTAGAGCTGCTTTTACCCCTTAGGCGCTCGAGTCTTACGTCACTTAATCCCTGAATTAATTGCCAGGCGATTTCGCCGCTAACCCTTTGCTCATAACAGAAGTCACTGAGAACAACTTCGAGAATCTCTGTAAGTTTCGCAGCTTGAAGTAGCAACCGATCAGGATCTTTCAATACAGGACATACATGTGCATTAATTATATCAATTATTCTTGATTTAATGCTATATTTTTTATAGGATTAAGCCGTTAAATGTGGTTGCAGCTAATTGCACGGTTTCACCAAAGGTTTTAGACGGATTGTCAAGATTTTTGGAAACTAGTTTTGCTAGAAAGAATATTGTTCATATTTCCAAAGGAAATTATATTCCTTGGCTTAAAGGCAAGATCTGGATTGTTGTTAAAGGATTAATTAAATTACGAGCGCCAAGAATTGATGGTAACGAATTTATTCTTGGTTTTGTGGGGCAAAATCAGGTACTTGGCGAACCATTTTCTTTCATTGACCACTGCAGTCCATTTACTTTGGTTGATTGTGAACTACTACACTTGCCTGTCGAAGAAGTATATAATTCTCCACCTTTGGCCTTGGCAATTTTGGAGTCGCTCTCATTACGCCATCGTTCTACAGAATTAAATTTGACTGTTCTCTTAGAAAAGACTGCTGAAGAAAGGGTTAAAGCATTCCTTGAATTGATAGCTACTGATTTTGGTAAGCCAGTGGAAGAGGGCTTGATGATTGATTTCTTGATCACTCATCAAGATATTGCTAATGCAGTAGGACTAACGCGTGTAACCATTACAAGGATATTGTCTCAACTTAAGAAAACTGGTTGGTTGAGAAAATTAGATGGAGGTTTTTTGGTCATCGC
>CACPKH010000032.1 GCA_902634515.1 uncultured Prochlorococcus sp. | reverse complement strand
CGTAAGGATAGTGACAGGTACTTTTTGTTGGATAGTCAATTTGTTTTTGTTAACTCTTTAGTACAATTAGAATTTTTCAAGCTCATATCGATTACGTAATTTTTATCGATGCCCAAGAGTTCGATAGCCTTTGCCTCAAAATCATCAAGCTCAGAGTAGTTATAGGGAACTTTTAAGCGTAAAGTTAATTGCCCACCTTCTCTTGCAAGAGAGTGATTAGAAAATTTAAGTCCTTCAATCTTTTTCTCGAGATCACCTGAGAGAGTTAACTTTAAGATTTTTTGCTGGTTCCATGGTGATTGATCCATGAAACTTGCTTGATCTTCCCAGTATTTTTTGTAAGTTTCTAAACCTTTAGCTTTAGTCATTCTAATTGCATTTGTATGTGAACTTTAACAGAAGATTAGGATGTTTACATTAACGTTTAGTTAATGAATCCCACCTGTTTTCTAGTTTCTTACCTGCTTTCTTATTGCAGGAACCACCCAAAGAATTAACGATGGTACATGTGTTATGAACAGCGACAGAAATAGTATTTCCTGTAGGCATTAAACCATCAACAAAAATCTGTTGTTTTGCTAAAGGGGTAGAAATTTGTCTACTTAAGTTTTTCAATAGCTTTGAAGGAGGTTTTTGCTCGGGAAATATAACTTGTACATTTTCTTCTCTTAGCTCCGTGATTACTTTAGAAATGGTCTGAGGCCTAAGGCTCGATGAATGACCAAGAAAATCTAATAAGCTAATAGTTTTCAAACCAAAAGCATCCCCGTAGTATTCCATAGCTTTATGCTTAGAAACTATCGTCCTTTGATTAGAAGGGATTGTCGCTACTTGTCTTTGAGTCCATTGATCTAAATCTTCTAAAAGAGAGTTAACAGATTGAGTTCTTTCTTTTAAAACTTTTTTAGTTTCTCTATCAGAAATATTCGTGTTGAGATTTTTAGAAATGATATTTACCATCTTGATGATGTTATGAGGATCGTGCCAAACATGGGGATCTAGTCCACCATGATCATGGTGATGATGATCATCGCCTTCATCTGGAACTTGAGCTATCGGTTCAATATCATCTCCTGAAACATCTTTAAAGAAATGTTCATCGGCTTCAAACTCAAAAGGCATATGCTCAGTAAAGAATGCATACTTACCAGCTTTTTTGATTTCTACATTGAATGTTGTGCTGTCTTTTCTCTCATTAAATGTAAGAAGATAGGCTTTTCCCTTTGCAAAAAGTTTGTCATTATTGCGTTTAACTTCTGATTTTTTAGACTCTAATAATTCTTCAGCAAGCTCTTCTGATGCTTCAATATCCCCAGATTTAAGAATAACCATTTTCATTGCAGGATCCGCATAGTCTCCATCAACTTTTGCAAAAGACCATTTGTATGTTCCTCGTGAAAGTTCAAAGACACCAGCCCATTCAAAGGATTCATCTCCATGATCATCGTGGTCATCATGTTTAGCAGATGAATGATCATCATGGTCGTCATGATCGTCGTGGTCGTCGTGGTCGTCGTGTTTCGCAGATGAATGATCATCATGGTCGTCATGGTCGTCATGATCGTCGTGGTTCGCAGATGAGTGATCATCATGGTCGTCAATTTCTATCGCACTTACACCGACAACAACAGTTATGGGATTATTCAGCCATTTTTTCATTGCTGGAGTCATCTCTTGCCCAAGAGTAAAGACTTGACTTGCATTCTTTAAAGCTTGGACCTGCCTCGGAGTAATTTTCACATCATGTACATCTTGTTTTCTATCAATCAAACAAGTGACGGGGGATGAAGGTAACGCAATTGCTGAAACTAAATCACAAACCAATGGTTCAACAGCAACTATTGCCTTTGTTTCAGCTTGAACGACCTGATTGATTCCTGTGAAAAATACAGCTCCTGCTAAAAGAGAGTTCTTTAAAAATATTGGCTTAATCAAAGCTTTTACTTCACCAGACTTCCAAAAAAAACACGACATGAGCTAGGGACTCAACACAATAATGAAAACGATAATGGTTTTCATTCTATATGGCAAGTATAGTTAGTATTGCGTGAGGGAATCCTCTAATTGATGACCTGTTTAATTGCTAAAGATTTGACATATTCTTATTCAAGCCAAAGTAATCCTGTTTTAGAAGAGGTCTCAGTTTCTTTGCGACCAGGGACTTTGACAGCTCTTGTTGGTCCCAATGGCGCAGGAAAGTCCACATTATTAAATTTACTTCAAGGACATAACAAGCCTGATAAAGGGAAAATAACTATTGATGGTAATGAGTTATTTCACAATCGAGCCCAAGTCTCCCTAATGCCCCAAAGGGGAAAATTGAACTGGAGTTTCCCCATTACTGTTGAAGGTTTAGTCTCTTTAGGCCGTGTGAACCATTCAAAATTATCTTGTTGTGAACTAGAGGCGGCACTTCAACGAGTTGGAATATCTCATTTAGCCAAAAGAAGACTTGATTCATTATCTGGCGGTCAACAACAAAGAGCATTACTGGCCAAAACATTGATGTCACCAGCCAAAATATTGCTTCTTGATGAGCCCTGTTCTGCATTAGATCCTCCTGCAAGAGAGGACTTTTTATTAATCATTCGTCAGCTGGCTGATGCGGGATTATCATTTTTTGTTAGCAGCCACGATTGGGGTTCATCTTTAAATGCTTATGACAAGGTTGTTGCTCTTGATAAAACCGTCTTAGCTAATGGCTCACCCCAGGAAGTACAGCAAAAGCTTGATTCAATTGATTGCATGAGAGGAAACTACTGCTGTGGCTGATCTCCTTAAAATTTCATCAAGCATTAATCGATTTAGAGCAAACCTGGCAAAGTCCAAAATATTCAAGCGTATGAAACAAGAGCTCAAACTTGTCAGATATTTTCTTGGGCGGATTCAGTGTTTTAACTGGACAACCTTCAAGGCGTGTCGTCTCTCCACAACTAACACAAGTTAAATGATGAATGTCTCGTTCAACGGGAGCATAAAGGACTTCACCTGTTGGCAGATGTCTAGAACGAACCAAACCCTGTTTTACAAGTACTTGCAAATTCCTATAAACCGTTGTCAATCCCATAGACAATTCAGCTGCATGCAAAGATCTATACAATTCTTGACCACTCAATTCATCCGCACATTTGTTGAGCTCATGCAGCAATTGCGCTTGACGTTTGGTAATTTCAGGCTTGCTCCTACTCATGAGCAAAATCTTGATGTCATTTATCTCTACTGACCATAACGAATCATTTGGTTCATGTCTTTAATCAATACAATTTGGTGGATCATTCCTCTCTGTATAACAATCTTTACAGGATTACTTTGCCCTGCAATGGGTACCGTATTAATTACCCACAAAAGACTTTTACAAGTTAATTTAATTTCTCATTGTGTATTACCAGGATTAGCTTTGGCGATGGCTCTTGGTGTAGATCCTTCTATTGGGGGAGTTATCAGTGGTTTAGTGGGGGCTTTAGCTGCAGACAATTTAGCCAATACTAAAAAGGAAAACTATGAAGCAGTTATGAATACAATTCTTGCTGGTTCAATTGGTCTTGGTGTTCTCCTTATCCCTCTACTTGGTATTAGAATTGATTTAGAGGCGGTGTTGTTTGGAGATTTACTAACAGCAAATTTTGGAGATCTTCTAAGAACTTTCATTGCTTTTTCTACGTTTATCTGTCTAATCATTTCTAGTTACAACCAGATTGTTCATATTGGATTAGACCCTGAGGGTGCTGTTGCAATTGGCATAAAAGTAAATTATTTAAATTTAGCTCTTGGTTTTACAACTGCGCTGGTCATAGTTAGCTCAATGTCGGCAGTAGGAGTAATCCTTGTCATTGCTTTGCTTTCTACTCCAACTTTATTGGGGTTACAGAAATCTCCATCCTTATGGATTGCGATGGCTCGATCCTCAATATTTGGAGTTGCAATATCAATTCTAGGTTTTGTGTTTGCAATTATTTTTAATTTGTCACCTGGACCTCTTATCAGTGTCCTCTGTATTGCTTCATTGGTATTTCTACAAAACAAAAAATAGTATTAAACAATTATTCTCAACTAAATGCAAAATTTCTTTTAATTTTCTAAAGGACAAATGAGCCAAGAAATCACAGCGGAACATGCCAAAAAAGCTCAGAAAGATGCTGAATGGGCTTACAACAATGCAATGGAAAAGTTCTACTACTCAATGTTGGAGGTTATTTTCTTAAGAATCAAAAGTCATCTCAGTCCACAGGGGTTAAAGAAAGTCATAGAGATGGACAAAAAAAGGAACAACAATAAAAACCTTGGCGTTGAATTTAGTCAAAAAACTTGGGCAGTTTTAGCAGAATCTTGGGCAGGAGCCGAAGGACTAGCCATGACAAAAATCGCTGATCTGTATGGGCTTGAGATGGCTGATTTGGATATATCTAAAATTGAAAAGCTCAATGAAAAGTCTACTTCCCCACAATGCAAACCAACTAAAAAATAAAAAACAACAACAAGCCTGAGAAAAGATTAACAGGGAAAAGAAAGGATGCTTACAAAACACCCCTACCTAATTATCGACATATATCTATAGCTAAGATTAATGACTATCTGATCTCTTCTTCAATGGCACAGAGAACCAAACCCTTTCTTGCAACTCATCATCTGCAAGCCACTCCTTGTATTCACTAGCGAAAGCAAGTCTATCTTTCCCCTTTAATTGATTCAGTCGAGCAAGCGCATGGTCTAAAGCTACCTCTAGTGACTTCATAGCCTGACCTTCTCGAGAAGACATAATGACTCCCTAGCTAAATCAATTTTAGCTCTGATTGAGGTAGAAAGCACCTGGAAAGGACTCACTTAAAGCAAAAAAAATTCTGCATGGAAAAGTCTGTTAGCTATTAGTAATCACAGCTTGATTGAAATAGAATAAAGAAATGAGGGTGAGATTTATACGAAATTGCATCCACAAGATTTAAACAAATTAATCGATTTAAGAGCATATTTATAAATTGACTATTGAGTCATGGCTCAATATCAGAAGAAGGTAGATATGCTCTTAAATTCTTAAAGGCTTTATATAATCAATACTTCTACTTGCCAAGTTAGTTTTTAGGATTAATCTTGAATAAAGGTGAATGAGTAAGGCGAATATTTCAATTCAAAGAATTTCATTAAGTGTTATTTTTACAGCTTATTTATTTTTTACAGGATCTAAGTTTTATGCAGAAGATGCTCCAGAAATAGATTGGACAAAATTAGAAGGAACGGCTCAAAACGACTATGGTTTTGGAGCCGCAATTGGTGATGATGGGTCGATTTATTTCAATGGTTATACACATGGCCATTTAAATGGCAACACTAATATTGGAATTGAGCAGGGACGCCCTGATGCTTTCTTAATTAAGTATTCATCAGATCTGTCAATAGAGTGGACAGATACGTTTAATGGCAGTACTTCACCTGTGAGTGATCAAGGAAAAGCTCTGGGAATTTCAAGTGACGGATTTATCTATCATTCAGGTAATACAAATTGGGAAACATTCCTACATAAGTATTCATCTGATGGGACAAAAGTTTGGACACAAAAATGGAGAGCCGGATCTGGTACATATAATGATGGACTTGCAATTGCATCTGATGGATCAATTTATGTCACAGGTTATACATACGGCGATTTAGATGGAGAGACTAATAATGGAGGTATAGATGCATACATCACTAAATTTTCATCTGATGGGACAAAATCTTGGACAAGGCTATTAGGAACTACTAGTACAGATAGGACTTATAATGTAACAACTGCAAGTGATGGATCAATTTATATCACAGGTTGGACAGAGGGGGACTTAGATGGGGAAACCAATAGTGGAGCTGAGGATGCATTCCTAACTAAGTATTCATCCGATGGGACAAAAGCTTGGACAAAGTTATTAGGAACTAATAATGATGATAGAGGTAAAGGTGTAGCAACTGCAAGTGATGGATCAATTTATATCACAGGTAGTACACCGGGAGATTTAGATGGAGAAACTAATAATGGATCTGTGGATATATTTCTAACTAAGTATTCATCTGATGGCACAAAAGCTTGGACAAAATTATATGGAACTACAAGTTCTGATAGTCCCGATGATATAACAATTACAACTGATGGTTCAATTTATATCACAGGTACTACTCAAGGCGATTTGGATGGAGAAATAAAAACTGCAACGAGTGATGTATTCATCACTAAACTTTCATCTGATGGGACACAAGTTTGGACAAAGCTCTTTGGTGTTAGCGGATATACTCAAGTAGGCTCAATTAGAATTTCGTCAGATGGTGTTGTTTATATAGCAGGTGATGCAGCAGGTGATTTAAATGGAGAAACTAATAATGGAGGTAGAGATGCATTCCTCATTGCTCTAAAGGCTCTCTTATCTTCA
>CACPKH010000031.1 GCA_902634515.1 uncultured Prochlorococcus sp. | reverse complement strand
TTATAACCCTTGTTTTATTAATACCTTCTGCCTTTTGTTCGCTTTGACCAAGACTTACTCCTCTAAAGCTTCCTGCAAAAGCTTTTGACTTAGATTCTTTGGAGGCCTTGCCTTCTATTGTTCTGCTATAAGCAATGGTTCCGGTTGATGTATTAACCACCTTTAAATCAAAAGATACATAAAAGGAGGAAACTTTTTTCCCTCCTCCTATCTTAAAACCACCGTAACCAATAGTTTTTGCATCACCTCCAATACTAGACTCTTCAAAGTCAGTAAGGGATGCCAGAATTATATATTTTGCTTGATTTAGATTATTTTTACGTGCAGCTGTATTTGGGTTAATACCTGTCATCCCAAGCTCCTTTCTTAGCTCTGCCAAGGCTTCATCGTCTCTTTCTAAGACAGTGAAATGACCTGTACTTGTAAGTTCAGTCGCTAGAACATTAGCAAGCTTCTCCGGAAAAGATGATTTGAACCATGGTGCTCCACTTCTATCTTTAACCTGCCTAACAGCTACTGTAATTGGCCTTATTGGTCTCAAGCTTTCTGCTTTTGCTGGTTGAAATGTATGTAATGAGGTAAGCGAAAAGGTTGGTATTGCAAAAGAAAGAATTGTTTTTTTAAGTACTGATGCGCTTCTCATGTCTCTAATCAAGAGTACTGAACATAACATTAAGGATCCTATCCTGTAGTTACCTTTTATGTTTTCAGTTAAAACTGGTTATATAGTTTAATCCTTAAGCATTTCAAACTTATAGAGCGTACTGCCGATTTTGAATTGTTATAACTTTGAAGTATTTATATCTTATCTATCAATGATTTGATAAGTTAACTTTGTTCTCCAACATATAAATGGGAATTGAACCTGAGGTTATACCAGATTCAAGCAATGAAGGAAATGATGCTATTTCAACATTCCCAGATTTGCGTTTGATTTTTATTATTATATTAATATCAGCTTCTTTTATTTTTGTATTAAGAGCCATAGTACCTTTAATACTTATGCTTATAGGTGTTGTTTATTTATTTAAGCAATACAATAAATTAACGCAAACAGAAGAATAACTTTTTCATAGTAAACACAGCATATTTATTCTTCATGTTCAATTTTCTTTCTAGCTTCATGCATATTTTCTAGTTCATCGTAAATAGATTTAATTTTGGCATTTATATCTTCAGTATTATTTAAACCCTTAAGTGTTTGCATGGTTTTAATTAAATTTTCTTTTGCTTCAACAATCCTTCTACATTCCTTGCTTCCAGCTTCGTAGGACATTGCTTTAAAAGTTAATAATAGATAGTCTAATGAAAGCACATCAATCAAGTAACAATTGATACATTAACAATGTACTTTTGGAGTCTATATATCTAGCTAATTGAAACCATCACAAGAAATGTTGTACTCATAAGAATGAGTCCAACTGCTGCTGTTGCAGTTAATAAAGAGAGACTCATAGACCGAAAAGCAAATCTTTAGAAAATATTAAGCCAATTTATGTAGGCAATCATCAATATGAACGAAATGTAATTAATCTTTGCTTACAATTTAAGATTCGTATTAGTAAAGCGTAGAAAAACTCTTTTAGCCTCTTTTTTTAAGAGGGCTTTAGCAAGATATTAATACAAATATTAGGATTATTTGAATTCTTTTAATGCAATTGCTCTAGGTAACATATTTCACTAATAATTTTTAGATAGTAGAAGTTTATATCATTGTTAGATACTGATAGTTATATCGTGAAAGGCTTATGTAAGACCATCGTTCTCGAGTAATTCTCTTTTCCTTAGAGCTTGCCTAATCTTGCCTGCAATGAATGGGATCCGCTCTGAATATTTTTGAATTTCTATCCTTTCATTTAAGGTTACACCATCGCCATTGCTTAATTTTCCTATAATGCTCTCTAACCTTCTTCTAGTATTTGTGGTAAGCATCCTCATTACACTTGAGCATCTATAAATATAATAATATTAAATATTTTAATCGCAATATTTAACTTTACAGACAAGCTTGGATATATTTACTCATCTCCAACATCTATTGTGAGATCTTTACTCTTAAGACTATTTGTTTGATTTTTATTTACCGAAGACTCTCTTTCTAATATATAAGTTGTCTTTTCACCCATAAGATCAGGTACTGTTATCTTACAACCTTTATCTCTTTCTAGGTTGCATCTTTTTGTAGCCTTGATTGTTTTCCAACTACAAGGTACCTCTTCTGTTGTTGAGCTGATTACTTTCCACCCTTTGTCTAAGTAGTCTTCTATGGTTTCTTTATTGCATGAAATGGATATTTCTGTCGATTCAATTAATTTTGAATGATTTTTGATTGATTCATTTTTATCTGAATTGCCTTTTAATTTGTTTTGAATGTGATTTTTAGCTGGACAACCTATCAGTAAAATACTTAGAGTAACTATTAGAGATAAATTAGATTTCCTTAAGTTCAAAGTAATAAACATTTAGCTATATACAATATTACTCTACAGAGTTAGGATTACTTTGCTTTTTTCTTTGCTTTTTTTGCTGATTTTGGATCAATTACAAGCAACAAGTCTTCCATTTCAGTCATTAAAGTCTTTACTTCTTTTGGGTCAGGCAATTTAAGTTCATCGGTTACGGCAAGATGTATCACCCTAAGATCAGCCCTTAGCTTTTTGAGATATTTTTTGACTTCTTCTTTCTTTTCTTTTGCTGTTGCCATTAGAGTATAAAAAATAGATACTTTTAATATCTATAAAGGATTAGATCCAGAAGCATATAGATATTAGTAAAATTATATCATAAGGGATCTAAAATGTCCTATAATTAGACAATTATAAAAAATTAGCAAATTGTTTTTCAAACTTCTAAAACAAGGATATGAAAGATTTTGGGTCCCTATTTTTGGAAGAATGCTAATGTATTTCTCTTCAATTATTGAGGGTAAGAGAATTGATGATAAGCCTACTTTTAACTATACTGAAAATGAAGAGAAGTCTAAAAAATATTAATCTAGTAGATCATAAGAACCTCCACCATTGCAATAGTTTATGGCTATAGCTTTAGCTACGCTCTTTGGCTTCTTGTCATTTAGTTTTTCTAGGGTTAAGTTCCTACAACTATTCCTTTGGCGAGACTCTTCAATTATTGGGTAGAAGTATATCATTATTATTCCTATTAGTAATATAACTTTATAGCTATCTTTTTTAGCTTCTATATGTAACTTTACCTTCTTTTCTAGATTTAAATATTTAACAAGCAAGGATTCAGGTAGACCAACTTGAACGAAGAGCAGTTCTATCCACCAAGGTAGCTTTTTCTCTTTTCTTTTATTAGATGATTTATTTTTCAGTTTTGTTGTATTTTCTTCCATTTTACTTAAGAAGTTAATCTTTTGATGAACTAGTGTTCTAATTTCTATCATTATATACTATGTCTATCATGAATGAGAAAACTCCTGAATTAAAAGGAAAATCAAAAGTTTTAACTTGTGACTAGACTGCTTCCAATCGACTTATTTTGTTGAAAAGCTTAGCTATATATTGTAACCTCTTAGTAAAGCTGATTTGCTAATGGCTAAGAGAAGAAGAAAGCTTTCCAAAGAACATGAACTACATATTAATAGTTCATTAAAAGAAGTAGAATTATATACAGCAAAAATAAATGATATAAGAGATGATGATATTAGAGAAGAATATCTTATTGCTTTTAGTCAGGTCAAAATGAGAGTAGATATCTTACAAAAGGCCTACAAGGAAATTGGTTTTGATGATAGATCAATCAGTCTATTAGAGAACTATACTAATGCCTTGAGAACCTTCATAAACGAATATGAGATTTAGAAATAAGTTTTATTCAAATCTATTAGAAAAGAAAATATATTTCTTATTATTCATTGAAATATTAATTACCCCTATAAGTTTCACTGAAAATAATTCCAATAAATTTTCAAATGATATTTCAATCAAACATTCAACTTCCCAATACGGACCATTAAATGTAGATTTCTCAAAATTAACTCAAAGAAATGATATTTTCATAGTACCGACTAAGAACAGTAAAGATCAGAAGCTATATTTAGCTATATCTTGCATTAAAAATAAAATTAATATAACTTCTAGAGATCTTACTTGGAGCAACTGGTTTGATCCAAAATTTAAATTCGAATATAACCTTATAAAGGATATATGTTACAACTATTTTGGCAAGTATAAGAATCAGAACTAACTAATAATTTAACTCTGGAAAGGGATTACTTCTATTTCTATAGGGCTATCTATACTTGGCTTTGAAATCGTTTTCTCAAATCCTTCAAAATCCTCAATGCATTTATAGTAATTTGATGTTCTTCTGCAAAAGTCTTTAATTTCTGTCTTATCTGCTGAATAAATGTTTGGGACTAGCACAAATGTAAATAGTGCCAATATGCTTAGCGAAAACTTCACTTTCTCAATATGAGTTGTTTTTATTATCTTAAGAGATTTACTAAATCTTTTAATTTTTACTTTTTCTTTACGACTTAGAATAAACATAACAACTTATAGTTCATGTCAGATTATCCAAACCAACTTGATAGAGCAATGGATGATATCAAAGAAGAAATGATAAGAGATATCATTGAAGGTTCTATGAGCAGCCTACATGCCCAGGAAAACCAAAGCCCATCTTTGGATTCCGCTGATTGACTATATAATTTAATTCTATTTATCAATAGTTTTAGCAATCAAATCATTCAACTCCTTTTCGCTCAGCTTCGTAAGTATATATACCTGTTGAACCATTCTTCCTTTTCTCGCGACAAGTTTAAATCCACCCCTGAGTTCTCTTGTTACCCTTATCCTCATCTTTTCACAAAAACCCTTCACCCTATGTAATGAGCCAGGAGTTACAGATTTAATTAAAATGTTTTTTGATAATATCTCTAATATATCAATTAATCCTTCAATATGAGTGCTATGATTTTTAACTATTCTACCCATTACTAATTACAGCCCTCTTTATATTAATATACTCATTTAATGTCTCTTCTAGGTTATAATAATTTTAAGATTTTTAAATCAGATGCTCTTTACTTTTGCCTGGGCTTCCTTAGCAGCTATTTTCACTTTCTCGATTGCCATGGTTGTTTGGGGTAGGAATGGTGATGGAACAATTGATATCTAAATATTCCTTGTTATTCAAGGGTTTTAGTTCTTCTGACTACTTATCTCTAACGTCTTTATTGTTATTGATCTTTATTACATTATCAGTAATTTATATTTCTATAATAGATTTTAAGGATAAGAGAAGGCGAAAGAAGTAGACTATTCTTTCTTAATCTTCTCTCTTCTATCTTCTCTTCTCTTCTCTTCTTCTATATTTATCTTAATTAGTTCCATAACCTTGTTTATTTTCTCTGCATTATTTTTATATAAACTTATATCTTTCTCTATCCTATCTTTTCTAAAACCTATTGCTTCTCCAATTAATCCTATATTTGTTGATGACTTTTCTTTCATCTCATCTTCGCCTTTTACCATTTCAATAAATTTGAATAGACCTATGCCAGTGATCCTGGAGTAGTAATTATCTTTATTTATACCAACATTATCTAAAAACAATTTATTTATTTTCTCAGGATCTAATGCTTTATCTTTGAAATCCTCTTTATCTAATGACTTAGACTTTTCAATCATATTCTTTGCCATAGACTCTATTCTCTCAAAGTCAAATCCTGTAGAAATGAGTATTGCGTTAAAGAGCTCTTTGACATGCTCCTTGGGTTTATAGCCTGTAGTAAGTTCTAGATATGTCCTTACTAATCCAAAAGAGAACAAATTGTCTTCTGAAAACTTCTTTTGATTTCTTAATAGGTTTAATTCAACTATAAACTCGTCAACTATTCTTCTGTATACGGCTGGAATTACATATTGAAACTCCTTGTGGAATTTAGCTTTGCTATCTGAAACCGTTAGACGCTCACTCAATTTCTTAACTTAATTCTTATAGAACCATAGCTTTGGTTCTAGTACAATAAAAATCGTGGAAACCGATCAATTTAAGAATGATTCCAATAGTTATTGAAGAAACAGGTCGTGGTGAAAGAGCCTTTGATATATATTCAAGGCTCTTAAGAGAAAGAATAATTTTTCTTGGAGAACCAGTAACCAATGATTCTGCCAACCGAATTGTTGCTCAACTATTATTTTTAGAAGCTGAAGACCCAGACAAGGATATCTTTTTATATATAAATTCTCCTGGCGGTTCGGTTTATGACGGGCTTGGAATATTTGACACCATGCAACATGTTAAGCCAGATATTCATACTGTATGTGTTGGTTTAGCTGCAAGCATGGGTGCTTTCTTGTTATGCGCAGGGGCAAAAGGGAAGAGAAGCAGTCTGAAACATTCTCGAATCATGATTCATCAGCCTTTAGGTGGAGCTAGAGGCCAGGCAAGTGACATTAGAATTCAAGCTGACGAAATAATCTTTCTAAAAAAGAGACTTAATACAGAGTTGTCAATTAGAACTGGTCAACCCTTAGATAGGGTTTCTAATGACACAGATAGAGATTTCTATATGTCTCCTGAGGAGGCAATGGATTATGGAATAATT
>CACPKH010000030.1 GCA_902634515.1 uncultured Prochlorococcus sp. | reverse complement strand
TCCAAAACAACTCTCACAAGTTTGATCCTATGGAATTAACACTTTGGACATATGAAGGTCCACCTCATATAGGAGCAATGCGAATTGCTACTTCAATGAAAGGCGTTCATTATGTTTTACATGCACCGCAAGGTGACACATATGCCGACCTGCTATTTACTATGATTGAACGCAGAGGGCAAAGGCCTCCTGTTACCTATACAACATTTCAAGCTAGAGATTTAGGAGGCGATACTGCTGATCTAGTGAAAGGTCATATTATTGAGGCAGTTGAACGATTCAAACCAGAAGCGCTACTTGTAGGAGAAAGCTGCACTGCAGAATTAATTCAAGATCAGCCAGGATCACTTGCGAAAGGGATGGGATTTGAAATTCCTATTGTTAGTCTTGAACTTCCTGCTTACAGCAAGAAAGAAAATTGGGGAGCTGCTGAAACCTTCTATCAATTAGTTCGAGGTTTAGTTAATAAACCTTCTCTAGAAGAAACAAAACACAATCCAAATGCATGGAAAGAAGAAGGAAGAAGACCAAAGGTAAATTTATTAGGCCCATCTCTACTTGGATTTAGATGCCGTGATGACGTCCTAGAGATACAAAAGATACTTGCTCAAAATGGAATTGATATAAATGTGATTGCCCCACTTAATGCTTCACCAGCTGACTTGAAAAGGATTAACAATGCAGATGCCAATGTCTGTTTATATCCTGAAGTGGCTGAATCTACTTGTATTTGGCTAGAGAGAAATTTTGGTCAACCTTTTACTAAAACTGTCCCAATTGGGGTTGGTGCTACTCAAGATTTTTTAAAAGAGATTCATCAAATTTTAGGGATGGATACCCCAATTCACATTGCAGATGAATCAAAACTAACTTGGTACTCTAAATCTGTTGACTCTAATTATTTAACTGGGAAAAGAGTATTTATTTTTGGAGACGGAACTCATGTTCTTTCCGCCGCAAGAATTGCTGATCAAGAACTTGGTTTTGAGATTGTCGGTATAGGTACTTATAGCCGTGAAATGGCAAGGCTTGTTCGCTCCAAAGCAAAGGAACTTGGACTAGAAGCTTTAATAACTAATGACTACCTAGAAGTTGAAGAAGCAATTAAAGAATCTGCCCCAGAATTAGTTCTTGGCACTCAGATGGAAAGACATAGTGCCAAAAGGCTAGGAATTCCTTGTGCGGTAATAAGCACACCAATGCATGTTCAAGATGTTCCGGCAAGGTATAGCCCTCAAATGGGCTGGGAAGGGGCTAATGTAATTTTTGATGATTGGGTTCACCCTCTAATGATGGGACTGGAAGAACATTTGATAGGAATGTTCAGGCATGATTTTGAATTTACAGATGGTCATCAAAGTCACCTTGGGCATCTTGGAGGGCATGGAAATAGTGAAGAAGAAAGTAATAAATCTAAGGTTTCTTTTGAATCTAAAAAATCTGAACAAACAACACAGAAACTCCAGTGGACTTCAGATGGAGAATCAGAGCTAGCCAAGATACCATTCTTTGTTCGAGGGAAAGTCAGAAGGAATACAGAGAAATATGCTCGCAATGCAGGGTGCAAAGAAATAAATAGCGAAACCTTGTTCGACGCAAAAGCACACTTTAGCGCGTAAATTATCCACAAATGAGAGCTTTTAAGGAATAAGTTTTTATACTTAATTCATGTTATTTGGCGCCAAATGTTTGCGTTTCTACAAATAACAATCAACTCTCATGTATCGAATTACTCAAACATTTACTAACTACTCATTTTCCTGCTTGAATATATACATATAGCTCCTTCGATAAAGGTAATTAATGACTTCGACTTTGACTCGTCGTGATGACGGCGAAGGCAGTGTTCAGGTAAAACTAGATCCTAAAGTTCACATAGAAGAAGGTGCTCTAGTTATTGCCATATATGGCAAAGGGGGCATTGGCAAATCCACTACATCCTCAAACCTTTCAGCGGCTTTTTCAAAACTTGGAAAAAAGGTTTTGCAAATTGGCTGTGATCCAAAGCATGACAGCACCTTTACTCTTACTCACAAGATGGTGCCAACAGTAATTGATATTCTTGAAGAAGTTGATTTCCATAGCGAAGAACTACGGCCAGAAGATTTTATGTTCGAAGGCTTCAATGGAGTTCAATGTGTTGAAAGTGGAGGGCCTCCAGCAGGGACTGGATGCGGAGGCTATGTAACAGGGCAGACAGTAAAACTTCTAAAAGAACATCATCTTCTCGAAGATACCGATGTAGTAATTTTCGATGTTCTTGGAGATGTTGTATGTGGAGGTTTTGCAGCACCTTTACAGCATGCGAACTATTGCTTAATAGTTACAGCTAATGATTTTGATTCCATTTTCGCAATGAATCGAATAGTGGCAGCAATAAATGCAAAAGCTAAAAACTATAAAGTTCGCCTTGGTGGAGTAATTGCAAATCGATCTGCAGAGCTAGATCAGATAGAGAAGTTTAATGAAAAAACAGGTTTAAAAACCATGGCTCACTTTAAAAACGTAGATGCAATAAGAAAATCAAGATTGAAAAAATGCACCATTTTCGAAATGGATTCAAGTGAAGAAGGCGTTGTGGAGGTTCAGAAAGAATACTTATCTCTCGCAAAAAAAATGCTAGAAAATGTCGAGCCTCTAGAAGCAGAACCTTTAAAAGATAGAGAAATATTTGATTTGCTGGGATTCGACTAAAAGTTCAAAGCTAATTCAAACCAACGAGTTGCATAGATAAATCCCACATACTTTTGGATGTTTTTGGATCGGTAATTCGATTAGATAGTTCTTGTGCAAATTGTTGTCGATTCTTCCGCTGGCGATTCCCCCAGCTCCAATGGACTCCTGACATGCCAAAGGCAGGATCTGAAACTACCTTGGCAACCCTTTCCCCAGCAAGCTTCTCACTAACATAACCCCCTGTAATTAATCTCTGAAACCATGGAAACAGCCATTGAAAAATTTTAGGTGTATTTCTAAACAGCTTTGTATTGGCTACGCAACCAGGATAAAGAGAACTAAACAAAACAGGAGAATCTTTATAGCGACGATGCAGTTCCTGAATGGTAATCATATTGCAAAGTTTACTGTCTTTATAGGCCTTCCCTGGCTTAAAACGCTTTCCACTTGCCATGCTTATGGGATCTTTAAAGCCTTCCTGAAACCCTGAAAGATTTCCCAAATCGGCAGGAGCAGGTATAGGAATTTTGCCTCCAAGCTCCTCATAATTAGCCGTAACTGTTCCAAGCATTACTAACCTAGGAGATTCAACAGCCCATGATCTACCTTTCCATACTGGTCTCTTAGAAGAGCTAAGGTTTTCTAAAAGAAGCTGTATTAACAAAAAATGACCAAAATGATTTGTTGCCATTGAAAGCTCATATCCCTGCGGAGATCGCATCGGTTTTGAAAGGCGTGGCATATAAACTGCTGCATTACAAACCAATGCATCTAAAGGTCCATCTAAGCTATTAAGTAGATTCTCAACACCAAGTCGAACACTATCTAAATCAGAAAGATCTAAATATATATGTTGCAGTTGTTTAGATCTGCCAAAAGGAAGGCCTAGCTCAACTGCAGCAGCCTCTGCTCTTAGAGGTGATCTATTTGCAGTAATAACTTTCCAGCCAAGATTTACTAATGCCTTGGTCGCGTATAACCCTACTCCTGAGGTTGTCCCTGTAATAAGAACAGTCCCTGGCGCAGATTGCATTGAAGCCATATCTCCAAAGATATCTTTTTACTTAGTCAACTATGTAAAAGAGATTAAATGCAAAAATTTTAGGAATACTTTTCAACGCCATATAACTCTTATGCTATTTGGAGCAATCCATTGATCTTGCTCCTCCATCAATCGATCTCTTCCACCGATTGTAAAAATTTTATCAAAACGCTTATATAAATCTTCAAATTTTTTATCTTCTAACTTGAGAACAGTAGAAAGTTCAATATTTCTTCTAATTCTATGATGCGATGCAATGCCCAAATTAAATAAACTTGAAATTGCTATAGAAAAAAAACCTAATTTCATGACCATAGAAATAAAGCTATAAATCAAATCTCTTTTTTCTTCTTGAAGTTGCAAATATGAAGCCATTGAGGCTGCATCATATTTATTATTTTCTTGTATTATAGATTTTTCATTTCGCCTCCTATACCGCCTACGTCGGGATGGAGTGTCAGTTAAAGGCTTAGGAAGTGGTTGAGCCAAAAAATATTATCATTTACCCCTTTTATCGCAAAGATCATCTCTTTGCCAACAAATATAAGGAAATTATTGATCAAGCTTTGCTAAGGCTGATTCCTAAGCGCAAGGCTAAGATCCCAGCATGCATCACCACTACTAGGCAGAGACCCGCAAGATCAATAGTCGAGGTGGGATTCATGGAAAGATTTAATAACTAATACTATTCTCAATGCAAACAGCGCCAAATGGGGATAATTGCAAAACCCTGTCATGCATTAATGCACTTAAAATTCCAAAAAATGAAAATAATGGCTTCTGAGTCCTTTTAAGTATTTAAAGTAAATGCAAACAAAAGTGGTTGATTCAGTTGCTCCATCTGGGAAAGGACTAGTTATCAATACTATTAAATTAAAGGGTCATGAACAGATGGCTATTGATACAATGATGCTTGACCAGGCAAGCTTAAAAGGAGATTTCTCAATATCAATACGCTTTTACAAATGGGATGGAGTTTGGCTATCTATTGGACATAATCAAAAACGGTTGCCTAAGAAATGGTTGGAACTCTGCATGGAAAAAAAAATAAATATCGTTCGCAGGCCAACCGGTGGAAGCGCAGTTTTACACTCTGGAGGTCTTACCTATTCATTGGTTTGGAAATCAGCTCCTAGGGGAAAACTTCAAGCATATTTTCTAGCAAATCAATGGCTTCTAAATTTCTTCCATGATTTAGGTTTTCCATTGCACTTTGGTAACAAACCTCAAGACCCTCTAAATCAAAACTGTTTTGACTTAGCGACTCAAGCTGATTTAATTGACGCTTATGGTTTTAAGCGTGTTGGAAGTGCACAATTCTGGAGAGGAGGAAATTTACTCCAACATGGAGAAATCATTTTGGATCCCCCAAAGGAGCTTTGGTTTAAAATATTTAAGACAAAGGCTCCAAAAGCAGCTCCTCTAATAATTCCAAGAAAGGGTCTTGATAAATTACTTACTTCTTCATTTATAAACTGCTGGCCAAAAATATCTTGGGAAACAAAAAATATTAGCGAGCAAGATTTGCAAAAAACAAGGAATTGTTCTTCAAATTATTTTGTTTCACCAGATTCAGATATCAATCCCGAAGAAATCATACCTTCAACCAATTTAACTAATGACATGCCTAGTGGATAAGTATTTTTCTTTCTAGCAGCCTCAAAAAATGCTTTTGGCAACTTTATGCCAATTTTTAATAAAACTGCCTTCCCAATATCAACCCTATCTATAGTTCCTGATGGCAACCCTGCAAGATTAAATACTAAAAGTCTATCTTGAGCTGTCGATTCTAAATTCAAAATTGCTTCCCAAAGAGGAGCTCTATCAGATATCGATGGCAAGTCAGAAAGTGGACTGCAATATTCAGAAAGGCAATAATCATTCCAAAACTGCACTGGAACTTCTTTTAAAATTTTCTCAGTAACATATCCAATCCATCTACCTGAGCTACAAATCAATATCCATTTTGGAGAAAGATTCTGTCTAGTTTCATCCGAATAAAGCTCACTCAAGCTACGTAGTTTTTTATCCGCCTCAAGAACTATAAATCCCCTGGAAGAAGCCTCAGTAACTTTTAATGCACACAAAATATCCTCAAAAGTAAAAATCTGGTTTTGTGATCTTGAGAAAGAAAAACCAAACCAACCAATTACTATTAACCAAACACCAACCAAGCCACCTCCTGTAAAACAAATCACACTTCCAAGAAAAAGAGCACAAAGAGAAAGCCATCTTCCGCTTGCATTAGCAACTTTTAGACCTTTCCTTTTATTGCCAGTCAAATACCAAACAATAGACTTAAGTATTAAGCCACCATCTAAAGGTAGTCCTGGCAATAAGTTGAAAAATGTCAAAAGTAAATTAATGCTGCCTAACTGAGTAAAAACAATAGAAGCTATTGATCCTTGACTAAAAAGAAACTGAGAACAGCCTAAAAAGAAAATAGCCAAAAAGAAACTGACTAGAGGGCCTGCAATGGCAACCCTCAAAGAAGCCATAGGGGTATCACATTCCTTTTCAGTAATAGCTACTCCCCCAAGGAAAAATAATGTGATGCTTCTAATCCTCAACCCCTCATGTAATGCCACTAAAGAATGTCCAAGCTCATGCAGTAATACAGATAAAAATACAAGTAGCGAACTTAAGAATCCAATACACCAACAAAGCAAAAGGGGTATTTGGATTGTTAATAAATTAGATAGCTGAGTTTGAGAGGACCACGTAAAAAGCAATAAAATAAAAGCCCAACTTGGATGAACCCTTAATGGGATACCCTTTATCTTTATCAACTCTAAATACTCCAAACCTCACCCTCCATATAATCTAAAAATTGTTTAAGACTTAACTAATCCTAATCAAGGAAATAATCAATTGACATTAAAAATTAGTTCTAAACCAGCAACTGCTGTAAAGATCTGTGGAATCACAAAAACTCATCAAGCATTAGAGATAGCATCGTTAGGAGCAGATGCTATTGGTGTAATTGGCGTAAAGCACTCTCCTCGTTTTGTAGAAGAAACCCAAAGACGAAAATTATTTGAGGCATTAGCCTTGAAAAATCCAAATATTGAAAGAGTTTGGGTTGTAGCAGATCTTGAGGAAAAAGAGCTTTTGAATGGAATGACTGGGAATGGCATCCCCTCCGTAATTCAATTGCATGGGAAAGAGTCATTACAAAAGTGTAAAGAGCTAAAAAAAACTTTCCCAGAAATCAAATGGTGGAAAGCAATTAGAATTAAAGAAAAGTATGATCTTGATTTTGTACAAGACTATAAGTCGTCAGTAGATTCAATCCTTTTAGACGCTTGGGATCAAAATCTTCTTGGAGGAACTGGCGAAAAGTTGCCACTTCAATGGCTAAAGCATCCCGATTTCCCAATTCCGTGGTGGCTAGCAGGTGGTGTTTCAACTGAATGGATAGGAGATG
>CACPKH010000029.1 GCA_902634515.1 uncultured Prochlorococcus sp. | reverse complement strand
GCCAATATCTTAGATGATTTCTTTTATAAATATCAAAATTAATATTGCTATCAATAATACAATTAATGGCCAAGAGAATTACAAAGATAAAAGCTATATCTGGACTTGCATAATGGCTATACAAAAACCATATTGGCATAACTGGAAGGATTAGAGCAGCTATTAAAGCGGATCTTTTATTATTTATTTTGCTTACTATTTGATAAACAATTACCGAGCAAAGTATAGAAAAAACTGCACTAGGAAAACGAACTGCAAACTCATTTAACCCAAAGAACTTTATACTTAAGGCTATAAGCCAGTAACTTCCTACAGTTTTATGATGTGGATCTGGAAAAGGTGTAAACCAATTGCCACTATCAATTATCACTCTTGCTCTTCTAGAGTAAAGACCTTCATCATGCGCAACTAAGCTATGAGAAGAATTATCAAATATACAAAAAAGATGCAAAATAGAGCAAACTATTAAAATCAATAGAATTTCTTTGTTTTGGCAAAAAAGATTGATTAAATTTACACGTAATCTATGTGATGCTTTATTTGTTTCTCTTCTAATAAGTTGGCTCATTTTTGTATGAAAGAAATTAATAAGGTTTAAGTTCTATTTACCCTATCTGCAAAATAAAGGTAATACCTTTCTGTGTCTATCCATGATTTCTCAAAACTCTTAATAGGTGTAATCTTAAATTCATCAATAAATATTTCCCTACTATTATCAAACTGATTAATCATAGAATTCCTGCTTAATAAAATTAAAAGTCTATGATTATCTTTTCTTTTTGTTAGGAATAAATTCAATTCACTTAAAACATCATCTTTTTTAATTGGTAATCTAGTATTCCATTTTGCATAACTTCCATATCCTTTTAACTCAGGATAGTAGAAATCTTTGTCTAAATAACCCGATACTGTCGAAACTTCTACATCACGAGTAGCAAAAACGTCTAAATCCTGTAAACCTTCTTCTTTAATATAATTGGCAGTGGCTTTGCCTGCTGAGTAAGGAAGGAAAAAATCTGTTATCGTTCTATGGATTCCTGCAGCGAAGTGTACTGATAAAGAAAATGTTAATAAGTATGGGAATAAGTTATGAAAAGTATTTTTATTAATTGACGTCATCTTTAATATTGAGGCCTCACTATTTTCAGAAGGATGTAATGCTAACCAAATGGCTGCAATGAACATCAAGAAGTAATAGCCATAGTGCCTAGAGCCAATGCCTAGATAAATAAAGTAATTAAATGCAAATAGTGATATTATTCCACTTAGGAAAAAAGTTATTGCTATTCTAGATCTACTAATAAATTTAAGTGTAATAAACAACATAAACCCTCCAATTAATGCACATATAAATAAATCAACCCAACTTCTATAGTTAGGTACTATTAATAGATACCCTCCAAATATTCTGCCAAATACTCTTAATAAATGTCTAAAGTCAAAATTAAAAAAGTCAATACTAGATACATCTTTTGCTTGCATCAGGCTAAAAGCTGCGAAACTTGAAAATAGAAAAACAATAGAAATACTTATAATTAGATCTAAAGTCCAGACTCTCTGTTTCTTATAGCTAATTCTTTGCAAAGGACTAAAACACCATTCACTTATCAAGGCAACTCCTATTGCAAATGCTATTGCCCAAGCGAAAGCATGAGTATTAACCAAAAGACCGATACAAATTGCTGAAGGCAAATAACTCTTACGGCGAAGTGAATAGGTGCTACAAAAGATAAATGTTAATAATTCAGCTAAAACATAATGTCTGGAAATTAAATAATATTCCCAAAAAGGAAAATACCCAAATGTAAAAAGTGTCTTTTGCCAGATAGGGAAAGGGTTCCATCTCCAAAAACATATTATTGCACTGCTTCCCAAAATCCATTGAAGGAGCTGCATACTCAAGGGAGTACCTGTAAGATTCTTAAAGATATAAATCAAAGCTGACCATAAAACTGGATGCCCTGAAGGTGCATTATTTTTCCATAAATCAAGCCAACTATCACTACGCCAAGCAACTAACCATCCTTGCATTTCATCACGCCATAAAGAATGGTGAAATGCGCCAAGCAATCCAATAAAAATAAAAACAAAAGGAATAAATATATTTAAATTTATTGGTTGTAACTTGCTGGCAACAGTGGCTCTTGTCATAGAATTTTAAATCCTAGATACTCTAGAATAGTCTTTCTTTATAAACTAATCTGAACTGTATTCCAAAAGCAAAACTCTTTCAATAAGCTCTGATTTTCTTAGTCTTGATATTTTCTGCTCTCCTTGCAACAAAGACTTTAACTCAACTACTGTCTTCTTCTTTAACTCCGCCTCCCTTACTTCAATAGATACTTTTTCTAAAGCCTCAGGATTAATCAAGATTAACTCAATTAACTTGTCTTTTTGTAATCCTGATAGGAACTTAGAACCCTTTAAGAAGTTCCTAAGCTCAGAGTCACTTTTATTCGCTAAGTGTTTTGCCAACTTATTTTTACTTCTTGAAGTCACAGACTCTATTAGGGGTGGACTAGCAGGAGAAGAAATAGAATTTATAGCTTTTCGAGATGCTTCATAAGTTAAGAGAGTCGCCAACAATCCATGTTCAATCAAACTATCTGTATTGATAGAGGTTTCCTTAAAAAGATTAGAGAAGTGCTCTAAGAAAGGTTTATTAGGTGAACGTTCTAAAGAAATATAATCCACTGCTTTATTACTTAGATTAATAAAACCCTTCACCACATCTTTGCTTACATTTATTAATGGTTTTTGATCAATAATTTCTTTTTTAAATCTCACGTTTTTAATATCTTTAGCAACAGGTTTAATAGCCAAGGGAAGATTTGTAGAAGAAATCTCTTTACTTGATCCAAGGTTTCTGGAAGAATTTTGAACTGCTGGAACTTGATAAAGTCTAAAAATTAAGATAGAGCCAAAAACTAATATCAATAAAATTAGGAATACACTAAGCAAAGTCTCTTGTTCGGAAAAGCCAATAAAGGTTTTACTATTATCTATTAGCTCAGAATAACGCTGCGCACCATCTTGGCTCCACCCAAGTAAACTAAGCTCTTCAGTTCTGTTAATCAGTTCCTTTGACAAACTATTAATTGCTTTTTATCTATTATCTTTCAAAGGGAATTCGTGTCTGTTTAATTTTATTCAATGAAATAATGAATAATAAAAATAAAAAAACCCCATCATTCTGATGGGGTTTTTTAGAATCAATAGAACAAGTCTTAATTAAATTAAATAGAATAAGTCTTAATTGATTTATCCATTTAATGTAATTTTTTGATTATCCAAGTTAGAGATTGCACCTGTAACTCTTCTGAAATCAAAGCCTAGAGCACGGATTGCATGCCATAGATGACCTTGAAGGAAGAAGAATCCAAGATAATAGTGAACATTAGATAACCATGCTCTAGAAGTATGGCCAGTTACAACACCTTCCATATTTCCTGTATCTACCCAATATGGTGAGATACCAAACTTAATTGCGAGAGGCTCGCCATACCAAGCTTCTGGATAAACAGTGGTATTTGTTGCACACCAGAAAGCAGCAATAATTGCCATCCAACCAATGCCTGCTAATGACCAAGAAAGAACGGCTTCAGCAGAAAGAACATTTTTACCTTTGAATTCAGTGTATTCACCAAGAACTCCTGAACCCATTTTGGTGGCTATATGGTGAGCACCACCAAGAATTTCTGCAAAAGCTAGAAATGCATGGCCACCCATTACATCTTCAAGACTATCAATGGAAAGGAAATCAAATTGATGATTCCATATTGCATTCAAGTTTAAGTTGTACTCAACCTGACGTACAGCTCCAATAGCAGGGTCATAAATACCATGCCATTTGGCCCATTCAACAAACCAAATACAAGCAACACCAAAGAAAATTAGATGATGTCCAAGAATAAATGTCTGGTTATCAGGATTGTCCCATTCAAGCTTGTATCTCGCAGCTTGACGATGTTCTGGTCTCCCTTCAGCAAAAAGTCCTGAAGAATTTTGAGTATCTTCACTGAAGACAATGGAATGCAATAAACCAGCCAATGCATATACGAATGAACAGATCAAGTGGAAAATGCCAATAAAAGCAACATCTTGACCAGTCCAAGCCCCAGCTTGGTCAAAACCAATACCAATAGATGCCAAATGAGGAATACTTACCATTCCCTGATGTCCCATTGGGATGTCAGGGTTGTAGCGAGCAAGCTCCCAAAGAGTGTTTGCACCAGCAGTGAATGCAATTAATCCTGTATGAGCTACATGCGAGCCAATAAATCTACTAGATTTATCGGTCACTACAGAATTACCAACCCACCACCCATAGGTGGGGTTTGGATTTCCATAGGATTGCATAGGTTAGAAAAATACTTTAAACGTATTGAGGATACAGGTAATTTGGTTTAACAAGTTAAGCAGTTCAACATCCGTAAAAATTAGAATCTTTTATAGATGCTTTTTCTTGCTTGAAACTGAATCTGATATGGATGCCTCTTAGTTTTATTTCACTAAATTATTCCCAAGGCTGTTTAGCTTTTTCGCCTGAGCGACCATCTTTGATAGAACCATCTATCCAAAGCCAAACGTAATAGAGACCAGAAATAACCAAAAACATCAAGGCTATTATCATTAGAGAGTTTTGATCCATTCCAAAAACCATATTTCAGAAGCATGTAGATTTTTATTTAGTCTAGAAAATTTTTTGAAATACAACTGAAAAATTGTTAGAAGGCATTTTTAATACATCTATATTCTTAAAACCACTATTAACTGCAAGCTCTTCCAATTGTTCTAAAGACCTAATACCCCAATTTGAATTATTAGCTTTTAAGAATTCATCAAATCTTTGATTACTAATACTTGTATGACTTCCATTGATCTTAAATGGTCCATAGAGAAACAAATGCGACCCGCTTCTCAATAAGGTACCAGAATTCTCAAACAATGCCTTTGTAGCCGAAAACGAAACTATGTGAATCATATTGATACATACAATGCATTTAAGATCCAATGAAAAATCAACTAACAAGGGCCAAGGGTATTTCTCTACATCAATTTGAAGAGGCTCAGGCATCTTCTTACCCAAACTAAAGTGCTTTATCCATGACGAAATGCTTTCTAAGCATAAAGGGTCTGGATCGCTTGATTGCCAAAGAATATTTGTAAAAAGCTGTTGAAAATAAACCGCATGTTCTCCACTACCACTAGCTATTTCTAGAACATTTCCACTTTTAGGAAGGAATTTAACAAGTGCTTCAGCAATAGGTTCTCTATTACGCTCAGTTGCAGCATAAAAAAGTCTTTTATCCATTTTTGGGATTCAGGAACAAATTCTATTAATATCTAGAAAGTAATTAAGTCATCCATGGCAAACAACAACGGAAAAGAATTGGCTACTATATCTGTTTACCTAAATACAGGAATTGTTACTGCTATTTTTGCCATAGGTTTTGTTGTGGCAGCGTTATTGTTTGGAGTTACAACTTTTATCATTAAAGTTGTCTAGTTATTTTTAGCTTACATAGCTCATTAAGTATTGATTCCTTAAAAACTGAAAAGCATCATTAAATTCTCCTAATGAAGTATTAGGAGTGCTATGCATTTACTCCAATTACAATGCTTGATACTCAAATCAAATGCTTAAAAGATTTAAATTTATTTCGAACGGCGCCTAATTTAAACGCCTTACAAAGAAAAAATCTTTTAGAAGAGCTTTTCATCCATATGGATCAAGCTGATTGGTTCACTTTAGGTATTATGGCTAGCTCAAAGCAAATAGCTATTTCTAATCTAAGGCAAATAGAGTTTTTTTTTGATTGGCCTTCTATGACTATTGCAAGCGAACCCAATCAAACAGGGCCAGTATTTCTTAAGGGAAATCAGAAAACTAATGATGTCTATATAAGAATTGAGGGGAACCTAGGTGAGGGTATTCTTATAAGTTGTCAAAAGGACTCTAAAGATGGGTTTACAGAAACCTTTGGGCCTTTCCCTTTGAATATATTTAGGGGAAATAACTAATTTACTTAAAAAATATAAGCACCTTAAAATTGACTAAATTTCATCAAGCATTTCACCTTTTCTTTCTAATGCTTAATGACAAATTTTCTAGTTAATAAAGTTTGTCATTAAGCTAACCAGAAAATAAATTACATTAACCCCAATTTCTACAAAGATCATACAAACTTACTATCAAACCAAAAGCAATTGCTGGTGGACAAACCCAACGAAGCATGAATTTCAGATATCTACGAACTTTGATACTTGAGTTAGAAGAAGCAAGATCCTCATCGAACTTCCTTGGAACTACCCAACCTAGGAAAATAGATAAGATAAATCCTCCAAAGATTAATAAAATCTGTCCAACAATCTTATCTGTTTTATCTAGGAAATTGATATCAAATGCTGAAGGTAAGCCTAATAAAAACAATAATCCAGTTATCACAAATACTGATTTTGTCCTATTCCAGCCAATCCTTTCCATCATTGATGATACTGGTACCTCTAACAACGAAATAGAAGAAGTTATTGCTGCAATATATGCGAGTGCAAAGAAAAGAACAGCTACTATTCTTCCCGTAATACCTATTGTCCCTAATCCAGTAGGAAGAGTAATAAATAAAGCACCAATTGTACTTTCGCTAATTGCTTCTTTAAGTCCAAAACTTATCATTATTGGGAAAATCATGAATCCTGCCAATAAGCCGACTGCCGTATCAAGTGAAGCAACAGCAACGGCTTCCTTAGGCAATTTATTTTGACGACCTAAATATGAAGCATATGTAATCATTATTCCTATACCTAGACTTAAAGAGAAGAAAGCTTGAGCAAAGGCATTCCTAACTGTTGAGGGCTTAAAAAATTCACTATTATCCCAGGATAAAAACTCCTTATAACCTTCCCATGCACCAGATAAAGTTGATGACCATATAGCTAATCCTAAAAGCAAAAGGAAAAGTATTGGCATGCACCATCTAGTAAGCCGCTCAATACCTCCTCTTACCCCAGATATAACAACTATTGCAGTTAGTAATAAGCTAATTACCTGGCCAAATAAAACACTGCTACCACTACTAATTGATCCAAAAAATTTCTCAGCTGCTGAAAGATCTGCTGGTAATCCAACAAAAAGGGAGTGGAAAAAAGTATCCAAAGTCCATCCCATTAAGACTGCATAATATGAACCAATTCCAAGAGGAGCAATAATAAAAAGCCATCCTAATGGTGCCCACCCTGGGCCAGCGGCCTTAATGGGAGCAATTAGAGAG
>CACPKH010000028.1 GCA_902634515.1 uncultured Prochlorococcus sp. | reverse complement strand
ATAATCCTAAAGCAGTTATTAGGGTATGAAGTTCTTGGTCATGGAGATGTGAAACTAGCTTGTATGGCAGCTGCTTGGATAGGCATAAAAGGAAGTTTTATTTCCTTGCTAATAGCTTTTTTAATCGCTGGTTCTATTAATTTCTTCCAATTTTGCTTTAACAAAAAAAGTTTGAAAGAGGCTGTTCCTTTTGCTCCATATCTTTCTGTTAGCACTTTCTTAGTATGGATACTTGGTACAGATTTCATAATATTGCTTTGGAATAACCTATAAAGGGTTTAAATAGAAGTATAAGCACTATTTAATTGTGTCATTATTCGATTGGTTTGCAGCTAGAAGAAAAGATCAGTTTGTTGGAAAAGTGATCCAAGAAACGGAGGAAGGTGATGGATTATGGGGTAAATGTCCTGAATGTGGACAGGTTGTTTATAGAAAAGACCTATTAACTAATGCAAATGTCTGCAGCAATTGTGGACATCACAACAGGGTTAATAGTCAAGAACGAATTGACTTAATAGCAGATCCTGACTCTTTTGAAGTAATAGATAAGAATTTAAGTCCAACTGATCCATTGGGGTTTAAGGATAGAAGAACATATGCTGATCGTCTTAGAGAAAGTCAGAGCTCTACAGGCATGAAGGATGGTGTAGTAACAGGGACTTGCAAGGTTGAAAACATGCCTTTGGCGCTTGCTGTTATGGACTTCAGGTTCATGGGGGGGGTCTATGGGTTCAGTTGTAGGTGAAAAAATTACTAGGCTAATTGAAAAAGCAACATCAAAGAAATTGCCGCTTTTAATTGTTTGTGCATCAGGTGGCGCACGTATGCAAGAAGGTATGTTGAGCTTAATGCAGATGGCTAAAATATCAGGAGCACTTGAAAGACATAGAGATGCTCAGCTTCTTTATATGCCTCTTTTGACACATCCAACTACAGGAGGAGTTACAGCAAGCTTTGCAATGTTAGGTGACCTTATTTTGGCAGAACCAAAAGCACTTATAGGTTTTGCAGGTAGAAGGGTTATTGAACAAACCTTGAGAGAAAAATTGCCAGAAAATTTTCAAACAGCAGAGTACCTTTTAGAACATGGATTTGTAGATAAAATTGTTCCAAGGACAAAATTAAAGAAAACTCTGACTGTCTTATTAAAACTTCATGGCTCTAAAAGAATAAATAAATAGTATTTCATTTGTATGAATTCTAAAATTAATTATTTTAATTCATTAATAATTAGTTTACTTTTGCTTATTTCCATGACTCTATTCCCGTTTGAAACATTAGGATCAAATTGGCAAGAGGTAACTCCTAGTAAGTATGGCCGTCAATGGTTTGATGTTAACTCTGTAAAAAGTGTAGATGATAATATAATTGTTATTAGTAGGTTTAAACCAAGGGATAATATTCAAGAGATTACATATAAAATGTTAGTTAATTGTGAAACACAAAAATTTAAGGATATTAAAACTAATAGCGAAACTGCATTATTTCCAGAATGGAAGGATTCAAATGGAGACTCTCTCATAGATCAGGTAATATATCAAAGCTGCAAAACTATTAAAATTAAATGAATCAAATACATAACCCAAATAATACTATCGTTAACGTAGCTTTAGCTGGGCTTGGATTCGGTGAGAAAGTTCATTTGCCAGCTTTATATTCTAATCGAGCTTTTAAACCTATTGCTCTTTATCATCCTAATAAACAAAAGCTAAATACGACTTCATTAAATTATAATCTTAAAGGATATTCTGATTGGCAAGATTTATTAAATAATGATCAAATTGACTCAATTGTAATAGCAACTCCCCCATCACCCAGATTTAACCTAGCTTTGCAAGCACTAGAAGCAGGAAAGAATTTATTACTTGAAAAACCAGTAGCATTATCAGCTGAAGAAATAGTTGAATTACAAAAGACCTCACTTAAACAGAATGTTAGTGTTGCTGTAAATTTTGAATACCGCTTTGTACCTTTATTTATTGAAGCAAAAAGATTAATTGATCAAGGTTTACTAGGAGAACCATGGTTAGTTAAATTTGATTGGCTAATGAGTAGTAGAGCAGATAAAAGTCGATCATGGAATTGGTATTCAGATAAAGCTCAGGGAGGAGGGGTAATAGGAGCTTTAGGAACTCATGCATTTGATATATTGCACTGGTTAATAGGCCCAACTGTTTCCATAAGCAGTCTGTTATCTACTTCTATTAAAAATCGAATTGAAGCACAAAGTAATCAAAAAAAAATAGTATCAAGTGAAGACACTTGCTTAGCTCAATTAGAAATTTTAGATAATTCAACAAATTCAATTATTGGGTGTCAATTATCCCTTTCATCAGTAGCGATTAATGGAAGAGGTTGTTGGATCGAAATTTATGGAAGTAAAGGTAAATTGCTTTTAGGAAGTGATAATCAGAAAGATTATGTTCATGGATTTGGTTTATGGCTTACTTTGAAGGGAGAAAGGCCAGTAGCCATTACACCAAGTAAAGAATTAACATTTAAGAAAGTTTGGGAGGATGGAAGGATAGCTCCAGTAAGACAATTACAGTCTCTTTGGGCAAATAGCATTCTTAATGGAAACCCTATGATTCCAGGGTTAAGTGAAGCCTTCAATAGTCAAAAAGCTTGTGATCTCTTAAAAGAGTCTTCGCTATCAGGAATTAAATTAAAAACAGAATTTTCATAAAAAAAGCAAAAACTAATTTACATAGACATTATTTTGCAATTAATTGTGATGTTTTATACCTAAAAAAGATAATTTAGTCTTACGAGATGAGCATAGATCTGAAAAGATCAAACAAATTTTTATTTAAAAATGGCTTTAAGTTATTACAAAGAAGAATTAGTTAAAACAGCAAATGCTTTATCAATGAAAGGTAAAGGTATCTTGGCAGTTGATGAGTCCACAAAAACGATTGGCAAAAGATTTGCGTCTATAAATGTTGAAAATTCAGAGGAAAATAGAAAGGCCTATAGAGGATTGCTATTTACCACTGATGATCTAGGAAAATACATTAGTGGAGCAATTCTATTCGAAGAAACTCTTTTTCAAAATCACCAAGATGGTGAATCGATGGTGATCAAGCTAAATAAATTAGGAATAATTCCAGGTATTAAAGTCGATAAGGGACTTAGGCCTCTACCAGGTGGTAAAAATGTTGAAACGTTTTGCTCAGGTTTAGATGGTCTAGTTGAAAGAGCATCAGATTATTATTCTCAAGGAGCAAGATTCGCTAAGTGGCGTGCTGTTCTTCAAATATCAGAGGATGGATGCCCAACAAACCTATCTATAAAAGAAAATGCATGGGGCTTAGCAAGATACGCCCGATCAGTTCAAGAATCTGGGCTAGTCCCAATAATTGAACCAGAGATACTCATGGATGGTTCTCATGAAATTAATAGAACTGCAGAAATACAAGAAAAAGTAATTAAAGAGGTATATAAAGCTTGCGAAGAAAATGATGTTTTCCTAGAAGGTACTCTCCTAAAACCTTCAATGACTGTGCCTGGAGAAAATTGTTCCTCAAAGAGTAATCCTGATTTCATTGCTAAAATGACAATAAGGACAATGGAGCGATCTGTTCCTGCTTCTGTTCCAGGAATCGTTTTCTTGTCTGGTGGATTGAGTGAAGAGGCAGCATCTGTGTATTTGAACTTAATGAATCAATTAGATAGGAAGGCAAAGTGGAATGTAGGTTTTTCATATGGCAGAGCGTTACAACACTCGTGCCTAAAGGCTTGGAGAGGAGCAAATATTAAGGAGGCTCAGAAAGCTTTAATTGCAAGAGCTCAGGCTAATTCAGAGGCTTCACAAGGATGTTATGTATCTGGTTCTCAACCCTCTTCAGATGAGGCTTTATTTGTAGCTGGTTATACCTACTGATAAGACTTTTCTCATTTCTAATTTTGGCAAATTACATCTAGATGACATTTTTGCATCTGGATCACGTGACATTTCATACCTTTATCTTCTAGAGTCCTGGACCCTTGACCCAAACGAATAAGTTTATGGGTCTATAGATTTCACTGAGAAACAAACCCATGGCTCTAGTTCCTTTAAGGCTTTTACTCGATCATGCAGCCGAGAATGGCTACGGAATCCCTGCTTTCAACGTTAATAACCTTGAGCAGGTACAAGCAATTATGGAGGCTGCTTCAGAAACTGACAGCCCTGTAATTCTACAAGCATCTAGAGGAGCTCGTAGTTATGCTGGGGAAATTTTTCTCCGTCACTTAATCATTGCAGCGACAGAAACCTATCCAAATATCCCAGTAGTAATGCATCAGGATCACGGAAATGAACCCTCAACTTGTTATTCAGCTGCTATTAATGGTTTCACGTCTGTAATGATGGATGGCTCATTAGAAGCTGATGCTAAAACTCCAGCCAGTTATGAATACAATGTTGATGTTACAAAAACAGTTGTTGATTTTGCACATTCTGTTGGAGTAAGTGTTGAAGGAGAACTTGGATGTCTAGGTTCACTAGAGACAGGTAAAGGAGAGGCAGAAGATGGTCATGGGTTTGAAGGAGAGCTCTCAAAAGATATGTTGTTAACAGACCCGTCTGAAGCAGCAGATTTTGTAGCCAGAACTAAGGTAGACGCTCTTGCAATTGCAATTGGAACAAGTCATGGAGCTTACAAATTCACTAGAAAGCCAACAGGTGAGGTATTAGCAATTAGCAGAATTGCAGAGATACATAAAGCATTACCTAATACCCATCTTGTTATGCATGGATCAAGCTCAGTACCACAAGAATGGCTTGACATGATAAATAAGTTCGGAGGTGCAATTCCAGAAACATATGGAGTACCAGTTGAGGAAATACAAGAAGGTATAAGAAATGGTGTAAGGAAAGTAAATATTGATACTGACAACAGACTTGCCTTTACTGCTGCTGTAAGAGAAGCTGCAGCTGCAGATCCAACAAACTTTGATCCTAGGCACTTTAATAAACCAGCTAGAAAATATATGAAGCAAGTTTGTCTAGATAGATATCAGCAATTCTGGTGTGCTGGTCAGGCAAGCAAGATTAAACAGCAAAGTACAAATTACTATGCTGATCTTTATGCCAAAGGTACATTAGATCCAAAAACTGCAATAACTGCTTAAAAAGAATAACGTGGGGGCTTACAGCCCCCCTTTTTTTGAGTTAATTAGATATCAATGACTTTAATATTTCTTGTCCATGAGTTAAACCTATCTTTGAGTCACATGCTCTCTCTGGATGAGGCATCATGCCAAGTACATTTCCTTTCTTATTTGTAATACCAGCAATATCATAAGTAGATCCATTAGGATTTAAAGAGTACCTTAAAGCAATTGAATCCTCATCTTGAAGCTTTTTAAGAGAATCTTCATTGCAATAAAAACATCCTTCGCCATGAGCTATAGGAAGAGTAATTTGTTTATCTTGTTTATAATTAACAAGCCAGCTTGTTCGCTTACTTTCAATAATTAAGTCAACATCCTTACAGATAAAATTTAGGTCTTTGTTTCGAATAAGTGCCCCTGGCAACAAACCCAATTCAGTAAGGATTTGAAACCCATTACAAATGCCAAGTACCTTTCCTCCCTTACTAACAAAATCTACTAAAGAAGAAAGAACTGGAGCAAATCTGGCTATAGCTCCACACCTAAGATAATCACCGTAACTAAAACCACCTGGCAATACGATCGCTTCAAAATGTGAAAGGTCTGTTGATTCATGCCATAAAAATTCAGTTGACATATCTAAACATCCCTCAGTAGCCCACCTAACATCACGATCACAATTTGAGCCAGGAAAAATAACTATACCTATAGTCATAAACTAACTTGTGATTCAATTGGAATGCGATTCAATTCAAAACTCCATTTTTCTATTACAGGGTTTGAAAGTAGTCTGTCACAAAGTAATTGAATACTCTTGTTGGCCTCATCTTCTGTTGAAGCATCAATTTCGATCATTATAGATTTACCGATTCTTAGTTTATTAACTCCTTCAATCCCAAGTCGAAGAGAAGCAGATTTGGCTGCTTCGCCAGCTGGGTCAAGAACTGACGGTCTAAGATTAACTTCTACTTTTGCTTGAAAGATTGGCACTTTTAGTAAATCAGTATTAAAAAGTAAATGGTGTTTAGAAAGTAATTCTAGCGTTATTAAAAATTATTAGTTTTATTAAAGAGTTGTCTTCTTAATTTTGGATTTGTATCCTCTACCTAAGCAATGAAGGCATGTGTGATAGCAATTTGGAGAAGTCTTCATATAACCGTTGCCTCCACATTGATTACACATATGAACATTTGAATCACCTTTTTGTTTTAAGGAATCTGATTCTGTATTTGTTTTTGTATAGGATGATTGCACAGACTTTAAGGTCCTATTACCAAAAAAATTTATATATATAGATTCGCTGATTTTTATTAAAGAAACAAGTGTTCAGTTCAATAAATACTGAATGATTTAACTTTGATTTGATTTTTTTTAACTAAAGCTATCAGAGATAGCATTAGTTGCTCCATCTTTTAAGCTAAGAACCACTAAATCAAGTCCTGCATCAGTTGGCTTCCAAGAATCTTCAGGAGCCTTCTCAAACCATGTAGAGATTCTTCTGCCAACCATCTGAACTTGCAAAGGTAGCTTTTTGTTTTGTTGCCAAAGTCTTCCCTTAACTCTTAATAACTGATATTTTTCGCAAATATCAGTTAGGAGTTTTTCTAATTCGTGTTGATCTATATGAGCTTCTAGTCTTAAAACATTGCTGAAAACCTCTACATGGTGATGGTCATGATCATTAGAGGTATCGTGTTCAAGAAGTCTATAAGAATTTGTATTTATCTTTGAATCAAGGATTATTGAAGGGTCAACAATTCCATTGCTAATAGGTAGTATTCTTGTTCCATCAAATACTTTTGATTGCAAATCTGTCTTAATTGAAGATAAAGAATCTTGAGATAATAAATCTGATCTACTCATCAAAACAATATCTGACGCTGACAACTGGTCATGAAATAATTCATTGATAGGAGTTATATGATCTAGGCTTTCATCTTCTTGTCGCTGTTTTTCTAAGGCTAAGAGATCTCCAACAGGGCTTCCCTGAGATAAAGCAAAAGAATCTACTAATGTAACTACTGCATTTAAATAAATTTTGCTTTTTATCTCTGGCCATTCAATTGCTTGAATTAAAGGGCGAGGTAATGCAAGCCCACTTGTCTCGATGACGATTCCATCTAACAAATTTGATTTTAAAAGTAGTTTTTCAATGGTGGGCAAAAAGTCATCTTGAACAGTGCAACATAAACATCCATTATTAAGTTCAACAATACGTCCATCTATTTCTTCCTCGGTACAGAAACCACATGTTTTCATAAGATCCCCATCTAATCCAACGCTCCCAAATTCATTAATCATTACAGCAAGTTTTAAATTACTTTCCAAGAGCAAATGTCTTAGAACAGTTGTTTTACCTGCCCCCAAAAACCCTGTTATTACTGTTACTGGAATCCTATTTGACATTTATAACTTAACAACCAAGGCTATAACTAGTTTCAACACCAGTAGTGGAGTTGGTACCACTGGCAATACTACACAATTGTTTTTGTTGTATTCTACTGATTACTGCATCAGTAAAGTCTGCACCATTAATATTAGATTCGCTAAAACTACTTTCCATTAATAAAGCATTGGTTAAATTCACGTCTGATAAATTAGCTTCATCAAAATTTGATGCATAAGCCAGTGCATCCTGCATATTTGCTCCATGTAAATCTGCCTTATTGAGTTTACTGTTATTAAAAACAGTTCCAACTAATATTGATTGACTAAAGTCAATTCCTCTTAAATCGAACTTTACAAATTCAAGTCCACTGAGATCTTGATCATGCATATCTTGACTAATATTTAGTTCTTCCTGGTTCCTTATCTCAGGAGGTCGTTTAGCGAAGGCAGGTTCAGAATGGACAAAAAAGGTAATGACCAT
>CACPKH010000027.1 GCA_902634515.1 uncultured Prochlorococcus sp. | reverse complement strand
GCATTGCCAAATGAAAATGATCGTATTGCATCTGGACCAGGTTTATTAGCAAATAGATTTGGATTAACCCGAGAGCATAACGACTTAAAAATTTCTCCAGAAAATGGACTTTGGTTAGCTAAAAGTAAATTAACCCATAATATTAAAAATGTGCTTCAGACGACAAGAATAGGTGTCTCTCAAGGCAAAGATGTACCCTGGCGTTGGTATCTTCAAAACAGTAGAAGTATAAGTAAAAGAGCAAAAGGAGACTCATGCCCTACTTCTTCAAGCACGTGGCGACCAACACTTAAAGAACTGCCATGACAAATTGGAATCACAAGCACATAATTGACCTCTCAGAGTTTTCTATTGAGGATTTCACAACTGTTTTAGAATTAGCCAATCGCTTTAAAGCTCTTCCAAAATCAGGTTCTGGAAAACTACCAGCATTGCAAGGACGTTTTGTTGCAACCTTATTTTTCGAACCAAGCACAAGAACAAGAAGTAGTTTTGAACTCGCAGCAAAAAAACTTTCTGCAGATATTCAAACATTCTCTCCATCCAGCAGCTCTTTATCCAAAGGGGAAACCCCTCTAGATACAGCTCTTACTTATGTTGCAATGGGAGCAGATGTTCTAGTAGTTCGTCATAGTGCTACCGGTGTCCCTAAACAACTTGCAAAATCTCTTGAGGAATTAGGAAAAAACACATCGATATTAAATGCTGGAGATGGGCTACACAGTCATCCAAGCCAGGCACTGCTCGACCTATTTACCTTGGCACAATTCTTTAATTCTAAAAACCCAAATTCCCAAGTTTTAAAAGGTAAGAAAATAGCAATTGTTGGAGATATTCTGCATTCAAGAGTTGCACGTTCAAATTTATGGAGTTTGACAGGTTGCGGAGCTGATGTAATCCTCTGTGGGCCTCAAAGTCTTCTCCCAGAAGAATTCTCTAAATTCGTCGACAATCCACCGCCTGGTCAAAAAATTGACCCCATAAATAAGAGGGGTAAGATTTCAATAATTAGATCACTAAAAAGTGCATTAAGAGAAGCAGATGCTGTAATTACATTAAGGATTCAAAAAGAACGTATGAATGAAAACCTCCTGACAAACTTAGTTACTTACAATCGAGAATATGGAATCACACATGAAACTCTAAAATGTTGTAAAAAGGATATCCCAGTCCTCCACCCAGGCCCTGTAAATAGAGGTATTGAGATGAGTGGTGAACTTCTTGATGACAAAAAAGTTTGCTTGGTCGATCATCAAGTATCTAATGGTATACCAATAAGGATGGCACTCTTATATCTTCTAGTAGCTGGAAAGCAAAATGATAGATAATCCAGGAAAAATATAAAGTTAGAACAATTTAAATCCATCCATAAATAATCCATAAGTCAAACCAATCCTGATCATATCAATAACCTGAAGGATAAGGTATGACTTTTTGCGCTTAGGGAAATTCCTTCTAGATCTGATCATAAGCTCTATCACAAGAACTGTAAAAAAAGCACCTACAGGGTCCATGTATGCCAATGCTCCACTGATCATTCCAATACAACTCCCAAACACAAAAGCTATAAGAAAAATAATCAGCAGCAATGAATATCTTCTCCATGGATTTTCCGCCCAAGTTTCTAATCTAGTAATGGCATTCGAGAAATTGCGATTTAAACCTGTTGACTGATATTTGTTAGGCATTTCAATCAACAATAATTAAAAGAGAAGGGTTATCAAATACATATAAACTTTATCTACATTTGACTCTTTTTCAAAGCAATCAAAACTCTTAAAAGCTATCAAGTGCAGGCGGCCCTAATGAATTTAAAGGGTTAATCCTCAATTTTTGCTTTGGATTTGGTCTTGCCTTCAAGCAATTCAAGCAATGCTTCCATTTGAGCCATCACACCACGAATTTCTCCAGGTTCAGGAACTAATCCATCATCCAAAACACCTTGATGCATTTCACGAAGTTCTTGTCTGATGTAACGCAAATGACTAACTACTTGCTCTCTTTTTGATTGAGACATTGATTTTAGTTGTTTTGATAAAGCTTTTTTAGAGCATTAATTCAAAAAGCGCCTTTTGAGCCTAGCAATTGAACATATTATAAATTTAAATTAATGCTGAATTGAAAAATCTTAGATAAAGGAACCAACTAAAATCTTTTTGCTTTTGCAAAAAGCTTAATTGACAAGGAAATTTTAGGCTGTGCTCTAAAATATAAACTGCAAAAACTTTAAATAATCAAAATTGCTTCTTCTACATCATTTCAATGAAATCAATGAAAACCCATGAAAGAAGTTAATCTTGAATCAAAGAATTCAAAAAAATCAATAACTCCAGAGCTAATTGAAGCCTTTGATGAAATTTCTACAGAAGTTTTAGCAACAAGGCTAGATCAAGATGATTATCAAAATCCATTTGAAGGATTAAATGACTGGCATATGTTGAGAGCACTTGCAATTCATAGGCCAGAACTAACTCTCCCGTATTTACATCTAATAGATCAGGAAATTTTTGATGAAGACTAAAGATTTATTTCCACTAAAAGATCGAAAAATAGTAGTTATTGCCACCGGAAGCATCGCTGCAGTAAAAACTCCAATGCTTGTAAGTAAATTAATCAAATTAGGAGCAGAAGTAAAATGTATAACAACTCCTAGTGCTTCTAAGCTTGTTAGTCCTTTATCACTATCAACACTAAGTAGAAATATTTGTTATCAAGACCAAGATCAATGGAATCCCAAAACAACTAAACCCCTTCACATCTCATTAGCAGAATGGGCTGAGCTTATAGTTATTGCACCATTAAGTGCTTCTTCTCTTGCAAGATGGGTGCATGGTCTTGGGGAAGGCCTTGCAGCAAGCCTTCTATTGGCATTTGAAAAGCCAGTAATTGCAGCAGCCGCCATGAATACAGGAATGTGGCTGAATCATTCTGTACAAAGAAATTGGAAACTAATAAAACAATGTCCAAATGTCATTACCTTAGATCCAGAAGAAGGACTTCTTGCCTGTGATCGATTAGGTGAAGGGAGAATGGCTAATCAAGACATAATTGAATTAGCAATAGAACATGCCTTTTTTCAATTAAAAAATAATTGTGATTTTAAAAGGGATTTAACAGGACTCAAATTTCTAGTTACTGCTGGGCCAACCATTGAAGATATTGATGCTACAAGATTTTTGAGTAATCGCAGCTCAGGGAAAATGGGTGTTTTCTTTGGACAAGTTGCAAGGTTTAGAGGAGCAAATGTTGATTTAATCCACGGACCTCTAGAGATCTCTTCGACCTTTTTGGAAGGTTTAACAAGCTATCAAGCAAGAAGTGCTAATGATATGAAGAAAATAATTAAAGAATTACAACCTCATGCAAATGCGATTGCTATGGCTGCAGCAATAGTTGATCTAAGAAAAAAAGGTAAAAAAAATACAAGCAAGCTCAGCAAAGAGAATCTTTTGAACTCGATAAACGATACTTTCGAGGTTGTTCCTGACTTATTAACTGAAATAGTCACTAATCGGGAAAACAATCAAATTATCCTTGGTTTTACTGCTTTGACTGGAACAGACGAAGAGATCAAACATTTAGGCAAAATTAAAAAGTCCAAAAAAAGGTGTGATTTGCTAATGGCAAATCCAATCGACCGTGAAGATCAAGGACTGGCCTCAAATTCAAATGGAGGATGGCTTTTAGGTCCAAATGACTCCATCAAATCAATACCAATTGATTTCAAGTTATCTATCGCCAATCAATTACTTGATGAGGTAAAAGCACTTCTAGATAATCCTTTCGCAACAAATTAGACAAAGTCTTCTAAATTTATTCTTTTTTCTAGAAAAACCGAAAAGGCTTAGTATGACAAGCATCTTCGAAAAAAAACTGCTTTTTTTAGACTTTTAATAAGCTACGGGTTGTTTAGAGGTTCAAAAGGCCGTACATATCGAGCATTTCCCCCTGTAAGCTCCCAACTGAGAAATTAGGCGGTTTTTTACTCCGCATTTATTTGGCCTTTAGGCTTCCAACCTATGAGATTTCGTCCTTTGCTAGCCCTGGTGCTTGCTTTCTGTCTCACTTTTATAGCTGCCCCAAGTAGTGTCTCCGCCTCCGGGGAAAGGGGTAATGCCAAGTTTGGCGATATTGTCAATACCGGCAAAGCCAATGATTGCCCAACAGTATCAGCTGGATCTGGTGGATCAATTGGTATTGATGGAGGTCTAACCGACATCTGTATGCATCCAACTGAGGTGTATGTAAAGATTGCAAAATCAAAGCGTTCAAAAGCCGATTTTGCACCCGCAAAAATAATTAGCCCTAGAAACAACACAACAGTCGAACAAGTCTTTGGAGATGTTTCAGGCAGCACCTTTAACGAAAAAGGTGGTATTGACTTCCAGTTAATAACAGTACTCGCTCCTAATGGAGAGGAATATCCTTTCGTCTTCTCTGCCAAAGACATGAAGGTTGATTTCACTAGCAAATCACTTACAGCTGGAACTGAAGGGAATGGAACAACTTTCACCCCTAGCTATCGCACAGGTGATTTCCTTGATCCAAAAAGTCGTGCTAAAGACACAGGTGTTGAATATGCTCAAGGTCTTGTTGCCCTAGGTGGTGACGATGAAGAACTTGCCAAAGAAAACATCAAAAGAGACCTTTCTGGTAAAGGAGTAATAACCCTTTCCATAGATAGTGTCGACGCCGATACTGACGAATTTTCAGGGACATTTGTTGCAGTACAGCCTTCAGACAATGACCTTGGTTCAAAAGAGCCTGTTGATGTCAAGATTGTTGGTGAGCTCTATGGGCGCAAAGCCTAGTAGATGATTAGCCTGTGTTGCTTTTAATAAGCAATATAGATCTTCATTAATTTCCTAGGGGCCTTGGATTGGCCCCTTATTTTTTGAGATTTTCTAAGAATAAAAGCTAGTTTTTTGTATCTCTATCTGGGAGAATCTTTCGATACATACCAATTACAAATGAACACTAATAACTCTATCGACTCAACTCATTCAGAAGTAATAGCTCCTTATGGTGGTGAGCTTATTAATCTGATGATAGAAGAAAGCAAAAAAGAAGCAATTAAGCAAAGTGCTAATAAAAAACTAGAATGTTCTCATAGAAATGCTTGCGATATAGAACTACTTATTATTGGAGGATTTTCACCTTTAAAAGGCTTCATGCTTAAAGGTGATTATGAATCAGTAGTAAAAAATCATCGTACTTTAGATGGAAAGCTATTTGGATTACCAATTGTTCTTGATACAGATAGAGAAGATATTGTTGTTGGCGATAAAGTTCTACTCTCGTATCAAGGGCAAGACCTCGCAATTCTGAGCATTAAAGAAAAGTGGGAACCAGACAAATCCATTGAAGCCAAATACTGTTATGGAACAACTTCTCTAGAACATCCTGCAGTAAGGATGATTGCATCCGAACGTAAAAAATATTATTTAGGAGGCTCATTAGAGGGATTGGAACTACCAACCAGAGAATTTCCTTGCAAAACTCCTTTAGAAGTAAGGTCCAAACTCCCAAAAAATGAAGATGTAGTTGCCTTTCAATGCAGAAACCCTATCCATAGAGCCCATTATGAGCTCTTTACTAGAGCCTTAAAAGCAAATAATGTTAGCAACAATGCAGTTGTACTTGTTCATCCCACCTGTGGTCCTACTCAAGAGGATGATATTCCAGGCTCAATCCGTTTTCAAACATATGAATGTCTAGCGGCGGAAGTTCAGAACCCTAGGATCCAATGGGCTTATCTTCCATACTCTATGCATATGGCAGGGCCTAGGGAAGCATTGCAACACATGATTATTAGACGAAATTATGGGTGCTCTCACTTCATCATTGGGAGAGATATGGCAGGTTGTAAGTCAAATCTCTCGGGCAAAGATTTTTATGGTCCTTATGACGCTCAAAATTTTGCTAAAGAATGCGCTGCAGAATTATCCATGGACACTGTTCCCTCGTTAAATCTAGTTTTTACAGAAGAAGAAGGCTATGTAACCGCAGAGTATGCAGAGAAACTTAAATTACATATCAAAAAACTGAGTGGCACACAATTTCGAAAAATGCTTAGAAATGGTGAGGAAATTCCTGAATGGTTTGCATTCAAAAGCGTGGTGGAAGTACTACGTAAAACCTAATAAGACCATATTCCTATTAACATTGCTGCATTAGAACAAAAAAACTCTTGAACAAACGCTGGCGAAACATTGCTCTCTACTTCCTCATGGTAGTAGTAGTGCTTTTTATTGGATCTTCTTTATTAGAGAAGCCAAAGACTGCTCGAGAATCAACATCATTAAGATATAGCGATTTCATAGAAGCCATTCAAGATGATCAAATCAGTCGCGTATTAATTTCACCCGATAATGGAACAGCCCAAATTGTTGAAAATGATGGTAGTCGCGCTCGAGTAACTCTTGCTCCAGATCAAGATCTATTAAAACTACTTACTGATCACAATGTAGATATTGCTGTTCAACCAACAAAGCAACCAAGTCCATTTCAACAAGCTGCAGGAAGCTTAATCTTCCCAATCCTACTTTTAGGTGGATTATTTTTTCTATTCCGACGAGCTCAAGGCGGAGCAGGAGGAAATCCAGCTATGAGCTTTGGCAAAAGTAAAGCTCGCTTACAAATGGAGCCATCTACACAAATAACTTTCAAGGATGTTGCGGGTATAGAAGGGGCAAAATTAGAGCTGGCAGAAGTAGTTGATTTTTTAAAAAGTCCTGATCGTTTTACAGCAGTCGGAGCAAAGATCCCAAAAGGAGTTTTGCTTGTTGGGCCTCCAGGAACAGGTAAAACTCTTTTAGCAAAAGCAGTAGCTGGGGAGGCGGCTGTTCCTTTTTTCTCAATATCTGGTTCTGAATTTGTAGAAATGTTTGTTGGAGTTGGTGCCAGCAGAGTAAGGGACCTTTTTGAACAAGCTAAAAAGAATGCTCCATGCATAGTTTTTATTGACGAGATTGATGCAGTAGGACGTCAAAGAGGTGCTGGACTAGGAGGAGGGAATGATGAAAGGGAGCAAACTCTCAATCAATTATTAACGGAAATGGATGGGTTTGAAGGTAATACAGGCATCATCATTGTTGCAGCAACTAATCGGCCAGATGTACTAGATGCAGCCCTATTAAGGCCTGGTCGTTTTGACAGACAAGTTGTTGTTGATAGACCTGACTACATAGGAAGACTAGAGATTTTGCGAGTACATGCTAGAGAAAAAACACTTGCAAAAGATGTTGATCTTGATCAAGTAGCAAGAAGAACTCCTGGTTTTACTGGGGCAGATCTAGCGAATTTACTTAACGAAGCAGCAATTCTCGCTGCCAGAAGAGATCTCAATGAAGTGGGTAATTATGAAATTGGAGATGCAATCGAAAGAGTAATGGCAGGACCCGAGAAAAAAGATCGAGTTATGAGTGAAAAAAGAAAAGAATTAGTTGCTTATCACGAAGCTGGACATGCACTTGTAGGAGCATTAATGCCTGATTATGACCCTGTACAAAAAATCTCAATTATCCCTAGAGGTCAAGCTGGGGGGCTTACTTTCTTTACTCCAAGTGAAGAGAGAATGGAATCTGGCCTTTATTCACGCTCATATCTTCAAAATCAAATGGCTGTAGCTCTAGGAGGACGAGTGGCAGAAGAAATTGTTTATGGAGAAGATGAAGTCACTACAGGAGCCTCTAATGACTTAAAACAAGTTGCTCAAGTTGCACGTCAAATGATCACGAGATTTGGGATGAGTGAAAAGTTAGGTCCAGTCGCTTTAGGCCGTTCACAAGGTGGTATGTTTCTTGGAAGAGATATAGCTTCAGAAAGAGATTTTTCTGAAGATACTGCAGCTACAATTGACGAAGAAGTATCTGAATTAGTTTCTGTCGCCTATAAAAGAGCAACTAAAGTCTTAACCAATAATCGTAAAGTATTAGATGAATTAGCTAAGATGCTTATAAGTAAAGAAACAATTAACTCAGAGGAATTACAGGAGTTATTAATCAAGAGAGAAGTAAAAATTGCAGACTACGTCTAATCTTTTTAAAGATAATTCTTGGCTATTAAAGCAAGAAGAATTAATATCTGCGTTAAAAGAGCAGCCTTTAATCATTGTAGTTCGTATAGATGAAAAGCAATTAGAAGAATTTAGTTTCAAAGAAACATTTTTATTAATATCTCATTTAATAAATCAAGGAGTTAAGAATATAGAAATAGCATGGTCCCCAAACCAAAACTGGGCAAAAATATCAAAAGAAATTGTACTTGAATTTAAAGAAGTTTCTTTTGGTGCAGCTTCGATTACAAATAATTTAGCCTTAAAGATGGTTAATGAAATTGGCTTCTCTTATTCAATGTGCCCTTTTTGGGATAGCAGCATGATTTTAGAAGCTAGATCTCTTAATCAACTTCTTATTCCTGGTATTTTCTCACCTTCAGAAATTCAAAAAGCCTTAAAATTAAATTGCAAAATCATCAAACTATTCCCTGCCTCAAGTTTAGGCATAAATTATTTGAATCAAATAAAAGTCCCATTTCATTCCCTTCCATTGATAATTGCGGCAGGTGGATTAAAAGTCAAAGATTTAGATCAATGGCTAGCTGCTGGATACAACGCAATAGCACTTGGCAGAGGCCTTTTTAACCATTCATTAATTGACCCTATGCTGAAGAAATGGCTCGACAAAAATCTAACTTGAAATTAGCTTCAATTTTGAATCCAAAGAGAATTAAGATATGCATCGCAAGTTAAAGACAAAAGCTTATAAATGGGTGCTGAGATAAAAAAAGAGATCTTAAAAATTAGTAAAAAAATAATACTTAGATTAAAAAGGCT
>CACPKH010000026.1 GCA_902634515.1 uncultured Prochlorococcus sp. | reverse complement strand
ACACTATAGATAGTGTCATAATTATTGTAGATTTAGTTCATGGCGCTAAATTTACAAAAGGAGTTGTTTTAATTTTTTGACTGCAAGCCCTAGCTACACAAATAATCAATCCGAGGTCGACGAGATTAGAGGGTTGAGACCTATTGATGGATTAAAGGATAAAGCCAGGCTCCATCTAGTAGGACCTCAAGGACAAATACAAGTACATATGGCCTCTTACCGAGGAAGCTTCCCAATGGTTCTTAGTGAAGCATTAAGAGCAGCAGGATTAGGAAGTCAAGTATTAATTGCTCAATTTTTAAAGGGAGGAGTGCATCAAGGTCCAAATGCAGCCATAGACCTTTGTGGAAGACTCAAATGGCTGAGGCCTAACATTCCTTTTAATCTTGGTCAAAAAGAATTCACAGATAATCAAGAATTTCTAGATGTCAAACAAGCAATAAATGATATTTGGGAAGTTTGTAAAGAGGGATTATTGAAAAACACAATACAAAAACTTGTTCTAGATGAAATAGGTTTGGCAATTCAACTAGGACTCATAGAAGAGGAGGAATTAATTACAGCACTTGAAGAACGCTTAGGTTCAATAGATGTAATCCTTACAGGATCATCCATTCCTCCTAAGGTAATTGCAATGGCTGATCAAGTAACTGAACTCAGGTGCTCTAAATAATGCTTAAAAACGATCGCTGGATTGCAAAGCAAGCAGAAGCAGGAATGCTCCAACCTTTTGAGAAGAATTTGGTCAGACATCTCGATCCAGAATCAAAAAGCAGACCTGTATTAAGTTTTGGCTGTTCTTCTTATGGTTATGACCTTCGCTTATCAGCAAAAGAGTTCTTAATTTTCAGACATATCCCTGGGACTGTGATGAATCCCAAAAAATTTAATCCTAAGAACTTAGAAAAAACTCCTCTCAATTCTGACGAAGATGGAGAATACTTTATCCTCCCTGCACACTCATATGGTTTAGGTGTTGCCCTAGAAAGGATGAAAGTGCCAGCTAATATTACTGTGATTTGTTTAGGGAAAAGTACATATGCCAGGTTAGGAATAATTGTCAACACTACTCCTGCAGAAGCTAGTTGGGAAGGTCATTTAACACTTGAGTTTAGTAATAGTTCTGGTGCAGATTGTAGAATTTATGCTAACGAAGGTATCTGTCAATTATTATTTTTTGAAGGTGATCAATGTGAGACAACTTATAGTGACAGAAAAGGTAAATATCAGGATCAGCCAGAGAAAGTAACATTAGCTAAAATTTAACTATGAGTAATGTTCATCTGGTAACAGCTACCCCAGATGCTGAAAAAACAATGGCTTATATAGCCAGAGTTAGCAACCCTAAAAACCAAGAGAACCAAGACTTCACTAAGTTATTAAAATATTGCATCACAAACGAGCATTGGAGTGTATTTGAACAGTCATATATGACTCTTCAAATTGAAACTAATAGAGGCATAGCAGCTCAAATACTTAGACATAGATCTTTCACTTTTCAAGAATTTTCACAAAGATATGCGGATAGTTCACAATTAGGCGAAATACCTCTGCCTGATTTAAGGCGTCAAGATGTTAAAAACAGGCAAAACTCTATATCCGATTTACCTACTGATTTAATTCAAGAATTTCAAGAAAAAGTTAAACAGCAATTTAAAGAAAGTCTTGATTTATATCAAGAAATGCTAAAAGCTGGAATAGCAAAAGAATGTGCAAGATTTATTTTGCCATTGGCAACACCAACGCGAATATACATGTCAGGGTCTTGTCGATCATGGATTCATTATATTAAATTGAGATCAGCCCATGGCACACAAAAAGAGCATATGTTAATAGCTAATGAATGTAAAAGAATCTTCTGCAAACAATTCCCTATAGTTTCAAAAGCTTTAGAATGGTAACTAGATCTTTAGCCATGACTTCTAGGACTAACTAGATTTGATTCATAGGTTTTATTAATTAAAGATATTTGTAAATCTTGATCAGTAATATTGTCAATGAAATTAAAATCATCCAACTCCTCGCTTTTGATCAACGCATTAGATATTTCCATTATCTCTTCAAAACTTCTTAAACCTATAGATTTGCCTTTAAGATTCCCAGATTGATCAAAGAAATTCATTTGAGGTATACCATTTACCCCATAAATTGATAGAAGATCTAACCACTTTTCATTGTCTACATTTAAGAAAACAAAATCAAGTTTATCTTTATTTAATTTTTCAGCATTAATCATCGAAGGAGCCATTTCCTTACATACTTCACACCAATCAGCATAGAATTCAAAGATAGTTGGTTTGTTATTTGTCAAAGCAATCTCAGGCGCTAGAGAGTTTCTTGCTAATTGATCTAATGACTTACTGATAGAGAATTGATTACGAAAAATTAGTAGCAAAGCAGCCAAGACAATAGATAAGACTAAAAAGAGTATCTTCTGAACTTGACTAAGTGGATTTTGTTGAGAGTTATTTTCCATAAAAAATAGGGTCCAAAATTGACTTTGGCTTGTTTTTAAGAAAATTGATAGCTTTGTAAGCTATCGTGCACAAAATTTATCTTTGGATGAATCTTGAGATGACCAATAATGCAAGTCATCAAATTGGTCAAAATGGTGCAAATAGTAAATCAATATTTGGTACTGATGGTATTAGAGGGCATGCAAGGACATTATTGAAGCCCAATCTTGTAATGCAAATAGGTTATTGCTGTGGTATTTCACTAAAAGCAGAGGGACCAGTGATTATTGGTCATGACTCCCGTGAGAGTTGTTCAATGATCATTGCCGCTTTAACAGCTGGTCTAACCTCTGCAGGCAGAGAAGTTTGGAACCTAGGTCTTTGCCCAACGCCAACAGTCCCTTTTGTTATCAAAGAATTTGATGCAGCAGGAGGGCTTATGGTTTCTGCCAGTCATAATCAACCCGAAGATAATGGAATCAAAATCTTTAGCTCAAATGGCAAGAAATTAAATTTAGAAGAACAACAAAATATTGAAGAAAGCCTTTCAAATCAATCAGTTCAACCCCAGATTTTTGGCAAAGCATATACAAGAACTGATTTATTAGAGGTTTATAAGCAAAGCTTAATCAACAGTATTGGGAACCAAAACCTCAAAGATATACCAATCGTTTTAGACCTTTGCTGGGGATCTGCAACCAATATTGGAGAAGAAATTTTTAAATCACTAGGAGCAAATGTAATCGTCATCAATGGAAGACCTGATGGTAAAAAAATTAATGTTAACTGTGGTTCCACGAACCTTCGCCCTTTGAAAAAAGCAGTCCTTGAAAATGAAGCCCAAATGGGATTCGCTTTTGATGGAGATGCAGATAGAGTAATAGCTATTGATGAAAGAGGGCGCGTAGTAAATGGAGATCATATTCTTTATCTATGGGGTTCATATCTAAAAAACAAGAAAGAACTTTTTGAAGACAGACTTGTCGCAACAGTGATGTCCAATCTTGGATTTGAAAAAGCTTGGGAGTCGCAAGGAGGGATTTTAGAAAGGACTCTTATCGGAGATCAACATGTCCATGAAAAGATTATTGCAACTCATGCAAAATTAGGAGGAGAACAATCAGGTCATATTCTTTCTTCTATCAATGGATATTGTGGAGATGGACTACTTTCAGCATTGCAACTTTCTTATATCAGCAAATCACTAAGTCTTAGATTATCTGAATGGCTCAATCAAAGTTTTACACCTTATCCTCAAAAGTTAATCAATGTCCCTATAAACAAAAAAACAATTAGATCAAGTTGGTCAAGCTCTAAATCAATTAAAGAGGAAGTACAAAAAGCAGAATTAGCTTTAGGGGATCAAGGAAGAGTTTTAATTAGAGAAAGTGGAACAGAGGCAATCTTAAGAGTTATGGTTGAATCAAAAGATGAAGACTTAGTAAACACATTGAGTCTTCATTTAGCAAAAATAGCCGATAATAATCTGAATGCAGCTTAGTAGTTTTTTAAGCAAATATTATGCTAATTATAAGTTTATATTATTATCTATAATTGAATTATAAATACTGTTATTATTTCTGAAGAAAATAGCTCTATATACAGTTCTACCATTCTTAAGAGAATATATTTCTCTCTCTGTAGAGAAATTAAAAGGATTTTTATTAAACCAGATTTTAGTACCATTTTGCTTTGAATTAAAACACTGAGTTAATTCAATCAAATCAATCATTTCTTTTATAAGGCTAAACACATCACTCTGAACAAATAATTCGGCTCCAGGTTTCATAGTATGTGATAAAGCAATTAGTAAAGAAGGTTGCAGAACTCTTCTTTTTTGATGTCGTTTCTTAAACCATGGGTCAGGGAATTGTATAGAAACTTTTTGCAATTGATTAGCTCCTAATTTCAAAAGCCAATTTTCTAAACTTACATTTGCATTACAAAAAAAGAATTTTAAGTTAGTTAATTCTAGTTTTTCTCTTTCTCTTTCAGCAGCATCAATTAATGGTCGACGTATATCTATTCCAAGAAAATTCCATTTAGCCTCTGAAGGTGCGAGATTTAACAAAAACCTCCCTCGAGCACAACCAATATCCAAATGAATCGAAAGTGTAGGGTCAGCAAATAATTGATGAGGAGCAGGAATATCAGTAGAAACTTGGAAGAAGCGACTTAAAGGATTGACATGTTGACGCACTTTTCAGGTTTTTAGAGAGTCTTCAGTTAGCTTATAGGGATGCATTAAAGAAGTAAAAATCATAAAGGTCTAGAGTTAGGAAATGACAGATCTATCATTCACCGCATTGGTTTGGCTCACCTACAGGCTAGGGGCAAGCTTTGGGTTTTCACTCCCATTGATTCTACTTATTTGGGCTAATGTAAAAAAAGAATTTTCTATAGTTAGACTTTTATCAATTTACTTTAAAATTTCAAGCTTAATAATCATAAGTATTCTTTTATTAACTGGGAGCAGGCCAATAGGCTACCTGACTTCATTTATATCTCCATTATTAATATTAATCTCAGTCTGGTTCTGGTCAGATCTAAATGAAGAGCTAAGGGAACTCTCTAATGGGAAAGCTCTTTCTTTCACTGTAAAGCTTTGGAGATGGATAATTAGTTTCTTTTCTTGCCTTTACTCTATTCTGACATTTACTAGTTTGTCTTGTATGAAAGAAATAACAGGGCAATATTGTGGAGCATGGATGAGTGCCCCACAACGCTTTCATCTAATATTAAATAATCTATTTAATTTTCTATTTGGTGCTAATTGGACTGAGCCAATAGCTGCATTCATTGGATATGTTGCACTCATAGTCTATTTAATTGGGATCCTACAAATATTATTAATAAAGATTCCAAAGCAAGGAAGAATAGCCGGAGGTTTCTAATAAACTAAATATCTATATCCTTAAAAATATATAGTTTAGAATTTTATTTTTTATATATTCTACTCATTACATCAACACATCTAGCACATATGCTTTTGTGCTCTTTTGAAATTCCTATATCTTTTTTATAATGCCAACATCTTTCACATTTTTCACCTCTTGCTTTTGCTATTTCAATGGTCCCCAAGTCAAGATCCTGGCTAAAAAGAATTTCTGCCCATGGCTCACCACCTAATTGGAGATGAGAAACTAGCAACCAATCACGAAGATTATCAACATCTTCGTGACCACAATCGTCAAGATATTTAATTGCATCTTGTAGAGATTGATTATTTGGTTCTAATCGTAAACTTGCCTGAAGAGATGATCCTAGCTGCTGATTATTTCTACATTCTTCCAATGCACGATTAACCGCTGTTCTTAGATTTCTAATAATAGAAATAGGTTCTTTTAGAGTTTGGTCTTTCCAAAAAATAGGTGTTTTTGGCCAACCTCTTCGAAATACAGAGTCTTCATCTAATGTGTAAGGTATATTTTGCCAAATATCTTCTGCCATATGGCATAAAACAGGTGCAATTATACCTGCCAATCTTTCAACTATTAAAGCTAAAACTGTTTGACAAGATCTTCTTCTAAAGTCGTTATAGGAACTAACGTAAAGCCTATCCTTAGCTATATCTAAATAAAAATTTGATAGGTCTACTACACAGAAACTCTGCAATAGTTGAAAGAACTTATAAAATTCATAGTTTTCGAATGCTATAGAAATCTCATCTATAATTTCAGAAGTTCTATTAAGCATCCATCTGTCCAATATAGGCAAATCTTTAAAGTCTATAGAATTAACAGATGGATCAAAATCATGCAAATTTCCTAATAAATACCTAGAAGTATTTCTTACTTTTCGATAAACATCAGAAAGTTGACTCAAAATATTTGAACCAATTGGAACATCAACTGAATAATCAACAGAGCTTACCCAAAGTCTCAAAACATCAGCTCCAAAAGCTGGATCTAATTTCTTATTATTGCCTCCATTAATTATTACAGATGGATCAACAATATTGCCAAGTGACTTACTCATCTTTCTTCCATTTTCATCTAAGGCAAACCCATGCGTTAATACTTTCTTGTAGGGAGCATAGCCATTAGCCGCTACTGATGTAAGTAAGGAAGATTGGAACCATCCTCTATGTTGATCAGTGCCTTCTAAGTATAAATCTGCTGGATAATTTATAAACTTCTCCGAAGAAGTTACAGCAGCCCAACTTGATCCTGAATCAAACCAAACATCCATAGTATCCATTCCTTTTTCCCATTGATTAGCTTCTAAAGCCATTGAAGTTGGTAACAATTTGTCTTCATCAAGCTCCCACCAAATATCTGCTCCATATTTTGAGAATAGTTCTTGCACATGTTGAATAGTTTCTTTATTTAAAAGAATCTCCCTAGATCCCTTCTTATAAAAAACTGGAATAGGAACACCCCAAGTTCGCTGTCTAGAAATACACCAATCACCTCTTTCTTTAACCATAGAATAAATTCTATTCCTGCCTGATTTTGGCAACCAATCAACCTTATCAATAGCATTTAAGGCATCCTCACGGAATCCTTCAACAGAAGCAAACCATTGTTCAGTGGCTCTAAAGATTGTTGGTTTTTTTGTGCGCCAATCATATGGGTATTTATGAACATATGGAAATTCCTTAAATAAAGAATTAGAAGATTGAAGATCTTTAATTATCTCTGAATTGGCATCTTTAAGTACATTCATACCCTTAAATTTGCCTGCTTGAGAAGTGAAGATTCCTTTTTCATCCACCGGGCATAATATTGGTAAATTATTTTTAACTCCTGTTTTAAAATCATCAATTCCATGTCCAGGCGCTGTATGAACAAGGCCAGTTCCAGATTGAGTAGTAATATATTCTCCACCAATAACTACTGGGCTATTCCTATCTATTAAAGGATTTTTATAAGAAATACCCTCAAGAAGATTACCTTTTATAGTAGCCAATTTCTTATAATTTGAGTCTACATTCTCATTAAATTCTTTTAAGAGTTCGTCTGCTAAAATTATAAGTTTACCATCATTATTCTTAGCAACAATATATTCTATATTGGCATTTACAGATACAGCAACATTTGCGGGAAGTGTCCATGGTGTTGTAGTCCAAATTGCTAGTTTTAATACTTCGCTTAGTTTTTCCTTCTCCAAAGGAAGCTCTACTCCTTGATTCAATAAGTTCTCAAGCAAAGTTTTAGGAATTTTGTTTACAGCAAATCCAACGTAAATGCTTTGGCTAGAATGTCCCTCTGGATATTCCAATTCAGCTTCGGCTAAAGCTGTTCTAGAACTAGGACTCCAATGAACGGGTTTCAATCCCCTATAGATATATCCCTTGAGAGCCATCTCACCAAATAATTTGATTTGTGCAGCTTCATATTCTTTTTGGAGCGTTAAATAAGGGTTATCCCAATCTGCCCAAATACCCCATCTCTTAAATCCTTCCATTTGACTTTCAATTTGCTTTCTGGCGTATAAAACTGCTTTCTTTCTTAATGACAAAGGAGTTAATGCTTCCCGTTCTTTTTGGCTTAGTTTTTGGAGAACTTTTAATTCAATTGGTAGTCCATGACAATCCCAACCTGGAATAAAACGAACTTTATAACCGTTCATTATTTTGAACTTATTAATTACATCCTTAAGAACTTTGTTAAGGGCATGTCCCATATGTAAAGCGCCATTAGCATATGGAGGACCATCATGCAAAGTAAATTGTGCTCCTTTATTATCCAATCCAAGCGCAAAATCAATCCCTTGATCAGTCCAGAACTTTTGAATTTCTGGCTCTCTCACAGTTGCATTAGCACGCATCCCAAAATTGGTTTTTAAAAGATTTAGGGATTCTTTATATTTTGAATGGCTTGCACCATCTTTTTTCTTATCTTGAGTCACGGCAAAAATAATTAGAAGAAATTATGAATCCTAAGAAGTAATATTTTCCTCCTTTGGAGATAAAGTCTGCTCTGGTTTAGTCAGTTTCTGGAGTGGTTTTGGGTCCTTTGAATTCAGGTTATTATCTTTTGTTGGCTTATCTTCTATAGAAGAGTCAGGTCGAATCCATTTCTTGTTAATTGATTTTTCTTTAGGTTGCAAGACTTTAATGAAATCAATCAAAATTGAACCCAATTTTGCAAATGCAAAAAATGATTGCTTTATGTTAGTTGTAAACCTATCAATTGAACGAATACTTTTCATCTCTTGCTCAGTCAATAATCTCCATCGGTTCTGAAAAACTTCTAAAACCAATCTCCCAAAAATTAATGCTTGAAGAATTACTGCAATAGCAGGAGAGCCTCCAAAGCGATCACTTCCTGTTATAAGAATCAAACCAACAATAATTATTAAAGCTCCCCAAATCGAATCCCTAGGCCTACTTAATTCTCTAAAGAGCAAAGGCAAAAGTAAAATTGTCACTCCTGCTAATTCTGAAAAGTAACCAATAAAAAGTACGGCCATGATTTCTTGAAAATTCCTTTATTGTTTGACCTCCTTCAATGATGCTTAATAAAAGGATGGTGCGGAAAGTCTGCTATTTAATAACATGATTTAGATCAATGTATTTAAACAAAATAGACAAAGCACTCAAATCGGGTTGCCGCTTCTTCAAGAATGTAAAATAATTTTGTTAAGCAACTTAGTTGAAAAAACAGCTGAGATCTATTTGCCCACCTGGCGGAATTGGTAGACGCGCTGGTTTTAGGTACCAGTGGCTTAGGTCGTGGGAGTTCAAGTCTCCCGGTGGGCATTGAATTTTGGACTTTCTAACCATGATTGTTAATTTCTGGGCCAAGAGAAAAGTGAAATGACCAAAAGTTTTGATTCTTCTTCAAGAAAAGAAGTATCGAAAAAATTCCAGTCTTCTGCCTATTGGCAAAAGGTTATTAAGGATTATCTTGATGCGCCTAACCCTGTAAATCCAACTGTTGGGTTGTTTATTGGGGGATATATCTTGGCATTTTTAACAATATGGCAATGGTATAGAGGAGATTGGCCCTTGCCTGTGTTAGTAGGTCTGGCTTTTTTAGCGTTACATATGGAAGGAACAGTTATTCATGATGCATGTCATAAAGCTGCGCATCCAAACAGATGGATCAATCAATTTATGGGACATGGATCTGCAATTTTATTAGGTTTCAGTTTTCCTGTTTTTACGAGAGTTCATCTTCAACACCACTCTCATGTGAATGATCCTAAAAATGATCCAGATCACATAGTGAGCACTTTTGGTCCTGTTTGGTTAATTGCACCACGATTCTTTTACCATGAATATTTCTTTTTCCAAAGAAAACTTTGGAGAAAATTTGAGCTAATGCAATGGGGCTTAGAAAGAGGATTATTTATAGCAATAATTCTTGGAGGTATAAAATACAATTTTATGAATGTAATTTATAATCTTTGGTTTGGCCCAGCACTAATGGTGGGAGTAACTCTTGGAATATTTTTTGATTATCTACCTCATAGACCTTTCCTATCAAGAAATAAATGGAAAAATGCAAGAGTATACCCAAGTAAAATTATGAATATATTAATTATGGGACAAAACTACCATCTTGTTCATCATTTATGGCCATCGATTCCTTGGTTTGAATATAAGCCTGCTTATGAAGAGACCAAAGAACTTCTTGATTTAAAAGGCTCGCCTCAAAGGATAGGGATTTTTGAATCAAAGTCAGATGGCTTCAATTTTCTATACGATGTAATTCTAGGAATTAGAAGTCACAAGAAAAATAGAAGTAAAATGAGGCCTCTAGCAAAAATCTTACCAAGCAAAAGGTTAAGAAAAAATTGGTTGAACTTATTACATAAAACAGCTGTAATACCAGAGAAAGAATCTAGTTGATTTATTCTGAAAGTATCTTAGGGACTCTGTAAAAATCTCCTTCTCTATGAGGAGCAAGGTTTATCAAATCATCTCTTATTTCAGTTTCTGCGACTACAAGATCATCCCTTAAGGCATTTACTACTTCTACTGCCCTTGTTGTGGGAGGAACATCATCAGTATCTATCTTTTCTAATTGGGCAACATATTCCAATATTTTCTCCAGCTGAAGCGTGTAGGTTTCGATCAGTTCATCAGGCAATTCTAAGCGTGCCAATTTCGCAACTTTGCGAACGTCATCTGCGCTAATTTTTTTCATGGTTCATGCAAGAAATTTGCTAAGTCTTCAGTCAAAGAAATTGCTGCTTTATCAAGCAACAATTCTCCGTGTGATGAATTAGAAAGAAAAGGATCTGAACCCATTCTGCCATCAGGATATCTTTTACGGAAATCTTGATAGCTGTAAATTGGCCCAGCAGGGGAAGGAGGAGGCAAAGGGCATTGCTTACTTTTTAAAGACGGTTCCAAATGTAATGTTAATGAAATTTCACTTGGCGTAGCATGTTGGCCTTCCTTGTCACCATAAAGTTCTTTTGATTTTTGAAAAACTTCTGGAACCATAAACCAACTTTTTATTTGACATCGAAAATTCTTTTCTAAGAATTCTTCTGAGCTAGCAATAACCTTATATGCTTCAGCAAAGGCAGCTTTGAAAGTTGCGATATTACCTCCATGTCCATTGATTACGAAAACCCTTTGAAAGCCATGCCTTGCTAAAGAAAGTAGTAGATCATTAATCACTCTTAGTAATGTTGAAGGCTTGAGACTCATAGTCCCAGGGAATCCAAGATGGTGTTCAGCCATTCCATAAGATTGAACTGGTGCTACTAAAACGCCACTTCGCTTACCTACCTCTAAAGCAACAGCTTCCGCAGTCATTGCATCAGTTCCAATGGCACCTGTAGGGCCATGTTGCTCTGTAGAGCCAACAGGTAAAATTATTCCTTTGGAATGATTTAAATATTCTTCAACTTCTTTCCAACTACAAAGGTCTAGGCGAATAGGAGTTTGAAAAGAATTAAGATCAGTCAATGGCTAACTTCCCAAAAAACTAGAAAAGACAATCTAAATCTAATAAGTTAATTAATTAACTTATTAGATTTAGATTGCCATAAATTGGCAAAATGATTATCAAGTATTTACTAATAAAAACTTCCAATACCTTCTTCTATTCTCTCTATCGATTTTTTCAGTAGGCCAGCAGAGTTGGTTGCGCCAGAATTACTTGGATGCTTATTAATAAAGCGTGAGACAAATGGGAATTTAATTT
>CACPKH010000025.1 GCA_902634515.1 uncultured Prochlorococcus sp. | reverse complement strand
AAAGCATTCTAGATCAAAATTTATAGATCTAGCATTAGAGATATCTTCTCCTGATTTATTACATGCTGATCTAATGCAATCAGAAATATCATAAAGAAGGTAATCAAAACAAATCGTATCTAAATCAATAACAGAAAGAACGTCATCTGTATTTTTATCAAACAGAAAATTAGATATCTTTGGGTCTGCGTGGATAAGCTGTCTAGATATTTTTAAAGTATTAAGAGATTTATAGAAACTAGAACTCTTAGGCCTGTAAAGATCTACCAGTTTAAAGAGATTATCTAGTTCTTCACATATAAGAGGGTTTTCTAAATTCTTTGAAAAATATAATTTCAAAGCCCTATCGTACTTATTTAAGTAAAGGTTTAAATCATGAAAATCTATAATTGACTTTTGAATATTAATTTCTTGAATATTGTGAAAGATAAAATGAAAGGCCGCTAATCCCTTGCCAAGATTAAGAATAGTTGAAGGAGAAGAGGCTATATTATAATTAATTGAATTTTCAGTATAAGTGTATGCCCTCCAAGAATTATCGTTATATATTGTAAGCTTATTATTTGTAGTTTTATTGAGAAGTAGCTTAGGAATAAAATCTTTAGTTATTAAATCTTTGTTATCTCTTAGGTAACTATTTAATTGATCTTCTAGCAAATTATAATTATCAATTAATTTCATAGGGCAATTAAAAACAGAATCATTAATCCTTTGTAGGATAATATTTGAAACTTTGCTGTTTTGCTTAAAGGTACATAAGTATGTGTTATTTATATTGCCAGATTCTATTGAAGAGATATTTAATATTGATTTAATTGGGACATAAAAACCCAATATATTATACAATTCTGTATCTGATGTATAAATATTGTTCAAATTATATGATATTAGTAACTAAATATTTCTTCAATTAAGTTAATAATGCTATATGGGTATTGGTGATCTTTATCTGAATTTAATTCTTGAATATCAGGGGATATTTTAATTTTCTCAAAATCAATATTTGGCTTACCTAATATTAGATCAGAAATAATTCCTAAGTTCTCATTGGTTTTAAAGTTAGAAAGCAAGAGAGAAAATTTACCACTGTCCTTTGGTTTTACTGATTCCTTACAAAAGGTTGTAAGATGTCTGCTATTGCTTAATACTTTATAAGCTATTTGTTTTGCCTCTAAACTACCAAAAATACTTACATATAAAAGATTTATCATAGATGAATCTTGTAATGGAATAGAATACATTCTTAAAATATCTGGCCAGTACTTTAGAGATGTAATGCCTTCTAATCCTCCTCTTTTAAGGCCAAAAGATTCACACCATGATATAAGTTCAGATAAACTTTGAGGACATCTTTTTAGCGTATTCATTTGATTAGCTAAAATACTGCCTACTTGGAAGTTTCTTGTGGGTTTTCCAATCTGAGGCTGCATCATGCTTCCCTTGACATCTGCAACTATTGCAATTAACTGAGAGAAAGTATGATCTCTAACTTCTTGCATATTACCTTTGTTTAAAAGAGCAGCTTCAATTCGCTGAACTCCATAACCAAGTTCTGTTATAGAGAAAGGTTTGGAAGCATATAGTTCCTTACGGTCTAATCTACTCATAGAAACAGTGGCTGCTTGATTTAAACATTGGTCTAAAAGTAGTGTGAGTAAAGTTGGCAATATTCCAGGATTGTCCTTATGAAAAGTATGAGCAAAACCCGCAAAAATAGATGAAATATTTTTTGTTGCTTTAATATATTGCGCTTCTACATTATGAACTCCAGGAGATACTTGTATGTTTGGCGAAATCTTATCTAGTAGTCTAGATCCAAATAAGGCTGTGATTGCATCAGGATGGCAGAAATTTGCTGTAAAACTATCTGAAGGATTTCTTAAGGAACCGTGTCTATGAAAGCCTGAAAAGAAAGCTAAGTTATGCTCCTTCTGACATAAAACATATGACTTATCTTCTAATTTATCGTGACAGAAAGATCCCACCAAGCATGCTAAAACAACATTCTCACGATGAAGATCTTTTCTTATTTGGCAAGCCTCTTTTAAGTCATTCTCAACATAATTGCTATTAGAACTTAATATAACTAATTCACATTTCTTTATTAGATCTGCAAGTGTATTAACCATATTTATACCTTCATTCTGATTCAAAGACATATCTTTCATAATATTTATATATTCTGGATTCATATCAACTAATGACTGGGAGTCAAAAGCCCCTAGAAGGTCACGTCCTTTTCTAGGAGCTAATAATAGATTCTGCCCCTTTGCTTGCATTGCACAGTTATATGCCAATGAGGCTGGATAGAGACCTACACTATAGAAACCAACCTTTCCTTTCTCTAATTGCTCAAGCCTTATTGAAATAGATTGTCTATCCTTTGATTCATTAAAAAAATCGTTCTTCATATCTTAATTAGTCTAGGGCAATGAAAGTACAAAGAATAAGAAGAATATTATTTTCCTTAAATCATAGCCTAAATATGGTCAATGCCATATTTCTATGTCGAAAACTATAAAAACAGCTTTTATTTTAAACGTTTAGAATCCTATGCTAGTAGTATTCTATTAAAATTGAAAAAACTAATTGAAAATGAGTACGAAAAATGAATCTAGGTTTCTTATTGATCAGTTATCTAAAATAAAAAACGTACTAATAATTCAAGATATTGATGGAGTATGCATACCTTTAGTAAAAGATCCTTTGACTAGAGCAATCAAGAAAGAGTATGTAATTGCTGTATCTAAGTTAAAAAAAGAATTTATGGTTCTTACATGTGGTGAGCATGAAGGCGTTAGAGGAGTAAATAGAATAATAGAAAGAGAATTTATCTCAATAGATAAAGTGAGGAGTGAGGGGCTCTATTTACCAGGCCTTGCAGCATGTGGAGTAGAGTATCAAGATAGATATGGTAATGGGACTTGCCTGGGAATAAGTAAAGAGGAAATTAAGTTTTTAGCAGAAGTACCTATTAAAATGGAAGAGATGATGAGAGATGAACTAAACACATTATTTCCTAATCTAACTAATGAAGAAATAAAGAAACAAGCAAAACGTTCAATATGTGATACGCGCTTTTCTCCTACCATTAACTTAAATGAGTTATTTATCATTGCGGGCAATAATATAGATTTAAAAAGAGACTTACAAAGAATAATGGAAAAGACTATGTTTGGGATACTAAATTATGCGATAGATCGTAATTTAGGAAATTCATTTTACCTACATAAGTCTCCAAACCTTGGTAAGGATAAGGGACAGGAGATTATAAAGTTTGCACAGGAAAATGATATCGGTACTACTGATATTCAATTAATCATAAATGGTGCACTTAAAGAAGCAGGGCTATTAGTGTTAATTAATAAATATATTAAGGAGGCTACTGGAGAATCACCACTAGGAGATGATTTCAATGTAAGAATTGCTCCTAAGTCTATAAATGAGTTAGTAAGCCTTTGCAAAGCAAAAATAAACGAACAAGATATGCCAACCATAGTCGGTGTTGGAGATACTATTACATCAAATAAAGATTCAGCTACAAACAAATTTTTAAGAGGGGGGAGTGACAGAGGCTTCCTAACCCTTGTTCAATCCTTAGGAAAAGCATTTGATAAAAGCAATAAAGTCATCTTTGTGGATAGCAGTGACGGTGAAGTTTATAGGCCATCTGTAAAGAATGACAACCTAAATGGAATAACAGATGCAGAAGACGAATTAAAATTTGATCTAATATTAAGTGAAGGGCATAAGGAATATATTCAGTGGATAAAAGAACTAGCTTCAGCAAGAAGTTAATCTGATCATTAATTTAAAAAAATATTAAATAAACTATTAGAGAGACTAATTATAGCTAATATAATTATTAGCTATAATTAAGTATAGAGTTTAATATTGAAAACAGTAAATTTCCCAAGAATCTTCAGGAGTAACCTTGAAACCCTACAAGTAAATCTTGGTTACAAATGCAATCAAGCGTGCAGTCATTGCCATGTTGATGCAAGTCCATTAAGAGTAGAGATGATGGACGATGAGACAATATCCTTAATACCAAAGGCCTTAGATATGTATGAATTAAAGACTTTAGATATTACTGGTGGAGCTCCTGAAATGCATCCAAGATTTAAAGAGCTTATAAAAGTTACAAGTACCCAAAATATAGAAATTATTGATAGATGTAATTTAACCATTTTAAAAGAACCTGGATATGAAGACTTGATAGATTTTCTTGCATTAAATAGAGTTAGGATCGTTGCATCCCTACCATGTTATATTAAAGAAAATGTAGATATGCAAAGAGGTAAAGGTGTATTTTTAAAAAGTATAGAAGCACTAAGATCACTAAATCAAGTTGGTTACGGAAAGAAAGATTCTAATCTTATAATTGACTTAGTATACAATCCTATTGGTCCTAACTTGCCACCATCAGAGGAGCAATTAGAGAAAGATTATCATAAATATCTTTTAGAGAATTATGGCATAAGTTTTAATAAGCTGTTAGTTTTAGCCAATATGCCAATCAACAGGTTTTCTGAATATCTAAGGAAAACTGATGATTTGGACAAATACTATCAACTTTTAACAAACAATTATAACAAAGCAAATCTAAAGCATGTAATGTGCATTAATACACTAAGTATTGACTGGCAAGGGAACCTATATGATTGTGATTTCAACCAACAATTAAAAATAAATGATTTCTTTCAACCTAAAACTCTTAAAGAGCTAGTAACTAAAAAGTTTAAAGTAAACAATCAGGAAATTACAGTTAGAAATCACTGCTTTGGTTGCACCGCAGGTAATGGCTCCAGCTGTGGTGGATCTCTTACATGATAAAAAGAATTAAATACAATCTGGACAAATTCCTCTTACATTTAAAGTTGACTCTATTAACTTGAATCCCTTGTTTTCCGCTGCTTGCATACCTGCAAGTACAACTTGTTCACTTTCAAATTCTTCTGTTCGCCCGCAATTTAAACATATTAAATGATGATGATCTGGATGGTCTTGGCTCAATAACTCGAATCTATGTCCTCCATCATTTAATTCTAATTCATGCAAAAAGCCCATTTTTACAAGTAGTCTCAAGGTTCTATATATAGTGGCCAAAGACACACGAGCATTAGATTGGACTAAATTACTATGAACTTCTTCTGCGCTTAGATGATTTCCAGAGCCAATTCGCTGAAATAAATCAAGAACTTTTTTCCTTTGTGGAGTAAGCCTCCTGCCATCTTGATGTAACTCCAACTCAAGTGGTGAGGATAAATTATTAAATCTGTTTGGCCGCTTCAAGTAATAGCTCCAAAGCTTTCTCAATAGTAACAGCTAATGAGAGAGGTAAAAGTAGTAGTCAGTAGGTAGAAATCCTCAAATAATATCGTATGATCGATTTGTTAGTTTTTTGGATCACAAATCATTAGAATTAAAGCTAATTAACTCTAAAGTTAATAATGATTAGACATCTAAAGAGGCTTATTGAAAAAAGAAAAGGTAATTTTTTAGTTAGAAATAGTCAGAAGAATTCACTCATTGAAAAAGAGACTTCAGCTCTTTTAATAGTTGACTTACAAGAAAGAATACTAAACCCAATACCAAACAAAGATGAGATTTTATTTAATACAAAGAAAATAGTTAGTGCATTTAATGTTTTTGAAGAACCTGTCTATGCCACAGAACAATATCCTGAAAAACTTGGCTCAACAATAGAACTAGAAAGTGATTTAAACACTTTTAATAAAAGAAGCTTTAGTTGCTGTAATTGTATTGAAATGCTAAATACTTTTAAAAAACAAAATATTAAATCCTTAATCATCTGTGGAATAGAGACACATGTTTGTATACTGCAAAGTTGTATAGAACTATTAAATTTGGGATTTGAAATATATTTACTAGCAGATGCTATTGGTAGCAGAAGAAGAGATGACCATGAAATTGGATTGAATAGACTAGAAAAAATTGGTGTAAAGGTCTACTCAACAGAAGCTGTAATATTTGAATTATGCAAAACATCAGAAAATATCCACTTTAAAGCGTTAAGCAAAATAATAAAGCAAGGCTAAGGTTAAATAAATTGAGAGTAGAGCATCTAATCGGTTTACAATGCTTCAAGATTTAAAAGAGACTAATTTGTAAATTTAATGGTAATATTTAAATCTAATATTATACTTTAGAATAATACCTATTTATGAATGCATAATCATAATGAATGAAATTTACCTTAAGCTTTTAATTACATCAGCATTATTTTTAATTGGTGTAATTGCTACAATCTTATCTGTAAAGTTAGCGAAAAGGTCACTAGTTCGAATAGCTTCTAGAACAAGAAGCTCTACAGATGATTATCTCATAAAGATTCTTGTTGATACTATTAAACCCCTTGGTCTAATCATAAGCACTTCAATAGCCTGGCAAGCTTTAGAAATAGAAGGAGGAATAAATAAAGTCTTCAATGGATGCGCAAGGCTAGTAATACTTATTCTTATAGTCAGACTCCTAAATAGAGCAATAATAAAGATAACTCGCAGTTGGTCTGAGAAAATCAATGATCCTGCAATTGGGACTATGCTTAGATCGCTAAGCCCAATGATTGGTGCGGTTGTATGGAGTATTGGAATAGTTTTTTATCTACAAAATATGGGTGTGCAAATGGCTGCTATATGGGCAATACTAAGTGCTGGTGGTATAGGGGCTGGCCTTGCACTTAAAGAGCCAGTACAAGAATTCTTTGAATATATAACTATTCTTTTAGATAAACCTTTTCAGGATGGGCAGTTTATTCATATCAATGGAATATGGGCAAAAGTGGAAAGAGTTGGGGTTAGATCTACACGTTTAAGAAGTATTAATGGTGAGGTAATAGTAATGAGCAATAGTACCTTGACAAATGGAATTATATCAAACTATGCAGAAATGAAGACACGTAGACTAGTGCATAAATTAGGAGTAGTTTACAATACATCTTACTCAATTATGAAAGATATACCAGATATTATTAGGAAAATAATAGAGAAAACAGAAAACGCTGTATTTGATAGATGCCACTTCACAGAATTTGGAAGTAGTAGTCTGAATTTTGAACTTGTTTACTACATTCCGACTAATGATTATATATTAGCAATGGAAGCTCAACAAGAAATTAATCTTGAGATAATCAAGGAATTTGAAGAAAAAGGTATAGAGTTTGCATTCCCTACGCAAACAATTAATTTAGCAACTAATGATTTAAGTCTAAACAATTAGACCTTATTTAAGACTGAACTGAACAACTCATTTCCTGATATTTGCTGTAAAAGCTTATGCGTAAGATTCCATAACCTTACTGATTTAGATACATCATTAGATTCCTTACTTGTTGAGCTTTTAATAAGTTTATGTTTAGAGTATGAGCTTAATGTATTACTCAAGTAAATAAAAGATTCATTAGAGTATTCATTAGACCCCTCAATATTCATTAGAATTTCGCCTGCTCTTTCCGCTGATTCTGTAATTTTGAAAAGATCTCTTGCAAAAAATGCAAAAAGCCTTTGTCCTATCTCATTATTCTTGCGACTATGTCGAAAAAATCCTTCTTTAGAGCGAGGGATGACAAGGCCTGGTGCCCAACAAATAACTGGGAATCTCTCGTTTAAAAAAGATAATCTTCTCGCTAGTTCTTTAGCAAAAAGAATATTACATAACTTACTATCCTTATATGCCTTATCGGCATTAAAAGGGCTCTGACCATTAATCATTTTAAAGCCACAGCCAGACTCCAGACCTTCTAAGTTACCAAGGTTAGCCCGGAAACCAACACGCCCTCCAGGTAATGACGGGTTATGAACTTCAGAAGAGGTAATTATAATTCGTGGTGAATCAGATTTGAAAAGAGTTCTAATCAGACTATTAGTTAAATAAAAGTGACTAAGGTGGTTAACAGCAAAAGTAAGCTCAATATTTTGTTTAGTCCATTTAATTAAATTAGATCCTGTATATTGCAATCCTGCATTAAGTATTAATGAATCAAGAGTGATTTCATCCTTAAGAATTTGTTGAGTAAACGTTTCTATACTTTCTAGATCACTAAGGTCAACTATTGGTAATAAGAAATTATCTTTTAAATCATTGTATCTCAATAGATCCTCCTTTAACTTATTAAATAGCTTTTCCTTTCTTGACTTATTTCTACAGGTAATAATAAGATTATTTCCCAGGTTGATCAGCCTTACTGCTGCTTGATATCCTATACCTGAAGTTGCACCTGTGATTAGAATAGTTCTATTATGAGAATTCATTGAAAAAATGTTTATAAATAGTTTTTATAGAAAATAGTATAACTTAGTAATTGTGCAACTCATAATCAATCTATATAGCATCTATTTAAAGTTATGTTAATTAGTTGATTTGAAATTTATGTTATATAAAGAAATAAATACAAGTGGTAACTAAAAGTTATTTTGTTGATTCTAAAATGCTTGATCAGGCTATTGTCTAAAAAGTAAATTAGGAGGGGAGCAAGGTGAGAAGAAGAAATAAATTAAAACTTTTAAAAGAATTCAATAACGCATCAATTATAATTCAGGAGTCCTTATGAGTACTAATGTAGATGCATTAGTACTGGGTTCAGGTCCAGGAGGGTTAGCAATTGCTGCTGCACTTTGCAAAGAGAAATTGCAAGTTGGCATCCTCTCTGCGGCAGAACCAAGAGAAATTTGGCCATATACCTATGGTATATGGGGTAATGAAGTAGATGAATTAGGTCTTGAAAAGCTTCTTAAATATAGGTGGGTTAATACCGTCAGTTATTTTGGAGAGGGTTCTAAGGAAAAGTTATCCAAAGAAAATAATCCCACGAAACATTGCCAGGATTATGGTCTATTTGATAAACAGAAGCTTCAAGAATATTGGTTAAAGCAATGTGATGATGCATTGGTGCAATGGCACAAGGGTACTGCTGCAAAACTAGAGGTAAATAATAATATTAGTAGGGTTACAACAAAAGATGGAACTATTCTGTCTGCAAGAATAATAATAGACGCAACCGGTTATCAACCAGTTTTTCTAAAAGTACCAAATGAAGGAGAAGTAGCAGTTCAAACCTGTTATGGAATTGTAGGTAAATTTAGCTCACCACCTATTGAAAAAAATCAATTCATTTTAATGGATTATAGGAGTAATCATTTGACTCCTTCAGAAAAGAATGAACCTCCTTCTTTCCTATATGCCATGGATATGGGGGAAAACTATTTCTTTTTAGAAGAAACATCCCTTGGTTTAGCTCCACCATTAACTTTAGAGATTCTTAAAGATAGACTTCAAAAAAGATTAGAAAGCAAAGGTATATCTATAACCCATATTGAGCATGAAGAGCATGGCCTGTTCCTCCCAATGAATATTCCCATTCCTGATTTAAAACAACCCATACTTGGCTTTGGCGGTGCAGCTGGCATGGTTCATCCAGCTTCAGGATATTTAGTAGGAAGCTTATTAAGAAGAGCACCAAATGTTGCTAATGCTATAGCTATAGCTATGCAAGATGAGAATAGGACTCCGGCTGAGATAGCTGAAAAAGGCTGGCAAGCACTTTGGCCAAAAGAATTAAGGCGAAAACAAGCTTTATATCAATTTGGCCTTGAAAAGTTGATGCGATTTAAAGAAGAGCAATTAAGATCATTTTTTAAAAGTTTCTTTGCCCTTTCTAAAGAAGAATGGTATGGGTTTCTAACGAACTCTCTAAGTCTTAAAGATCTTGTAAAAGCAATGTGGGCTATGTTTAAAAGTTCACCAATAAATGTCAAATGGGGATTATTTGAGATGAAAGGTAGAGAAATTAAGCTATTAATTAAGTTCTTAAACCCAAATATTTAGAAACTTGAGAAATATTGTTATAACTGGAGCTTCTGGGGGGATTGGCAAGGCAATTGCAGAGAGGCTGCTATTAGAAGGTAACAAATTAAGTCTTGGTATAAGAAAACCTATAAGTCTTCAGGGGGGAAGATTAGACCCTAAAAAAAGTACGAATAATATTTTATTAAATCAGTATGAAGCTACAGATAAAGAAAGTATTGCTAACTGGATCGATAATACAATCAATTCTTTTGGTTCAATAGATACAGTGATTCATTGTGCTGGCATATTTCACAAAACAAGTATTAATTTCTCAGAAGAAGAAGAATATCAGATTAAAGAGTTATGGGAAACAAATGTTTTAGGGCCTTGGTTATTAACTAGAGCAGTTTGGAAAGAACTTCAAAAAAAAAGAAATTCGAGAATAATAACCTTAGTATCAATGAGTGGGAAAAGATCAAAAGGAAGTCTTGCTGGTTATACTGCAACCAAATTTGCTCTAATGGGTTTATGTCAAACTATTCGAAATGAAGGGTGGGATTCAGGTATAAGAGTAACTACTATTTCTCCAAGCTGGGTAAATACAAAAATGGCTAATGAAGTTAATTCCATTGATAAAAGTCAAATGACTCAGCCAGAAGATATAGCTTCTATAGTCTCTAACATTCTAAAACTACCAAATAGCTGTATTCCTTTTGATATATCTGTAAATTGTAATTTAGAGATATAAAGTACTACTGTAAAGATTTTTTCTTTGGAACCAAATAAGCCATACTAAAGATAAGAAATCTTATATATTTATGTATATAGTTTCTATATATTGAACCTATAGTCTTACCAAAAGCAAATATCTTAAAAATTAAACTAAAAAAGAAATTGAAAACCCATAAAATAAATAAAAGTGTTATCAAAAGAGTCGCTGTTGAATAAAAACCTGAAAGTTGATCTTGAATTGGTGATAAGAACTTAAGATAACTTGTTATATCCATTGAATTAAGAATTTTCTCATTTATAAGCATATAAAGCTTTAATATCAAGAGCTGTTTAATTAAACTTACTAAAATGACTATCTAGTTATAAATAAATAAGCCTTATTTCAATCAAGCTGAATAAAAAGAAAAATTGACATGCCGCTAAGCAATATTGCTAACAAAAGTGCTTTGCCTCTATTGCCCCATGAAGCAAACAGCGGCAAGTCAGTAGAGTCATAACCTCCGAAATTTCCAAAGAAAAATAGTATCCAGAAAGAAATAGATGAGACCGCAAGAGAAAATGTAGATCTTCTTATAAGACCAATATCAAATAAACCTGAAGCTGATAAAGAAATAATGAATAGAAATAATGATGATGTAACTGTTATTGAGAACTCTTTGCCAATGTCTTTAGGCAATTGACTCTTCTTTCCCAATTGCCTCATACAATCTCTCACTTGATCCTCAGATAGTCTGAAATAATCAGAATCTGGCAATCTTGACTTCTTATATCTCCTATATAACCGAGCTTCAAAAACTTCTGGACTATCTATTTCCATTTTCGCAATTATCTCATCTGGCTTTATCTTCTTAATTTCCTTCTCTAAATTATTGGTATGGCTTATTTTATATAGATCAGCTTTTCTTGTTAAATAAATTAGATTCTTCATGACTTAGATGATGAATTAAACTGATTCAATAGGCTTGATAGGTTTAAATATCTGCAAAAATTATATTAATAAAAATGATTCTCACAATTTGAATAGCAGGACGTTATATAATTATATAAATATTTAGGTAAAAACAAATAAGCAAATGAAGAATTGTATTCTTTATTCATTCAGAAGGTGTCCATATGCAATGAGAGCTAGGTGGGCTTTGC
>CACPKH010000024.1 GCA_902634515.1 uncultured Prochlorococcus sp. | reverse complement strand
ACTTGCTGAAATATGTGGTGTAAATATCAATCGAATTGCATTGACTGAAAACGTCACCAGTGGATGTATCCTGCCACTTTGGGGTCTTCCTTTCTCGGAGGGGGAGAGACTATTAATAAGTGATTGTGAACACCCTGGTGTCGTATCAGCCTGCAAAGAAATTGCAAGGCGTAAGCACTTAGAGATAGACATACTGAAAGTGCAAGGACTAAGAAAAGGAGTCGATGAAGAAAAGGAAACCGAGTCGTCAGTGCTTGAACTATTAAAAGATGGCTTAAAGGCAAAAACAAGATTAGTAGTTTTATCGCATATTCTTTGGAATACTGGCACAATAATGCCTATTAAAGCAGTATCTGAAACTCTGCTCACACATCCAAACAAACCTTTCCTACTAGTTGATGCAGCACAAAGCTTTGGTCAAATTTCAATAGAAGAAGCAGCTTCCCATTCAGATATATATGGGTTTACTGGTCACAAATGGGCATGTGGACCAGAAGGTTTGGGGGGAGTAGTCGTTTCTGAAAGAGTATTAGAGAAATCAAAGCCAACATTAATTGGCTGGAAAAGCCTTAAAACAGAAGAGAGTATTTATAACAACAACCCTCATCCATTTCATTCGGATGCCAGGCGCTTTGAAATAGCAACTTCATGCATACCTTTATTAGCAGGTCTGCGCTGTTCGCTAGAGCTTCTAGAAAATGAAGGCCCTCAAATCCAAAGGCATAAAAAAATTACAGCTATGAGCCAGAAACTATGGAATTATCTTCAGGTAGAAAATGATATTGAAACTGTTTTAGAAAGCCCTCCTCCAGCTGGCTTAGTTAGCTTCTCTCTAAAATCAGGCTACTCACCTACAGAAATAGTTAAAATTCTTGGAGAAAAGCGTATTTGGATAAGAGTTTTAGAAGATCCAGTTTGGCTTAGAGCATGTTTGCATATAACGTCTACGGAAGATGAAGTAGAAACTCTCATTGCAGCAATCAAAGATTTAATTCATAAAGAGAAAAGAGAATCATGACAAGTTAGCAGCATTTTTCTTCAAGAATGTGTTTGGCGACCTCTCTATCATCAAAAAAATTCTTTTCATAGCCAATAATCTGATAATCTTCATGCCCCTTCCCAGCAATTATTACTACATCCTCAAACGTAGCCATTTCAATAGCAATCTCTATCGCTTTAGCTCGATTGGGCTCAATAATTAACTCACACTCAGTGGGTATTCCGGAAGTAATATCGTTCAAAATATTATTAGGGTCTTCAGTTCGAGGATTGTCAGAAGTAATAATTACTTTATCTGCAAGTTGCGAGGCTATGGCTCCCATTTGAGATCTCTTACCTCGGTCACGATCACCTCCACAGCCAAAGACGCATATAAGACTTTTACGAGTAAATGGTCTTGAAGCTGTTAATGCATTGGTTAAACCATCAGGTGTATGTGCATAGTCCACTAAAACTTTTGGCAGTTTAGAATCATCACCAATTTTCATTGGTCGTACTAATTCCATGCGTCCTGGAACACCAGGGAACTCTTCAATAGAGGCCACAAGATCGTCTAGTTTAAAACCTCGTTGAATCAATACACCTATTGCCTGCAGAACATTCATCATATTAAATGCTCCTATCAAAGGTGAGCGAAAAAGAGAATTGCCGACAGGTGTATGAATAATCCCAGATGTCCAGTGAGATTCATATTGAATATCAGTAATAAATAGCTCAGCTTGATGAGACTTGACTAATGTATTATCTAAAGATGAACGCCAACAAATACCCTTTAATCTACCTGCTAATCTTTCTCCCCATTCATTATCTATATTTACAATAGCTCGTGCCTTCCCAGGCTGTAACAAAGGCTCTTCAAACAAACGAGTTTTCGCTTCGAAATATGAATTCATTGAATCGTGATAATCCAAGTGATCTTGAGTAAGATTTGTAAAAACAGCCCCGGAAAAGCGCAAGCCAGCAACGCGATTTTGGTCAAGCGCATGTGAACTTACCTCCATAGCTCCTAGTCTTGCTCCTGAACTAACTGCCTCAGAAAGTTGTGCATGCAAAATATGGCTAAACCTAGTTGTCTGTATTGCCACCTCGCTATGGTTAGGCCAACGATTAACTAACGTGCCAAACAAGGAGGATGAAGTCCCTGATTTTTCGCTCAAATACTCAATCAAATGAGTTGTAGTCGTTTTCCCATTAGTACCAGTAACACCTATTAGATTCATTTTTAGTGATGGCATCTCCCAAAAAACAGCTGCCATCTCACCCATCCAATAGGCTACTGGGTCATTCACAAACACTATTCGACTTTTCTGACTTTTTGGAATAGAAAAGCGCAGAGATGAACTAAGGACGACAGCAGCAGCTCCCTTAGACAAAGCATTCTGCCAAAAGTTCCCTCCATCAAAATTGCTGCCAGAAAAACCAAAAAACAAGTCTCCTTCTTTAATTAATCGCGAATCACAAGACATGCCCTTTACTAAGGGATCCCTTAAACCAGTAACGTCTATATCTAGTTCTTTTAAAAGGGAGTGAAGTGTTTTAACCATTTAGGGCAACCTTCATGAATCCTTTAATTTTTTTCAATCTTCTCGTAAATCATATTTTGAAGCCAACTTTGAAGAGCTTCTTTTGTCAATCTAGGCGAAACTCTTGGGAGTTCAACAGTTAGGTTTCGTGCTTCTAATCTAAACTCAAGAACAGGAACCTTCATTAAATAATTAGCCCTTTCAATTTCAGAAACTTTTCTTCCATCAATATCTTTGATAGAAAATTTGAATTTTGGATATAAATCTTTTAAAGGAATAGCCTTCAATTTTTTTTCTAATCCTTCACATAAGCAACAACCTGACTTTGTGTAGAGAATCAATTCAAGCTGCATGATCAATCTGGAACAGGGTCGCAACCACATTGAGTAAACGGATGGCACCTTAAAAGCCTTTTCATAGTCAGCCACCCCCCTCTCCAAGGGCCGTGCCTAGAAATAGCTTCAATTGCATATTGGCTACATGTTGGAATAAACCTACATCTTGGACCAAAAATAGGCGAAATCCACTGTCTATAAAAGCCAATTAATGCCAAAAGAAAAACACTAAGGGCTTTATTGGCCTTTTTCAGCAGGCTTAGAGATAGAGTGTTAAGTCCGTGCATACAGAATGATCATGCTAAAAGAAAGCATGGTTGTTTTTAAACACGATTATCCCTTATTTACGATCTTATGTCTCGTTATCGTGGACCTCGATTGAGGATCACACGTCGCTTGGGAGATCTTCCAGGTCTCACCCGGAAAGCCGCAAAACGCTCTAATCCGCCAGGTCAGCACGGCCAAGCCCGTCGCAAGCGCTCTGAATACGCGATCCGCTTAGAAGAAAAACAAAAACTACGTTTTAACTATGGAATTTCAGAACGGCAGCTTGTTCGCTACGTAAAAAAAGCTCGAGCTCTTGAAGGCTCCACAGGAACTAATCTTCTTAAATTATTAGAGAGCAGGCTAGATAATGTATGCTTTCGACTGGGTTTTGGCCCAACAATTCCTGGAGCGAGACAATTTGTTAATCATGGTCATATAACTGTAAATGGCAAACTTTTAGATATTGCTAGTTACCAATGCAAATCAGGTGATGTGATTGCTGTAAGAGAGAGAAAAGGTAGCAAAAAACTAGCGGAATCTAATCTCGAATTTCCTGGTTTAGCCAACGTTCCACCTCATCTTGAACTAGAAAAAGCAAAAATGACTGCCAAAGTTACTGGCAAATGTGAAAGAGAATGGGTCGCTCTAGAAATAAATGAACTATTAGTGGTTGAGTACTACTCTCGTAAGGTCTAATTCTTTTATATAAAAGCCTTTCATCAAGTTTTTTTTTCTTAACCTATTAAGTTCACTTTTTTGCAAGGGGGTTCTTCTAGTGACAAGAAGCTGTTAATTTAAGTAATCATCAATTAAAAAATTGTTTTGGTTACTGACAAGGTACTGCTCAAAGAAGTTACACAAGAACTTTGGAAATCTGTTAAGAAGCTTCGTCCAGAGCTTGGGAAAGACCCCCGAATGCAACTTGTGTTAAAAGCTTTAGTTACTATTGGGGATCTTCCTAATCAGGTCGAAGCTGCAATGGTTATAGGAGCTTGTCTAGAAATGGAAGAAGAAGACAGCCCTAATGAAAAGAAAAATGAAATCTCAAATAATAAAGAACCTCAAGTAGAAAATTTGCCTGATGGAAGAAGAGTTGTTCGAAGAAGATCTGCTGCTAAATAAATCAGAAAAAATAAGTTTTCCTTACAAAGCGTTTATTTTTCAAAAGGGAATTCTAAATGGATTTGAAAGAAAATATTAATTGGAAAACCTTTAAAGATCTTGTAAAACCTTGGCAAGGCCCGACCATTTCTTTAGCAATATTATTCATCTTTGGGGCATTTGGATATCGCATAACTGAAGGCTGGGATTGGGGTGATTGTTTGTGGATGGTTCTCATAACAATTACCACGATTGGGTTTGGAGAAGTAGAGCCCCTTAGCCAAGCAGGAAGGATAGTTACTTTCCTAATAATTGGAGGAGGTCTAATTGTTATTCAATTAACTCTGCAAAGATTACTTGCTCTTACAGATTCAGGTTATTTTAAAAAGATGAGAGCGCTTAGGCTGCGTAGGCTGCTAAGAAAAATGAAAAACCATATTATTATTTGCGGCTATGGTCGCATCGGGCAAGAGATAGCAGAACAACTAAAGTCAGAAAATATTTCTTTCCTTATTATTGAGAAAGACCCTTTATCAAAAAAAAAGGCAGAGGACCAAGACCTAAAAGTCATGCTAGGAGATGCAACTCTTGACGAAACATTACTCTCTGCTGGTATAGAAAACTGCCAAAGCTTGGTAGTAGCCCTCCCCAACGATGCCGCAAATTTATATGTAGTCCTTAGTGCAAAAGGCATAAAGCCATCTTGTCGATTAATAGCAAGAGCAGAAAGCGAAGAGGCTGCTAATAAATTAAAGCTTGCTGGCGCAAGTATTGTTATTAGTCCTTATGTAGCAGCAGGCAAAAGCATGGCGAAAGCTTCTTTGCTAAGGAGAAGCTAATCTAAAAAATTAGTACAAGGGCTCTGCCAAAAAAAGCAAAGAAAGCTAACTTGTTTTTATTCACCTAATTAATATGGCTATTGATCCTGAAATTATTCCTCCTAACAGTCAAGCAGGGAATAATGCTGTAAGGCAAATACCAAAATGGATTATTTATGGCGGAATAATGTTTATGGTTTTAGCTGTTGTAGGAATCCTTAAAATGCTCCTACCATTAATTCTGATGGGCTTAGTTCTTGCCCTGATATGGAAAAACTCAGCTAGATAATGAATTAAGGCTCTGAAGCGAGAAGATCTCTATCAAAGAATGCTTTCCATCTCCTTCCATAAAGCCAAGTGTTTTGTCTTTTTCTCGAAATGTTTGTCTGCTAAGTGATGGGTTTCATTTTCAGAATTGATTTCGTTATTGGTCATTAACTGAAATCCTTTATAAGTATTGTCATTAAATTATCTAGCCTTGTTACAGCAAACTTTTAAATGTGGCATCTTTGAGGCACCAACATAGCCACCCACCAGGAATAAATACAAAGATTATCCATCATGGAGAAAACTTTGCAGAGAATACTGGGGCAGTCATGCCACCTATTTTCCAGAGTTCAACTTTTAAGCATGGGAACCCAGCCGGATTTGATTACACACGTTCTGGCAACCCAAACTTCCGTATTTTAGAGTCGATCTTATCTTCATTAGAAGATTGCAAATACTCAACCGTTTTTGGGTCTGGAGTAAGTGCTATTACAGCGATCGCTTCTTCTCTGAAAAAAAATGATCTAATTCTATGTGAAGAAAACCTTTATGGTTGTACCGTTAGGCTGTTTGAACAAGTCTTTGAGAAATTTGGATTAAGAACTCATTGGATAGACTTTACGAAAGAATCATCACTTGATGCTATTGATAAATTAAACCCAGCGATCATTTGGCTTGAAAGTCCAACAAATCCTTTACTCAAAATTATCGACTTAAAAGCAATTTGTGAGCATGCAAAAGAAAGGAAAATTCCAACAGTAGTAGACAATACATTTGCTACGGCACTAATACAAAAGCCTTTACAACTTGGTGCCACTATTTCTCTAACCAGCACCACAAAGTATATCAATGGTCATTCCGATGCACTTGGTGGAGCTGTATGTACACAAGACCCTTTTTGGCATAATTGTATGACTTTTGCTCAAAAGGCACTTGGACTGCAACCATCCCCTTTTGATTGCTGGCTTATCACTAGAGGCATTCAAACACTTCCTCTCCGCCTAGAGAAACAAATCGAAACAGCTTCTAAATTAGCTGATCAATTAGCCAAGCACCCTTCCATTAGCTCGGTCTTGTATCCATATCGTCAAGATCACCCACAATATGAAATGGCAAAAAAACAAATGGCTAAAGGAGGTGCAATTATCTCAGTCCGACTTAAGGCGAATGAAAAAAGAACTTACTCATTTTGTAAAAGTCTCAAATATTTTACAATGGCAGAAAGCCTCGGAGGAGTGGAAAGCCTAATATGTCATCCAGCTACAATGACTCATTCTTCTCTCCCTATTGAGATCAAAGCTAAGTTAGGAATTAACGAATCCCTAATTAGATTATCAATTGGCTGTGAAGATGAAATTGATCTAATAAATGATCTAAAACAATCCCTAGATCAATTGAAGTGAAAAAAAGAGATCTCCTACTAAATCCTTATTGGGAAGTTCAGGATTTAGGTCAAGCAATTCCAAATAGTCCGCATGCTGTTTCTGTGGCCTTACCACGATGGAAAGATGTAATAGCTTATGAAGAGAAAGACCCTAAATGCACAAATCTACTTCAATCAATTTACCCACGTTTTGGGTTGAATCCACTTATTGCACAAATAGCAAAAAAAGCTCTTAATTCTTATGGCTCAAATGGCAGTAGTGCCTGGCCTTACCCAAATATTGCAACAGCAACAAAAGCAAAAAAATACTCTGAAAAAAGCACACATAATGCTGAAGCAATTATCAAAGAAATATTAGGTATGCAATGTTTAATTGTTAATAAAGCAACGACCCCATCTGCGAAAGCTTTTTGGCAACATACAGGATTAGGAGCTTCGTCACGTCAAGCAGCAATAGCACTCAATAAAGAACCTAGGCCTTTAATCAAAGAAGCTCTTAAAGCAAAGAAAAATATTAAAGAGCGCTTAGCAGGTATTTATGGTTGCGAACCCAATTTAATTTATCTTCATCCCTCAGGAATGGCCGCATTAGAAACTGCTCTTCAAGCATTATTAAAGTTTCGTTCAGAAAAAAGTTCATTCCAATTAGGGTTCCCATATGTCGATGTTTTAAAACTCCCTCAAGTAATTTTCAAAGGAAGTCACCTGCTTCTGGATAACGATTTAAAAGACCTTGCAACTGAACTTGATAAACAAAAACCTTCTGCGGTAATAGTAGAGCTTCCAAGCAACCCAATGCTTCAGTGCGTAGATTTACCTCTTGTCTCAAAATTGGCCCATGATCGGGGGATCCCAGTAATCGCTGATGACACTATTGGTTCCCCAATCAACATAGACCCTCTGCCATATGCCGACTTGGTTTTTAGCTCACTAACAAAAAGTTTTGCAGGAAGTGGAGATGTCATGGCTGGCTCTTTAGTTATTAGCCCAGAGTCTCCTTGGAAAGGAATTCTCAAAGAAATCATTCCTAGTGCCTGTGTAGCTGAATTATCTAACCCAGATGCAATAGCTCTAGAAAAATCAAGTAAAGATGTTTTGCTTCGAATAGAACAATTAAATCAGACATGTTTAAAGCTAGTTAGACACTTAGAGAAGCACCCGAGTGTTAAAGAAGTATTACATCCATCATATTGTTCAAACTTTAAATCCCTCATGAGACCTAATGGAGGTTTTGGCTGTCTACTCTCTTTAAAATTGATCGGCGGGATAGAAAAAGCAAAAGTTTTTTATGATGCATTAAAAGTTTGCAAAGGACCCAGCCTAGGAACAAACTTCACACTGGCTTGTCCTTATGTCCTATTGGCTCACTACAACGAACTTGACTGGGCCAACAACTGCGGAGTCCCTTCTGATCTCCTTAGAGTTTCAGTTGGCTTGGAAGATCCTGAAGATCTTTGGGCACGTTTCCAAGAAGCATTACAAGCGTGACAATAAAAACTTCTTTTAGTTATTAGATCCACTCAACTTCATGCAAGCCGACTATATTTTGGCTAATTATAAATAAATTGAATTCTTACAATGTCCCGAATTTACGAAGATAACAGTTTTGCAATAGGAAACACTCCCTTAGTGAAGCTAAACTCTGTAGCCAAAAACGCAAAAGCTACAGTTCTAGCCAAAATTGAAGGCCGCAATCCTGCATACAGCGTCAAGTGCAGAATTGGGGCAAATATGATTTGGGATGCAGAGAAGAAAGGTCTCTTAAGTAAAGGCCAAACAATTATTGAACCAACCTCTGGAAATACTGGAATTGCTCTTGCTTTTACGGCAGCAGCAAGAGGCTACAAATTGATTCTTACTATGCCTGAATCGATGTCATTAGAAAGGCGGAGAGTTATGGCAGTTCTAGGCGCTGAACTTATTCTTACTGAAGCCGCTAAAGGTATGCCTGGTGCAATCGCAAAAGCAAAAGAGATTGCTGAAAGCGATTCTCAAAAATATTTTATGCCAGGTCAATTTGACAATCCTGCTAATCCAGAAATTCATTTCAAAACAACTGGTCCGGAAATATGGAATGACTGTGATGGCAAAATAGATATTCTTGTCGCAGGAGTAGGGACGGGAGGAACAATTACGGGTGTATCCAAATACGTAAAGAAAGAAAAAGGCAAAGACATCCTTTCAGTTGCTGTAGAACCATCACATAGTCCTGTTATTACGCAGACCTTAAATGGAGAGCCAGTAAAACCTGGGCCTCATAAAATACAAGGGATAGGAGCTGGTTTTATTCCTAAGAATCTTGATCTTTCAATGGTAGATCGAGTGGAGCAAGTGACCAATGAAGAGTCAGTCGCCATGGCAAATCGACTAGCAAAAGAAGAAGGCCTACTTGTTGGAATTTCTTGTGGAGCTGCTGCGGTAGCAGCAATTCGACTAGCAGAACAAGAAGAATTTGCAGGCAAAACAATTGTCGTTATTTTACCTGACCTAGCAGAACGATATCTGTCATCAATTATGTTTGCAGATGTTCCTACTGGAATAATAGAACAGCCAGCCAATACTTAAAGGCGAGCTTCAACCTGAACTGCAGAAGGAAGAATTAACATAGCGTCTCCATAGGAAAAAAATCGGTACTTGCGTTCTATTGCTGCCTGATAGATTGCAAGTAGTCGTTCCCTTCCTATTAAAGCGCTGACTAGTAGGAGTAATGAACTCTTAGGAAGATGAAAATTAGTCAATAGTCCATCAATTACTCCGAATTGATGACCGGGCTTAATTACAAGATCAACAAAGCCTGCATAAGGTACTAGTTTTCCCTCCCCAACTAACAAAGAAGCTTCAAGAGTTCTAACAGTTGTAGTTCCAATAGCAATAACACGGCCACCTCGAGAGCGACATCTTGCAATAGCTTCGATCACGTCTTCTCTAACTTCCGCCCATTCACTATGTAATTGCACATTAGTCAAATCCTCAGTTTCCAAAGGGCGAAAAGTCCCAAGTCCAACATGCAAAGTCACTCTTGCCAGCTCTACTTTTAGTTTTGTCAACTCAACTAACAGGTCATTGCTTAAATGCAAACCAGCTGTAGGAGCAGCTACAGCCCCCGGGCGAGTTGCAAATATAGTCTGATACCTTTGAGAATCAAAAGGGGCATGACGTTTAATATATGGAGGTAATGGGACTTCTCCATAACGTTCAAGCAAGCCTTCTATCTTTTCTCCATCCTCACAATTAGCTGGAAACTTAATTATTCTTCCACCAGTTTGAAAATCCTTAGATATTACTTTTAAGCTTATAGGCTTTTGCTCAAGCGAATCTAAGAATAAATTATCACCTGGATGCAATTTTCTTGCGGGCTTAGCAAGACATAACCAATTCCCATCTCCTTTTGGTTCAAGTAACAACAATTCTGCTACCCCACCTCCTGTCAAACGAACTTTGAGCCGGGCTTTTAAAACACGCGTGTCATTAATTACAACTAAGTCTCCAGCGCGGAGCTCCTTTACTAAGTCCCAAATTTTTGAATGTCTTATAGAAGAGAGATCATCACCCCTTTTTGGGGTGATCAATAAACGTGCATCATGTCTTGGCTCTATTGGCTTTTGAGCTATAAGTTGAGGAGGCAACTCATAGTAATAGGAGCTAAGCGAAAGATCTCTTGGATGAATCAAGGAAGAAATTTTTCTCTTAATCAAATGGGTTTAGTCGAACCAATTAAAAGGCTTAGTTTAAAAGGCTCTCAGGATGATTTTCAATCAAATTAGCAAGATCCTTTAAGAAGGCAGCACCATCTGCTCCATAAATGACTCTGTGATCAGCAGTAAGGTTTACTTGCATTTGTCGCTTTACAGCAATCGACCCATCTGATCCAGCAACAACTTTGGGCAAAGAAGCTGCGACTGCAAGAATTGCACCAGTGCCAGGAGGAAGTATTGCATCAAAACGGTCCACACCAAACATTCCCAAATTTGAGAGAGTAAAGGTCCCTGTGGAGTATTCATTTGGTTGTAGCTGCTTTGATCGAGAACGTTTTACCAAATCAGCCCATTGACGTGACAAATCAAATAGATTTGTTTTATCAGTATTTTGTAAAACTGGAGTTATTAAACCTCCTTCTTCCATAGCAACAGCTACGGCGACATTAATCTGACTTGGATAAGCCATTCCGGTATTACTAAAAGCTGCGTTTAATTGAGGGTGTCTACTAAGCGTATTACCAATCGCCTTTGCCAAAAGCGCAGTCATTGTTACGCCTTTAGGCTTAACTTCCTTGTAAAAAGCATCAAGATTATCAGTAACAATCGAATATCCCACTCTAAAACTAGGAGTAGATAGGCTCTCCTCCATATTTCTATTTACTGCTTGTTGGAGAGTATTAAAAGGAGCCTTCTCCCCTGGAGAGGCAAAACTATTACCTTTAGGTATCTCAGCAGAAACTGATAGATTTGAAGCCTTAGTGAAAACTTTCGCATTGTTTTCAGAGGGGGTTAAAGATACGGGGGCATTACTTTCTGCTATCCATGGGACAGAAATAGGCTGTCCTTTAGCTGTATATACATCATCTGACTGAATGCGACCATGAGGTCCAGTCCCTTGAACTGTAGACAAGTCAATTCCCATCTGAGCAGCAAGCTTCTTGGCTCTTGGTGTAGCAACAATACGACCATTATTTACAACAACTGGGGCAGGCTGAGTCACTGCTTGTTTAACAGGAGTTGATTTCGATGACGAAGAGACAGCATCTTGAACTTTTAGATCTTCTTTTTTGGAAGATTCACTTGATGATTGCTCATTATCAGAAGCAGTTTTCGTAGGGTTATTAGCCTGCACTTTTTCTATCTCATTTTCTTTCTCAACAATTAAGCCAATTGTTTCTCCCACAGGAGCTGTACTGCCCGCTGGCATTAAGACTGCTGCGAGAAAACCTTCTTGAAACGATTCCACGTCCATATCAGCCTTATCAGATTCAACCACTAGAACAGATTCTCCTCTGGCAACTTTTTCACCTGGCTGCTTAAGCCATTCAACTATTTTCCCCTCAGTCATGGTGGAACTAAGTGCAGGCATAAAAATGTCGTGTGTCGCCATAGTTTCTTTTATCAGCTTTTAAAAGGGTTCACTAATTT
>CACPKH010000023.1 GCA_902634515.1 uncultured Prochlorococcus sp. | reverse complement strand
AAGTTTGATCTAATGAATTTAGCAATTATTGGAGCGTCTGGAAAAACAGGCTATAGAGTTGCAGAGGAAGCTGTCAAAAAGGGTATAAGGCCTAAATTACTTATTAGAGCAAATTCAGTTCTTCCTAACACATTGTCCAATGAGCTTTGTTGCACAATCTCTCTCAATGATGAAGACTCACTAGACAGAGCTATAAAAGATTCAGATACTCTTGTTATTGCTACAGGTGCACGACCTAATATAGATTTAACTGGTCCAGCAAGGATAGATGCCTGTGGTGTACGAAATCTTATTAAATGCTGTAAAAAGAATAATGTTAAACGAGTAATTTTAGTTAGTTCATTATGTGCTGGTAAATTAATACATCCCCTTAATTTATTTGGTTTAATACTTATTTGGAAAAGATTAGGAGAAGATTCTTTAGTAAATAGTGGTTTAGATTGGACAATAATTAGGCCTGGTGGATTAAATGAGGAAGAGGAAGGGTTATCTAAGCTAGGAATTAAATACTCTCCACAAAATACTCAGGAAGAAGGATCTATCCCACGTAGACTTGTAGCAAGGGTTTGTATTGATAGCATTTTTACGACTACATCAATAGGAAAGATTATAGAAATAACAAGTGATGAAAATACAGCTCAGCAGACAATGGAAAAATCATTAGAAGGCTTTAGTATAAATTAAATTAAATTATAAAATGAAAACAACACCAAAGATTGATGCCCTAAAACTAATGTTAACCGATCTTAGAACTAGGAATGAACCAATTCGACATAAGGCAGCATTCAAAGAATGTCAACCAGAATTTCAGTCATTAGTAACTAAGCTAATAGAACAACTTGAAGGAGAGTTGTCTCAGGAGAAAAGAAAATTATGGGAAAGTGAACATTAAACTTAGGTATATCTCAACCAAGCTCCAAGCAAGCAAGTCCATAAACATCATCTAAAGATATAGTTGGCTGAATTCCTTTATACATTCTCACTGTATATGAATCTTTTTTAAAACCAATTCTGCTCATTAATTCCTTACTATTCTTGTTTAGTCCAGGAGTATCAATAAATACTGTTCCTGGATGTCTTAATAACAAACTTTTTATTAATATTTCTGCTAGTTCGGGACTATTTGCTATTAAGGGTCCAATTCTCCAGCCTTGGCCTTTTTGTAATAAGCATGGCCTTATTCTCCCAAAACCTACACATTTTTCGGATCTATCGACTATTGCTATTAATTTTCCACTTTTACGAAATAACCAATCGGACAAAAAATGAGGTCTAGGAGTTTCTTCCTTCGTAGCATCGTATTCCTGAATTACTCCTTTAGTAATTTCTGTTTCATCTAACAAAAATAAACCTTTTATATACTTATTCTTAAAGGAATAGTCAACTGAAGTTTCATATTTCCATCTTGTAGTTACTGATGATGTTTTGAAACCCCATTTAGAATAGTCATCAATCCTATCAGGTGCCGCCTCTAAACCTATACATTTTGTATTACTCATTGAATTAAGAACATGTTTCCATAAGCAAATACCATAGCCTCTACCTCTATACTCTTTTTTAACAATATATAAGCCTAGAAAACCATAAAAGGGGTTATATTTCACACCTGCAATACATCCAATAGGTTTGTCACCTATGGATCCAATCCACAAGCCCTGATTGTCAGTATTTCTATATACTTTGACATCTCCTATTCCTGGAGCGAATCCTTCTTTTCTAGCCCAACCAGTAACAATTGATATATCTGAACTTTCTAATGGTCTTATTATTAGATTTTTATTCATTTAATGTTTTTTCACTATCTAAAGATTGATATTTTAAATATAAGTTAGGGACTATTAGCAGAAACAATATCCACCATGAAATTACTAAAAATGAAATTACTATTGAAAAAATAATAGATTTTATTAAATAAAATGAACCAATTATTAATGTAATGCCGAATAAAATAATGCTCCATGGTCTGCACCAAAGAGGTTTTAATATCCAATATTCATTTTTTGAATTAATAATTACCAAATTTATTAGACCAACTGTAAATTTGAATTATTTAGGGTTTTAGAGAAGTCTTCATAACCGCCTATATAATTTCCATCAATATATACTTGAGGAAATATTGAAGAGCCACTTTTAGCCTTAGCCATATCAAACAGATTATCATTAGTGATAATTGTTTTGTGATAAGGAATTTTCTTTGAATTTAAGATCCTAATAATTCTTGAACACCAAGGACAGTTCGGTAACACCATTATTTCGACACGAGCTTTATCATTAGCAGGTTTTTCAGAATTAGATAAATAGTTGTTTTCAGTTATTCCTATTAAAAGGTCTATACCTTTAAGAACTAAACTACCTGGCTCCAAATGGCCTCCCCATACATTGCAATTTTCATCTGAAATGCTCAGATGTAAGTGTGATTTCTCAGGAGAAATGGTGCCATTCAGAGCAATTACCTCGAGATTGCCTTCCATAGTTGTAGTTGAACTTTTACCAGGGCATTGAAAAACGGCTTTAGATAAATTACCTACTATGCCTAGAACAAAGCCTGTTATATTATCTGATTGCGCTATTGACTGTATAGATAAAAGGAGATCATCTTCTTTTGCTAAGTAAATTGAACGGTTTTCCATAAAACTAGTAGCTTCATATCTATTTTGACATATTTAAAGAAATCAAGAACAAACTAATTGCTATTTCTCTTCCAATTTCCTTACTATGAAAACCATGGAAACTAAGGAGGCTAGAAGAGCGAAAAGAAGGAATGTTGTCATTTGTATGGTTTTGTTTATGTTGACCTAATAAGATCTGATTTCTTCTTTAATTCAATAGGTTCTAAATATTTCGTAACTATATCAAATAAATTTCTATATTTCCAATCATATATAATTTATTGATTGTCTTCAATAAATTCAATGAATATTTATCGAGATATAGCTAATAGCTTAACAATTCTTAGAATATTGCTTATAGCACCTTTAATTATATTCTTTCAATTAAATAATTTAACTGTTGTTTTTGTTATATTTTTAGTAGGTGCCATTACGGATCTTCTGGATGGTTACTTTGCACGTAAAAGTAACACTAAATCAATTTGGGGAGCTAAATATGACCCTTTTGCTGACAAAATATTTATTTTAATCCCATTACTATGGCTAGTGAGCAAAGATATAGTTCCTTTCTGGTCGCTATCTTTAATCATTCTAAGGGATCTATTGGTCACCTCAGAACGTAATACTGATAAAAATGGTCGCCCAGCTATTAAAATTGCTAAAGCTAAGACTATTACTACATTTATTTCTATAATTTTGCTTATTTTTCCTGGTGGTTATATCTCTATAAACCTCCTGAACACAATCACAGAAATTGGCTTATATTTTTATTGGATAGCATTCTCTCTAACGCTATTAACAGGAATTAAATATCTATTCAAATAACTCTAAATCTTTATCATAATTAGTACTATCTTTTATGTTAAGTAAATAGTCATTATGATAACTATCTTCTAGACCTTTTATTAAGTCATATTTAGGAATCCAATTCAGATCACTTCTTATCAACGATATATCCGTTAGGAAGTGATTTAGTCTTATAGGGTAAAGCTTTCTGGATTTATTATTAAGTAATTTAGTATCAAATGATTTATATAAAATATTACTAGACTTAATTCCACAAACATTACCTGCTGACTCTACTAGTCCTTTTATAGTAATACCAGATATTCCAGAGCAGTTATAAATTTTGTTTGCTGCAATTGAATGTGATAATGATGTCTTAATGGCTGAAGCTAAGTCCTGGACATGGCCAAGTTGTGTAATTAGTTGACCATCATCTGGAATTGGTACTATTTTATTATTAATTATCCGATCAAAAAACCATTTTTCTATAGGATTATAATTTCCTGGTCCATATATATATGTAGGTCTAAAGCTAGTAAAAGGAATCTTGCTTTCTAATAACCAGTTTTCAGTTTCTACCTTTCCATAATGTCTACTATTTATATCGATTTCACTTTGCTCTGTATATGGATATAATTCATTATTCGCATAGACTCCGGCAGAACTTATATATACAAAACGATGAGCTGGCTTACCAGTAATCTTTATTAGATTTGATGTCTCATCACATGTTCTCCCTGAGCTGTCAACAATCACATCAAAATTTAAGCCGCTTAATTTATCGATTGAATCTGTATTTCTATCTCCTCTGATGTGGGTTACACCTTTTGGAACAGGTTTATTTCCCCTAGTAAATAATGTAATTTCATGTCTGTCCTCAATTAGGGTTTGAACTAAAGCCTTCCCGACGAATCTGGTACCACCCATTACTAGGATTTTCACTTTAAAGTTCCAAAACTGTTTATTCTATTCAAGCTCTTATTTTGTTTAATGAATAGATCGTTCATATCGTGTATAAATAGGTAAATAGGATAATCATGGAAATTATTCCAGCAATTGATCTTCTTGAAGGTACCTGTGTGAGGTTATTCCAGGGAGATTATGATCAAGTCACTCAATTTAATCCCGATCCAGTCAGGCAAGCATTGAATTGGCAAGATGATGGGGCCAAATTAATTCATATTGTTGACTTAGACGGAGCAAAGCAGGGAGTTGGGAAGAACGACGAGGTTCTTTTGAAAATAATAGAAAAGATCTCAATTCCTCTTCAACTCGGAGGGGGTATAAGGAATATCGAACGAGCAGAATACCTACTAAACAAAGGAGTTGATAGAATTATTTTAGGAACATTGGCTTTAGAACAGCCAAATCTTGTTATCAAGCTAGCCGGAAAATATCCCAATCAAATTATCGTGGGTATAGATGCAAAGGAAGGTTATGTAGCAACTAGAGGTTGGATCAATAAAAGTGATACAAAAGCAACAGATCTTGTTTCCAGTCTTAATGGAGTGGATTTAGCAGCAATTATTTATACTGATATATCAAAGGATGGTACTCTCTCAGGTCCAAATATAAACCAATTAAGAGAAGTCGCAGAAGTATCAACCGTATCTGTCATAGCTTCAGGTGGAATAGGTACATACGAGGACATTATCTCGTTACAATGCCTTGAAAAATATGGTGTTGATTCAGTCATTGTTGGTAGAGCGCTTTACGAAAACAATATTGATTTAAGTGAAGCTATCAAGGTTGCTAATAATTTGAATTTGATAGACGTTATTAATAATGAATAATTTCCTCCTTAAGAAAATAATAATTCGCCTTATATTTTTTATATCCTCTTAAAGGGCTGGATTACTTCAAGAAACATAGTTAAATTTTAAGAGATAAGAACCTTGGTACAGGATTTGGACGAGTTGGCACCAAAACAAGTTTTGTTATTAGCTCCTGATTTGCTTGGCCAATCTTTGGCTCTTCAACTTACTACAGAGAATCCAGAGCTAGATATCAGCTTGAAAGGTGATTCCCTTAAGAGACATCCATCACTAGTTATATGGTCAATAGATTCGTTAGAAAGTAATAGTCTTATTAAAAGAGAGGTTCAGAAATTGAAGTTGAGATGGAAGCCAGCTCCCATTCTTTTGCTTCTGCCATCAAAATTAAAAACTAATCTGAATCAAATTCTTGAATTTGAATGTTCTGGCCTTCTACAGGACCCAGATTTTGCCACATTGAAGGAAGCCATCACAACACTTTTAAATGGAGGAAGGATTGTTAAATTAAGAGAAGATCTAGATGACAACTCAATATCCATGAACCCTTTGAGAACAATTACTCAAAATATTCTAGTAGACTGTATAAATCTAATAGATAAGGATTTACGCTATCTTCATTTAAATATCAACAGAAAGGAAATAAATATTATTTCTTTATTATACTTAAAAGCACGTAGAAGAGAGCTTTTAGCAGCCAAGTACCTTATAAAATGGTTCTGGTCACCATTAAATCCAAAGTTCAAATATAAAGAACTACTTAGGACTTCTGTCTCAAACCAAAAGACACCTTTATATACAACAGATATTGTACTTAATCATAAAGATAGTATATCCTTAATTGAAACAATATTAGAACAACTCCTTAAATCCATTACAGAGAAGCTCGAAAATAAGACCAACACTATCTTTGCTCATGAATGTTTACTAAATAATAAGCAAGTAATTCTTATGAATTCTCTCCTTAATCAGGCACGTAAGGTTTTGTTAAAACTTGATACGTTAGATTTAGATAAGATTGATATAAGTAAAACTTGGCAATCATTACAATTAGAGTTACGGCAAGAATCACTAAGAAGTCTTATTGGTAATTACCAACGACTTAATTTTGAAGGAGAAATAAAGTCCGTTTCAGATAATATAATTTCTCTTATAGATCTCGATCAAATAGATGATGAATTACCAGATCCATCTATCATGCTTAACTCTCTTTTAAATAATGAACCCATAAAAGTTAAAGGTAATTATCTTTCACCTGACGATCCTAGATCATTAATTAAGTTAAAGCTTTTACTATCTAATTGGTTAGTAAGAAATACAGAAATAATTAGCTATGAGCTAATTAATGCATGCTCACAATGGCCAGATCTAAGACATTTCTTATTAAAAGAAGAACTTATACCTACGAGAGAGTTAGAGAGAGTAAGGAACCACCTAAATAGTCAAAATAGATTTAATACATTAATTAAAAAGCCTATACAACTTTATGAAAGTAAACGTACATTATATGAAATAAAGAACAATCAATTATTTATTAATAATATTACCGAACCAAGAGACGATGAATTACTTAAGCTAGATTGGTGGCAAAGGCAGGTTGCATTATTGGTAGAAGCGAGAGATGCATTAGCTCCTCAAGTTCAATCCCTAGTAAGATATATAGGCAATTTAATGGTAGTTATATTAACCAATGTTGTTGGGCGAGCATTAGGTTTGATAGGTAAAGGTATAGCCCAAGGAATGGGAAGAACAATTACAAATAAATGATTTTCGACAGAAAAAAGATTTAAAATAAAACATACTTATAAAAAACCATGAGACAGTTATTTATAAAGCTACTTCTAGTACTAATAATTTCTATCAACCTTGTTGAACCAGCATATTCCGCGAGAGATACCAATAGCTTTGATGGTAATATCTTTCCAATTTATGCTGGTAATGGATCACTTGTTCCACCTGCTTCTACATTAGAACAATCTCTAAAAAATAATAGAACTAGCGTTCTAGTATTTTATTTAGATGATAGTGCCACATCCAAATCTTTTGCACCAGTAGTTTCAGGACTAAAATTATTATGGAACTCTAATGTTGATATTATTCCTTTAACTACTGATGAAATCCAGGATAATCAAAGCATAAATCCTAAGGATGCTTCTTATTATTGGCATGGAAATATCCCTCAAATAGTTATCATTAATCCTAATGGTGATGTTGTCCTCGACAGAGATGGCCAGGTACCAATAGATGATATTAATGCAGCCATTAGTTTGGCCACAGGTATAGAAGCACCTGAGTTTTCTTTTAGTATTAAATCCTACAATGAGTATAATAGCGAAGCTTCAAAAGAAGGTTACTCAGATCCAAGATGATAACTTTTCTCAAGCTTGTATAACCTAATTATGTTTTTAGCATTAACAACTTTATTATTTTTAGTTTGCCTTTTCTCCACAATAGAGCTGTTAAATGCAATCATACCCCGTTCACCATTAAAGATAAAACCATACAAATTTCAATTATCTAAAAATCTTACTAATTCTCTTACGATTAAATTTCAATTAAGGATAAGTAATCCTAAAAGTAATAAAGAGATTATGATATCTGACCTTAAAGTTAACCCTCGTATTTTATTAAAAAAGTCTTATTCTAAATTCTTCTTAGACACTTCAATTAAGGCAATTAACCAAGACTTGCCCAACAGAAATGATAACTATTGGCAAGCTTGTATTGTTAAATCTCATGATTCACTCACTGTACTTGTTGACATCACTCTTACTAATCAATCCGAAAGCTTTCAAATACAAGACATAGATTGCCTTTGGGTTGATATCAATTGGAGTAATTACGGTCCCTTTGGGCGAATAAATAGAATAGATGGATTTGCATTACCTCTTTTACCTAATATAAACAATACCCCTAAAGCATCAGACTCAAATAAGATTACATTACCTATAAAAACTCATATTCTAGGAGTCCTTGATAACCCAATAGAAGTTATTAAAAGATATGCTTTAGATCACATGAATAACCAGGACATACTAACAATTGGAGAAACTCCACTAGCTATTATGCAAGGAAGATATGTTCATCCAAATAATATTAAGACTACATTACTATCTAGGTTCCTTTGTTATTATTTTCACCCTACAAGTAGTCTCGCTACGGCTACAGGTATGCAGGTACTTATTAATTCTTCAGGACCATCTAGAGTTCTACTATCATGGCTTTTTGGTGGTTTTTTAAAGCTCTTTAAATTAAAAGGTTTTTTCTATAGGCTAGCTGGCTCTCAGGCAAGATTAATAGATGATATTACTGGTACCACTCCCCCCTATGATAAAACTATTGTCCTTGGTCCTATAAATACTTTTGAATTTTGTCAGAAAGTCTCAACTGAACTCGGTATACATGTAGCGGTTGTAGATGTAAATGATTTAGGAAGAGTTAAGGTATTGGCAAGCAGCGAAGGTTGTAATAATCAAATATTATATTCCGCATTATTAGATAATCCAGCTGGCAATGGTGAGCAATCAACACCCTTAGTTATTGTAAGGAATTAGAAATAGATGAATAATTTACTTCTTACATTAACTTTTAGAATAGATTTTAACAAATAGAATGAGTATAAGCCAAATTCAATTTGAAGAAATTAATCTTTCTCATACACCTTTGTTAAAAGATAAAAAAGTATCTAGATTGTTAAGCGAATATGGATTTGATGTTTCCTCTATTATTTTAAATAATTTTAATAATAGTTTACCAGTACCATTTATTAGTAAGAGAATATACGCTTATTTAGCAATCGAAAAAAATACAATAATAGCTTTTGTTATTCTTAATTCATTTAATATTAGTTCAACTACGTTTTTTATTAAAGAGCCAGTCATAATTTATGAACCAAATAATATTACAACTAGGCAATTAACATTATTACTTCTTAAAGAAGCTATCGCAAGTATAAATATACTTACTCCTAATTTCTTAATAAAATGTTCAATTGCAAATGATAATCTTATTTCCATTACAAGAGAGTTAGGATTTCAGCCTTTTAATAAATATTATAGATGGAATTTACTTGATGAAGAAACTTCTTTCTCAGCTATTGAAGATCCTCTTAAAAAATTTGAAATTATTGAGTTTCAAAAAGTTACTAAGTTTAATATCTATGAAATTATTAAATTAGATAATATTTTTGATTCTAGCCATCTTCGCCAGATTATGGATTTGTCATCAAATGATTATTTACGCAAGATGTATAATAATCGTATTCTATTTTGTACTAAATTCACAAACCAAATATGTCTAGCCGCCCTTATCTATGTAGAATCTTCAGATTCAAAAAAACTAATTCGGCTTGTTAGAAATACCAATTTAGATTTTAAACTAAATCAATTTGTTCCAATATTATTAACTTCAATATTAAAAGATCACACTGATATAGATTTAGAGACAGTATTTGATGACATACAAATCAATTCATACCTTAAAGATTTAGGCTTTAAATATAGAAATGAATCTGTTTTATTAGGTAAGACTTCTTGGAAAAGAAAAGAAATGCACTCAATTATTAAAGATAAAAGTAATTTAAATTCTGTTCTAACTAAAATCTCTCCTCAACGGCCCCCTTTACCTAGTCCAATATACACCGAAGAACTTTGATACATCCATTACCTAAATCTGTATTAGCCATTGATATAGGTACGAAGAGAATAGGAATCGCTGGTTGCGATCCACTTGGAATAACTGTTACTCCTTTAAAACCCCTTTTTAGAAGTAAATTAAAAGAAGAAATCGAATATTTACGGACACTATGTATTCAAAGACAAGTTAAAGGTCTAATATTTGGCTTACCACTTGATGAAAATGGACGTTCCACAACACAATCTAAGTATTGCAAAAAATATGCTCACAATATTGCCATTAATCTGAATTTACCACTAGCCTGGGTGAATGAACACAGCAGTACTTGGGAGGCAAAGCAACAATTCAACCTTAAACAGGATCGAACTGGGAGATTAGACAGTGCATCCGCAGTTATTATTCTTGAGCAATGGTTAAAAGAGGGTCCCAAACTTCAATTGTTAAATTAACTATCATAGGTTCTAATTAGAATCATTAAAACAACTAATTATTTAAACTAATTCTACAAATGTCAACCTCAAAACCAAGTAAATCTGAAGAAGTTCCTACTCTAATAGTTAGAGATAGTAATTCATCTGAATTACTTTGTTATTTAGAGCAAATTGTACCTATAGAAGCTACAGATTATGTATTGTTAACACCTGTAGATACACCAGTTTGTCTTTTTCATTTGAAAGACTCAGGGGATCCAGAAATTATTACAACAATTGAATCAAGAGAGCCAATATTAGATGTAGCTGATGTTGTATTACAGGAACATGATCTCATATTAATAAGATCAGCCGTTACTTTAACAGTATCAGGAGAGTTAGAAGAGCCGGAACCAGAAGAACTAGATGAGACAGATTTGGATGATGACTCTGAATTATACGAACTACTTGTCAGTTTTAAGGTTAATGAAGAAGAGTACGGTTTATACATTCCTCTAGACCCCTTCTTTGTTGTAGGTAAACTAATTGATGGCCAAGCGACTCTAGTTGAAGGGGATGAATTCGATAAAATACAGCCTGTTATAGAATCTGAATTAGATGATAGGGATACATAGGAATGAGCCCTCATTTACTTAGGCCAGACTTTGATTGTAATAACGAGGTGACATCCATTCGATTAGATATTTTTAAGGAGAAAGGTATAAAAGCTGTTCTAATTGATGTTGATGGCACATTAGTCTCAAATAACCAGGAAAAGTTAGATGATAGTGTTATTTCTTGGATAAACAAATTAAAATATCATTATCAGGTACATCTAATTAGCAATAATCCTTCATTTAAAAGGATTAATAACATAGCAAAACAATTAAATTTGCCATTTACCTATAAAGCATTTAAACCACGTCGTAAATCCTTAGTTAAGGCTATAGATAATCTAAACTTAGAGAAACAAGATGTGGCTATAATAGGAGATAGAATATTTACTGATGTCCTAGCTGGTAATAGATTAGGAATATACACAATTCTTGTAAATACAATATCAAATAATAATTTTAAATTTACTCAAACTATAGAAAGAATATTAGCTAAACTTTTAGGAGCCTTTTAATTTATGAAGATATGGGTTATAAAAATCGGAACTAGCATCCTTAGGGGATCTAAAGACTATTCAACAAAAATGATTATCAAGGAGTATTGTAAATCTATAATTGAGGCTAAAAAGAGAGGGGATAAGATTATTGTTGTATCTAGTGGTGCTGTAGGTCTAGGCTGTATTAGACTTGGTCTAGAACAGAAGCCTAATGATATTAATTCCCTTCAAGCTATAGCAGCTATTGGTCAAGGTTATTTGATGTCACTTTACGAAGAATATATGGATAAGTATGGATTTAATGTTGCTCAAATTTTACTAACACGATCAGATTTTAATTCTAGAAAGTCACATCAAAATGCTTCAATGACATTAAAAAAACTATTAGATTGGGATGTGATTCCTATCGTAAATGAAAATGACACAATTGCTGATGAGGAATTAAAATATGGAGATAATGATACTCTCTCTGCATTAGTAGCTACATCTGTATCTGCTGATCAATTAGTTTTATTAACTGATATAGATAAACTGTATTCAAGTGACCCTAGAGAGGATTCAAAAGCTACACCAATTATAGATGTTCATAATACAAAGGAGTTGATAGATTCAAATATTCCAACATCAGGAGAGTTTTCTTCATGGGGAACTGGAGGTATTAAAACTAAATTGTCAGCAGCACGTATAGCTACAGAAAGTGGAATAAAAGTTCATCTGGCAGATGGACGTGATCCAAAGATTCTTCATGACATTCTTGACGGTGCTAGAGGAGGAACAGTGTTCCATCCCCAAGCTAAAACTATAACAAGTCGTAAAAGTTGGTTGGCACATGCTTTACATCCTCAGGGTTCTCTACACATAGATTTCGGGGCTTCTAACGCTTTAAAAAATAAAGGAGCATCACTTCTTTTAGTTGGCGTTAAAGAAGTAGAAGGAAGTTTTCAATCAAACCAACCAGTAAGAATCTTTGATTCTGATGGGATAGAGTTTGCTCGGGGCATAGCATCATTAAGTAGCGAAAACATTATCAATATTCTTGAGACTGATTCAACATTTGAAAAATCCCCTATTGTGATACATAGAGATGTTCTAGTTCTTTTAAATTAAATCATTCGCAGAATCTAAAACGTATGCTCTTCAGTAAATTAGTAGAACTCCTAAAAAAAGGAGATTGTGATATTAAGGATTATAATCTCTTTGGAGATCCTGAAATAAATCAGGCAGAGTCCCTAGAAAAAGCAGGTACGAACCAAATTAGTTTTCTTGAACATGATAGTTATTTACTAAATTCAATATCTAATACTCAAGCATCTTCAATTCTCATACCAGATATAGAAGAAATTAAGTTAATTTTAAATGGTAGATCTATTTCATGGGCAGCAGCAAAATATCCTAAATTAGCCTTCGCTGAAGTTTTAGAAATTTTAAATCCAAAAATACAATTAATCTATGGCATTCATAAAAATTCTACAATTGAAAAAGATGTCAAATTAGCTGAAAATGTTAATATAGGGGCAAATGTATATGTTGGTAGGTTTTCATCAATAGGGTCAAATTGTATCATTCATCCAGGAGCAATTATATACAATAATGTTCATATTGGTTGCAACACTGAAGTACATGCGAATGCCGTTATCCATCCAAATAGCTCTATAGGTGAGAACTGTATAATTCATTCTAATGTAGTAATTGGCTCAGAAGGTTTTGGCTTTATTCCTACAAAATCAGGTTGGAGGAAGATGCCTCAAATAGGAAAAGTTTTAATAGGTAATAATGTAGAAATTGGTTCATGCTCAACTATCGACAGACCAGCTGTAGGTGAAACTTCTATTGGAGATGGAACTAAATTAGATAACCTTGTTCAAATAGGTCATGGAGTAAAGATAGGCAAAAATTGTGCCATGGCAGCACAAGTAGGAATAGCTGGTGGAGCTGTTATCGAGGATGGTGTTATCTTGGCAGGCCAGGTCGGAGTAGCCAACAGAGTTAAGGTAGGAAAAGGTGTTATAGCAAGCTCTAAGTGTGGGGTAGTGGCAGATATAGAACCTGGCCAAGTAATTAGTGGATTTCCAGCAATTCCAAATAGGCTTTGGTTAAGATGTTCAGCAAATTTCAAAAAGTTGCCTGAATTAGCAAAATCTATTAGAGATATTTCACGTTCTAATAGAAATAACTTCTAAGAAATCTATTACTGTTTCCATGATTAAACACAAAATAGTACTTTTATCTGGTGATGGTATAGGTCCAGAAATATCTGAAGTGGCTAAACAGATTCTGCATACTATTTCCAATAAGCATGATTTTAAAATAGAGATAGATGAAAGATTGTTTGGAGGCAAAGCAATTGAAAAATATAACTCACCACTTCCAGATGACACACTTAAAGCTTGCATTGATTCAGAATCTGTACTTCTAGCTGCAATAGGAGATCCAAAATATGATTCAATGCCGCGTAACCTAAGACCAGAAACTGGCTTGTTGAAGCTAAGATCAGCTCTAGGTCTCTTTGCAAATATAAGACCTGTTAAAGTCCTGCCATCACTACTAGATGCTAGCTCATTAAAATCAGAGATTATTAAAGATGTCGATTTAATAGTTGTTAGAGAGTTAACAGGTGGTATTTATTTTGGAGAGCCAAAAGGAAAAATTATATCCAATAATGAAATTAGAGCTTTTAATACTATGGTTTATTCAGATAGTGAAGTAGATCGTATCAGTAAAATTGCTTTTGAATTAGCAAATGGTAGAAGAAAGAAAGTTTGTTCAGTAGATAAAGCAAATGTTCTTGAGGTTAGTCAATTGTGGAGAGATAGGACTGAATTAATTGGAAAAAATTATCCTCAAATTGAACTTACTCATCAATATGTAGATAATGCAGCAATGCAATTAGTAAGGAATCCAGGTCAATTTGATGTAATTTTGACTGGTAATTTATTTGGAGACATTATCAGTGATGAAGCTGCAATGATTACAGGATCAATTGGAATGCTCCCTTCTGCATCAATAAATAATTATGGTCCAGGCCTATTTGAACCTGTTCATGGATCAGCCCCTGACATTGCAGGCAAAAACCTCTCAAATCCAATAGCAATGATACTTTCTGCAGCAATGTTACTTAGAATTGGTCTTAAACAAACAAGAGCAGCTGAAGATATAGAGAGAGCTGTTGACTTAGTTCTTGCAAAAGGAATTAGAACTGCAGATATTTCAACAACAGCGACCAAAAGCTTTGGCTGTAAGGAAATTGGGAACGAAATCAACAACGTTTTATTGAAATATAAATAACAAGATCGAGGAACTATCTTTATTAATTTATTTCTTTTGCAGATTACCTGCGAAAATCTATAAGTAGTTCCTAAAGCGTCGATGTCGAAACGTCATCCAGTTGTTGCTGTTACCGGATCCTCTGGTGCTGGCACAAGTACTGTAAAAAGAGCCTTCGAGCATATATTCGCTCGAGAAGAAATAATCCCTGCAGTTGTAGAGGGAGACAGTTATCACCGATTTGAACGTATGCCAATGAAAAAGGCCATGGCAGACGCGTTGTCAAAAGGAGAGAACTTTTCGCATTTTGGACCAGAAGCTAACTTATTCGACAAATTAGAAGAACTGTTTCGCGTTTATGGTGAATCAGGAGGTGGTCAAAAAAGATATTACTTACATAGTCAGGAAGAAGCAGCTGAGCATAATGCAAGACTTGGTACAAAGTTAGAACCAGGACAATTCACTCCTTGGGAAGATATACCAGATAAAACTGATGTTCTGTTTTACGAAGGATTACATGGAGGAGTTGTTGGGGAGAATTATGATGTTGCATCTAAAGCTGATTTATTAGTGGGAGTGGTTCCAATAACTAATCTTGAATGGATTCAAAAAATTCATAGAGATAATGCAGAGAGAGGTTACTCAGCAGAAACTATTGTGGATACGATGTTAAGAAGGATGCCTGATTATATAAATCATATTTGTCCTCAATTCAGTAGGACTGATATTAATTTTCAACGTGTGCCAACCATTGATACTTCAAATCCGTTTATTTGTAGAAACATACCTACTCCAGATGAAAGTTTTGTAATTATACATTTTAGGAAAGGAGCTAGGGAAAAATGGGGAATAGACTTCCAATATTTATTAGGAATGATAAATGATTCATTTATGTCTAGTCCAACTAGTATTGTAGTTAATGGCGGAAAAATGGGATTTGCTATGGAACTTATTCTTACTCCTATTATTCACAAAATGATTGAAGATAAGGGCAGATTTAGATAAGGGGTTTTCTTTTTTTATTCCTCATATATACTAAAAATAGTATTATGTTTTAATTTGCTTAGAAATCAAAAGCCATCTTTTAAAATAAATGGTGCCCTTTCTAAAGCATATAAGAATGTTAGATGGGATTCTTTTAATAGTTCAAAGGTTATTCTAGAAGCAAGAGCTATTTACTTTGATTATTTACTCAACAACAAGCAAAGAACAAGGCCAATAGGTGTTATTTTAAAACCTTTTCGACTTGGTTCCGTTATTCATAAAAACTATACAATACTTCCTGACGAAATATTTATACCAATTGATGTTATATTGCATAGGCATTAATGAATACCTAGTAGATATAGTTTTATTGTATTAATAGGACTAGAGAAACTATATGTTTGTATTATCTACTACTCTTT
>CACPKH010000022.1 GCA_902634515.1 uncultured Prochlorococcus sp. | reverse complement strand
AGAGCTGGCAGTGACTGATTCGGAAGTACTTGATCCATCGGTATAAGCAACAACAACTCGTACTGACTTGCCTTCTTCTGATGAAGTTACGGTATAAGTCGAACTGGTCGCTCCACTAATGTCACTCCAGGAGGAGCCATCTGATGATGATTGCCAAGTGTAGGAAGTAACACTTCCATTGCCATCAGGGTCATCTGTTGAGACAGCAGCAGTTAATGTTTTGCCTGCATAGGTATCACCACTAATTGAATATGTAGCGTCGCCTGTGTCTCCTCCTCCAACATAAGTAAAGTTATCAATTAATATCCAATCGCCGGTACTTGCTGCTATTAATGTGGCATAACTAATTTCCGTGGAGTCTCTAGATATTCCATAATATTGACCAGCATTGGCATTGGTTAGTACTGGTAATGTGTAACTCTCTAGAAGGCTTTCATCTAAATCGTATGCCTTTAAAGACCACTGAATATTTGAGGCTCCAAAATTAAAACCAAATGATGAGATTTCGCTGCTAAAAGTAAATTTTAAACTACCACCAACGTTTGAATAATTATTACTAATCCCATTATTTTGAAAATAATTTCCTGTAGTATTGTATTTGCCGCTGTGAAACGAGTCTATTCTTATTGCACCGCTATCTTCGCTTGTGAAAGTGACTATACCTTCTGTGTAAGTTCCATTCGTTCCCGATGTCCCATTTGAGAAATCAATAACGGTTCCACCACTTAATTCTGATTCATTTGAAATATTTGTACCTGTAAAAGTATCTGCCATTCCAATGCCAGTTGGAATAAAGCAAACTAAAAATATATTCGTTAAGCTTCTTCTTATTATGGGCGATAGCTTCAATCTATTTTTATTTATTTTTAAATTTAACTTAATGAATAAGCCTGGACTGTCAACTAAATATAATAGTTTGGCCATAAATTTATCTAGCCTTAACAGACAAATTGAGATGAGGTCGCCGACAAATATTGCTTTTTTTGATATTGAGCCATGACCAATATTTAATTGATAAATATGCTCTTAAGTCGAATTAATTTGTTTAAACTTGTGGATGCAATTTCGTATAAATTTCAGCCTTTTGGAGCTTCTAGAAATGAAAAAAATGTGTGAACAGTGTGTGAACAGAATTTATTGATTCCCTCTAACCCCTTTCCACCACTAGAGGCTCACTTTTCATTAGCCAGTAGTTAGGTTCAGTCATATCAATGGATTTTAGTGAATTGCAGTGTGTGAACAGAATTTATTGATTCCCTCTAACCCCTTTCCACCACTAGAGGCTCACTTTTCATGCTTAGTGACTCTTCCTTCTGCAGCATTCTCTCGAAGTCCTGATTACTAAGTCAGCATATATAGATAAAGAGTATTTTATACAATTTCAAGTTTGGATTTCTTTGCTATGGGTATTAGGAGAAGATATCTTTCCTGAGTAATGAATACAGATTTACGTCTAAAAGAAACCTTGCGCCTAGCTGTAAATAATGCTGTTTCAAGAATGGAAATATTAGAAGACCCTTCTAATCGACGTTGCATATTTTATGAATATAAGGAGTGGTTAGGAGAAAATATTAATGATGAAGTTTGGGCGATTCCGAGAGAGGCAATTCAAAATGATAATGGGTAAATGAATTATGCAAAAAGGAACTTTCTATTTAAAGCTGAATGATTGGGATATAAAACGTTTACGATCACAAATTGCTGATATTTTTAGATTTATTGCTGACAGTGTTGAAAATAAAAACAAAAATGATGATACTGATTTGATGGCAGATGTTGATGATCAAAGGGCTCATCATTTTGGGAGCCAAGAAGACTTCGATCAGTTGGATGATGGCTCCCCCATAAACAAGAATTAATCTCTATAGCTACTACGATTGGCGTTGGATAAAGATTTCAGCTATATAGGTCTCTCTATTAAAAGTTATTTGCTGCAGTAGCGCCTCAATAGTTGAGGGTAATTGCTTGACACTATTTTTGATTTGGTAGAAATATAAGTGAAGCAATACATATGACACTGATAAGAGGTCCAGGTGACAAAATCCTTACAGGTTTTCTAAACTCTAGGCAAATCACTCTTCTTAATAGGATTCTGGGCTAGGAGCACGGTAAAAGAATTGTTGTGATCGAAAATAGCTTGCTAGTCATTAGGAAAATTTCAAGATCTCTTAAAAGATTTTCAAGCACAAGGTGTAATAGAAAATATTCTTCGCTATAGTTTTTTAGGTATTTTTCTGATTAGGACCTCGACCTTATTTCTACCCAAGAAGATTGTGAAAATTAATAGACAAGCTATGAAATAACCTAGTAGATTACCTGCTATTATTCCAGATCCTATTAATACTAATATCGGTGTAGTTACTGATGTGCTCATAATTAGCGACGGTAAATATAATTTATACTTCATACTTGTTAGCCCCATTCCATAAGAGAAGAAGTCGTGAAAACCTGTCATTAACAATAATGTTGTTAATTTAAAGTTATTTATTATGTATTTTTCATTAAAGCTTTCAAATTTTCTTAGAAATTTATGGCCTACAATTCTTTTAACTATTTGACGCCCAAATCTTTTAGATACATAAAAGCATGTTAGACATGATATAAGATCTGCGAAAAATATAATGATTAGTCCTTTTTTTATTCCAAGTAATGATCCAGCCAATATCCCATATGCGGATCCTGGGAGAGCAGGGAAGATAGCACTTGTAAAACGTAAAAGAAAGATTATTATTTCTATTATAGATTGACTATTTTCTAGCTTAGATTCCAGTACTTTGACTCCAAAAGTATTAGCAGTTACTGTTATTAATATTAGGAATACTATAACAGCTAGAAGTTTGAATAAAATTTTCACAAATCAGACAAGATTGTTAATATTATCAAGGCTATAATAACTAAAAGTTTAGATGTAATTAACTAATGAAGTGAAATGAGTGTAATGATCTTAAACTTTTGCTATGAGAACAAAAATGTCCCCTAGAAGAGCCTTACTTACAGCAGCAATCATGTCTGCACCTCCCACTCTTCTTTTGCTAATTAATTCAGGCAGATATTCTGCTTATGTAGTTTTTATTGCATCTATAGTTATTAACTGGCCTCTGATTCGATGGCTTGATGATCGTCAATGGTATAGAGAGTGGAATAGCAAATAAGAAATTAGACAGTATACGAATTTGATTAAAAGCCTGCTTCCTCTATCCTAATTGGGTTCGCATTGCTTACTTAACAAGTGTTCTATTAGGAAGAGCCTAACCATCAATGTCTTTATTCGGCTTTTAATCAATTTTTTCTGGGACGATTTCTTTTAGCTCTCCTAACTCAATTTCCCGTAATAATCCTTTTACTACGCCCCACATAGGAGCACCAGAAAGGAAAGCTAATATGAATGATGCAGTTAGCGAATTTAATAGAGAGAAAGTAAAGGTTTCAAGGACACCTGTAAACATTATTGTGAACCCTGCAAGAATTGAACAAAAGCTTGATATTGACAAGAAGCCCTCCAGTGGAAGAGGTGATATCTGCTGATTTTTCCACTTTTGAATCTTTATTTGAATGACATATATAAATACAAAGGAGAAAAAGACAATAACTGAGCCACCTAGCCATGCAATCGTTTTAGAATCAATCACAATTATTCTTTCAAGTTAGTTGAACATATGATAAGAATATAAAGGGGCAAGTAGTTTCCCCTAGAGTCTTTTGAAAGTCTTCTTAATTTGGAGAAAGGGACACCAATATCAAGAGCTGCATTATCTGTCAAAATAGAGAGTACTGTATATTCCAATTACACAATTGGTTCATAACGTCTCACATCTTGAACAAAAAGAAAACATAATAAAATTTGGATGGAGGCTTGCCAAAAATATTATTTAATTACTATTCAAATTCAATTTCAACTTCGTCTTTTAAATCCCTATCTAAGTCTGGAAGATTTGGTTCTATCCAATGATCTTTATTGTCAATGCCAGCCGCATTTGCATAATTCATAATATGCTGATCTACTTGCTTATAAATATCATGTAGGTTTAAGTCCTGACGAATATCATGAGCTATTTCTGCAACTTGTTGTTCTGTTAAGCAATGATCAGGGTGTAGTAAATCACAACATGGAATTCTTTTTTCTATTAACTCATTTATGTTGATTTTGATTTCATAATCGTGATGTACAGTCATTGTAATAGAAAACTTTTTTTTAATTCTAGTAGCTTTCATCAAAATATCTGTTTTTGGTTAGGCGTACGGATTAAAATTTAAAAAATTTGAACAGAGTTTGAACAGGACGTACAAATATCTTCAAACGCCTCTTCAAAACTCAAGGCGTACTTTTCATGATGCAATAGTTAGAAACTTATGACATAATTCATCATGCCTTAAGAACTGAGAATGCTAGGCTACCAAAGGTAGGCATGTTTCTATTGATGATAATCAGAAGAACACACTTCAAATAAAATCTTTTTCATTCGATGTCTCTTGAAAGGAATTCCTGCAATTAGTATTTCTTCCTGAAAAAGAATATGCCAACCCATTTTTGAAAGGAGTGGTTGACTTAGAAAGCTTGCTTCTGTTACAAGATATTTTTCTCCGTCTTGAGATGCCTCTTCTTCGATTTTTCTTAGAAGACCGGTTGCATGACCTTTCTTTTTGGCAATTCCTCTGCAATAAAGCAAGGCCAATCTATTGGAGGGATATCGCATAGCAAAAGCAACTATTTCTCCTTTTTCCAAGCTAGCCCATCCTTTCCCTTGTGTTAGGCATTTATCGAGGAGACCAGGCAAGTAACTCTTTGATGCCCATGCTTGGATTTGTTCATACGTGTAGTCATTTGAAGAGATTGATTCAATAGCGTCAACATAAATATCTTTCAAAACCTTATGGTCACTCTCTAGGATTGATCTCTTTTGGAAACTCATCTTGCGATACGACTAGTTTAATATGTCTAATTACCACTTCATGACACACTAGTTTAATCCTGTCTTATAAGTTGGCCTTATGGCTTCGGCTCACTTATAAAATACCTTTCTTTGGTGTGTCTTTGTATGGTTGGTCCCCAATATCAGGTGGCACGGTTTTGCTTTTTTCTGAAACTACAGCGCCTCCCATCCCTCCTAATACGCTTTTAATCCATGCTTTAACTTTGGCGGTTACTGATTCAGCCATACCTTGGATTTGTGAACTAACTAAAACTAACTGCTTTCCTTTTATTCAGCAATTTCATTGTAAGGACTGTCTTTATTATTTAGCATCCGATCGCCAGATATCTATTTTGATTGAAGTTAATAGTAGGTTGGAAGGTAAATGCGAAATTTCGTAAAATGCCTGCCAGTAATCAACGATCGCTTTTTATTGGTTAGAACTTGTCATTTTCTTATGACATGATATTCAGCGAAGCTTTTGCTATGATTAGGCCTCTGGAGGAATTTAAGGCCTCTAAGTATTTACTAATGATTTGAAAGACTTAAGATTATTTTTTTCAATCCTTGCAACCACCATTTCATTTACATTGATAGGTTGCTCAACTGAATTTCATCAAAGTGGTACTCCCGCTCTTTTTAATACCAGGGAAGAGGCGGAGAAGGCAGCTAAAAAATTTAACTGCACTGGTGCGCATAAAATGGGTGAACAGTGGATGCCTTGTAAGAGTCATTTAGATCATGAAAGTGGGCAAAAGCATGTTGAACATATAGATCATCACAACCACTAGAGCTTCTACTTAGGAATTATGATTAATCCCTCTCCGCTTCAATCAGATGGTCCAGCACATTGTGGGAGTAAACCTAAAAAAATTGCCATAGGGATTGCACCTCTTGGGATTGTCTCTATTGGAGTTGTCCCAATGGGAATTGTAACGATTGGGATTGTCCCAATGGGCGTTGTTTCCATTGGTGTTGTTGCTATGGGAGTTATTAATGCCTCCATTGTTGGGATGGGTATTCTTTCTGCAGGCATAACAACGATGGGACTCAAAGTCTGGAGCCCAGATAATTCAGCTTTGCAAAAAACTCTTGAGGATACAGATTTACAGAATATTTATGCTTATCCCACAAAATCTCAGGCAGAAGCAGAAGCTAAGAAAATTGGATGTTTAGGTGCGCATAAAATGGGAAAACTTTGGATGCCTTGTGCAAGCCATGGAACTAGTAAATAATTAATTGAAAATTCATCCAGTTAAATTCACCGCTCTAGATGTTTATATATCGGGACCTTTGCAAAATAATTAACTGGATAGATTTATTCCTAACTTATTTCTTATTGGGATAAATCCTTGAGGGATTATTGGCATCTAATCAAAAAAACAAACAGATTTCTCTAACAACCAAAGGATCGCTTAAGGCTAAATTTTCTCGACGATTAGAATTCTCTAATTAATGAGAGCAACCCAGGAGAATGCTGATCCTATCCCAATCCAGGCCCCAGCAGCAACGAGTCTTCCATTAGCGTCTAACAAATGCAAGACTCGTTGAGATGTTGTCGTTACTAGTAATAGTAAAGTTGCTTGGGAAAGAAGAAGGCCTAAGAAATACCCTATTAGAGGTGTAGGCTCAGCTCCAACAATTGTGTTGCCCAGCAAGTAGCCGTGTAAAGCAAACATTGGCACGAGCCATTTTGAGTTAACTAAATTTAGAATGATCAGGCCTTGTATGATCAAAGATAAAGAGACCAGTGCTTCTGCCCAGGGAGCTATTAAATTAGGCAATGGTTGCAGCTGAACAAACGCACTTCCTGCTAAGCCAGCAGCCAAAAGAGGAATGACTAGCCTCTGGGTTCTTTTTAGTCCCAAAAGGGCAATGCCTATCATAAAGAGTAGATGATCAGGGCCAAGTAATGGATGTCCGATACCGCTCATTACAGCCTGCCAAGTTGACAATTCAGAACTGTTGCCCATTCCAAAGGGATGATGAGCGAAGACTGGCTCTGATAAAAAAATTAGTAAAAAAAATAATGAAACTAAAAATGCAAGCAAATGCTTATGCCCTAAGAGAGAGAGCTTCATAAGTCGATCCTCGTCGAATTGTTCAATAAGGCGGGCATTCTGACTGGTATCGATGAATGTCGATACTTCACAGCTGCGGGACAGCAGCAGATTTTCACCGCTTTTCCCCGTTACCTCCAATGGCTTATCACCATTGGAACCTAGTAACCAATTTATTCGTCAATTGCGTGAATATGATTTTTTGTAAGCATGCTTACATTTTTAGAGTGGTTTTTTTTGATGAATTGAACTGAATAGTAGCCTGAGTAAATTGCGTTAAATTCGTCAAAAGCCTTGTAATCACTTAACAATGGCTTTCATTGTCAAGTGATGAAGTTTAGTTCTATAAATGGATATCTGAAATTTGTTGCATGTATGTAATAACTGTGAATAGAAGTGATTCAAGGCCCCTTTATCGCTTCTAGCGCAGATAAAGCAAGCATGACTGCATTAAATTCACTTACCCTAGTCATGGCTTTTTAGTTAAAATATCTATGTAAAAACTATGTGCACAGTGGAGTGAATAGATTGAACTCAATATTAACCCTAAATACAATCACTATTTAATTTTTATCTAAATGTATAAAAGTAGTCCAACAATTTCAATCTTTACTAATTTCAATATAGATAACGAAGAGAGGTTTATAAGGATGAAAGATTCATTATCTTCTTTTATTGGGCTTGAGCCAGATCAATGGGTGATTAATGTCAGAGGTAAATATAAGGAACTTGTTGCAGAGCATTTACGCTCAGCAATAAGATCTTCAATTAATCTAACCTTTTTAGAGTCTAAGCAAGGCTGGCATAAAGATTCTCGAGTTATTTCCAAGGATATAACCTCAGACATAGTCTTTTACTGGCTTGAGGATCATTTGTGCCTTGTGGAACCTAATTTGCTTCGAGAGACTATTAATGAAATGTTTAACCAAAAAGTCGACATTTTACCATATAGTTTTTATGAACAATCATCTCAAGATTACTCGCCATTAAAGACTAATTATAAAGGTAAATTCCTCAAGACATTCTTGTTTAATAAAGAAAGTCGAACACTATTGAAGAGAAAATATGGCAAAGAGTTTTATTCAGTTAATTTGGTTTGTTGCTTTAAGAGGGAATTCTTTATTAGGATGATTAACTGTAATAGGCCTTTATTGAAAAGATGGCCTAAAAAGACTCCTTTTGATTTTGAAAAAAAATTTCAAGATATTAATCATATAGATTTCTGCTCTGCTTTGCCAAATACTGAATTATTTGCAGCTATAGATGATGACCACTTCTTGCCCAATTACTCACTTATATCAAGAGGTAAATATCCTGATAGAATGTCTAGAGAGAAGGTTATGGAAATTGAATACCCTAAGACATATGCTGGAAGAATAAAAGCTGAAAGAAGTATTCAATCTTTACAATTTAAATTCTTCAACAAGATTAAAACCTTTCTAAGAAGAGTTCTTTATACTTTAAATTATTGATTATTTCTCTAGAAAATCAATAATTATTTTTTTTAGAAGATAGATAATTATGCATACTTAATTTCTTATTGAGATGATTAAGACTTTGTAATGACATCTCAACCGAATTGTTTCCTTTGATGCTTGTGAAAGAGGTAATGCTGCAATGTTTAGTCATTTTCACAAATTTTTTAATTTGAGCATTGATACAGAGTTGATTCTTCAGCAGAATAGATTTTATGAAATCTAAAAATGTTCTAGGGACTGATCTTCAGTCTTGTAATTGCAATCCCATGACTGGATGGTACAGAGATGGTTCATGTCATACAGATCCTACTGATCTTGGAATGCATACTGTATGTGCTGTTATGACCGAAGCATTCCTTACTTACAGCAAGGCTCAAGGCAATGATTTATCAACGCCTATGCCTCAATACAATTTCCACGGATTAAAGGCAGGAGATCATTGGTGTTTATGTGCTCCTAGGTGGAAGCAAGCTTATGACGATGGCATGGCCCCGTTGGTTAATCTGGAAGCTACGGAAGGAAGTACTTTGAAGATAGTTGATTTAGAGACTTTGAAGCAATTTGATCATCGTGAAATAAATGGAGCTAATTTATAAGGGGTCTCACTGCAGCTCTTATCAATGGAAACCCTGCCATATTTACTTCCTATAAGGATTTAGTTATTAAGATGATTTTCCCGAACCCATTCAACACCTAGGAAGATTGGATTCCTCTGCGTTCCTTTTCACTGAAGGATTCTGATAACAAAATCGTTGAATAATTGGGAATATGCTTTCTTCCAATTCTTGTAGTAGTTCATTCTTGAAGGCCTCTATGTTCTCAATCGTTGGTGGTTCATACCCAGATTCTTTAACATCTAATAGAAGAGCTAAGATAGTTCTATGAAAAAGAGGGTGACGTAAAGACATTTTTAGCAACAAGAACAATCGTCTTCGGGTGCTGGGTTTTCGAATGCATCTGCAATATCTCTAAGCATTACAGAAATAAATTCAGGAGGACATTGAAGTTCATTGATATGACGGGCACATTGCTGGGCTATCTCCTGCATTGCGGGAAGAATTATTTTATCGACTTGCTCATCCGAGGGTTGCCACGTCTTTTTACACTTTTCAGCCATTAATCAAAAAGCATTAACCAATCCATTATGCCGCTTTCTATTTGATTGTTCTTGGTGCATATATCAGTGTTCTTCTATAAGAGATAATAGAAGAAGCCGGCTGCATTCTGTCTTTTCCGAATTAATCGGCTATCAACTAAATCTTTTATGGATAAATAACTCCTTTACTAGCAGCATTCCCACAAGCCAAGCCCCTCTGGGTTTTAGGACGTGGATTAGTCTCGATTGGTAGCTATTCCTTTTTACACGGTTAGAGATATCAACCTAAATATAAAGAGAGCTCTCCACTTTCCTGAAAAATCTTTAAAGTATATGTAATTTCTAAATTTATAGTGAAAAAAATTCTTCCATTAGCGTTTGCTTTTTCAATTATGACTGGCCCTGTTCTTGCTTGGGGTTGGGGAGGTGATGGTGATTGCCCTTACTCCAAAGGGAAAGCAAACCAAGAGAAGACTGAGCAAGTAGAAGAAGAGTCAGATAACTAAGTTTTGTTAGGGATTGTTTTTGCCTTAGGAGCAGCTAGTTCGTGGACATATGCTTGTTATTTATGGAGAAAACAAACTCAATATTTTTCTGCTTCACAGATAAACATAACCAAAAATATAATCGCCTTTATTATCTTTTCTCCAATTATATTAACTTTTGACTTTCAATCTAGTTTTAAAGAAATATTTATTCTTTTTTTAAGTGGAATTATAGGAATTTCTATAGGGGATACTTTTTATTTAATAGCTTTAAAGGAATTAGGAACACGTCTTACTCTTACAGTTGAGGCCCTTTCTCCAATCTTTGCAACGATCTTAGGCTCAATTGTCTTGGGAGAAATGCTTGAAATAAAGATTTGGCTAGGAATTTTTATTGTAAGTATTTCCTTATTAGGTTTGGCATTACAGAAAACAAAAATTAATCAACAAATAAAATCTAAAATCGATATAAAGAAGGGCTATGTTTTTGCTTTTCTCTCAGTGTCCTGTGCTGTAATTGCGGCTACCCTGTCAAGAGTTGTTCTCATAAATTCTGATTTAAATCCATTTCAAACTACAGAAATTCGATTACTTGGAAGTATTATCGGACTACTCCCTCTTGTAAGAAATGATTTGGTATATAAAGTCAGGAAGATATCTTTAAAGAATAATCTTAGCCTTTTTCATGCAACATTTTTGGGAACAAATCTAGGTATCCTTTTGCAGCAATATGTTTTTAAATTATTACCTATTGGATTAGGTTGGACTCTATTAAGTACCTCACCAGTGATGGCACTTTTCTTTGCAAGATCCGAGGGGGATGAGATTAATTGGAAAACTTTGCTATTAACTGCGACAACAATATTAGCTGTTGGAATAGTATTTATTTGAGGATTAATGAAAAGTTCTTTCTCTTTCCCTGACTAAGCTTGTAAAAGATGAGGTAATTATTTTGTTTATAAAGTTGAAAATAAATAAAAAGTTTACGTAAGCCCGAGCAAAAGTTTGTGATTTCTTCTAATCGAAAATTGGAACTGAAGTACACTCTTAATGATCTAGTAGTTAGATCTTTTTGATGGTATTGGGTCTTCTCAAAATTACAATGGTTTAAAAGCTTGGGAATGAACCCATTAAGGAACATTTTTTTGTACTTCTCATTACCTCTTAAATGGAAACACCTAATTGGAAACCAACTGACGAAGAGAGAGAAATAATGGAAGTTGTTTGGATGCAAGTAAAAGGTGCATGCGAGAAGCTCAAAGAAGAAACGAATGCTCAGAACGAGCACATTACAAAGATGCTCCAAGAGATGGCGGATTGTTATTATTCATGAAACGTCTACTATTCGCGTATTTTATTACGCTTCCATGATCTGTTCAATAAGGTATTAAGTGTGAAGTTGGTTCATTACATTTGCATTGATGTAAAGGGTAATTTGACTTGCGTTAAAGCTCAGTCTGCAAACTGTACTGAGATGGTTGGCAAGTAGTGCCCTTATGGGTTATAAATACTGACTTCTTAGGAGTTTTTAATGCAATCACAAAGTGGTTTGTCAGAAATTGATGTACAGGAACGTATAAAACAATTTGCTATTAGTAATTGGGGAAAGCTTAGTGATCGACAAAGAACTTTTGCCAAGAAGGCATGGGGAGTTATGACTTACAAATGGCGTTGGCAGATAGCTATGAACGTACCATATCTTGCAATTTTTCTTTTGGATCGAACGATTCCAGCAGTCCATAAATTTGATATGGCTTTATTGGCATCGATCACCTCTAAACTTCCAATCCCAGCTTTTATGTCTTCATGGTTGGGATTGTAGAAAAGGGTTTTAGGAAGTTTGCCAGTACATTTTTTATCTTTATTTTCTTCTTGTTTTGCTGCATTGAATTCTTTGATTTGCTATTAGAAAGATAGAGACTTGTTTTCAATGCTTCGCAAACATGAAAAAGAGGCACTCGCATCTTTATTCCTTTTGTCTTTTGGTGCTGTATTCTGTTTAGATCGTTTCTATGAAAGTGGTGTTAGCGAAGGTTTCTTAGGTCTGTTAGGAGTTTTGATTTCATTCCTTTCAATAATCGGTATTGTTGTTTGGGCTGTTTTGGTTTTTGCGAAAATGTTTCGCTTACTACGAAAATTTACACGAGATGACGACACTCCTCAAATAACCGGAACTTGATCAGAATCGTGCTTCATTAAGAAATTGTCAGCTCTCTTAAAAGGTGTTGAATTTTGAGAAAAATTTACTTTGGATAGAGTTTGGCGAATTCTTTAATGTGATTTCCCCCTCCTTTTAGTATTTCTAATATGCCACTAATTAAATTTAAGCCTTTTTTATCAGGAGCAGAAGAGTTAATTAAGTTTGCCTGGGTGCAAGCTAGAGGTGCGCTCCAGAAACTTAAAGAAGAAACTTACTCAAAATATGAAAACATAGAAAAAATATTTGAAGAGATGGCTGATCTTTCTTAGAAGTTATGGAAAACATTAACAGTGGATATGTTGCTCTTTTCTTTGTTGTGATTTTGTTCTTTGCTCTTCAGCTTTGGTGGATAAGTATGACTATTAGAAATAACAGGAATGAAAGAATCCTTTTAAATGCTGATCAAACGGAAGATATGAAACATCGACTCGAAAGAATCTTTTTAAAAACAGCCAGACAGGATGATCAAAATTAACAGATGAAATATTTGCTTTTTGCAGCTTTAAAGGCTTATGAAAGAGGGCTTAATTTAGGTGAGTTTTATGAGGAGCCGCTAGGGGATGACTTTATTTATCCAGATTGGTAATGTTTAAAGGAACAAAATATTGGGTTTAGAACTCTTTTTTTATGGATAAGAAAGGTGCCAAGGGCTATTGGATTTCAACTTCAAGAGTGATTGATCAAGAACTATTCGCTGATTATGTAAAAAAAGTTACCCCTTGGTTGAAAGAAGTTGGAGGGGAGGTTTTTGCAAAAGATACAGAGCCTCAAGGGAAAGAAAGGACAGAAGGAGCAAATTTGGCTGTTATCTGTGAATTCGCTTCTATGCGTGCAGCTGTTGAAGCTTATGAGTCTTCTGCTTATCAAGAACTCTCTAAAATTAGAAATGCTGCAACAGAAAATGCAACTTTTACTATTATGGAGGGAATGGATGAAGCGGCAAAATTTAGAAGAGCAATGGGTAAATAATTTTTTCTACTATTTATATCCCCCTTTAGATAATGAATAGCTTTAATATCGAGCAATGCATGAGCATTAAATGACTTGGTCTATTAATTCTATCCCTAGTCAAAAAGGCCGAATAGTTTTTATTACGGGAGCAAATAGCGGCTTAGGTTTCGACACGGCGCAAGTCTTGCTTGAAAATGGTGCGACTGTAGTCCTTGGTTGCCGTACTCTGGAAAAAGCTGAAATAGCGAGGCAAAAACTTTTAGATGAAACTGATTGCGGAAATATTGAAGTGTTAGAAATAGACCTTTCTGATTTAGAAGAAGTAAATATAGCTGTAGAGAAAATCGCTTTCAAATACAAAAAATTAGATTTGTTAATTAATAATGCTGGTGTAATGGCTCCTCCTCGGACATTGAGTAAACAAGGCTTTGAGCTTCAGTTTGCAGTAAACCATCTTAGCCATATGGCATTAACTATTGGCTTGTTGCCATTACTTGCTCAACAACTACATGGACGCGTTGTCACTGTTTCATCTGGAGCGCAATATATGGGCCAAATTAATTGGGAAGATCTTCATGGAGAAAAAAATTATGCCCGTTGGGCACTTTACTCCCAAAGCAAACTTGCGAATGTCATGTTTGCCTTAGCATTAAGCGAAAGGCTAAAGAGTGCCAATGTAGATGTTGCATCTCTTTCTGCTCATCCAGGATTGGCTCGAACAAACTTACAATCCACGTCAGTAATAGCCAATAACTCTTGGCAAGAGTCATTGGCCTATAAATTAATGGACCCGATGTTCCAGAGCTCTCGTATGGGAGCCCTCCCCCAGCTTCTGGCTGCAACTGATCCAAATGCAAAAAGCGGAGAGCAATATGGACCTCGCTTTAATTTCAGGGGCCACCCTAAACTTTGCCGGATAGCACCATTAGCTTTAAATAGTGATCAAAGAGATAAACTATGGGAAGTAAGCAGAAAACTCATTGGAGATATTGTTGATATAAGAGAAGGTATGGAGCTTCTGACTAAACGCAAATAGCAATGTGTTATTAAAAGCCTCTTGGCTCTTCATTCTCTCTGTAAGTATTACTATCATGGTTTTTTAATTAGTCGTCAGGCTCTTTTGATTTAAGTGGTTCTCAGCAATATTCTGTGGCTTAGGAAAATTGGAGAGGCCTTTTTGGTTGGCGTCTTAAACCCCCTACTCCTTTGATCTATCCGCCCATATAAGCATTCTTTTCAAAAAGTATTTAATTTGATACTAGTGATTAATGTTGAAAGGGGTGACTTTGGATCTGATTGCTTGTTATCGCAACCCTGGCTTTGAAGCTGTAGCGGATGGAGTGATGTCATTTTTCGATCGGCGTCCTGACCTTCAACGTAATGGAGTTGCCTTTGGTTATGACTTATCTTCATTCGAGATGGAGCCAGCGAAAGTTTCAACAGATATAAGTCTTGTTGCAATTGATCGCTCAGACCCAGACGCCTTTGCTCTTTCAGATGTGATTATTCGAGGTGTTACAGCTGCACTAAATAAATATCTTGAAGAACGACCGTTGTTTAGAAAGTGTTCTCCAGAGCAGGCTCTTTTTGTGATTCCAATTTTCAATATCCAACGTTATAGCCCTGGGGAAGGCTTCAAGCGGTGGCATTGTGATTGGACTATCAGTGATGAGGCAACAGAGCCTGTTCATAGGGTTCTTGCTTGGATCCTTTATTGCAATGACATTGATTCTGCTGGGACTGAGTTCTATTGGCAAGAGCATTATGAATCTGCGGAGAGAGGGAAACTCATTATTTTTCCTGCAGGTCCATCTCATATTCATCGTGGTCGAGTGAATAATACAGGCACTAAAACTATTGCTACGGGTTGGATAAATGCAGGTAAGAGGGAATCTTATCTTTCTCGTTTAGGAGCATCTTGATAATTTGGGTAAAAGTTAGTCGTATATGAAAGCAAACAAGTGCTTACTCTGAGTTTATTAAATGTTGATTCTGCGACTTTTTTGTGAATTATTGCCCTTACTTCTACTTGGTTATTTAATTGGCCGATTTAAACCAGACTTGTCATCTCAAATAGTCACCCCCCTTATTAATTTTGGAGTACCAGTGAGCTTGATGGCTCTTCTTTTGAGAAGTGGTTTGGATTGGCTGCTTTTTCAGGCTCTTCTGATGACCTTACTTGCCATTGGATTACTTATAGCGGTAATTAGGATTTTCCCAAAGCTTCGAAGGGGTATTGGTAGTCACAGTTTGCTTTTGGGGAGTGTTTTTGGCAATTCTGGCTATTTCGGGATTCCTGTTTCATTGGCTCTTCTCCCAAATCATTCTCTCAGCTTTAGTATTGGCTATGACCTTGGGGCCACATTACTTGTATGGACTTTAGGCCCCATGCTTTTGTCAGAGTTCTCACCTCAATTGAATGGAAAATATGCTTGGACAAATCTTTTAGGGGTTCTCACTACTAGCCCTGCTAGTAAGGGATTAGTTGGTGCAGTGCTTATTCAATGGACTCCGTGGAGCGAGCAAATTGCTTCAGCACTTTGGATTCCATCGAGAATCGTAATTGTTTTGGCCCTAACGGTTGTTGGTATAAGGTTGGGATCTTTTGATTTTGCAAAAGATCCATTTAATAGAAACTTACGTTTACTCATTCAGCCTATTTTGCTGATGAAACTATTTGTTCTTCCTGCTTTAATGCTGGCTCTTGCTAAGGCTTTTAGCTTGTCAAGTTTGATGTGTAATGCACTTGTATTGCAAGCAGCAACACCTACTGCCATTTCTGTATTGTTATTAGCTGAAGCTAGTGGTAAAGACCAAGATGTTGCGGCTTTTTTAGTGTCTTGGAGTACTTTGATCGCTTTAGTGACAGTTCCCACTTGGTTCGTTGTTCTTCTGCGGATGAATTGAACTTTCTTTAAAAGATCTTAATGGATTCAGTTTTTACTAATAAGGATTTTAGATATCTAATAAATAATATACGATCATTAATTAGAACTTTTGCAAGAAAGTTAAGGGATATAAAAATATTAAGGTCTAGCAATTCAAGGATTGCTTGGAGACGTACTTAGGGCGAAAGAAATTGAATTGGAAGAAGCTTTCTTACCCTTTAAGAATCGCGAAAAAAAGCCCACCAAAAGTAGAGGCTAATAGCAAAGAAACCATTACTAGAACGATAACCTTTGTAAAATTCTTGGACATGTATTAATTTTAAAAGATTTTGATTAGATTCAGTTCTCCTATCATTAAAATAATCTAGTTTAAATAATAATAATTAACAAATGGATGAGAAGGCTCTTAAAAGCATTTGGCAATGTACGCTTCTTAAGCATTTATTCAATAAATTCTTCCTATGCAATAAACTTATTATCGTAGTCATAATTAATTGTCATGAGAGTATTTAAAATCTTTGCTTTATGCTTGCTTAGCCCTTTCTTTTTTCAATATGAATCAATTGCAGAAATTGACAATAAAGTAATGCTTTCTGAAATTTTCAAAGGATGTGTAGATCAGGAATCAGCTTTATATGGTTGGGGTTTCCAATATGCATATTGTGGATGTTATATAAATAAAATTTCTAAAGGAATGTCTATGAGAGAAGTTACAAGCCTTGGCTTGGACCTTTTGGAAGTTAAAAATCAGGGAGATCAGGCGGTTGCTTCAGTTGCTTTGGCAAATAGAAAAATAAAGTCTTATGTTGCTGAATGCGCTGATTCTGTTTTTCAACAGACATCTTAATTGACTTAGTAGAGCCTTACAAAACTGCAATTAAAAGATTGCATTACTAGATATTGGTTAATTAAAAGCTTTTTTCAACATTTTTCTATCTGTCAGCTAATTTTTAATAGATTGGTTTTTAAAAGAGACTTTAATAAAACCAATTTTGAGTTGAA
>CACPKH010000021.1 GCA_902634515.1 uncultured Prochlorococcus sp. | reverse complement strand
ACTCGGCTATTCCTGCATTTTGAATCAATACGTCTATATGTATTCCTTTTAATCTCTTTTTAAGATTAAGCACTGATTCCCCAGATGTAACATCAATTCCAGCTTCCACTCTTACACCAAGAGCATCCAACTCAGCACAAGATGATCTGCATGTAGCTATTACATCATCACCTCGTTCTTTCAATTGACGGCAATACTCTAATCCTATGCCTCTGTTAGAACCTGTTATCAAATAATTAGCCAAAGTAAATTTGCGGCTTACAAGATTCTAAATCACCTTTCTCAGCAATCCTTTGATATAACTGAAATTAACTCCTTGGTTTTGAAAAGGTTAGCTCATCTGCAGCCAAGAGGATTTAAGAATATTCCTGAAAATTACTCAATCTTTACTGAATTTTCTTTATATACCCTAAAAGCATTAACTTATTAAATATAGGAATATCAATAAAAGAAATGACAGGATTTGAGAATCGCTTAATTAAGAAATCAAATGCAAAAAGCCATTTAAACGACCATCAATCAAAGAAAAAGCTTAAGGGGAAGGCACTTGTTAATTTTGTAGAAGCTCATCGGAAAGATTTTAATGGTGATGGAGATCAGCTTTGTATAGAAGCTGGTTATGGAGAATATTCCAAAGACGGAGACGCAAAGTGCAATTTCAAACCCTTCGTTAAAGAATTAAGCAAGGTAATGGATTTAGAGAGTAAGAAAGATATAGAAAGTTAAATGAAATTTGGATAAGAACAGAACCTTTTATCAAAAGCTTCTTAGAGATTAGAGAAATCGTATTGCTACCACATATCCTCAACTAAATGATCTTTTTCTTTCTTTCTTTTTTCTAATAATTCTAGTCTTTTCTCTAAGTCATCTTTCTCAGGAGTTAATTCTTTATCTAAAGAATTATTTTCTTTTACCACTTTTCTGAGTATTTTCTCAAAATCATCATCAAAATAATTTTTCATCTCTTTCCAAGCTTCTCTTTCTTCTTGATTCCCAACAGTGTCATTGATTTGATCAGCAATTATTGTGCGTACAAATTCTCTAAGTTGGTCTTCATTCATCAATGATACACGGCTTTCTACATAAATTTCCTTGAGATTATCTAGTTGCCTCTTTGACAAATCTTTATAGCTGATCTCATCTTTAGTCATAGGTTTAATTTAAGAAGAACTTTGAAGAAAATTTTATTAGTCTATTAGTAAATTTAATATTTTTCTTTCTCTTTTTTAAGCATATACAGTGCAAACCTTTCGGGGATCCTTAACTACTAAAAAGGAAATCCAAAGTTGAAAAGATTTCCAATTTTAATTACCAAAAGTTAGTTTACTAATGATGATTACACCAAATTGCGCATGTTGTTGTGACCACAGCAATGATCAATCCACCCCATTTAATGACTTTTTGTGGTGCGTTAAAAGTTGTAGCAACAAGTATTGCAGCTAGATTCACCACAACAAGTTGATCTGTAGAAACATTTGTTCCAAAAGGGCCTGTGGCTGCAAAGAAGTTCATAGCATCTAGAAAATTACTTATAAATATAGCTGCTATTCATATGTTCGTAATATTGACTCTTGACGATTTGCTAAAAATAGTTGGGACTATATCTTCTATATGAAGCGATTGAATATAAAGACAAGAGATGAAAGTTGAATTTATGAGATAGTTAAATTGCTATGGCACTCAAGAACAATCGTCTAAAAACTAATCAAGCTGGGGCATTTTATGTCGACTCTAGTTGTATAGATTGTGGTAGCTGCTGGCAAATAGACCCTAAACATTTTGCAAGAAAGGAAAACAATTCATACGTGCATACTCAACCAAATGGTAAAAAAGAAGTTCATAAAGCTCTTTTGGCTCTTTTGGATTGTCCTGTCGCAGCAATTGGAATCCAAGAAAAAATCAGTGAAGTTTTATCTAATGATATCTTTCCAATATTGGTATACAAGCATCTTTCAGGAGATGTTTATTACTGCGGTTGGAGTTCCAAGAGAAGCTATGGAGCTAGTAGCTGGTTAATTCTTAGGCCTGAAGGAAATATACTGATTGACTCTCCTCGATGGAGTCCCCCACTTGCAAGAGAAATCAGAAGGATGGGAGGAGTAAGTCAAATGTTCCTAACTCATCGAGATGATGTTGCTGATCATGCACTTTGGGCTAAGGCTTTCAATTGTGAGAGATGGATCCACAAAGAAGATGCAGATGCAGCACCAGAAGCGGAAAAATTAGTGCTAGGGATTGATCCTCTCCTTATTGGAAAAACTCTTAAATTAATTCCTTCACCAGGGCATACAGCAGGATCAATAGTCATTTTATTAGGAGAGCATCGACAAATTCTTTTCAGTGGGGATCACTTATGGTGGAATCCTGAAAAGGAAGTATTAGTAGCCTCAAAAAGATATTGCTGGTGGAATTGGTCTGAGCAACTGAAATCAGTACAAAGGCTATTAGACCTTGATGTTAAATGGTTATTACCCGGCCATGGTCATGCTCATATGTTTAAAAAGGGCGAATGGAAGAAAGCCTTGGAAAAAACACTTCGATTTCATAAAATTATTACCGATTGATTGTAAAAAGTATTAGATAATTCAATAACCAAGAGCATCAAATATTCTTCTCAAAAAAAACAAACGGCTTTGAAGGGTTTGATTTCCATATAACTTTTGTTGGTTTTTCAGAATCAAATCTGCATTTCCCCCTAATGCTGAACGAATAAACTCATAATCTTGATTGATCCATATATCAATCATTCTGTTGTCTATTTCAATATGGAATTGCAACCCATACGCAAATGAACCAATCTTAAAAAATTGTTCATTGCAACGCTTACTACTAGCAAGTAACTCAGCACAAGAAGGTAATAAAATCCTATCTCCATGCCAATGCAAAACAGGAAAATCTATTCCCAAAAAAGGTCGCCATAATTTATCTATTACTTCCTCTTTAAAAGAAACAGTCTCCCATCCAACTTCTGGCAAAGGTTTACAAGTGTCTTTGTCTAAAAGAACTTCTACATCACCACCGGCACTATGAGCCAAAAGCTGAGCACCTAAACAGACTCCTACAATGTTTATTTCTTTTTCCAATGCATCCTTTACCAAATAATATTCATCAGAAAGCCATGAAAAAGTTGCATTATTTAAATCTCTTATGCCCATAGGTCCACCTAAAACCAAAAGTAAGTCTCCTTTGATTAATTTCGGCAATTGAACTCCCTGATCCAAGCGATAGATGCTCACCTCCATTTCTCTTTCTTTCGCAATCTTGGTAAATAGTCCAGGCCCTTCTCTGCCCAAATTTTGCAAAACTACTAACCGCGGCATTAAACTGCTTTACAAGAATGAACTGACAATAGAATTAAATAAAAAGTAAATTTCAATTCAAGTAAAATGTTTTCATAAAAATCACTAATTCATTGAGATATACCAGTGATAAATAGTTTTTTTCGCTTATCACCTTATTCCAATACATCAATAATTCCCTCAGTTATATAGCGTGACATTGGTCTTACATGTTTCTCAATCTCCCCCCTAGAGGTACTCCATTTTGAAGAGAGTTTTGTCCAGAATTGATTATCTTTAAAAGAATTAATCATTTTATTTGCAATATGTATAGGGAATTCACCATTATTTTTATCCGCCAAAGCATCCCATTCCTCGCTAGTGAGATGGCCAATGTATTGCAAATCAACGGAGTTTGTGTAGCTAAACAATTCCTCTATCCCAATAGATAAAAATTTTTGACCTAACTCATGTAAAAAACTTTCTGCATTAACTCCTTCTTTGTAATCACTCAAGATTGCATTTAATTTCTCTTTTTTACTGGCATCGCCTTCCTTTATGGCATTTAGGAGTTTGTAAACTTCACTAAATTCTAATGAAGATTTCATATTTCAGTGGCTAGAAGGTAGAGGATAATCTAAATCGCATTTACATTGATAGCAACAAAAACAATAGACGTTTCATTCAAAATTAACTTTTTCAAACAGAACCCTAAAAAAGAAAGCCAATGAAGAGCTTATAAAAAAGGAAAAGAATAATCAATAAGCATTCAACTATTAATAGATAGCTGTTTATAAGAGGACTGATGCTGCATTTGTTTGTCCAATGAAAAAAGCAAAGCCTTAATTGTTTGAAGCTCTCGTTCTAATTGGCTTCGCCTCGTTTGCAACATGACAAACCTTCTTTTCATCTCAAGTCTTCTTCGCTCCCCATAAACATCATGTTGATTCTCCTCAATGGCGGAGATTTGATTGGGCATAACCATAATCCTCAATTATTTTTAAGCAGAGGCCTAGCAGGAAGTCTTTTAAAGGATTTGGGCCTTCGTAAGAGTTAGTCAAAATAGGGCTCTATATCTGGTGTAAGAAAATTTATGGCATTTGTAAATCCGTCTTTACCCTCGAGTATTTCAACCTCAGTGTTTATCCCTCAGCATTTACGCCTAGGCGAGAAGAGTTTTACTTTTCAAAAGTCCATCCACCTAATCAAAAAGAAGCTTGCCAAAATAAGAATGTTTTTACAGCAGTAATTCCTTTGAATGTTAAGTTTATTCTCTTATTTCTATAAGGCTTGATAGCTACTAGATAGCACTCTTACCTTTGATGGAAGAAAAGGAACTTTCCAATCAAGCAACTGCATCGTCTTCAGGTAATTCCTTTGGTTGAGTCAGGCTTGTGGTAACTGACAAAAGATTATTCTGTTGTGATTTCAATCTATCTAAATCATCCTGCAATTGTTTGATACGAGTCTTTCTTTCTTCTAACTCTTTAAGCTCTTCTCCTCGTAGTTTGTCAGTCCAAGTAGCAAAAATCCAAGTTCCAAAAGCTCCAATCCCAATAGAAATTATCACTAATATTGCTACAGGTACAGAGCCAGAAACGCCTGGAACAATATTGATTGTTGCTAAATTAGTGTTTTGTAAAGTGAAATAAGTAGTTAATAGAGCTAAGGCAAAAATCAAACCAAAGTTGAATACCCTCAGATTAGTCTGTTGCATGAAAAGAATTGTGTTAGAACAAGATGAAGCACCTATAAGCCATTAAAAGCATTGAATCTTTGCCAGTGGCCTAAAACACTTTCTAATTGACAAGTTCATTTTTGGCATCCGTGTTTACACCTTAGTGTTTTCGCCTATAGAGAATATTGTTAGCATCTTTAAAACTTCTTTAGCTACAAATTACAGGGTACTGCATTCTTACTCAGAACTGTTCTGAGCTCACGGGGAAAGTAATTAACAATTTCAAGACACTATCTATTCATTCTTTAAATCGAGTCTCATGAAAAATATGTAAGTAAGTTCCACTCTAATCTCTTGTGTCTTTTTCAATCGTCTCCTTAGGGTCAAGCAACCGCGCTAATTTTTTGAAATCATCCTTAAAACTAATCAAAGTTTTCAAATCTTGAAAGCCTCCATCCTTAATCTGATTAACAAAAGATAATCTCAAACCCAATATCTGCCTTCGGTTTCTTGCTTTAGACAAAGCTTCTTCTTGATATAAGTCCTCTAAGCTCTTATAGATATAATCGTAATCATCACAAGCTTCTTTTGTTGGGAACTTTGTACCGTCAGAAGCAACAAAAGCTCCTTTTGATTTTAAGCCGCTAGAAAAGGTATAGCGTAAAAGTAGCACCGTAAATGCAAGGCCAACTAGAACTAACAAGAGTTCCACTACTAGATTACTCATTGTCCCTATTCAAAGTAAAAGGATCTTATTGCAACTCAAAAGAAGTCAGCTAATAAAGAAGAAATATTTAATCAAGAGAGACAAGAGGATGATTAAGTGTAATTACTCGCTATTGAGAAAGTACAATTCAGTAATGATTTATTTTTCAATAAGCCTAAAGAGATGAGTCAATCTGTTCATCAACACCTCTTAATAAAAGTAATAGATCACTTTTTTATACACTCCATATTATCTATAGCTCTTTTGCCTCCATTGTTTGCAGAAACTGTAATTATAAAAAACTGCTATGACGGTGACACCTGTACCACTACAAAAGGAGAGAAGATTAGGCTTGCTTGCATAGATACTCCCGAGTTAAAAGGAAATAAAGCTGATCCAACCTCTGCAAAAGAAGCACGAGATTATCTCAATGCAATGATTGCTGGGCAAAAAGTAGATATTAGAAGGATTACTAAGGATAGGTATAAAAGGACGGTGGCAGAATTATTTATCAATAAAGAAAACATTCAGCAAATTATGGTAGACAATGGTTATGCATCAATTTACAAAAAATATGCAAGTCCCTGTACTTGGGCCAAATAAACAACTACCACTCTTAATTTAGAGTTATTCCAATGAGTGAGTATTGACTAGACAGAAGCAGAAATAAAGATATATCCAGATTGAACTTATACTTTAAGAATTTCATCCAAAATATTTCAAGGATGCTTTGAAGAAGAAAGCCAATTAGAAAATTCTTCACTGCCAATAATATGGCCTGATTCTTCTACATTAGGATTGTTTTTCATGTGATCAGCCAAGACACCAGGTTCTGCCTCAAGGATTGCCATAACTATTGAGGGATCATCTGCACTCACTCCTCTAAAAATTGGAGTAATGCCTGCGGCTTCTTGATTAGGTAGATCGGCATCAAATGCCTTAGCCCAGTCGTCAAAACTGTTGCTAATTTTGAAAACTATACGTGTCGCAATAAGCATTGATTGTGATAGCAAAAAACTTAAATTATGTATTTGACCACATTAGGGCAAAATTCACCTAAAAAATTAGGACGATAGATATCTAAGGGAAAAAGTTTCTTAAGTCGTAAAAAGTCTAAAGTTTAAAATGCAGAACACTCTTCAAACATCTATTTATTTCTAAAAGCTATAGATTAATTAATTCAGGCAAGTCCCTCTCGCTATTTGCTAAAAAAGGAAATAACCAAATAAAGCGCGGACTACACATATAGAAGCAGAGAAATTTAATGGAGCAGACCATTCAGTATAAATACTGATAATTTTGATAAAAAAGATGTGAGGTTTATGTATAAATAAACGAATTAATTAATTTAGTCTATCCAGATGTAAAGTAATACATTTATAATATTTCAAATTATCCTAAGAATAGTGATAGATTTTACATGTAAGAAGAGTAGAAATATTAAATATGCCTAAGCCAAGTTTATTTAGATTTAAACCCTAAATACATATTTACAAAATACTATTACAACAAAATTTCAAATATCTTCATTATCTTTAAAAATTTCGGTTGCTTTATACTCAAATATTTCTTTATATAGTTTGTATTCTTAATTATAGCCTCTAATAGAAGCAATAAGAGTAATATAAGAATCTTCTGATTATTGAATTTAAAAATGGAAAAAAGAAATCTTAAAAGAATTATTCAAGATCTTGAGACCTTATTAGTTGAATTAAAAAGTGAAGTCTACTCTGACAAAGAAGCGTATGTGCACCCATGGTACGAACAGACTGGTAATTCTCCAAAAAGAATTTATTCACAAGATGATGATGATGGTTATACTGACTAGTTTATTTGTGAGTAAAATTCTTCGACTTATATATGCAAAATATGTTTTCTGCTAACTTTAATGCTTACTCTATTTACATTAGGTTTCTTATCAGTATTGGTCCTTAATAAAGATTTAACTCCATTATAGATAGCAGCACTATTTAAAATAGGAGTTCAATTTGAATATATGGAGGCATTACAATGACTCTTGATTTATCATTAAGTATTTACAATGAAACTACTTTAATAGACTAATAGACTAAATTTTTATTTTGTAATCCCAGCACTACCTGCTGGAGAAAGGAAGTTTAAAACTGCAGGTATCACAAGAAGAACTGTTAGAAGCCTTATTGCATGTAGAGCTGCTACAGCTGCGCCCACCCCATATTCAGCACCTACAAGACTCATCCCTATAGTTCCTCCAGGAGCTGCTCCTAATATTGCAACAACTGTTTCTACACCAAGAAATCTGCTAATTAAGAAACCAAGCAGAATTCCAGTTATTAAAAGGGTAAAAGTTATCACTAATGCAGGCTTCCAAAGAGATTGTAATTCGCCTAATGTTTCTCTATTAATTCCCGTTCCAATAACCGTTCCTATACCTATCCCAAGGACAGTTTTTGTACCTAAAGGCCAAGCAGCAGCTTCCAGTTGACCACTAATACTTAACAAGCCTGCACCTAATATGGCACCTAAAAGAGGCGCTGCAGGAATTCCAGTTAAAAGCATTAGAGATCCCAAAGCTGCTCCCGCAAAGATGTATAGGAGCAAAGTTACTAGAGAAGGCATTTAATTAGATTTAGTATTTTCCCAATTTTCTCTCTATAAGAATTGATTAACAAGGTCGATGTTAATGGAATTGTATTTAGAAGCAAAATATTTATGGGTTTGGAAAGTCATTTAGACAGTTTCTTTTTTGATGAGATTAATATGTAGGACTTAGGGAGAGAAACCTGCGCATCACTAAAGAAAATAAAATCTTACAACCTGATTAAAAGTTAACTTACAAAATTTGCATAAGAAGAAAAACAAAAATAATGTAAAAATAAGTTTTTGCCAATGTCCTTAAATTCTGATGACAGAAACTAAAACCAAAGAAAAATTTGATTGGATAAAAATTCTCAATGTGATGGCTTTACTAATATGTGCCTTTTGCCTTGCTTTCATTGTTATAAGCTTACGACCAGTTGCTAAATGGGCTCAATATCAAAGTGTCTGCATTGAGCAAGAAAGTGATAAAGCGCCAATTTCATGGGCTGTTAGGAAATGTAATGGGAGGTCAAAGGTCTATCAAGTTAAATAAAAAAGCCAGTTAAATAAAAACTGGCTTTTTTTAATAGGTCTATAAAGGAAATCTATATAAACCTATTAATTAGAAAACCTTTCAAGACTAAAGGCATTGAGTGCTCAAGTGATTTTATGCTCATTGCCTCCTGGCCGATCGGTAGATACGACAATGGATCACCTCCTTAATGAAACTATTTATAAACTAGCGATATATTGATTTAATGTTTTACACATTAAAAAAAATTTGCAAAGAATATGGAGCTAAAAAGTCTGAAAGGATGTCAATTGGTTATTGGTTCATACCCAAAATTCAATTATGACGCGAGATATGGAGGAGGTGAAGCAAAAATCATTCCAAGTGAAAGCGGCATAATTGATCAAATAGAGTTTGAACCTGAAACATTTTCGATTCCTCCCCTCACTACTAAAACAACAAAATTTTTATCTTTACCATTGCCACCTGGGTTAAAGATAGAAATTCGTATGAAAAAGCTTAATGGAACTATTAATAGAGCTTCAGGAGAAATTTTATTGAATTTCGAATCAAGTTTTATTTTTACTGTAGGGTCTCTAATTAAATTCCCAGACTTATTTATAAAAACATTACTTGAAACAGGAAAAGTCAAAGGGGCCTTACATCATGCAGAAGGTCTTAAGATTCAAAATGATGGTATGGCTAGACTTGTGGGTATTTCTGTAATACAACCCTCAGGCAATAAAATACTAGATCGCTTCCTTGGGCTACCTAACGAAGCGCTAGCTATTCTTGAATGCAAAATAGAATAAAGTTTAAAATCATACATATAAGATCTGGCTCTTTAATAATCCTAAAAAAAGGCTATGATTTTAAAGTAATTGAACTATCCAATTTAGATGAAAAGGATTCTTTTCCCTCTCCTAGCAATAGCCTCCATATTATTTTCGCTTGGTCTTGGTGGTTGTACTTCAAAAGTTAACGAGACTCCTAAAGAAATACACACAGAGCATGACCATAATCATGGCAGCACTGTGCAAGACGCTAATTAACCCAAATTTTTTAACCGCAAATTGATTCCAATTAAATAAAACATTGTTGCTTAGGGATTAACTAAGCTTAAATTGTATTGAATGACAAGAATTAACCTAATAAAGCCATTTGAATTGTCTGATCAACATTTAGTTGCAGAGTATAGAGAAATATTTATGGTTGGTTCAGCATTGCAACGCTCCATAAAAACAAAATGCTGGAAGCAAACAAAAAAGAATTTGCCTAAAGAATTTACCTTAAATGTTGGGCATGTTAAATTCTTCTATAATAAAGGCAAGTACCTGCATAAAAGATACTTAGAGCTAATACATGAAATGCAAAGCCGGGGTATGAATCCGAACCCAAATCGTTTATTTAAAAAAGAACAATGGCCAAAAGATCTATATAAAGATTGGGAACCTAATCCTAAAGATATTGAACTGATAAGAGAAAGAATAGCAGAAAAAATAAAACAAAAGCCAAACTGGTATAGATGGACTAGCAAATTAAATAAAAAAGAAATTGTTGATGTCTCTTATCAGTCTTTAGTTCTTAATAATAATCCAATGAGTTCCTCCAAAGATATCTCATGCAAATAAAAGATATTCATTCCAAACTTATAAGATCTACTTCCAGCTTCAAATGGCTTTTAGTAATTAATCATTCTAACATTGTTTTAGATATTGCTCTTGGCATACTTGTCCTAATTGGATTAGTTCTAGTTTCAAGAAATAGTTATGAATTAAATAATTCTCTTGTTTTTGGAACTCATACCTTGAGCTTAATGTACCCTTTAGTATTTTCACTTTTCTATGTATTCTTATGCGCTTATCTAGGTAGATTTAATAAGTTCAGAGCTTTCCAGTCTATAGCTCTATTTATAATAATCTGCTTGCCTTTAATACCATTTTTAAATAATACTATATCTCATATATCTTGGGATGATGGCTTTAGAAATAGTGTTTACGCAAAAAATATTCTTGCTAATAAAACCTTATGGGGTTCTGATGAGCTGGTATGGGGAGCAAGGGAAATTCATAAAGGAAAGCTAATTTATATTGATCTACCAGGGTATAGATATTGGTTAGCGTTAACTATTTCCATATTTAAAGGTGAAACTAGAGGAATGCAGATTTTCAACCTCCTAATTGTTTTACTTGTAACATTAGGCTTCCTTCTCACTTCAAAAGAACGTATTGGTAAAATAAACCTTTCAAAATTTACATTATTCATTTCATTATCCTCTGCCTACCTCGCTAAAAATGTCCTTCAAGGTATGACTGAATGGTTAACACTTTCACTATTTCTTTTATTCATTATCTTCTTTCTTCTTGATTTACCCTTAATAGCAACAATTAATTTAGGACTTATTCCATTTGTAAGGCAAAATCTATTGATTTTTTGTTTTATACTAATGTTTCTTTTGGTGATTCACTTCAGAAAGAAATTTTTGATTATTCCATTTATCGTCACAATAGGTTTGCCTGTCTACCATAACGTATACTTCGCAGGAAAATATCAGCTACTGGTTAATAGCTTGAATTGGGCTGAATCAACAACCAATTACAATGGGAATGCATCAACATACCTATTTAGTTTTTTGTTAAGAAGTCTAGAATATATTGGCTTTGAACCAAATACTAATATTCTCGCCCTAAGCCTAGCTTGGCTATTTGTACCTTTTGCTACAGTATTAATAATATCTGAATTGGCTAATCTCGAAGGAAAAAGTTTTATATTATTATTTACCTTGATTTCTAGCCTAGTATTACCTACGCTTTTTTACGGAAATTATTATTACCCAAGATTCGTTTTCCTTAATCAGTCATTATCATTAATATCAATTTTTATTTTTTCTAATACAAAATTACTACATCTAAATAGTAAAAAATATCATGCATAGTAAAGCATTAAGTAAACCTAATTACAGGGCGGAGATAGATGGTTTAAGAGCTTTTGCTGTAATAGCTGTGATAATTAATCATTTCAATGGTGATTTACTTCCTAGTGGATATTTAGGCGTAGATATATTCTTTGTAATTTCTGGGTATGTAATTACATCCTCTTTAAATGGTAGGAAAAGTAAGGACTTCCGAGGATTTATTACAAGTTTTTATGAGCGTAGAATAAAGAGGTTATTTCCCGCACTTATTGCATTTGTATTAATTACATCAGTTCTTATTTGTTTTTTTGATCCTAAACCATCTGGTGATATTTTTACTGGAATATCATCTTTATTTGGTATATCTAATATTGCATTCTTTTGGAAATCAAAAGACTATTTTTCTTCGTCAGTTCAATTCAACCCCTTTACTCATACCTGGTCGTTAAGTGTAGAAGAGCAATTTTATTTGTTTTTTCCCTTTCTAACTTGGGTCTCAGGTTTTAGCAGGAAAACAAACCAGGGAGAACGCAATTTATTTTTATCAGTTTTATTTTTGACAATTATTTCACTTATATCCTTTATTTTCTACTACAAAACTAATCAACCTGCTGCTTATTTTCTAATGACAAGTAGGTTTTGGGAAATATCTACAGGATGTCTATTATTTTTAACGCTTCAGAAGAAGGAAGCTATTTCAAATACTCTAAGTCAAACTCCTGCTTCTATAGTCTTTCTAGGAATTATTGGTGTATTATTTACTCCTATTAAATTTGCTGCTGCTTCAACAGTTATAATAGTTTTATTATCCTCTATCTTAATTGCTTGTCTGAGAGAAGGTACAACAATATTTAATTTGCTAACTAACAAGAAAGTAGTTTATATAGGTCTTATTTCATATTCACTATATTTATGGCATTGGGGAATACTTGCTCTAAGTCGTTGGACAATTGGAATTAACTTTATAACTATACCTTTTCAGATAATAATAATAATAATTTTGGCTATATTATCCTACGAATTTATTGAGAAAAGGTTTAGAAGGATTACATGGTCAAATAAGAGATTGGTAAGTTACCTTAAAGGGCTTATAAGCCCTTTATTATTAGCTACATTAAGCTTGTCTATGCTTAATACATTTAGCCAAAAGATTTACTTAGGGGAAAGATCTCATAATACACCTTTGAATCCAATAAGAAACAGCAATTTTTATATTTATGGTGACTCTCACGCTTATGATATTTTTAAACTACTTGAAGCAAATAATAGTTATAAGGCGATTAATTTAACAACTCCTGGATGTCATTTCTATATAGATACTAATTCAGATTATCAAAAGTGTGTGGTTAATGCTCACAAGAAAGAGCGTCTGATAAAAGAAGCAAAGGAAGGAGATGTCGTAATACTTGCTTCAAACTATTTTCCTACTATCATGGGATTTGATAATGAGATAGATCGTAGATTATATAAGAGAATGATAAATTACCTAGAAGAAGTTCTTCCTATATTAGAAGATCGAGGTGTAACTACTATTTTCAAGCTCCCACATCCACATGTTAATAACCCAGAACAATTTGTTGGTAACGGATTGATATGCAAGAAAGAGATTTTTAGGCCATATATTAATCAAGGTTGCTTAGTTAAAGGAAAATCAAAGAAAGATTTTCTAGACAGCAGAAAGGTTATTGATAAATTAATTAGAGAGTTTACATCAAAATACTCAAATGTAGTCTTTTGGGATATAAGCGAAATTTCATGTCCATCTGAAGAATGTTATCCAGTAACAAATGAGAATCAATATACAGTAGATAATCATCATCTTTTTATTACATCTCCAAAACTTTCAGACTCATTACTAAAAAGTCTAAATTTTATTTTATTATCAATCAAAGAAAATTGATTCTAAATTATGAGATAAGTTTTTATGGAGAAGGTGAGTCTCTTAAAAACCTTATTTTTTGACTTGACTTAATCTTCTCATTTTCGGCTCGAGATAAATGAACTATGTTCTGATCGTCTGTAATTATAATGATTTTTCCTTTTGGTAATATTACAAAGTCACGTATTCTGTGACCTATGTTTATTCTCTCCGACGAAATTATTCGGTTATCCAAAGAATTGTAATCTAAAATATATATCGATTTATCTTTTAAGCTAGAAACGATAAATTTATTCCTCCAATATGGAAACTCATCTGATAAGTAGAAGCCTATTTCACTAATACCTATAGATGGATTAAAATAAAATAAAGGCTTTTCATATTCTCCAGAATGATTCAGCCTAAACAACTCTTCATCTTGATATGTTGTTCCATATGAGAAGAATGGCCATCCATAGTGTTTATTTTGAATAATTAGGTTTATTTCATCTCCTCCTTTAGGACCATGTTCTGTTATGAAGATATTCTTACCAACAATTTCAAGACCTTGCTGGTTACGATGCCCCCTTGATATTACTTTAAATTCCAAACCTGTAGAATTAATAGCAATAACTTTTCCTGCTGCATTATTTATGTCCTGAGGTATTCTTATATTTCCGTGCTCACTATGATCAAAGTCACCAACTGTGTAAATAATATTATTATCAATACTTTTCATCCTTCCTCCCGAAGCGTGCCCGCTAAAATGGGAATTACATGAATTAGTCTTAAAGAATTGCTTAAAATCTAAACCATTTATAAGACCATCTTTAGTGTTTGCAGACATCTCTGCCTGATATATCCCCATCCCATAGCATGAATTTCCGGTTTCTGTTTCTACATTTAAAGAAGCTAGTAATCGATTATTTTTTCTATCAAAATATATATCCTTTAAACCAAATCGACCAAACAATTCTGGGATTACCTTAAGTTTATAATTTTGCTTCTTATATATTTCACCAAGGTTCGAAGAAATAGGACTTATTTTTTTCTTTGATATTGAATAAATAAACATTTCCCCAATTCCATTCGTGCCTATTATAGAATCTTCATTTATGTAATCTATATATCCACCTCCAAGAAATTTGTAAGTATCATTATTATATTCATACAAATAATCTTTTACAGGTACTACAGTCTTATGAATATTGTGCCATGCTGATTCTATAACTTCATATTTGATAGTTTTATTTTCTAAGACAATATCATTTTTTTGAGAATTTGCGATACCTTTATTAGTTAAGATAGCTTTCATGCCTTCTTTCAAGGAAACATATTTTGCGAAAAAATATGGATAATTAATCTTCAAATTAGACTTTAGAATTAATTTCTGACGTTGTGGAATATATTTAAATAATATAATAGGAGACAAAATCAATAGCCCTATCGAAGAGAAATAAGCAATCTTCCTAAGGGATTTAAGCATCTATCTTATACCTATAATATAACTCATACTATCATAGAACATATACGTAATATTACTAAAAATAATTAGCATTTTTATCTTCAAATTCTATTTAGAATCAAAATTAATAATAATAAATGATTTTATTCAAATGAAGCTTCTAACTAGCTTTTTTAATATAGAAGAAAAAATTTCATTTCAATATATTTCTCTTATCAATTAATATTTATTTGAAAAGGAGAGATACAAATAAGATCAAAATATGAATAATTAAAAGCCCTTCTCCTTAACAAGAAAAGGGCTTTTAATTATTTGCAAAACTTCTGAAAGAATTGCACTAATGGCTTATAGGGATTAAGTTCCATTTTCTTAGAAAATACCTGGTATTATTTGACCTGTGAAGGCGTATGTACCAAGAGCAGCAAAAATGCCGATCATTGCCAGACGTCCGTTCTGGATCTCAGCATTTTCATTCATAATGTTCATTTTTAATAAAAGAATTAGTTGATTAAGTTAAACAATGCCAGGAATAATTTGTCCTGTAGTTAGGTATGCGCCTACTGCAGCAAAAAAGCCCAACATTGCGGCCCATCCGTTAATCCTTTCAGCAATAAGCTTTTCAGGTTCTACGGTTAAGTTGTTAGAAAATGGTTTCATCAAAAGTGCTAATCGAAAGCTAAAGACATGGAGGACCGGTCTTGCCGGCATGTAAAGAACTGTAACACACAATGTTACGAAGTGTGACCCAACGCTCCTGGCTTTTTATGTTTGCATTATAAATACCCTCTCAAATAGCTTTAGTAGAAGGCCATCTCAGAATTTATTATGATTATTTTTTATTTGATTAAGGCATTAAAATAAGTATTAATATATCCATTACAAGCTCTATCTATAAACAATAGAGGTGGGACTGGCTCCGGTTTTAAATTGGAATCTTTTTGCAAAGTTCCTAAGAGTGAATTCCCCATTGAAAGGAAGCCACGCAATTCCTTAAAGACTTATGCAAATACTAATAGTATTAAAGCCTAAGCGGCTTTGTTATATTTACCCTCCCTATAATTAGAAAGGTCAATAGGCTGAGTAAAATAACTATTTTGTTGAAAACTATATCTAAGTAACTCCTTATATAACTCAGGAGTTAACTCTGCCATGTTTTCGTTTTGAAGGCTTTCATTTACAAAGGAAACCCTTCTGTTAAAAGCGTAGGCCATCAAAAACTCGCAACTTGTATTTGTTATATCTACAGACCTACAACTCGCCATAAGTAAGAACTACCATTGACTTATCAAAAGAAGTTATTTTGTTGAGTTTCCCTCGACTTGGAAAGTTTTTCTTACAACTTAATAAACACAGTGAAATATTAAATATAGATGCTTTCCGCCCTCCTAAAGTGATGCAATAAAGTGAAAGAACAAAACTAGTTCCCATGGCTCCAGACAGGCCACCATCTCATGATCTACTTGCCGATCATCCTTCTGGGAATAAAGTTCCCACAGCTTTGTCAATGATGGCCGACTCAATGACCAGTATGGTCCAAAGAGCAAAGCAAGATCTAGAAAAGGTTGATCAAAGAGCTAGAGCAGACCTAGAAAAAATTGATCAAAGAGCTAGAGCAGACCTAGAAAAAATTGATCAAAGAGCTAGGGCAGACCATGAAAGGTTGAAAAAAAATTAAGAAGTAGCAAATCTGCGCTTCTGATTCACAAACTAGAATGCCTAGGACCTCTTTATACTAATTGCAACAAATATGGACCATTAAAGCATTCCATTAAGTAATGCCAATGGGTTCACAAAAGAAAGTTTTTTCAAACTTTTTTTCAACATCCACCTAATCTCTGAAAATTAATTTACACAGCAAAAAATGAGTCTCAACACCTTCCTATTAATGCTTCTAGTTTTTGCTGCATACACAAATCTATATCTAACCTTTCGAAAAGGAAGAGAAAGAAAGTAGAGCCAATAAATAGAATATCTAAGAAGCTTTTCTGACTTGTCAACAAAATCTTTATAAGCATATGAAATCAAACTAATCAAAATAAAATATGAGGCATCTTTAACAGAAAGAGACCAAAGAGCAAAGGAAAGATCTTAAAATTTTTGCTGCTACTGAAAGAATCTCCCACAAAAGTATGGATTTTTTTGCTTAAATAAAGTTACTTAAAAATAACTAAATGGGTGCTTCATTGCAAAAAGCTTTTTTGGGCGTGCTTGCTCTAGGTGTCTCTTGTATAGCAATAGAATTAATCCCTGTATCTAGGAGAGCTGCCTATTGGAATAATTGTTTTGATAGCACAGTTAATTGGATAAACGAAAAGCCAGATTTAAAGCAATGGAATAAAAAAGCTAAAGAATCCCTAGCTGTAGGTGTATGCAATGGAGCAGTGTATGAACCTAAGTTAAAAACGACAGAAAAAACACCCTAATCAAAAGATAAGCAAATAAATTAAATTTGAATATTATTTCTTCAAATAAAGCTTTTTTATGTTATTTCCATTAAGTAAACTAGTGAAGTCTAAGAGAGAGAGGAATATTCTTTAATGAAATAAATAAATAGGGCTAAAGGCCAGTAATGCTGAAAGTGATATAACAAAAATAAGAGCAATTGCTATTTGAAATATTGGCTGCCAATAGAGTGAAACCTCTGCTATTTGATCTAATCGCTTTGAAGGGTCTTCTTGATCAGGCTTAAGATTCAAAAAAATATTCTCAGCAATCCAACCCTTATTCGCCTGTCGATATGGCGATTCACTATTAAAGAACTCAACGAGTTCTGATGCGCTTTTTTTAATTTTATCTGCTGACACTTTTAAATTACTTAGATGCTGAACACCATTTAAGCACTCAAGTAGTCATCCATTCTCAAATCAACGTGTAAGAAATACTAATCCAGTCATTAATATTGAAGCTGCCAACACTCCAATTGAAGATATTAAAAGAACCTTCCCTGTATCTAGATAAAAAGAGATCTTTAAAAACTCCGTTTTATTATCTCGTTTCTTTTCTCCAAGTGATTTGAATTTATTTCCAGAAGGCAGCTGATTC
>CACPKH010000020.1 GCA_902634515.1 uncultured Prochlorococcus sp. | reverse complement strand
TGATTGTGGCATAGCCTGCAATGCTTGAGGTGGTTGAGCAACATTAACAGCCGCCGCAACTTTAATTACTCTCATGGTCGCTCTTCGATTAATTCCATGTCTTGATGTTGCAAATGGAAGAGTTGTAAAAGGAATTAATTTTGTAGGACTTCGTGATGCTGGCGACCCTGTAGAGCTTGCTTCTAGGTATAGCGAAGAAGGAGCCGATGAATTGGTTTTTCTTGATATAGCTGCAAGCCATGAAGGTAGAGCAACTTTGTTAGACATCGTTAGGCGTACAGCAGAATCAGTAACTATCCCATTTACAGTTGGTGGAGGCATTAGCTCCATTGATGGGATTAGAGCACTTTTAAGAGCCGGAGCAGATAAGGTCAGTTTAAATTCATCTGTAGTGAGGGACCCAGAACTTGTATCAGTAGGTTCAAGCCATTTTGGTTCTCAATGCATTGTGGTTGCAATAGATGCAAAAAAAAGGCTTAAAGGCCCTCCAGGGTGGGATGTTTTTATTAATGGAGGCAGAAAAAATACTGGGTTGGATGCTTTGGAATGGGCAAAAAAAGTCGCTTCTTTAGGCGCAGGTGAAATTCTTTTAACGTCTATGGATGGAGATGGAACTCAAAATGGTTATGATCTGGGTCTAACCAGAACTATTGCTCAAGCAGTACAAATTCCAGTAATAGCATCTGGCGGAGCAGGAAGTCTGGATCATATTGCTGAAGCTTTTGAGGAAGGGAAAGCGTCTGCAGCCCTTCTAGCTTCTCTTTTGCATGATGGCGATTTAACTATTGAGCAAATCAAAAATTATTTATTACTAAAGAGTTTTCTTGTAAGACCATTGGAAGGTTAACTTTTCGAGTAATTTGAATAAATTGTTTTTTAATTTTCAGTTCATACTTCAATGAATTTTCTTAACTCTAGAGAAGTCGAGAAGATGTTTAATAAAGTTGCTCCAAGGTATGACTTATTAAATGATTTATTGAGCTTTGGCTTGCATAGAATATGGAAAAGGCGGCTTTTAAGCTTACTTAAACCCTTCCCTGGAGAGAAATGGATTGATCTTTGCTGTGGTACTGGGGATCTAAGTTTATCTTTATCTAAGAATCTTAAAAATAAAGGTAGTGTTTTAGGGATTGACTTCTCTTCTCAACAATTAACATTAGCGAAAAAAAGAGCATTAAGGAAAAAGATTTTTTCTATTACCTGGCTTAATAAAGATGTTTTGAATAACTATTTGCCTTCTCATTCATTTGATGGTGTGGTAATGGCCTATGGATTGAGAAACTTATCTAATCCTGATGAAGGAATAAAAGAGATTCATAGGCTTTTGAAGCCTGGAGGAAGAGCAGGTATCTTGGATTTTAATTCGGATATTCAAAGCTCAATAAACTTATGCTTTCAGAAAATTTATTTGCGAAAATTTGTAGTTCCTATTGCGTCCATCTTTGGCCTTAAAAAAGAATATTTATATTTAGAAGATAGTTTAAAGACTTTCCCTAGTGGTTCTATTCAAAAAAGGATTGCAATTAATACAGGCTTTGCAAAAGTTAGTTATAAACTTCTTGCTGGAGGTCAAATGGGAATTTTATTATTAAAGGCTTAAAAATTTCAAAGTCTAATTCGATAAATCTTTTCTTCTGCAAAGACCACATTTCCCCCATAAAGAGATCTCGCCAGATGGTGCAGGCCTTTGGCAATGCGTGCATTTGGATAACCCATGTACATCAATTCTGCTTGGATGATCTTCCCAGACCTCTGTTTCAGATTTTATTTCTGAATTTTTCTGTTGATAGTAATTTTTTATCTTTAAATCTTTGACATTGTGACCTTTTGCTTTAAGCCCAGCCAGGAGTTGATTTCTATTAAAGATAAGAGCTTGTATCCATTGAGGATGATTTGCCCCAATGACTAAAACACCTTTATAAATACTTAGTGGAATGCAATGAGGGGCTAATTGCTCTCCAGCTATTTTTGGCCAATCCTTCCATAAAGCTGAGATTTTGTGATTCTTTTTGAAACCACTTTGTAATTCATCAAGACATACAAGTAAAGATGAAGGCTTGCCCTGGATTGATTCTTTCAATTGCTTATCTTGGTTAAGATTCTTTCATAAGAGATCTTTTATGATTGTAAGTGGAGAATTGCCGTAGGATAGGTAATATTTTTAGAGCTTATTTAATCTATAAAATGGGTTTTTTTGACAGGTTTAGTAGATTATTAAGAGCCAATCTCAATAATCTTTTAAATAAGGCAGAGGATCCAGCCACGATTCTTGATCAATCTGTAATTGATATGCAGGCTGACTTGGAAAGACTTCGCGAAGCGGTGGCAAATGCTATTGCTTCTCAGAAAAGACTTTTGAGACAAGCTGAGCAAGCGAATGGACAAGCTCAAGCTTGGTATCAAAGAGCTGAGAAAGCAATAGAAAAAGGAGAGGAAGAGCTTGCGAGAGAGGCTTTGGTTCGAAGAAAAACTTTTCAAGAAACTTTCTCTTCCTTGTCTAATCAGCTTAAGGGCCAGGAGGGGCAGGTAGGGATCCTTAAAAGGAGTCTTATGACTCTTGAGGGAAAAATTGCTGAAGCTAGAACTAAAAAAGATATGCTTAAAGCACGGGCTCAAGCAGCTCAGGCTCAACAACAGCTTGAGACAGCGGTAGGAAGCATTGGAACTAATAACTCATTGGATGCTTTTCAAAGAATGGAAGATAAAGTTGAATCATTAGAAGCATTCAGTGAGGTTTCTGCTGAGTTAGCTGGAGCTGATTTAGAAAACAAATTTGATTTACTTGAGAACTCTAATGAAATTGATCAAGAACTTGATAATTTGAAGAAGAGACTAAAAGCCTTTCCTGAACAGGCAGCTTTGCCAATAGCTGAAAAGGAACTCCCTCTTTCAGAAGTCGAAGCCATAGATATTTCTGAAGTTGAAACTGAATTGGAGAAGATCAAAAAATCAATTGAAGAAAATTAATAGTTAAAAAATCGTACTTTCTTATGATTGCTAGAGTTTTATTCAATAGAGCCGCTTCAGTTGCAAATGCATTAAGGACCAATAATTCCAGTGATATTTGGCATCTAAGGTCTAAGCGAGTTTGTGCAAGTACAGAAATTGATCTCTCAAGATGGGTGAAAGAAAAACCTTATTTCAATGGACAATCTCGGGCAGTTTTAGCAATGAGGCAAACATTTGGTAAAGGCCAATATGCGCGAAAATGGGATTCCCCTTTTGGCGGAATTTGGCTTAGCGCTGCTATTCCTTGTGATGTTCCTATGCAATCATCTGGCTTATTTGGATTAGCAGTTGCAGTATCAGTAGCAGAAACTTTTCAAAAGAATTTTGTCCCTGTCAAGCTTAAATGGCCCAATGATTTGATTGTTGAGGATCGTAAACTAGCTGGGTTCTTACCCCGAATTGTCACAAGAGGGAACTCTATTGAATATGCTCGAGTAGGTATAGGAATTAATGTTAGAAATAGAGTTTCTAAAAAGGCAATTTCTTTGTCTCAAGTTTTAGACCAGAAGAATATTTCTATATCTGAATGGACTGCTCGAATATTAGTTTCTTTAGAGCAGACAAGATCTCTTATGAGAAGCAAAAATTTGCTTTGTAAAAAGGCTGAAAAATTTCTTTTAAAGAGCCAATACTTTGACAAGGATACAGGTGAAATGTGGAATATAAAGGGCCTCAATACTGATGGATCACTTTTCTTGAGAAGGGGTTTGGTTTGGAAATCTCTTTATCATTGGGATTAAACTTTTCTTTACCTTCTTGAAATTTCTATTATTTTCCCATCTTTAAAGCGAGCAACTTTTTGGGCCCTTTTTGCAACTTCATTTTCATGAGTTACCAGTACTAATGTAATTCCTTGATTATGAAGGTCATCAAATAAATTAAGGACATCTTCAGTAGTATTGGAATCAAGAGCTCCTGTTGGCTCGTCGGCAAGTAGCAAAGAAGGCTGATTAATTATTGCTCTAGCTATAGCGACTCTTTGTTGTTGCCCTCCAGATAATTGATTAGGCCGATTTTGCATTCTTTCAATTAGTCCTACTTTTTTAAGAGCTTCTTCTGCAAGAGTTTCTCTTTCATCCTGAGGAACGCACGCATAAATCATAGGCAACATCACATTCTCTATGGCAGTAGCATCTTGCAGCAAGTGGAATTGCTGAAAAACGAAACCTAATTCTTTATTCCTTAAATCTGCAAGAGCATCATCATCTAAATCCTCAACTGTTACTCCATTTAGTTCATAGCTTCCATGAGTAGGTTTGTCCAAGCAACCTAAGATATTCATGGCTGTGCTTTTCCCTGATCCACTGGCACCCATTACCGCAAGGTAATCTCCATGAGCAACTTCAAGATTTACTTCATCAAGAGCTTTTACTAAAAGCTCGCCATGGCCATAAAATTTGGAAACATTTAAAAGCTTGGCGACGGGATTTTGTTTGATTGATTCTTTATCCAATCGTTCCTTTATCCGCAATTGATATTAGTGCTTGTTGAAGTATTGGTGTTCCTGAAACTGCATTGTTGGCCCATGTGAAAAGAGGATTTGAGAGTACTCCTCCTACTGCAGTTACAAAGACACATGTTAATAATGCAATTCTAAGGGGTGGCAGCCCTAATGTATCCCAACTGATTATTGGATATTTTTTAACTAAATCCGAAGCTTCTTGTGGCTCTTTTACAACCATCATTTTAATAACAGAGATGTAGTAATAAATAGAGATTACGGAAGTGATTAGACCAACAATTACTAACAGATATTGCCCGTCAGCCCATCCTGCAAAAAATAAATAGATTTTCCCAAAGAATCCAAGCATTGGAGGAATCCCTCCTAAGGATAAAAGGCATAGACTCAACCCCAGTGTAATTAAAGGATCTTTTTGATATAGACCTGCATAATCAGCTATACGATCGCTTCCTGTTCTTAGTGAGAAAAGAATAATGCAAGCAAAAGCTCCAAGATTCATAAACAAATAAGCAGCCATATATAGAACCATTGCTGCATAACCTTCTTCCGTTCCGCATACAAGACCAATCATTACGAATCCTGCTTGGCCAATTGAGCTATATGCAAGCATCCTTTTCATTGAAGTTTGAGCCAGTGCAACAATATTGCCAAGACTCATACTTAAAACTGCTAAAACAGTGAAAAGTAATTTCCATTGAATATCAAAAGCATTAAAGCAACCCACCAATAATCTTATCGCTAGAGCAAAGCCAGCTGCCTTGGATCCCACTGATAAAAAAGCCACTACTGGGGTTGGAGATCCCTCGTACACATCTGGAGTCCATTGATGAAAAGGTACGGCAGCTATTTTGAATGCAACTGTGGCAAGAATGAATACAAGGGCTAATGCTGCTAGTGGAGTTGGACTATCTATTAGAGCTATGCCAATCTCTTCCAAATTTGTTGATCCGCTAAGTCCGTATAAAAGAGATGCACCATATAGAAACACAGCAGCTGCCGCTGACCCCACGAGCAGATATTTAAGAGCAGCTTCAGAACTTCTGGCATCTCGTTTCATGTAGCCAGAAAGTAAGTAGCTCGCGACAGAAAGGGTTTCAAGCGATATGAAAATGCTTATTAAATCTGTTGAGCCACAAAGAAGCATGCCTCCAAGTGTCGCCGCAAGCAGTATTGCTGCATATTCACCCACAGGGCTTCCAGTTTTTTCTGCATATCTCCAGCTAATTAACAATGAAATAAGCGTTGAAAGAGCTACAACAGATCTAAAAGCAACCCCAAGATTATCTACATAAAAAGCACCTAAAAAAGAAGTCTCTGGGATCCCATTCCATTGTGTTGCAAGTACCAAAAGTGCAGCCCCAAGGCCTAGATAGCAAATTGGCGGCGACCATTTCGCCGCTGTTTTTTCTCCTGCTAAATCAACAATTAAAGTTCCAATTAATGCTAAAAGGACAAAACCTTCAGGTGCTATTGCTTTTGCATTTAATGAAAGGCTTAGAAGATCTCCAGGATCTGCCATGGCTTGGGTGGTAGTGAGGATTGCACCCATTTCGGTCATGGTGTTTGCAAAGTAAATGCCAGTTTTTTAACTCTAGCGATGTTATGAATTATGCCTCAGATATCAACAAGATCTATGCAGTTTGGGTAATGATGCGATAAAGATGAAGAATGAGTATTAGTTAGCCTATGGCGCAAACTCTGGTTATTGTCGAGAGTCCAACAAAAGCTAGGACTATAAAAGCCTTCTTGCCAAAGGGTTTTATAGTAATTGCTTCTATGGGACATGTTAGAGATCTTCCAAATAGTGCAAGTGAAGTACCTGCTGCTCAGAAGGGAGAAAAATGGGCGAGTCTTGGAGTCAACACAGCTTCTGACTTTGAACCTTTGTATGTAATTCCAAAAAATAAAAAAAAGATTGTAAGAGAGCTTAAGTCTGCTTTAAAGGAAGCTGATGAACTTTTGCTTGCAACTGATGAAGATAGAGAAGGTGAAAGTATTAGTTGGCACTTGATGCAACTTTTAAATCCAAAAATTCCTGTAAAAAGGATGGTTTTTCACGAAATTACAAAAGATGCAATTTCTCAAGCTCTTTCTGAGACAAGGGATCTTGATATGGAATTAGTTCATGCCCAAGAGACTCGAAGGATTCTTGATCGATTGGTTGGTTATACACTTTCCCCCCTTCTTTGGAAGAAAGTTGCATGGGGGCTTTCAGCAGGAAGAGTTCAGTCAGTTGCTGTAAGACTTCTCGTTTTACGAGAAAGAGAAAGGAGGGCCTTTAGAAGTGCAAATTATTGGGATTTAAAAGCACTACTCCAAAAAGATGGAAGTGCTTTTGAAGCAAAATTGATTAATTTAGAAGGCAAAAAGATAGCAAGTGGAATTGATTTTGATGAGTCAACCGGATTTCTCAAGGATGGGAATAATGCACGCTTAGTTAATGAAAAAGAAGCTAAAGAGCTTTCTGAATCTTTTCGATCAAGTCAATGGAAAATTACCTCGGTTGAAGAAAGGCCCACTATTAGAAGACCTGTTCCACCATTCACAACAAGTACTCTGCAACAAGAGGCGAATCGCAAGCTTAGACTCTCTGCTAGAGACACAATGAGGTGTGCTCAAGGCTTATATGAAAGAGGATTTATTACCTATATGAGGACAGATTCTGTACATTTGTCGGAGCAAGCTATAAATGCAGCCCGTACTTGTGTTGAGATGAAGTATGGAGCAAATTATTTAAGTAAAAAAGTTAGGCAATTTAGTAATAAATCTAGGAATGCTCAAGAAGCACATGAGGCTATTCGTCCTGCAGGCGCTCAGTTTAAAACGCCTGATGAAACAGCTTTAGAAGGTAGAGATCTATCACTTTATGAGTTGATTTGGAAAAGAACAGTAGCAAGTCAGATGGAAGATGCACGATTAACCATGTTGAGCATTGAAATATCAGTTGCAGATGCTTTGTTTCGTTCATCGGGAAAGAGAATTGACTTTCCAGGTTTTTTTCGAGCTTATGTTGAAGGAAATGATGATCCTGAAGCTGCAATTGAAGGGCAAGAAGTATTACTCCCTTCAGTTGAGGTAGGTGATGTGCCTTCTGTAAAAGATATAGATGCCTTGTCTCATAATACTCAACCTCCTGCTCGCTATAGCGAGGCTTCGTTAGTTAAAACTCTTGAAAAAGAAGGTATTGGCAGACCATCTACTTATGCAAGTATTATTGGCACAATTGTTGATAGAGGATACTCTTCTATTCAAAACAATGCTTTGATCCCAAGCTTTACTGCATTTGCTGTGACAGCTTTGCTAGAGGAGCATTTCCCAGATCTTGTTGATCCAAAGTTTACAGCAAGAATGGAATTGACTTTGGATGAGATTTCTACTGGAAAGGCAAAATGGCTCCCATATTTAGATAACTTCTACAAAGGCTCTAAAGGACTTGAGGTTCAGGTGGAGAAAAAAGAAGGAGACATTGATCCTGGATTGTCAAGAACAATCTCTTTGGAAGGCTTGCCATGCGTAGTTAGGATAGGTCGCTTTGGTGCCTATCTTGAATCTAGGCGTATCAAAGAGGATGGCGAGGAAGAATTACTAAAGGCTACTCTCCCGACGGAAACGACTCCAGCCGATTTAGATGAGGAGAAAGCTGAGCTTATCTTGAAACAAAGATCTGATCAGCCAGAATCTTTAGGGAAGGATGTTGAATCGGGAGAAGAAATATATTTATTATTTGGTCAATATGGCCCATATGTGCAGAGAGGCCAACTGACTGAAGATAATCCAAAGCCTAAAAGGTCTTCTTTGCCTAAAGGGGGTAAACCTGAGGATTTAACTCTTGAAGAAGCAATAGGCCTTTTGAAATTGCCACGTTTGTTGGGTGAACACGCAGAAGGTGGGAAAATCTCTGCAGGCCTAGGACGTTTCGGCCCTTATGTAGTTTGGAATAAAGGTAAAGGAGAAAAAGATTACAGATCTATCAAAAGTGATGATGATGTTTTGGAGATAGGCCTAACAAGAGCCCTTGAATTGTTAGCAATGCCTAAGCGTGGGAGAGGTGGAAGAACGGCTTTAAAGGATCTTGGTGTACCTAAAGGAAGCAAGGAAAAGATCCAGGTTTATGATGGCCCTTATGGCCTTTACGTAAAGCAAGGTAAAACGAATGCTTCATTGCCTAAAGGAAAGAATGCAGATGATATTTCGCTTGAAGAAGCAATGGCTTTGTTGAAAGAAAAAATCTCATCCAAAAAAACTACCAAAAGAAAGGCTTCAAAATCAAAATCGACTACTAAAAAAGAGCCAAAGAGTTCGAAGATGACTCCTAAGAAAGATGGGAATATTTCAGTACCAACAAAAAAAGTCAAGGCAAAGGCCCCATCTACGACTAAGTCAGGCAGACTAAGGGCAAGCTCTGTTCGCGTTATAAAGCCTAGTTAGGTTGATGAATATTGAACTCTTGATAGCTATAAGAGGTTTCCTCAAGATATCTTTGATTGCAGGCTCCTTTTTAATGCTTAATTCATGTACAGATTCTAAATTAGCAATTGAACTTGCTAATAGCTTTGATTCACCGTTAGAGAATCAAGATTCAAAAAAGCTTGATGAAGAAAACCTTTATAAGAAACCAATAGCTAGAGACCCGTTAATTCAGTCTAAAATCTCTAAGAAAGATGAGAAATCTACTTTTAATACCACTTCTAAAAAGAAGAACTTTAATGAGACGTCAAATCCTAATAAAATTGACAAGTCTAGAAAAAATAAAAAGAAAGTTACCCAATTCAATCCTCAGCCTTATCGAATTATTATTAGGCTTTCAGGTGCAAACCCTTCTGCTCCTGCCGAAACAGTGACGAGAGCATTAAGAGATGCCGGGATTATTTTTGAGGTTGAAAAAATAGAACGATTTGAGAAGAAATCTTCTCTTAAAAAGAAATTAAGTGAGGATAATCAGTTTTGAAGAAGCCTAAGAAATATTTCCTGACTGAAAGTTCTAACTCACCAAGAGCTCTTTCTAGAGGAGAAGCCCTTCGATTGGTTGAGACATCATATTTGGCAGCTACTTCTGCATTGATTTGGATAGCACTTTATTATTTCCCCATTGGTGGTGCTTTGTTTAGGCTTTCTCTTCCTCTACCAATAGCTCTATTGCAATTAAGAAGAGGGGTTGGTGCTGGGATAGAAGGTCTCTCGCTGCTTGTTTTACTTTTGATGGCTTTAATGGGGCCAGTGAGAGGTCCTTTGGTTCTTTTCCCTTATGGCTTCTTATCACTTTGGCTTGGATGGAGTTGGAGTAAAAATTTTAGTTGGTGGATGAGTTGGGGAGTAGGTGCGTTTATCGCAACTCTTGGATTTCTCGTCAGAGTATTTTTGTTATCAATTTTGGTTGGAGAAAATCTATGGGTTGTTATTACTCGTGCGGGTTCAATATTGATTGAAAGGTTTATTGATGTGTTCAACCTTCCTTTTAGTTCTAGCTTGACACTTGTTCAAATAGTCGCATTGTTATTAGTCCTTTTTCAGGAATTGGTATTTGTTCTTACTTTGCATGCTGTTGCATTTTGGATTTTCCCAAGACTTAAGGCGAGGCTCCCTGACCCACCTCGCTTATTAAATAGTCTTATCGCTTTTGAGCCAACTTGAGTTATTTCAAGGTAATTGATTCAATTGAGAATTCTTCACTTCCATATGGATGTAAAGCTTTTGGAGTTGGATTGACCTCTTTAATGGTTGACAACTGGCTCGCTATCTGGAGGTCTGCTGCACGTGATATTAATGTCACATTAGTTCTAGCAGGCTCTAAGACAGCGGAAGTCGAGGGTATTTCAGCTGCTGGAGCCACGGCGGAATCTCGAAGATTTACAGCTATTGCAGATGCTGAGCTTTTCTTAAAAGGACCTAAGCGCGAAAGAGATTGGCCATTACCTCCATTACCTGCAGGTGTTTCACCGGCGTTAATTAGTTATGTCTCTTCTAATTTGCTAGGACTTAAGCCAGTAGTAGTAGCCGTGGGACTCTCGCAAATGCCTTCTTTCCCTTTTTTATCAGTTGAATCTCCAGAGCAAGGACCTGCTAATTGTTTAAGTAAAGGTCAAGCGATGGGGCATGCTCGTGCTGAGGGGCTTTGGCAGAAAGGATTAGCTATTGGCATGAGATTAAGAGAACCTCTTTTATTAACAGAATGTGTACCAGGTGGCACAACTACTGCTTTGGCAGTATTAACAGGCTTGGGAATCTCAGCAGGGGAATGGATTAGTGGCAGCCATAAAGACCCACCTAAGCAATTAAAACAACGCCTTGTTGAAAGTGGTTTGAGAGCAGCGGGAGTTGGACCGTATTCATCACCAATGTCTTTAGTGGCTGCGGTGGGAGATCCGTTTCAACCTTTTGCTGCTGGCCTGGTAATAGGCGCAAGGAAGTCTGGATTACCCGTTTTGCTGGGTGGTGGTAGTCAAATGGTAGCTGTATTAGCACTTGCCATTGCCTCAATTGACAAGCCGTTCAGAGCCAACTTCGTAGAAGAGATTGCAATTGGCACCACTGCATGGTTGGCTGAGGAGACAACAGGGATCAATCAACATCAAAGTTCTTTGTTTAATTTAATAAATTTAATTGGCGAGTTTTTTGACTTGAAGATTTTTGGAGTATCTAGTGGTTTACGCTTTCATAAAAGTTCTAAGAAAGTCTTGAAGGATTATGAGATTGGTTTTGTTAAAGAGGGGGTAGGTGCAGGTGCACTTGCCTTGATTGCCCAGATTAATGGTATTAGTTGTAATACATTGCTTAATCAGTGCGAAGAAGGAGTAGATCAATTAAATAAATTTGCCTAACTATGAATTTTCCCTTCCGAAATAATTAAGTTATGAAAGAGTTGATTATAGGAAGGAGAGATTTTGTTCGACTTTCACTAGTAGGTGCTTGTTTTAGTTTGTCTGGATGTCAAGTTAACGTTAACAGGCCTACCTTAAGAGCCTATCAAGGACTATTGCCTAAGGAATTGATCAAGGCTCTCCCGTCACCATGGCGTTTTAAACCGTTAAGAAATTATCAAGGAGAAGCTCCATTTAAATTTCAATCAACAGAACCTTTTGACTTGCTAGCTATCGGAGATGGATGGCTTCAATCTTTAAATATGGATAGATATGCTCCTTCTGCAATAAACAAAGATGCACTTTCTCTCAATGAACAAGCAAGATTATTCTTGAGCAATTTTGAAAGTAACATTGTCAAAAAAATTTTTCCTTTAGGGTTAAGCCCATGGGCTATGCTTTTTCGGAATGGGAAAGAATGGATATCTAAGGCTAATGAAAGTTGGCAAGTTTTACTGGAACCTGGATTAAAAGGTCAATTGATTTTACCTAAAAGTCCTCGCCTTGTAATGTCTTTAGCTGATCAGATAGGAGATGAGGAAACATTAAGGAGGCTGAGACTTCAAGTAAAAACTTATGATGATCAGAATGCATTGAATTGGCTAGTTTCAGGTAGAGCGAAAGTAGCTGTAATGCCGTTGCAAAATTGTATAAGTATTCTTGCAAAAGATCCTAGATTAACTGTAGCGATCCCTTCAGAAGGAGCCCCTTTGAATTGGACGATATTGCTTCAAAGGGAAGGATCTCAAGAGGCCTTCCCAGCTTCTTTGTTACAAGAGATATGTGAAATGCCTTTATTGTCAAAACTCCTTTCTCAAGGTTGGATACCATCTATAAATGATTCAGATATCATGAATAAGGCAAGTTCTCTTAAAGATATAAGAACTCCTTTCTTGTCTTTTTTAGAAAAGGGGCTCCATAATTCTTGGTCGCTTTCACCATTAGATTATATAAGTCAAAAGACTTTACAAGAACGTTGGCTAAACTCAACCCCATAGTCTTCTTTTTGAATTGTCTATTAATTTTAGATGTGTTTCTGAAAGAAGTTCTGGAATATTTAAATTGTGAGGACAACGGTCTAAACATTCTCCACATTCATTACAGGAACTAGCATTTACTTCTTCCCACCAGTGACCTGCTCTCCCTATAAGATTATACCTTTCTTTTGCAAATGAATTAAGGCCATGCCCTACGTATAGATTTCTTAGTTTTAAGAGCTCAGGAATTGGTACATTTTGAGGGCATGGTAAGCATTCTCGACATTGACCACAAAATGTTTTACCTAGTCTTAGCTTGCTCTGGTTAAAAAGATTTTTTATACAAGCCTTTTCAACTTTAGTCAGAGGATCGATTGAATTTATTAGTTTTTTTGCAATCGCAAAATCTTTAGCTTTTGCTGCTCCAAGAGTTAAGCTGCTAATACCTTCAGATAAAAGAAATCTATAAGCTAATTGAAGTGGATGTATTGGCCAGCAGTCTTCAATCAATTGCTTGCTTGGCGAATGCAAATGCCCTCCTTTGTCAGCTGGTGATATAGCCAAGACGCCCATGCCTTTTTTTAAGGCGAGATTCGCTAGAGGTAGATTCGCTTGATTTAGTAAATGTATATGAAGGCTACAAAAATGAAATCTATTACTATCAATTGATTCTCTAATAAGGCCTTGAGAACCATGAGAACTAAAACCAATTTGATCAACTATCTCTTCCTCTTGAGCCCAACGCAATAAGTCCACACCCTCTCCTTCTAATGCCCAAGCTAGATGATTAAAAGTGTTGAGACCATGTATTGCAAGATTATCAATTTTAGGCAAACAAGTGTCTTTTAAAATTTTTTTTAATTGTTGCTTCCCTTCAGAGAATTTTTGACCTGGAAGAATTTTGCTAGTAATAATCCATTTGTCTTGGGAAAAGATTCCTTTGAAATCTAGCTTTTTAATAGATTCTCCTAGAAATATTTCGGCAGGGCCATAAGCAGGAGCAGTCTCAATGTGATTGATACCAATTAAGGATGCTTCCTTCAAAACCATGAACATTTGCTCGGCAGACTCAACTGCCCTCATTGTTCCTAAGGTGAATAAACTAACTTTTTGATTTGAACCAAAGTTTCTTCGCTTGAATTTCATCTTTGGAAAACTTTTAATTGAGTCTCTACACTTGAGTAGCAATTAAGTAATCAATCGTTGTTAAAATCAATGGCGACTAATTTAATTTTGTTTGTTTCTATTCCATTAATCCAGAAAAACACTTGATTTGCTATAAAACATGTTTGAAATGAAGTTATTCAATTAAGATTGTTTTTATTCATTCTCATTGATATCCTTTGGGAATTTAACCCTTTTTAAAGACACTCTGATGAAATGAGATTATGGCAAATGTATTCTTTTTGAGGACTTTCAAGTAATGTTTACTGGCCTTGTCCAAGCAGTAGGCAATATCCGTCTTCAAGGGAAAGGTCTTTTAATTGAAGGGTATCCAACTGCGTTCAAAATTAATATTGGTGATAGCGTCGCTGTTGATGGGGTTTGTTTAACGGTGGCTTCTTTTAGAAATAATGGATTTCTTGCCGACATTAGTGAGGAAACTTTGCAAAGGACAACTCTTAGGGAAAAGGCAATTATTAATGGGAAGGTAAATTTAGAGCTTGCACTTCGCCTTTCAGACAGACTTGGAGGACATTTGGTTAGTGGTCATGTTGATGGTTTAGGCAAAGTTATATCAATAGAAAAATTGCCTAACTCATGGAGTTTAGGCATTGCTTGGGAAGAAAAGAACTTTGCAAAATATATTTGTGAAAAGGCTAGTGTAAGTGTAGATGGAATAAGTCTTACAGTTTCTAAGGTCACTAAGAATGGTGCTTCTTTCTATATAGCTGTAATACCTCACACCTGGACAGAAACTTCTTTGCAATATTTATCTACAGGCAAATATGTCAATCTTGAAACTGACATTATGGCCAAATATGCTGAAAGACTTTTATTGGGAAAAAATTACGAATTAGATAACTCTAACCAAATTAATCAAGAAAATATTTCTGAAAGCTGGTTAGTTAAACATGGTTGGACTTAAAGAACTTTCTTCTTTATCTTTTTAAAGGTTGTAAGCAAATAGCTCCTGAATCTCTTCTCACATCTATTCTAAATTCTTGACCTGGCTCAAGACCTAGTTTTTTGGTATACGCATGGCCTATTAGAAGATTGCCATTGCCATGAACTCGGGTTTTGAATTCAGCCTGTCTTCCTCTGGGAGATCTGTTACCTGGTCTGCCAGGACCATTAGAGCGGAGCTTGTATCCTTTCGCTTGTACTAATGCCCTATAAAAGCTTTTTCTTAAGACCCTTCCACTTGGGCCCACATAACCGCATCCTCTTGCGATTTCATCCTCTGGACGAGAACTTAAGGATCTGGCTTTGTCGAGGAGTTCCTTGCCGACTAGCATTTGGCAGTTTTAATTTCTATATAATTCTGACGAATAAGTGTAATTTGGCAACAAAATCTTATTAATTTACTTATTGATCAAGATTTTGTTATTTAAAGAAGGTAAAGGATGATGAATAAAATGACCCATATTCCGTCAACAAAGTGCCAATAGAGTTCGGCAGCTTCTAATAAGAAACTATTTTTATGAGTTAATTGCCCTCCTGGAGCCTTAACTTGCCACCAGACAATGAAGATCAAAATAGAACCTAGAGTCACATGTAATCCATGAAATCCAGTAAGAGCGTAAAAAGTACTTGCATATAAATTGTCAGTTAGTCCAAAAGGCAATGTGAAATATTCGACCATTTGACTTGCAAGGAAAGCCAACCCAAGGGATGCAGTTATTAGCAACCATTTTTGACAGAGCTTTGAATTTTGTTTTTGTAATGCATTACCAGCGCGATGGAATGTAGCGCTACTTACAAGAAGTAAAACAGTATTCAATGTTGGTAATGGCAGCTCTAGTTCATAAATCGCATCAGGTAGTAAAGGATTTACTGCTTTAAAAGTGAGATATGCAGCAAAAAAACCGGCAAATGTCATTCCATCTGCAATAAGAAAAGTTATTAGTCCAAATAACCGATGATCAGCATGTTCATGTGTTGATCCCTTTTCAGGAACCTCAGATTGAGAATCTTTTTCAAGAGGTGTTGTTGTAGTCATTAGTTTGCTTCTATCAATCCTTTGTGCCTATTTGGTTAAGAGGTTCAGGGACTTTCGTCTTTCCATAACCATATGGTTCAGTCACAAGAGGAGCTTCTCCATTCCAGTTCTCTACAGGTGGAGGAGAGCTCGTTAACCATTCTGGGGTTAGGCCTCTCCAAGGATTATCGCCGGCCTCATCTCCTTTGAACAAGCTATGAAAAACATTCCATAAAAAAGGAAGCGTGCTTAGAGCCATTAACAATGCTCCAGCACTGCTTATCTGGTTCACAAAAGTAAACTGTGGATCATATTCTGCGACTCTTCTTGGCATTCCATTAAGACCTAACCAATGTTGAGGAGCGAAACAGAGATTAAACCCAATAAAAGTTATTAAGAAATGAAATCTTCCTAGATTTTCATTAAGCATTTTCCCTGTAGCTTTGGGGAACCAATGATAAATAGAGGAAAAGATTACAAATACCGAACCACCATAGACAATGTAATGAAAATGAGCGACTACAAAGTAGGTGTCATGAACATGCACATCAAAAGGGACTTGAGCAAGTGCAACGCCTGTAATCCCTCCTAAAACAAAATTAACAATAAAGCCACAGGAGAAAAGAATTGCTGTGTTAAGTGAGATCCTTCCGCCCCAAAGTGTTGCTACCCAGTTGAAGAATTTTATTCCCGTAGGAACAGCTATAAAGGCAGTAGCAATTGTAAAAAACAGTCGCATCCATGGAGGAGTACCACTAGTAAACATATGATGAGCCCAAACAATAAGACCTAGAAAAACTATTCCCATTATTGAATAGACCATTGTTGTATATCCAAAAAGTGGTTTACGACAATGAACGGGAAGTATCTCGCTTACTAATCCAAACGCTGGAAGGACCATTATATAAACTGCAGGGTGAGAGTAAAACCAAAAAAGATGTTGATAAACTATTACATTGCCCCCTAGCTCGGGGTTGAAAAATCCTGTATGAGCAACAATATCAAAACTAAGAAGAATAAGTGTTCCGGCGAGGACAGGAGTAGATAAAACAACTAAAATACTAGTCCCTAACATTGCCCAACAGTACATTGGCAATTGCATTAACTTGAGACCTGGCCTACGAAGTTTCAGAATGGTTGCTATGAAGTTTATTCCACCAAAGATTGAGCTCCCTCCTAAAAGGAGAACACTTATTATCCATATAATTTGACCTGCTGCAGGGGTAGTAATGCTAAGAGGAGGATATGCTGTCCAGCCAGACTGAGCTGCACCATTTATGAAATAACTACTTATTAGCATTAATCCAGCTGGAGGTATTAGCCAAAATGCAACAGCATTTAACCTTGGGAATGCCATGTCTCTTGCCCCTACATAAAACGGTATTAAATAATTCCCAAATGCTCCATTTACAACTGGTACTATCCAGAGAAATATCATTATTGTTCCATGAAGAGTTAAAACTTGGTTATAAACATCTCTTGCCATGAAATCTGACATTGGACTTGTTAGTTCAATGCGAATAGCACTAGCAAGTGCTCCTCCAATTAAATAAAAAATAAATCCACATACCATATATTGAAGACCAATAACCTTATGATCAAGGCTAAAACTTAAGTAACGCATCCAGCCTTTTGGCTGAAGACTCTTCAGTGGTTCTGGATTTGAAGGTGGGATTGAAATTGTCATGCTTCAATATCTATTAGCTTGGCGTTTTGGTTAAACCATTGTTGATAATCTTCTGTTTTTTCTACTACAACTGTTGCACGCATACCTCCATGATAGGGACCACATAGCTCTGCGCAAATAATTGGATAGCGCCCTATTCTTGTAGGAGTAAAGCTCAAAATAGTTGGTTGCCCAGGTATGACATCTTGCTTAAGACGAAATTCAGGAACCCAAAAAGCATGAATCACATCTTTGGACTCCATGGTTAAGTTTACTGGCTGATCTATTGGCACATGTAATTCTCCTGAAGTAATGTCTCCCTTTGGATAGTGAAAAATAAAAGCAAATTGCATTGCTGTTAATTCAATTGGGAGTGCGGCAGTGAACTGATTAGATGCTTCAATTGTGCTTGAGGATCCAATGCCTCCCCAAATTCTTTCGCTTCCTTTCATCAAATGTTGCTCATGATGATGCACCTCTAATGGTTGCATTCCTCCCATTCGGTCATAGATGTCATAGCTATAAAGACCAACAAATAAAATCACTATTGCTGGAACTGCTGTCCAAAGAATCTCTAGGGATAAATTTCCTTCTATTGCGATTCCATCTTCAAGTTCCCCAGGCTTACTTCTAAATTTAATGAGGCTATAGATGACAAGACCTGTCATTCCTACAAAAAGGATTGTCCCAATAGTGAAAAGTACCTTGAATAACTCGTCATAAACAGGTGCATTTGAGCTGGCAACTATTGGTAAAAGGTTCACATTATTACCAATCCATATGCCACCAATAATTAGGCAAATGCTAACCAAGAAACTAATGATGGCCGTTAAAGACAGCAATCTAAAAAAACAGTTAATGCTTTAAGCATATTTAAAATAATTCTATTGCGCACCTATTAACAAAGAAGTCCATTGAAATTCATAAGATTTTCTTTGTTTTTTAAAGAAATGTTTGTAAAAGATGAGATTTCAGTAAGTTATGTCAGCGATGGGAGATTTATGGGGGGGGGATAAATGTTGTACTCCTGTAAATAGCGTGTCGTGACGGTTTGAATAGCTACCTTTTTTAATAGGAAGCTTTATTGAGTTCATTTTAGTTTGACTAGTTCATCTCCAACTATTCTCCAAAGGAATCTGGCTCGATTGGCAGCACATATAGTTGTAGCTTTAGTTGCTTTGGTAGTTGTTGGAGGTGCAACGCGTGTAATGGAAGCAGGCTTGGCTTGTCCAGATTGGCCCCTTTGTTATGGATCTTTGCTGCCTGGAGGAAAAATGAATGTCCAAGTTTTTTTGGAGTGGTTCCACCGATTGGATGCTTTCTTGGTTGGGATAGCTCTTCTGACTCAGCTTGGCTTGGGTATCTTTTACCGCTCGCAACTACCTAAATGGCTCCTGTGGAGCTATGGCTTAATGGTTTTTTTAGTTTCTCTTCAGGGGTTGCTAGGGGCCTTGACTGTCCTTAAACTTTTGCCTTCTTTTGTCGTGGCTTCACATTTAACCATGGCTTTTGTGCTCTTATCAATTATGAGCGGAGTAGCACAAAGTCTCTTGACTATTAATGGTGCAACTCCTCCTCTTTGGTGGAAGCCTTTTTGCGGATTATCATTGTTTGCTGTCATTGCTCAAAGCCTAATTGGAGCACTGATGGCTACTTCTTGGAGCGCGCAACGTTGCATTGCCCAGAGTGAAGCATGTAATCCTTTTGAATTACACCGATTCTTTGCTATGCCAGTTGCTTTGTTGCTTCTAGCTTTTATTGTCACTGCTTTCTTGGCAGGAGGTTGGGCTAGAAAACAATGGCCATTTTTAATAGGAATTCTTTCTTTATTGACTCTTCAGATAGTTCTTGGAATACTTACTGTTAATTCTTCTTTAAATGAACCGTTAATAAGAATTGCTCATCAACTAATTGCTGCTTTATTAGTTGCAACACTTGCAGGACTTTCTTCAAGAAGATCTCTTCCACTTTCTAAATCACGAATCCTTCTTAAGGATTCTTATATGGAGGCATGTCATGGTTAGTTCGTCATCGCAAATCTTTTCAAGGAGCTTGGATCGCTCGCAAGTTGTACCATCTAGGAAATTGGTAAAGTTACCAGCTTGGTTAGAAGTTACAAAGCCAAGGTTAATACCACTTCTTTTGGCCACAACTCTAGGTGGTATGGCCTTGACTGAGGGCTGGCCTTTGCCTTCTCCTAGATTGGCATGCACTCTAGGCGGTGGTGCTTTAGCAGCAGCAGCAGCAGGTGCTCTTAATTGCCTATGGGAGCAAGATCTGGATAAAAGAATGAAAAGGACAAGCTCTAGAGCATTGCCTTCTGGAAGATTATCCTCATCTTCTGTATTCGCTGGGGCAATATCTTGCACATTGGCGGCTGCAGTCCTTTTAGTTAGTGGTGTTAATTGCCTTGCTGCAGGTCTTACTTTGCTTGGTTTGTGCAGTTATGTCCTTTTATATACGGCATTCTTAAAACCTCGTACTTCTCAAAATATTGTTTTTGGAGGAGTTGCGGGTGCAATCCCTCCTTTGGTGGGAGCTTCTGCAGCTACAGGACATATCGGTATTGGGGGATGGTGGCTATTCGCCTTGGTCATGGTTTGGACTCCAGCTCATTTTTGGGCATTGGCTATTTTGCTTAAAGAAGACTATAAATCTGTAGGCATACCAATGCTTCCAGTTGTTAAAGGTTCTGTTTTTACAGCCAAGGCAATCTCCAGCTATGCCAGAGCCACTGTAGGGTTAAGTACTATAGGAGTTTTTGTTTTACCAGAAGGAGCTTTGCTATATGGAATTTTATTGATACCGTTCAATTTTCGTTTGCTTCAAATGGTTAGTAGCTTAATTGCTGATCCAGAAGATTCGATTCGTGCAAAGGGATTATTTCGTTGGTCTATTCTTTATATGTTTGGGATATGTCTTTTATTAATTATTAGCCGCTTGCCATTAGCAGTTCAATTTCACAATCAAGGACTTGATCTCTTAACTAACTTGGTAAACAGTTCTGCGATTGCCTTTTAAAATAAAAAGGTAACTTTATGGGTTTCTCTATGCAACTAAATTTGCTTATTAGATTTCCATTATTAGTTAAAAGATTCCTTGTTGATGTCCTGTGATTGAACTTAAGGATTTAGTCAAGTCTTATGGACCTGTTCAAGCTTTGAATGGGCTAACTCTTAATGTCCCTAAAGGTAGTCTTTATGGCCTATTGGGCCCTAATGGGTCTGGGAAAACAACTACTTTAAAAATTATTTGTACTTTATTAGCGCCAGATACAGGGGAAGCAACTGTTTCTGGGCTAAATGTCTTAGAAAATTCAAAGAAAGTAAGGCAA
>CACPKH010000019.1 GCA_902634515.1 uncultured Prochlorococcus sp. | reverse complement strand
ACCGAGTCAGTTATAAGTGAAAAATCAATTGACAGCTCTCTCTTAGAAGGGAAAAAAGCTAATCTTCCTGATCCTGGAGTCCGCCATAAATACTTTCCTATGAAACCAATGAGTATAGAAGAAGCAAGAGAGCAATTAGATCTCATTGATCATGATTTTTATTTGTTCAGAAATATAGACAGTAAGGAATTACAAGTAATCTACAAAAGAAATCATGGAGGTTATGGGATTATCCAAGATAAAAAAGAAACATATGAATAACTTTTAATGCAAAACAAATCTTTTGAGAATGAAATCACTGATTTACCAAAATATCTACATCAAGCAGTCTTAGATCCACATCTAAATGTAGAAGTTTTAAATCAAATATGTGATGCATCTACTTATTTTAATTTTGCAGGTCTTTGTACGAGCTTGATTCGTATCCCTATTGCAAGAAAACGCTTAGGTTCAAACAAAAAAACCAACCTTATAGCTGTTGTTGGTTTCCCATTTGGAGATATTCCCTACCAATTAAAGCAAGACCAAGCAGAATGGGCAGCTGAAAAAGGTGCAGACGAATTAGATGTCGTGCCGAATTTCTTAGAGCTTCATGAAGGTCATCCTGAGGCCGTCGCTGATGAATTGTCCAGAATCTGTGAGATTGGTCTCCCCACAAGAGTAATTATTGATGCAAAAAAATTAAATAAATCAAGTCTTAAGTTAGTGGTAGAAGCATCAATTGATGCGGGAGTTAGAAGTATTCAAACAGGTAATGGCTTTGGTCCAAAAATGAGTTGTGAAGAAATTCAAACCTTAAGTCAATTAATTAAAGGTAGATGCTCAATAAAGGCAGCTGGCGGAATTAAAGACTTGTTAGAGACATTAAATCTTATAAAGTCTGGGTGTTCTTTCATTGGGACCTCAATTGGGCCTGAGCTAATTAAGGAGTTTCGGAGACTTAATCAATGAAAGGAGAGGAAAAAATCAAAGGTCTCTCAATAAAAGTTGGTCCCCTTGGAGAAAATGACCGCCTTTTAACTCTTCTGACTGATCAAGAAGGAATACTTAGAGTTGCCGTACCAGGAGCAAGGAAACCAAAAAGCAGCCTAGCGGCTGCTTCTGCATTGACATTTCTAGAACTGCAAATAAGTGGAAAAACTAGCTTAAAAAGCATCAGACAAATGAAGGTATTGAAAAGCTTTAGTAAATTAGGAGAAAGGATTGAATCTCTTGCTGCTGCTCAAGCAATGACAGAATTATGTTTACTAGTAGTAGGAATAAATGATCCTCAGCCAAAAATATTAGAGACAATTTTACTGCATTTAGAACGCTTGGAAAAACGACGTATTGACCCAACCTTTACCTTAGGGAGTTGCATTCAATCGTGTATACATCTCCTTGCACTTGGAGGTTATAGCATTCCACTAAATGTTTGCTGTCTAAGTGGAGTGACTATTGAACCTCCTATAGGCAATTGGGATTGGCTATGCAGTTTTCTACCATCAGAAGGATTTGCTATTGGAACAATACCTGACGCTAAAATTCAATTAAATGCCTCTGAATTTGCATTACTGCAACGTCTAATCAAACCTAATTTACCTGTTAAAAAAAATGGAGAACTTATGGGACCCATTAATGTATGGATAAAACTATTGGCCATTATTGATGAATGGATAGAAAACCATCTCCAAAGAAGTCTTTCATCTTTAAAGATTTTACGTCACGCATATAAAGAATATATTACATAGCTCTATAAAACTAAACTAATAACCCAAATTTTGGAAAAAGGAAAATTAAAAAGTGAATCCAAAACAGGGCTTCTTCCAGTACTAAAGTCTATTGGTTTCCGGAAGCTATGGTTTTCACAAATATTCTCACAGCTAGCAGATAAATTTTATATCGTATTAACTGTTTATTTAATAACTAATTATTTTTCGAATACATATGAGATTACTTGGCAATCTAAAGGGGAGACAATCACATTATTAGCTACAGGTATATATATAGCAAATAGTCTACCTGCAATAATTTTTGGAGCATTGGCAGGGATTGCTTCTGATGTCTGGCCAAAAGTTAAAGTGATGATAATATCTAATTCTCTAAGATCTTTTTGTTCTATATTAATACCTATATGTTTAATTAATGGAGATAAAAGCTATGGAGTTTTATCTGGTTACTGGTTCCTATTAGTTATTACTTTCTTTACCTCGCTATTTACACAGTTCTTTACTCCTGCTGAGCAAGCATCGATACCATTATTAGTAAAGAAGAAAGATCTATTAGCAGCCAACTCTCTTTACCAAGCAACCACAATGGGTGCAACAATCTTTGGTTTTGCATTAGGAGAACCTTTGCTTAGAGCAATGAACTTTTTAGCTGGAGGGTTTGGGATAAGCGGTGGAAGATTTTTACTACTTCCATTGTTCTATTCTGCAGCATCAATTGTTCTTCTAAATATTCCTTTAAAAGAAAAAGTTAATACGAAAACAAGAAAGAATCTATTACTAGAACTACTTGGTGGTATCAATATATTGAAAAACATACCAATCATTCGCAACGCAATTTTGCAACTAGTAATACTTTATTCATTGATGGCTGCTTTATATATTCTAGCAATTGAGCTTGCCTCTTCTATACCAGAATTAGGACCTACAAACTTTGGAGTATTGCTCGGCTTTAGTGGTTTTGGTATTGCAATCGGTGCTTTTGTAGTCGCTCAAAAAGGGCATAAAGCAAGCAGGCACAATTTATCTTCATTGGGGCTAGTTTTAATAGCATTGTGCCTTTTTTTTGCTAGGTCAATGTCAAGGATTCTTAAAACCAACTCTAATATCTTGCTTGATAATAGGGTTTGGAGCATCTCTAGTTGCTATACCAGCTCAAACCATTGTGCAAGAAAAAACACCAGACAAAGAACTGGGAAAAGTACTAGGGCTGCAAAATAACCTCATTAATTTTGCTTTAAGTTTACCTTTAGTAATTGCAGGAGGATTAGTAAGTCAGTTTGGACTAATCCCTGTGTTATGGCTTCTGGCAGCTTTGACATTATTTGGAGCTATTTTCAAGCATACTTAATTTCAACTGCTACCTTGCAAGAGCAATTATCTATTTAAAGGTTGACTCATATTGCCTGGCTAGGGAAAAAATCTCCTTTTTGCGGGAATGTCATTTATGGCATTAGTACTACGAATGCTCTTCGGGACAGAGGACATAAAACAAGTTTTATTCACTTCGACAACCCAACAAACCCAAATATTTCAAAAACTTCTTTATTAGCAAACGATCCTGAAGTCAGCCTTCCATATTTAATTAAATCTCAGGTATATACAATCCCTTCACCTAGAGCCCAGCGAGAACTCAGAGAATCTCTTGAAAGACTAAAACCTGATGTTGTTCATGCAAGTCTCACTCTCTCGCCTCTTGACTTTAGACTCCCTGAGCTTTGTCAAAATATTGGAGTCCCATTAGTCGCAACTTTCCACCCACCTTTTGATGCAAATCTAAGGAATCTGACTGCAAGTACTCAACAGCTTACGTACCAACTATATGCTCCTTCCCTAGCTAAATATGACAAGGTAATTGTTTTTTCAGAAAAGCAAGCTGATGTGCTTTCAAAATTAGGTGTAAAGAAAAATAGATTGTCAGTTATACCTAACGGAGTAGATATAGATCAATGGAAACCCGCTGATCATGCTATGGAAAGTTCTAAAGGACTAGATGTAAAAAAACGTCTTGGAAAAAAAAAGAACTTTTTTATATATGGGACGAATTGCTGCAGAAAAGAACATCGAATCTCTCCTGAAAGCATGGAAAGCAATAGATACTACAGGGTGTCAATTAGTAATAGTAGGGGATGGCCCCTTAAGGCCAATACTTGAAAATAATTTCCTATCAACAGAAGAGAAAACAATTATCTGGTGGGGATATGAATCTGATGTCTCAACAAAAGTAGCTCTACTTCAGTCTACAGAAGTTTTTATTCTCCCCAGTCTTGTCGAAGGATTATCTCTAGCCTTGCTAGAAGCAATGTCTACTGGTGTTGCGTGTATTGCTACTGATGCAGGCGCAGATGGTGAAGCGCTTAAAGGAGGCGCAGGAATAACTTTAAGTACCGAAAATGTTACTTCTCAATTAAAGACTCTACTTCCTGTTTTAAAAGAACAGCCAACTTTATCTGCTGAACTTGGAAGACGTGCAAGAGAGAGAGTTCTAAGTCAATACACTTTGAAAAATAACATTGACAATATAGAGCAGTTATATAAGACAATTACTTGATGATTTAATCAACTTAATTCTCTACTCTTTTCAGCGGCAAGAACAACTGCTTCGATTAAGGCAGAGCGTATACCAGCCATTTCAAGGTGTCGTAAAGCAGCGATAGTTGTACCTGCAGGAGAAGTTACAAGATCCTTAAGTTGTCCAGGATGCATTTCTTTTTCTTTAAGCAGCATTGCTGACCCAGCCAGAGTCCTATGAGCAAGGTAATTCGCCAATTGTCGAGGCAACCCAGTAGCCACTGCACCATCAGCCAATGCTTCTGCAATTAAAGCAACATATGCAGGGCCAGAAGAAGTTAAAGCCAAGAAAGCGTCCAATTGTTCTTCAGGCAACGCAAACACCTCGCTAATTGGCCTGAAAATTGATTCAACTAATGATTGCTGCTTTTTAGAGATCCCTTCTCCCCAAGACAATCCACTCAATCCCGCACCAACAATGGATGGGGTATTAGGAACTACACGCACACAACAATGGTCTGGGAATAAAGTCTGCAACTTTTTAAGAGTTACTCCTGCTAAAATTGAAATCAACAATGGCTTCTCATTAAAATCAGAAGATTCTCTTTGCGAAGTGTCTATTCTAAGAGAATCTAATTGTTGTGGCTTAATTGCTAAGAGCTTTATAGGTGTAGTCCATACTTGATCAGAAGAACGATCTTGAGACGATAAAAGCGTCAATCCTTTTGGGAGTTGATCTTGCAAATCTTCTACAGTTTTCGCTTGACCGACGACTGCTAATACTTCTTTTTGATTAAAGTAACCACTATCAATTAACGGTAAAAGAATAGCTTGCGCCATTCGCCCTAAACCAATAACCCCTATAGAAAAAGGCACTTTCTTTTAGACAGCTGATGCTATCGAGCTACCCCAAGCAGGCTCAGGTGCGGAAACTATTTCGTTGGCAACATTTTCAACATCTTTATTCATCACATTTGAAGGTGAAGGCTCTTCTTGAAAAGAATTTGTGACAGTTACACAACTAGGTGCAAATAAGAAAATACTCTCTCCAACTCTTTCCTGATGACCATCTATAGCAAAAGTACCTCCAGCCACAAAGTCCACTGCTCTTTGTGCTTGATCAGGCTCCATCATTGTCAAATTCAAAATCACTGTTTTCCTTTCTCTTAAAGCTTGAATTGCTTTCGGCATTTCATCAAAGCTTCTAGGCTCCATCAAATTGACTTCTGCCGTTGTAGTTGAAATCCCTGGCATACCAATCACTTTAGAAGATGACATCCCTGAATCGTCAAAGGGATTAGACTGAGAAAGAGATGCCAAGCCATTTTGATAATTCCTGGGATCTTCTTGCTCTGATTCAAAAGCATCGCTTCTTTGATAGTCCAGTTCATCAAAATCGTTATCAAGATAGTCATCCCCTGCGACGACTTGACGAAGACGTGAAATAAGCGACACCTGTGAAATCCCCTAATTGATTTGAGAATATCGGTTGATACCGATACGGATAATCTTCTACATAAAGAAGAATAGATCCTTAATTACCTAAATAGCGCTATTTATAGACAGGGGCAAGGTTTTCAATTGCTTTTGTTGATAACTCTGTGCAATTGACTTATTTATGACGATCCCCAAACAAAGCTGATCCTATCCTCAGAATTGTTGACCCTGCAGCCAATGCCTCTTGCCAATCTCCACTCATGCCCATTGAACAATCTTTAAGGCCCAATTGATTCGCTAATTTACGACATTCACAAAAAACAATCTTTCTCTCATTTAAAGCTAACTCAATAGGTGTAATAGTCATTAAACCTACAAATTTGACATTAGGTAAATACTTAAGTTTTTCCCATGCTTCTAAAAGTTCATTTTTTAAAAAACCTGATTTGTTTGGGTCTGGTCGAAATTTTACTTGAGCCAACAACAAAGGGCTTTTATATTCCTCACTAGCAATCCTTGAGATTCTTTCAGCAAGTTTTAAGGAGTCAATGGAATGAATTACATCGAATTCTTTAACAATTGATCTAACTTTATTTGTTTGTATTTTCCCAATAAAGTGCCATGTAATATCTTTAAGGTCTCTTAAGCTATTAATTTTTGGTAATGCCTCTTGTAATTTACTTTCGCCAAATTGATGATGCCCTTGACTTGCAAGATCACGAATAGCACTAGCAGAGTGGCCCTTACTTACTGCTAACAAATTAACGCCTAAAGGAAGCTTGCTATAAAATTCTTTCAAACGGATAGTAGAAGTCACAAAGAATTAAATAAAGGTTTGTTTGAATAATTCTTGCCAGCTATCAAACTCCAAAGGTTTACTCCTTCTACAACGTGCTAAATGCATTTCAGCATGATACCTGGCATCCATATAAGGAATAACTTCAAACTGAGCTCCTCTAGGTTCTAGTACAACTAAAAAAAACATCTTTTGTGCATACAACGTTGCATAAACATCTCTACCTTCTCCAGCAGGAGAGACAAGATAAAGCATCCCAAAAGTAGGATGATTTAAATATCGCTCAGCATTTTCACTCAAATGCAAAAAGATATGTATTTAGTAAATACAATACCTCTAGCCAATGCAAACTGATATGGGGAAAATTAAAAGTAGAAATGTGTGTATACATAAAGCAAATCAAAATTGACCATATTTCTGCCTAAAAACAAACATAAAAACAAGTGTTAAGGCAGAGATAATATTCAATAATAAATTTTTAGACCTGAAAATATTTTCAGGTTCAAAAATACCAGGTCTTAAAATTAAACCACCATTTCTAACTAAAAGGGAATCAGCACCTTGTTCAGCTCTTAACAAAATATTGGCTAGCATTTTTTCACCTAGAGATAGAAAAATTCCTATCGAACCTTTGAACCCAAGTTTCCTAAAGCTAATTGCTCTAGTAGCTAAGGACCTTAAGAGGTTTTGAAGTTCTTCCTGAACTAAAGGTAAGAATCTAAGTGCTAGCAATAATTGAAAACTAATCCGTTCAATTGGTACACCCAAAAAAGCTAATGGACTTAAGAACCAACTTAATGTCCAAGTCAAATCCTCAGGAGTAGTAGTTAATAGCATCAAATTCACACTATGAATAACCGTAAAAATCAAGGTCGCCGTTTTAATGCCTAAATCGCAAGATCTTCTATCAACCAAGAGGGGGCCTATAGCGAAATGGCCTATTTGAAAAGGACCAAACTTGATGAGATCCCATGAGATGCCTTTTGCAATTGAATTTGGCAACTCCAAAGGAGAGCGGGTAGAGAATGTTATTGAAGGTTCGCTTGTAGGCAAAAAAGTTGTTAACAAACCAATAAGAAGAGAAAAGATCAATACAAACAAAACAGATCTCCACCATATTCGGAATGGTAAAAAAACTAAAAAAAGTAATTGCTAGCAAAAGAGATACCAATGATAAACGCCATAAAGGACCCGCTAAAACAGGAGTTATCAAAAACATAGTTACCCACAAAAATTTCAGTCTCGGATCAATTCTGCGAATCCAGCCAGAATCGCCAGCCACATATTGTCCAATTGGTAATTTTTTAAGAAAATCCATTAATTATTTTCTTGCTGTCGAGATAACTCTTTTTCGGCATCCCGTTGCTTCTTACCTCGCCAAAACAATTTAATAGGTGTGCCTTCAAATCCCAACCCTTCCCGCAATTGTCTTTCTAAATATCTCCTATATGACTCACCAAACAATTTTGGCTCATTAACAAAAAGGGTAAAAGAAGGAGGTCTAACTGATACTTGAGTTCCATAATACAGTCGTCCTTGACGTCCACCACGAGAAGTAGGAGTACTTCGCCAATTCAAAGCATCTGTAAGCACTTCATTGACTACAGATGTTGTAACTCGCCTACGATGTTGCTCAACTGCCAAAGTTGCCAAAGCAAAAATAGAGTTAATTCGTTGACCAGTGTGAGCGGAAACAAAAATCATTGCTGCCCAATCTAAGAAAAATAACTTTGAACGCAACTCTTTCTCCATAAACGTCATTGTGTAGGTATCTTTTTCAACAGCATCCCATTTGTTTACCAAAACTATGCATGCTTTGCCTTCCTCCTCAATTCTTCCTGCAAGTCGTTGATCTTGCTCAGTAACACCGTCTATCGCATCTATAACTAACAAGCAAATATCACTACGTTCAATAGCTTTAAAACTACGGTTGATTCCAAAAAATTCAGGACCGTAATTAACACTTCGACGTCTTCTAATACCGGCTGTATCTATCAATCTCCAAGAATTATTTTCCCTTTTTATGAATGTATCAATGGTGTCTCGTGTTGTCCCTCTAGTTGAACTAACAATAGCTCTAGGTTCGCCACAAATTGTATTTAATAAGCTTGACTTCCCTACATTAGGTCTACCAATGATTGCTAATTGGATAGGATCTGCATCCTCTTCCATTGAATGCTTAGCTGGAAGAATTTTAATAACTTGATCAAGTAAATCTCCTGTACCTGCACCATGAATAGCAGAAATTGGATAAGGTTCTCCAAGACCTAGTTTCCAAAATTCTGATGCCATAGAAAGTCCCTGTTCAGGAGACTCACATTTATTTACCACTACTAAGGTTTTACAAGAATGGTTTCTCAACCATTCAGCTATTTCCTGATCTGCACAAGTTACCCCTAATTGGCCATCAACAACCAAGAGAGCAATTGCTGCTTCAGACAGAGCCAACTTTACCTGCTCTATTATCTCAGGGAGGAATTCACTTGCATCATCAAATACAAGTCCGCCTGTATCAACTACTTGAAAATCTCTGCCTCCCCAGAATCCATTTTGATAAGTCCTATCTCTTGTTACTCCAGGCTGATCATGAACAATTGCCTCTCGACTACTGCACAACCTATTCACAAGAGTTGATTTGCCTACATTAGGACGACCAATTATTGCAACTATTGGACGTGCCATCATTTTTATAGCTTTAAATATTATTCACCCTAGTTAATCTATAAGGCAAGACAGCAAAATCATTTCAATAGAAAAGTTTGATTTATAAAATCACTCAACAGGCTTGTCGCCAGGGTGTCCATTTACAGGGTTAAGAGGTGGTTCAAGCAATTCAGGCAATGGTCCTGTGGCTAATAGCCTTTCATCTTGAGCAGCAAGCAATGCCAAAAGCCAATTAACAGCAGTAGCTCGCCTTGTCTTTCTAGGGAAAAGCTCATTGATTCGATAACCTCCAAAGTTTAAATATTTCTTCAAAGACTGCTTATATTCTTTTGGAATAGAACGAGTCAAATGAACAGATGCTGTCCTTTTTGCAATTATTTCTGGTGATTTAGGAAATTTGTTGCTCCAGTAAACTGGAGTAGCTAAAGATGCTATCCATAGTTCTGAATCATCAGGATTTTTTTTCTTATATCCAAGTCTTTCCCATACCAATTCAGAAACAAATTGATCGCTTATACGATCTGCAAGAATTTCCATTAACAAAATCCTGCTAATTGGCCATATGGTATTCATAGGTTCTATAAAATCATAAATGAATGATTTTTAACACCTTAGTAATTAATTCATGATGAGAGACAACAAAACTGGGCCATTTAAAAAAAACATTGACATCAACAATAAAAAGTTAACCGCTCATTTATTCTGGATAGCTATTTCATTAACTGTAATAGCACTTTCACAGATCCCTATAGCTCTAGAATCAACATTAGGGATTTTTGAAGATACAAATTCTAATGAAAGCCAATCTTTAAAAGAAAGAACATCTAAATAGCCAAGTAGCTAAAATCTAAGAGATTATATTTGGCATGGTATTTCTAACAATTAATAATGAAAAATAAGGTTTTGAATCAGCTGGTACACTATTAGCCATAATTATATTTTCTTCAAAGGAACCCACATTTTGAGCAAATAATGTTTTATCTAATAATTTTCTTTGCTTCAAGATCTCTCGTACCCATATCCATCTTTTACCAAGTTTAAGAAAAACTATTACTCTTTGATGAGAAATAGCTTCATCAAGTATTTTATTAAACTCTTCTGCCTCATCAGGGACTGGAGTAATCAGGAGCTGTTCTTTTTGACAAGATAAAGGATACTGAGAAATAGCAGCTGCAGACGAAAAAAGAATTAACTCCAGGTATCAATCTCAATCTAAATTCAGGGTAATAGAATTTGATATAAGATATAATATATGTACTTGTAGAATATAAAGAAACATCTCCAACTGACAAATAAACAACTCTATGGTTATTTTTAACTGCTTCTACTAATTTATAACTTGCATTGCGCCAGGCTTCTTTAAGAGAATTAGGTTCCACAACCATTGGAAAGACTAAAGGTAATGTTTTTTTGTTATTTATTAAACTAGAGGCAATCTCTGCGGCTTTACTTTTACCTCCCTTTTTAGAGACTGGGAAAGCAATTAAAGTCGCTTTTTGAATCGCTTCAGCTGTGGCGATAGTGATTAACGAAGGGTCGCCGGGGCCAACTCCAGCAAGGGTCAAAACTTTATCTTTATGACTTGCTCCTGGATCAAAAATTTTGGGAAGCTTATTAAGCACTTTCAAGTTTTAATTAAGCTAAAATTTCTTAATTAAGTTTAAAATTTATTTTCTAAACTATGCCTATTAGATAGAGATTAAAATACACTTTTTAACTATGCATTCTTGGCTTTGGATATAATTCCGAAAGTATATTTGCCTCAAACTGAGCTAATTCGTTTAATCGGGAAGTAACCATATCGCTGTTAAAACGATTTTCTGCTAACTTCCAAAAAATGCCGAAATGGCGTGCTTCGCTTTCCAACAACTTCCTATACAAATTCCTCATCTCCCTATCTGGACTATATGAAGCAAGCAAAGACATTCTTTCATGACTTCTGGCTTCTATCAATCCTGAGATTAAAAAACTATCTAACATTCTCTGAGGTTCTTGGCTTCTAACCTTCTTCGCCAATAAGGATCCATAAGGAGGAGCAGCCAATGGCAAAAGGGCCTTGCCCCTTGACTGAAGTATTTGAAGAACCATCTCAAAATGCTCAAGCTCTTCGCGAGCAAGAGGGCTCAGCACATCTGCGAGGCCTGGATCAGCTAAATATCGGAACATCAATTGCATTGCAGAACCAGCAGCCTTTCTTTCGCAATGAGCATGATCCATAAGAATCTCTATAGGGCTCTCAATTGCTTGAGCTAGCCATTCTTCACTTGTATCACTAACAAGCCATTTAATCTTTTTTATTGGTTGAGCTTGATCAATAGACAATTTTTTCATTATTTGGATTCTTTTTTTCTCAAAAAAGTCAGTATTCCATCAAAAGCAAGAAAATAACTACTTGCTCCAAATCCACTTACGATTCCAATTGCATTATCTGCCAACAAGGACTTGTGTCGAAATTCTTCTCTAGCAAAAGTGTTGCTTAGGTGAACCTCAACATAGGGTATCTGTGAGCCTAATAAAGCATCTCTTAGCGCAATTGAAGTATGGGTATAGGCTCCGGCGTTAATCATGATGCCATCAGCGGCTCCAATAGATTTCTGGATTTGATCAACAAGAGCACCTTCAGAATTACTTTGAAAAAAATCAATACAGACCTCTTCCTTATAAGCCTTTTCCTTCAATCGAGTTTGTATTGATTCCAAAGTATCAAATCCATAAACAGAAGGCTCACGCTTACCGAGAAGATTAAGGTTTGGGCCGTTTAGAAGCAGTATATGCATGGCCCTAAATTTCGTATTACATAGAAAATCGTATCTATTTATTAGCAAATCGCCCATCTAATTAGATAAATTAAACCGCTCGAACTGATAATCTCCTTGATGGCACGGGTCGGTGCCCGAGTGGTTAATGGGGGCGGACTGTAAATCCGCTGGCTATGCCTACGTTGGTTCAAATCCAACCCGGCCCACCTTTAAAATGCCCTTGTAGCTCAGCGGTAGAGCACTCCCTTGGTAAGGGAGAGGCCCCGGGTTCAAGTCCCGGCGAGGGCACTTTGCGTCAAAATTAGTCCTCTTAAAGCATGAAAACAATTTTGAGACCAATTACTCCCATAGAAGATTTTGAGAAAGCTATAGAAAAGGCAGAATTGTCAAAAAATGAGCATGAGCTAATTGAATACGTCAGATATACAGGTATTTTTTCGCAGCCCATGATTGCAAGAGATCTAAGATTAAAGACCAAACCACCTGTCCTCTCAATTCTTTGTGAGGTATGTAGAAAAATTGGATTTAACATGCCCTCTCATTTTGAATCCGTACGTCAATGGTCAAAAGATATAAGTCCTGATGGCATCAAATGGGATGGGGATTTGATTTGCAGCAGCATAAGAAACATTGATGGTGAATTTTTAACACCAGAATCAGGGACAGCCCTATATCATTTCCTTGCAGTACACAAAGAATTGTTTATCGGATTCGATTAATTGAACAAATTAAGAATTTAACTTATTCCTTTTCTGCAGGAAGGTGCTAAGCATTCCTAAAGCAAAGACAGCAATTACAGATACTAAAAATATGATCAGATATGGACCTCTAAGAACATTGATTTCACCATTCAAGATTTCTTCAATACTTACATCCTTAATCCCTTTCAAAGCATGTCCTCCAGCAACAAATGGAGCGTCTGAAATTAATATACTTATCATTAAAGCAGGCATAAATTTGCGCCATTTAACTTTTGTCAATCCAATAGAATAACAAACAAAATCAAAAAATTGAGTCATCAAAAGACCCGTCATAAAGAAAAAATTATCTTCAAGATATTTAATACTTATATCTTCTACTTTAGACATTTGTTTAGAGCCTAAAAGGCTACTAACAAAACGTCTTCCTAATTTTCTTGCTATGAAAAACGAGGAGCTACATGATAAAAAATCAGCCATAAAGATAAGAGCCAGGCCATTATTAACTCCATATGACCATCCTGCTAAAATAGAGCAATAGGTCCCTGGAATAACAGGAACAATTATGCTAACAAATCTTAATAAAAATATAGTCAAAGCTTTATAAAATTGGTCTACTAAAATATCATTGTCTATTTGAATAAGTATCTTACGAATAGAAGCTAATTCAAAATTTTTAAGGAAATAGAATAATGCCAAAAAAATTATTATAACTGTAATTAATTTAAGCAAGTTTCTCATAGGTAAAGCGTCTTTAAAAAATAGATTTACGTTTTCCGAGTTTAGCTAATATTGAATAGCATAACTAACATTAAAAAAGAACTTCACTATAAGAATAAAAATCAATACATTGGTTGAAATACTTTTTCAAGAGTATCTAGTAATAGACAAAAAGAGCTTTGATACATCGATTAACTATAAATTGCAAAGTCAATATGCGAAAAATATGTTTTATGTATAAAATTGTTTGTAGAAGGTTAATCGTCCCTTGAAAAGTGGTTTCGACGGACCCCTCTTTGCAACTTGCAGAAAAGAACTACAAGAAATCTTCTTAAAATTACTCCTAATTAATACCCACTAAAATCCTTGCCAACTGAAAACTTTTCTATCCATGAGCTAAGAGAACCCGTTTTAACAGGGGAAACAAGAAGCGAAAGCTGGAGAAGAAATCAGCTCAAGACTATTGATCTGATTATTGACAAGCATGAGTCTGAAATAATTGATGCATTAAAAACTGATCTAGGGAAGCCAGAAACAGAAGCATTTTTTGAATTAATAGCGTTAAAGCAAGAAATAAAACTAGCTCAGAAAAAACTTAAATTTTGGATGCGTTATAAACCTATTGATATTCCTCTATATATGCAACCAGGAAGCGCAAAAATTATTCCTGAGCCTCTAGGTTGTGTTTTGATAATAGGAGCCTGGAATTACCCTTTCATGCTAACAATTCAACCATTAATATCTGCACTGGCAGCTGGGAATACAGCTGTTCTGAAGCCATCAGAATTTTCCCAATCAACTTCTAATTTAATAGATTCTCTATTCTCAAAGTACTTTCCAAAAAATATAGTTAGAGTTTTACAAGGTGATGGAGATTTTTCTAAAAAGCTTATTGAAAATAGATTTGATCACATATTCTTTACAGGTGGGAGTAGAGTTGGTTCAAAAGTAATGGAAGCTGCAGCAAAACATCTGACTCCTGTAACTCTTGAATTAGGCGGGAAAAATCCATCAATTGTTCTTCCAGGTGGAGATATTGATATAACAGCAAAAAGATTAGTTTGGGGAAGATGTCTCAATTCTGGCCAAACATGTCTTGCACCTAATCATGTGTTTGTCGAAGAAAGCATTAGGATTCCTCTGATTGAATCAATGAAAAAACATATTCTCAGTTTCTATGGAAAAGATCCTGTGAGATCAAGTCAAATAGGCAAAATGAACTACAAGCAGTTTGAAAAAGTAAAGCATTCTATCAAGAATGCAAAAGATAATCAAAGGGTAATATTTGGAGGTGAAACAAGTGATATTGATAGAAAAATATCGCCTACATTAATCAAATTAACTGATCTGAATGATCCTTTACTTGAAGAAGAGTTATTCGGCCCTGTTTTACCAATACTTAGTATTAATAATTTAGATGATGCCCTTTTTCATATGAGGAGCCAAGAAAAGCCACTTGCAATTTATATGTTTGGCGGGACTGAAGAAGATCAAAAAAAGCTTATTGAAAATACTAGCTCTGGAGGAGTTTGTTTTAATGACGTAGTATTACATGCTGGCATACCAGAACTTCCATTTGGCGGCATAGGAGAAAGTGGAATGGGTAAATACCACGGTGAGTCTGGTTTTCAAAATTTTTCACATCAAAGATCCATCTTCTCTAAACCTTTTTGGCTAGACATTCAATTTCGCTACCCTCCCTACAAAATAGATCTCTCAATAATGAAGCAACTATTCAGGTAATAGTGAAATTGAAAAATGTTCTTAAAATAGTTCTAAGCCTCTGGCGTATCGAATAAATAGCCCTTATCTTGTAAATAAAGCTTATAGAAAAATGCGCAAGGCACTACTACTATCATTGAGTCTATTTGCTGCAATTCAAGTTCCTTCTTTAGGGCAAGAAGTAACAGTCAAGCCAGGAGATACTCTATCGGCGATAGCTTATAAGCATAATATTTCTGTAAGGTCTTTAATGGATCAAAATGAGATATTTAATGCTGACAGTCTTCAAGTTGGTCAAACACTAACACTGCCTGAGAGTGCGAAGTTAAATATATCTGCAAACAATAGATTCCATACAGTGAAAGCAGGTGAAAGCTTAAGCAAGATAGCTGATAATTATAATCTAGACAAAGCATCGATTCTTGCATTGAATAATTTTAATAACCCTGATGTTATTTATTTAGGGCAAGAAATAATGTTACCAGATATTCAAGGGGAAGAAAGCCTAAACTCTACAAATAAGAAGCCTAATTATCATGTTGTTCAAAAAGGTGAAAATTTATCGATAATATCTAAAACCTACAGCATACCAATTAATAGTCTAATTAATATCAATAATATAAGTAATCCAAGTGTTATAAAGCCAGGAGAAAAGATTTCTCTTGTAGAGGGTTTAGAATATGGGAATGCAGAGGCTGCTAAAGAAAATACTGCAAACTCTATATCGACCATAGATGATTCTATTAATTCAATTTCAACGTCTGAGGAAGAGGCCGATTGGCGAAAATATGGTTCGCTTAAGATTAACTGGGCAAACTGGAAAGTTATGAATGGAAGCTATGTTACTCCTGCTATAAATACTGAAGGAAAACCTTTATTTCTTGCTATAAATTGTGATACAACAAGAATGAATAATACTGGGGAAGGGAATCAATGGAAACAATGGTTCGCACCTTCTAAGGAATTCGAATTTAATTTATTAGATGATATTTGCAAGACTAATCCTAATTAATTTATTAGTTTCAAGAAATTGCAAGACTTACAAAGATGGAGGTTCTAAATGATCAGGTGATTCCTCTACTATCTGTAGTCTAATTTTCTTCCCTCCAGAAAGCTCTCCAAGAGAAATCCTCATTGTTGCACCAGTAAGAGTTTGCAATGCATTAAGAACATTCCTTAAATGAGGCGTACTGCTACCACTTTCCAACCACAACTTTTCATACAAGCTATCTAACCTCCTCCAAGCTGTATGAAGTCTCAGTACAGACGCTTCTATTGTTTTAGCTTGACCAAAAGCATCTGTTAAGAAGCCCAAAGCGTTAATTCTTTGAGCTTCTTGTGTTGCCTTTTCTAAATTCAATTCCAATTGTTGAAAAGATCTCAATGACATAGATGCATCAATTGCTTTCCCGAGACACTTAGCAGTATTAGTAACTTCTTTCACAGACTGGAGGTTATGCTCCTCTCTTAAGACCTTTCGCAACTCTTCTTGTTGCCTGCTTGGCAACTTTGATAATTCCTTTACAAGAGGGGCTACTACTTTTGAAGGCAATAAATTTGACTGTGCACATTCTCTAATCTCTTCTGGCAAAAGCTCACTAGTTGCAGAGGTGAAGTCATCTGACAATCTTTTTACTTGCTTGCGCGTAATTTCATTACCTTCATTGGCTGATTCAGCAATCATTTGCTGAATCTCTGGAGCTGATTGAGCAGTTTCAATAAATGCTCTTCGAGAAAAATTATTTACGCTTGTCTCTTTCAGGAGGCCGCCACCAACAAGTTCATCAGAAGAATCAGCTAGTTGAATTAATGCATATGCTCTGGTTTTGCTTATTTCCATTTCTCTCAACCATTGAATGAATCCACCTCCTCTGCCTTCCCCACCTCGCTTTTCACGATCTCTTATAACTCTTAAAATCCTTCCTCGCCAAATCTCTGTTTGCAAATCAAACCGATCACATATAGACCATGCGTTTTCAAGGCGATTATTAAATTCAATGCTGCTTAATTCATCCTTAAAAGGATCCGGTAAGTCCAATTCAAAATTAGACGGGTCAGGTCTCACAGCAAAATTAGAGTTCAAAGCAATGCTGGCATATAGCGAACATATGAGAACGACATTCTGTGACGCTGATGCAAAATTGCACGTAATGCACGATATTCTAAGTAATGAAACACCTCAAAACAGAAATGGCCATCTCAAGAGGCGACATGGTGCGCGTTAAACGCCCAGAATCATATTGGTACAACGAAGTTGGCAAAGTTGCTTCAGTAGACACATCAGGGATTAAGTACCCTGTAGTAGTTAGATTTGAAAAAGTAAACTATGCGGCTTTTAGCGGAATTGATGGAGGTAATAACACAAATAATTTTGCTGAATCTGAACTAGAAGCTGTATAAGGCTATTGCCTGAACTTCCTGAAGTAGAGACAGTTCGTAAAGGACTAGAAGAGTCTCTTGCAAATTTTTTAATATATAAACTAGAAGTTCTTAGCGAAAGATCTATAGCAAGCAAAGGTGGATCAAAAGAATTTATATCTAGAATGCGCGGCCTTCTTATAGGAACCTGGAAAAGGAGAGGCAAATATTTAATTGCCAATCTTTTGAAGACCCAAGCAAATGGGGATTTTATTGATGCTGGATCATGGGTAATTCATTTAAGAATGACTGGTTTTTTTGAATGGGAGCCTAAAAAAAAATCTCCCTGCCCACATACAAGAGTTCGTTTATGGAACAAAAAAGGTACTGAAATTCGTTTTGTCGATGTTAGAAATTTTGGACAAATGTGGTGGATTCCGCCTAATCAAATTCCAAATGAAGTGATAAAAGGTCTAAAGCGATTAGGGCCTGAGCCTTTAAGCAAAGAATTTTCTCCTAAATATTTAAAGCAATGCCTTACTAATAGAAAAAGATCTATTAAGTCAAGCCTGCTTGACCAAGCTTTAATTGCAGGTATAGGGAATATTTATGCAGATGAAAGCCTCTTCGCAGCAGGAATAAAACCCATTAAAGAATCCAGAAAGCTTAATTCTCAAGAAATAAATAAATTATTCAAAAGTATAATTAATGTTTTAGAAATTAGTATTGGCAAAGGAGGTATGACCTTCTCTGACTTTAGAGACCTTAAAGGACTCAATGGAAATTACGGAGGAGAAGCTTGGGTATATCGGAGAACTAATATGCCTTGCAGAATATGTAGATCAACTATCTTAAAAAATAAAATTGCTGGTCGTAGCACTCACTGGTGCCCCATGTGTCAGAAATAAAAAACTATTAGTATTTTCCAAAATAGCTTTTCATTTTAAAGAGGTTTTACCTGGCATTGAGCTATTTTCTCAGGGGGCTACCCCCCCAAATATCTTCGCCGCTGATGCGTTTCACAGCCGAGTTCGAGATGGATCGGAGTGGTGCCACATCGCCATGAACACCAGGAAAAACATTCTCAAGATGAACCTTGAGAACTGCATAGGTAATGAATTGAATAAAGCTTTATTCTTAAAAAAAGATTTGAGAAAGGTCAAGCCCTCGGTCTATTAGTACTCCTCCGCTACACCTGTTACCAGGCTTCGACGTAGAGCCTATCAACGGGTGTTCTTCCCGTGACCTTACTGGCTTATGCCATGGGAATACTCATCTTGAGGTGGGCTTCCCACTTAGATGCTTTCAGCGGTTATCCACTCCGCACATGGCTACCCAGCGTTTACCGTTGGCACGATAACTGGCACACCAGAGGTGCGTTCCTCCCGGTCCTCTCGTACTAGGGAGAAATCCTCTCAATATTCCTGCGCGTACACCGGATATGGACCGAACTGTCTCACGACGTTCTGAACCCAGCTCGCGTACCGCTTTAATGGGCGAACAGCCCAACCCTTGGGACCGACTTCAGCCCCAGGTTGCGATGAGCCGACATCGAGGTGCCAAACCTCCCCGTCGATGTGAACTCTTGGGGGAGATCAGCCTGTTATCCCTAGAGTAACTTTTATCCGTTGAGCGACGGCCCTTCCACTCAGAACCGTCGGATCACTAAAACCGACTTTCGTCCCTGTTCGACTTGTAGGTCTCACAGTCAAGCTCCCTTCTGCTTTTGCACTCGACGACTGATTTCCAACCAGCCTGAGGGAACCTTTGTGCGCCTCCGTTACCTTTTAGGAGGCGACCGCCCCAGTCAAACTGCCCAGCAGATACTGTCCGCTTCCCGGATAACGGGCAAGCGTTAGAACCCTAGCTCTAAAAGAGTGGTATCTCACCATTGACTCCATAGCACCCACAAGCACTATTTCATAGTCTCCCACTTATCCTGCGCATTCAGAGCCCGAGCACAATATCAACCTGCAGTAAAGCTTCATAGGGTCTTTCTGTCCGGGTGTACGTAGTCCGCATCTTCACAGACAATTCTATTTCGCCGAGCCTCTCTCCGAGACAGCGCCCAAATCGTTACGCCTTTCGTGCGGGTCGGAACTTACCCGACAAGGAATTTCGCTACCTTAGGACCGTTATAGTTACGGCCGCCGTTCACCGGGGCTTCAGTCGCCAGCTTCGCTTACGCTGACCGGCTTCCTTAACCTTCCGGCACTGGGCAGGCGTCAGCCCCCATACATCGTCTTGCGACTTAGCGGAGACCTGTGTTTTTGGTAAACAGTCGCTTGGGCCTCTTCACTGCGACCAGCTTTCGCTGGCACCCCTTCTCCCGAAGTTACGGGGCCATTTTGCCGAGTTCCTTAGAGAGAGTTATCTCGCGCCCCTCAGTATTCTCTACCACCCCACCTGTGTCGGTTTCGGGTACAGGCAGTTATGCCTTAGCGGGTATAGGGCTTTTCTTGGAAGCATGACATCACCAACTTCGCTGCCGTAGCAGCTCGTACTCACGCCTTAGCTCAGAACGTTTTCTCCGTTCCTCATAGCCTCGAACGCTTGAACCAGTAACCAACATCTGGATTGGCTAGCCTTCTCCGTCCCCCTTCCCAAAACATAACTGGTACAGGAATGTTGACCTGTTATCCATCGACTACGCCTTTCGGCCTCGCCTTAGGTCCAGACTAACCCTCCGCGGACGAGCCTGCCGGAGGAACCCTTAGGGTTTCGGGGCATGGGATTCTCACCCATGTTTTCGCTACTCAAGCCGACATTCTCACTTCAATGCAGTCCACGCCCGCTTACGCTAACGCTTCACCCCACATAGAACGCTCCCCTACCATTTAAAAATTAAATCCGCAGCTTCGGTATAACGCTTAGCCCCGTTCATTTTCGGCGCAGGATCGCTCGACCAGTGAGCTATTACGCACTCCTTTGAGGATGGCTGCTTCTAAGCAAACCTCCTGGTTGTCTAAGCAATCCCACCTCCTTTATCACTTAGCGTTAATTTGGGGACCTTAGCTGGCGGTCTGGGCTGTTTCCCTTTCGAGTGTGGAGCTTATCCCCCACAGTCTGACTGCCTAGTTACACACAGGGTATTCAGAGTTCATCTCGATTTGGTACCGCTCTCGCAGCCCGCACCGAAATGGTGGCTTTACCCCCCTGCTGGAGCACTAGACGCTACGCCTCAACGTATTTCGGGGAGAACCAGCTAGCTCCTGGTTCGATTGGCATTTCACCCCTAACCACAGCTCATCCGCTGAATTTTCAACTTCAGTCGGTTCGGACCTCCACTTGGTATCACCCAAGCTTCATCCTGGCCATGGTTAGATCACCAGGGTTCGGGTCTATAAACACTGACAAACGCCCTATTAAGACTCGCTTTCGCTATGGCTCCACCATTCCCGGTTTAACCCGCCAGTGCCTATAAGTCGCCGGCTCATTCTTCAACAGGCACACGGTCACCCGATAAGTCGGGCTCCCATTGCTTGTAAGCTCACGGTTTCATGTTCTATTTCACTCCCCTCCCGGGGTTCTTTTCACCTTTCCCTCGCGGTACTGTTGCGCTATCGGTCACACAGGAGTACTTAGCCTTACGAGGTGGTCCTCGTAGATTCACACGGAATTCCACGTGCTCCGTGCTACTCGGGATACAGCTAGGTCAACTCCCCTTTCGATTACGGGGCTTTCACCCTCTATGGCGCGCCATTCAAACGCTTCTTCTAGGTTTGTTGATCCACATTGCTGTCCCACAACCCCGATAATCGAAATCATCGGTTTGGGCTTTTCCCCGTTCGCTCGCCGCTACTTAGGGAGTCGTTTTTACTTTCCTTTCCTCCAGCTACTAAGATGTTTCAGTTCGCTGGGTTGGCTCGTTCCAGCCTATGTATTCAGCTGGTCGTTCTAAGGGTTGCCCCATTCGGAAATTCCCGGATCAAAGCGTGCTTCCAGCTCCCCGAGACTTATCGCAGGTAACCACGTCCTTCATCGCCTCTGTGTGCCAAGGTATCCACCGTGAGCCCTTTGTAGCTTGACCATTATAAATATCTAAAAAA
>CACPKH010000018.1 GCA_902634515.1 uncultured Prochlorococcus sp. | reverse complement strand
ATAGATGAAATAAAGAAACTGGAATCTGCAATATTTTCTAAAGCAAAAGAACATAAAGAAACTGCAATGATTGGCCGATCCCATGCCATACATGGTGAGCCTATTACTTTTGGCTTCAAACTTGCTGGATGGTTAGCAGAAACAATACGCAATCGAAAAAGGTTAGAGATTCTTTTGAAAGATATTTCTGTTGGCCAAATTAGTGGTGCAATGGGTACATATGCAAATACAGACCCTGAGATAGAAGAAATCGCTTGCAAATCCTTAGGTTTAACGCCTGATACAGCAAGTACACAAGTTATTTCAAGAGATAGACATGCTAGTTATATTCAAACACTTGCTTTAATTGGATCATCCTTAGATCGTTTTGCGACGGAAATAAGAAACCTACAAAGAACTGATGTCCTAGAAGTAGAAGAAAGTTTTGCAAAAGGGCAAAAAGGAAGTTCTGCAATGCCTCATAAAAGAAATCCAATAAGGAGTGAACGTATTAGTGGCTTATCAAGAGTATTAAGAAGTTATGTAATAGCTGCACTTGAAAATGTTGTCCTATGGCATGAAAGAGATATTAGTCATAGTTCAATAGAAAGGATGATGCTCCCTGACAGCTCAATTACACTTCATTTTATTTTGAGAGAAATGACTGACGTTATTGAAGGTCTTGGAGTCTACTCAGAGAATATGCTTAAAAATATGAATATCTATGGAGGTGTTGTTTTTAGTCAAAGAATCCTGTTGGCACTTGTAGCAAAAGGAATGAATCGAGAAGAAGCTTATCGCCTTGTTCAAAAGCATTCTCATTCAGCTTGGAACAAAGATGCAGGTGACTTTAAAGGTAATCTTGAAAGAGATAATGAAGTAACTAAAGTCCTTTCAGTTTCTGAATTAAACAATTGTTTTAAGCATGAGATACATCAATCAAATCTGCATGTAATTTGGAACCGGCTAGGTCTATGAAATAAATCACTTAATTAATGAACAAATCGACTCGATTAGAAAAAGATACTCTTGGCTCAATTGAAGTTGACAAAAAGTCTCTTTGGGGAGCTCAAACACAAAGATCTTTAAACAACTTTGCAATAGGGAAAGACAAGATTCCTCTGCAAATTATTTATTCTTTGGCACTAATCAAAAAGTCTGCTGCAATCGCTAATAATAGATTAGGAATAATCGATGAATTAAAAAAAGACCTAATAGTAAACGCTTCTTCTGAAATTATTCAAGGACTACATGATGAGCAATTTCCATTAAGTGTCTGGCAAACAGGAAGTGGTACTCATACAAATATGAATGTTAATGAAGTGATTTCTAATCTTGGATCAAAGAAGTCAAGGCAACCTATAGGTAGTCATAAACCATTACACCCTAATGATGACGTTAATTGCTCACAATCAACAAATGATGTTTTTCCTGCTGCAATTCAGATAGCAACAACAAAAGAGATTTTACAAAAATTACTCCCTGAGTTAGACCTTTTAATAGAAGCATTTGCGAAAAAAAGTAAAGACTGGAATCAGATTATTAAAGTTGGTCGTACTCACCTTCAAGATGCAGTGCCCCTTACTCTTGGACAAGAAGCATCCGCATGGTACGAGCAACTTCTTCAAGCTAGAGAAAGAATAGAGAAGAATCTAATCGAACTTTATCCGTTGCCTCTTGGGGGAACTGCAATTGGTACTGGACTAAATGCACCTCATGGGTTTTCAAATGAGATAGCTAATGAAATTGCCTTATCAACTAATCTCCCATTTTCATCAGCAGCTAATAAATTTGCCATTATGGCTAGTCATGACGGTCTAATAAATAGTATGTCTCAACTAAAAATGCTTGCTATTTCTCTTTTAAAAATAGTCAATGATATTCGTCTTTTATCCTGTGGCCCTAGAGCAGGATTATCGGAAATAGAACTACCCGAAAACGAACCAGGGAGTTCTATTATGCCTGGCAAAGTGAACCCTACTCAATGCGAATCAATGGCCATGGTTTGTATGCACGTCATTGGATTAGAGGTTGCTGTAAGCATGGGAGGTTTTGGTGGCCACTTACAGATGAATGCCTACAAACCTTTAATAGGATTTAATCTCCTTCAAAGCATTGAATTGCTTCATGATGCTTGTAAAAGTTGTCGAAAGTTTATGGTTGAAGGTATAAAACCAAATTTAAAGAATATAGAGAAAGGTCTAAATCAATCGCTAATGCTAGTAACAGCATTGTCTCCCAGAATTGGATATAAGAAAGCAAGTGAGATAGCTCAATATGCACACAAAAATGATTTAACCTTACAAGAAGCCTCTGATGAGCTTGGTTATATCAGTAAGGCTGATTTCAATAAATTTATAAATCCAAAATCTATGACTGGGTCAAATGAATAACTGTTATTCCTACGTGATTATCAAGGGATCCTCTCAGTAGCAGGATTTAAATTCTTTTTCTTAAAGTTTTCTTTTAAAAGGTCTTCAGCTTCACAAACCGGGAAGCGATTAATGCTCTTTAATGCGCGTCGAGCATTACATCTCAATTGCTCACTAATGGCTTCACAGTATGGTACTTGTGCTAATAAATCTATTGTTCTCCGCATAATTCGAACAACATCTCCCTCATCTAAAGAAGTATTAGAGATCAAATCTGCCCAAGTGGTTCCACAAGACCATGCTTCTACTAATCCCATCAGATCTGAGTCAAACCAAATAGGTATATCAGAATGACACTTTTCTTGAGCTCTAGATAATTCACGTCGGATGCCTGAGAGATCATTTAAAGCATCAACAGATTGTGATGAGGGAACAAACCCACACCATAAACCGGGTCGTTTTATCTCTGTACTAATTGCTTGTAAAACAGCTGCTAATGAGGAAGGAGCAAGCTCATCTAAATGGCCACTAATTAATACCAAACCCAACCAAAGTTCATTATCCCCTCGAAGGCAGGAAATAGTTCTGCCTATTTCTGTAGATTCAAATTCATCAAGGCAGCCAAAATACTGAAGAATTTCCAATAAATTAAGGAATGTCTCCCAATGTCGATTAGCTCGGTAATGAATAAGTTGCTCACGCTCTTTTATCTCCAATTCTATTGCATCCATACGTCTACGATGCTTTTTTAATTTCCTACGATCACCCCATCTATGAGCAGGCATCTTTCCTAATCCTTCTTCTAATTCATTCACAAGTTTTGCCTGTGAAAGAACTTCACCAGCCAAGTCATATTGTGGTGTAGTCATATCATGAGACTCTCCAATTTCCGAAATAGACATTGCTAGGCTGACAGTATGCTCATTCCCATGACAAATTTGATTCGAGCGAATAAGACCTGGATCATTACATTCTCCAACATCTAAACAACTCAACTCAGCATGAATCCCTACAACAGACTGGCATGAAATCAAAGTCCAAATATTTTGATCGGTTAAACATAAAAGCAATGGGAACTTACCTGGACCTGGTTGCTTATTGACAATGACTGCTGGAGTAATGCGACTTCTTAATGCAGGTGTTTTTAAACTCACTAATGTGCCAACACTGGCAAACTGCAATGCCAATGTAAGTTCATTAGAAAGTGTCTCAGCAGCTTGCTGTTGAAGGATTCGGAGGAGTCGTCGCTCTTCTCTAAGTCGACCTTTAGACTTCTCATACTCTTCAAAATCATTCCAAGGAATCTCGCCAGCAATTTCTTCTAATTTTGCAAGTTGACTTCTTAAATGTTCTAAAAAATCCTCATCATCAACTAAGTCTAAACTCGCTAAATAACACCCAAAGCTTCTTTGAACGAGTTCTTTTGATTTGGCAAGGTCATATCGCTGCAGAAGATTTAAAACCATCCCATAACTAGGAGTAAACTGACTAGCAAGAGGATCAGCTGAACTAGTAGCCAATTGTCCTGCCTCTCTAGCACCTTCAAACCTAGTTTGTAGAGTTACGACATAACCTTTAAAGTCAAGTCCTCTACGTCCCGCTCTCCCAGCCATCTGCAGAAACTCACTAGACGTAAGTTGCCGATGACCATTCTCAGTCCTTTTGGATAAAGAAGAAATTACAGTTGTTCGGGCAGGCATATTAATACCTGCCGCCAATGTCTCAGTAGCAAAGATAATTTTGACCAAGCCCTTTTGAAATAATTCCTCTATTAATTCTTTCCATGCTGGCAAGACCCCAGCATGATGCGATGCAATCCCACGTAATAAGGCATCAAAATGTATCCCATGTCTAACACCATCGGGATTTAACGCGACATATGATTTAAGTCGGGCATTAATTAATTCTTTTTCAGCACTAGATACCAAATCAATATTCCCAAGATCTTTAACAGCCTTATCACAACCGCGACGGCTAAAGATAAAGTAAATCGCTGGAAGGATGTCTCTATCCACTAAGTTTTTGATTACAAAATTAAGTTCTGGCGAGTCAGGTTGCGTAGGTTTTGACGAACGTCCTTTACGGCGATGTCCTTTTGCCTTAGAGGGTCTCCACACTTTGCAATTAGGGTGCAGTCCAGTACCTGCTTCGTTCAACAAAGGATGTAAACCTTTTGCACTACAAAAGCTGAAAGTTAATGGTACTGGGCGAAAATTACTAAAAATTAATTCTGTGGGACCATGCACTTCCTGAATCCAATCAGTCAGTTGTCCTGCATTTGCAATGGTCGCAGAAAGAGCAACAAGTTGAATCGAAGATGGGCAATGAATTATTGACTCTTCCCAAACAGTTCCTCTTTGCGAATCATTCATGTAATGGCACTCATCAAGCACTACTGCTTCAACATCAATCAATGGATCGTCAAGTTCATCTGATTCCGCATAAAGCATATTGCGGAAGATTTCTGTAGTCATAACAATGATCGATGCATCTCGATTCAGACTTAAATCTCCTGTCATCAAGCCAACATTATCTGCTCCAAATTGCTCTCTAAAATCTCTCAACTTCTGATTAGATAAAGCCTTTAAAGGAGTCGTATACAATACTTTTTGTCCATGAGCTATAGCCCTGTAAATAGCATATTCACCAATTAAAGTCTTACCTGATCCTGTGGGTGCACTAACTACAACTGAGCAACCTTGATTTAAAGCATTAATTGCTTCACACTGAAAATTATCCAAAGGGAAAGGGAAAACTTCCTCTGGATCAACGTTATTTTGAACAGTAGCTTTTAAAGTCGTTACTCTCTCCACTAAATTCATAAAACAAATTTTAGTGAGTCCTCAGAACCTTCTCATTAAATATTTCTATGAAGATCAGTGTTTGCATATTCAAAATATAAAGAGATCAGCCCAATCCAATGATTCTTGAAGTCGCAAACTAGGAACATGAACAAAATTCCTTTAACCAGAAAAAGAAAAATCAGAATTTGGGAGCATGCAAATGATCTCCATTTATTCAATGGATTTAGTGAAGACCAAAACAAAATTTCGCTAATAGATCTTGCTAGCAATGATTATCTCTGCCTTAATCGAGACCCTAGATTAATAAATGCAGCAAATCGTGTAATGAGTTCGCAAGGCATAGGGTCTGGCGGATCTCATCTGGTAACAGGAAGTCGTCCAATTCATTACGAACTGGAGAATGCTTTAGGTAAATGGCTAAATCGAGAACATATCTTACTTTTCCCAAGTGGTTTTCAAGCCAACCTAGCTGCACTTAATGCTTTAGCTAATAGAAAGACAGTAGTTATTGCAGACAAACTAGTACATCATTCTTTATTAGTTGGAGTTAAAGCTAGCGGAGCTAAATTAAAGCGTTTTGCTCACAATGACCTAAATGAACTTGAAAAGGTTCTGAGACTGTCTCAACATCACAACCCTGTTGTAATAACTGAAAGTCTTTTCAGCATGGAAGGTACTAGCCCGAACTTAAAAGGGATGGCAAAGTTATGCGAAAAATTTGGTGCAATCTTCTTTGTCGATGAAGCACATGCACTTGGAGTTATGGGTTCTAAAGGTCGTGGAATGTGTTATGAACTCTCAGATTCTATAAAAATAATCAGTGGTACTTTTGGGAAAGCATTTGGTTGTGGAGGAGCATTCATTGCAAGCAATAAAGCCTTTGGAGAACATTTAATCCAAACAAGTGGTCCTTTTCGTTATACAACAGCTCTTGCCCCACCTTTAGCAGCAGGTTCATTAGAGGCACTAAGGCTTATTCAAGAGAATCCTACTTGGGGGGAAGAGTTGCTGAAAGAAGCAAAAAAATGGCGTAATAGGATCTCAAGCAAAGGATGGAGTTGCCCTCCTGGTAATGGTCCAATCCTTTCAATAGTTGTTGGTACTGATAAAGAATCGCTTTATTATCAAAAGAAGCTCGAAAAGAATGGTTTGTTAAGCGTTGCTATTCGGCCACCAACAGTTCCAGAAGGAACTGCAAGGCTACGAATTGTAGTCAGGCGAAATCTTCCTCACGACAGTTTAGAAAAACTAATCTTTTGTTTAGGTGCAAAATGAAACAAGTTATCGCAATGCATGGTTGGTGCAGCGATGGCAAATACTGGGATATTTGGGCAAAAAACTTTAAATCACACGAATGGTATTGGGAAAGTGCTGATAGAGGTTACTCAAATGGTCAAATGTTAAACCCTACATGGGCAAAAAAAACTTACAGTTGCTCAAAAAATAAACGGGTTCTAATCTGCCACTCATTAGGAACTTTTCTAATTGGAAGTGAGATTATTTCAAAAGCTAGTCATATAGTCTTTATAAATAGCTTTAGTCGTTTCATTCCAAATAGCAAAGAAAGTCGATCTTTAGAAATAGGTTTAAAAGGCATGCAAAAAAAGCTACGCACAATGCAAGAGCAAAAAATGATTTATCGTTTTTGGGAAAAAGCATTTTCTCCGCATAAGATACAAAAAGTAAATATAGAGCTGTTCAAAAGAAATCTCTCACAACAAGGCATTAAAAAGTTGAGAGAAGATCTTGATTTATTAATAAATAGCAAAAGATTACCTTGGGCAATTAATAAGAAAACAAAAGTTTTAGTGATTGATGGAGAAAAAGATAAAATTGTTGTTCCTAAAGCAAAGAATAATTTAATTGAAGAGATCTATGAAAACATAGGGTCTGATCCTGAACATTGGATTATTTCTAATGAAGGTCATGTGATACTTCAGCACCAAATCATTGAAAAAACAAGAATATGGTTGGAGGCAAATTAATGAAAACAATTTGGGAGGAAACTGTTCTTGGAAATTTCAATCAAGCTTCATTTACTTACAACAATGAAGCAAGAGTTCAAAAGAAAATTGCAAATCAATTAGCAATTGAATGTCTTAAAAAAACAATCTGCCCAGGTTTATGGCTGGATTTAGGCACAGGAACAGGTTTACTTGCAGATTCATTAGAAGAATTAAATCCTAAACAATCAATACTAAGAATTGATGTTTCCAAAATGATGCTTGCTCAACATCAACAAAAAAGTTATGTAAAGCTTTGGGATTTGAACTTAGGACTCCCTACTGATCTCCCTCAGCCACCCAATTTGATTGCCTCAAGCTTTTCGCTGCATTGGTTAAATGACCCGAAAAATAGAATCAAGGAATGGTTCTCAGCACTAGCACCTGGAGGCTGGTTGGCTTTAGCTGTTCCGATTCAAGGGAGTTTCTCAGAATGGCACAAGGCTGCTTCCCTTGCCAAAGTCAATTGCACTGCAATGGATCTCCCCTCTCATCATTCCTTAATTGAAAGCCTAAATCAGAATGACATCCAATATCAACACATTGAAAGCATTACTCAAACAGCCTCAAGCGTTAATTCATTGTTAAAGCCCTTAGTTAAAATGGGTGCACAAGCAACTCATCACAAACCTCTTAGAGTTACTGAATGGCGAAGACTAAAAGAAAATTGGCCAGTTTGTGAAGACAATTTTGAAAAGCAACTTACTTGGATAATACAAATCCTACTTGCCCAAAAATGAACTTAATCCCACCCCGTTTAGTTGTTTGTGGAACAGATACTGATGTAGGTAAAACTGTTGTCAGTTCTTTTCTTGTACAAGGATTAAACGGAATTTACTGGAAACCTATTCAAAGTGGCTTAGAAGAGAATGGTGATAGAGGTAGAGTTTGTACTATTTTAAATCTGTCTAAAGACCGCTGGATTCCTGAAGTATATAAATTCCAAGCCGCGGTTTCACCTCATTGGGCAGCAGAGCAAGAGAATAAAACAATTGAATCTAGTCAATTAACAGTGCCTGCTACCAAACGCACTCTAATAATAGAAACTGCTGGTGGCCTAATGGTTCCCCTAAACAGGCATTTCTTACAAATTGATCAACTAAAAAAATGGATGCTTCCTGTATTACTTGTAGTAAGGAGTGGTCTAGGTACTCTCAATCACACACTATTAAGTATAGAGGCTCTAAAAACTAGAAAAATACCAATAATGGGACTAATCATTAATGGGCCATACCATCCAGATAATCCAAAGACTCTAGAACAATTCAGTGGAGTTCCAGTTATTGCAGAATTGCCTACATTTAAAGAGGTTTCTTCACAAAAGCTTTCAGAAGAATGGTTCAAACAAAACCTTAGCTCTCGATTGCAAAACGAAATAGAAAAATATTTCCCATCCATCTAAATGCTTAAAAAGTTTAATTTTGGAGTCTAGAAAATCTTAAATTTATCTAATGTATCCATAAAAGAGGTATGCCTCAATTTAAAAGTCCTAAAGCACTTAGTAAAAATGAGAACAAAACAAAGAAAAGCGACTGAAATGATGCCTACTGTTTTTAGACATAGCATAATTTCTTTATAAGGTTTTATCTATTTTATAGTTCAAACAAATAAGCATGGATTCTTTTAAAACGCTATACCAATCATCCCCAGGAGGATGGAATAACCATATTTGGCCACCATTTACACAAATTGCCACTTCAAATCCACCTGAAAAAATCTCAACTGCAAAAGGTGCACTTCTTTTTAGGGAAGGTAAGCCTCCATTAATTGATGCCATTAGTAGTTGGTGGGTCACTCTTCATGGACATGCAAATCCATATATTGCAAAGGCAATTGCATCACAGGCTCATGAATTAGAGCAAATAATCTTTGCCGATTTCACACATCCTCAAGCAGAAAAACTCGCAGACAGATTAAGTCGTTTAACAAGTCTTCAAAGGTTATTCTTCTCAGATAATGGTTCAACAGCTGTAGAGGTGGCTTTAAAAATTGCATGCCAATTTTGGCAAAACAAAGGGCAAGCTAGGCATCAAATAATTGCTTTTGAAGGTGCATATCATGGCGATACGTTTGGTGCAATGGCTGTAGGAGAAAGAAACTTATTTAATGCACCTTTTGAAAAAATGCTTTTTCCGGTTAGTAGAGTTCCATGGCCTGCAACATGGTGGGATGATCAAGAAGTTGAGAAGCGTGAACAAGATGCAATTACTATGCTTACTCAATTACTAGAAACACCAACTGCAGCAGTTATCCTTGAGCCTCTTGTTCAAGGAGCTGGTGGGATGAGAATGGTTCGTCCAGAATTCCTAAAGAGGGTTGAGTGCATTGTGAAAGATTCAAAAGCATTATTGATTGCCGATGAAGTAATGACGGGATTTGGTAGATGTAGAGATATTTTTGCATGTAAATCAGCAAAAATATCTCCAGATTTAATTTCTCTTTCTAAAGGTTTGACAGGCGGGTTCCTTCCAATGGGAGTAACTATGGCAAGCGAAGATATTTTTGAAAGTTTCATTGGGAATGATCCAAATTTAACTTTTTGGCATGGACATAGCTTTACTGCAAACCCATTAGGCTGCGCAGCAGCAAATGCAAGTTTAGATTTATTGGAAAAAGATAAAACAAGCTATAAAGATTTTGAGAATAGGCATCTTCCATATTTAAAAGAACTAAAAAAGAATCTAAAAGTAAGTAAAATAAGAGTTACAGGAACAATAGCTGCTTTTGATATAAACACTGATGGAGAAAAAGGTTATTTAAATCATGCCGGCAAAGGTCTTAAAGAATATGCATTAGAACATGGAGTTTTTATTAGACCACTTGGAAATGTTGTATATCTGCTACCTCCTCTTTGTATAAGCGACACTCAATTAGAAAAATGCTATTTCACAATCAAAAAAGGGCTAGAAAGTCTTTACTAGGGGCCTTGTTTCAAGGCAGCCTCAACATCCTGTCGCGATAACCCATAAGGAAAATTGAACTGACTTTCTTTCTCTTTCGAGATCCAAGTAACTTTCAAGTCATCTTGCATAATTTCTATTTCAGCTGAACACTCATGTGCTAACCATTTCCAAAGACAAGGGTTTTTCTCATTTTTTTTTGCTCCTAAATTGGTTAGCCATAATTCAATTGCTAATAAAGAGTGTTGATTTAACGGAGTTGTTGCTGAAGGGAATGAAGACATTGGTAATCTGTTTTCGAGTAACTACATTTAAAGATTGCTCAACTGCAAGCCAACTAGGTTTGATCTGCAACTCCCTGCCATCCAATAAGGCAAAGCCTATTCCCAAGAATACACTAGTTAAAAGAGCTATACACAAAAGCAACAAGGAAAACAACTCTCCTCCTGAGAAAGGTCTTCTAGTGTCCACCAAAGTTTTAGAAGGTATAGAAATATGAATCTTTTTTTGTAGAGACTTTTGAGCAAGTTTTATTTCATCCTCTCTACATTCAAGTTCCTTATCATACAGTTTTCTTTTTAATGGATCCGATAACAATTCATACGCTTCATAGACTTTCCGAAACTTATTTGCAGCTTCCTCTACTGGAAGCAAGGTTGTGTCAGGATGCAAAGCTTTACTTAAAGCATGAAATGCCTTTCTAAGAGCCTTCGCATCAGCAGACCTTGAAACCCCAAGGAGTTCGTAATAGCTCCTATCGAAAGTCAAAGAATTGCTAATAATATATAGATTAAAAACCTATCAATAAATTTGCAGTCTTTTCGATGTGTAAGGATTTTGATCTCAAACGAAATAGCTTGCTTTTAGAGCAAACACTGCATTGGCAACCATCCTTAAATCAACTTGAACAATTTACCCAACTACAATTTTTGCTCAGGGAATGGAACAAACGAGTAAATCTTACTCGTCTTATAGAAGATAATGATTTCTGGATATCACAAATTATTGATAGTCTTTGGCCAATAAAAAATGAACATCTGCATTCAAAAGAATCTAAAAAGATTATTGATGTTGGTTCTGGATGTGGCTTCCCTGGCTTAGCTATTGCAATAGCTCTACCAAAGGCATCATTAGTACTTGTTGATTCAATTAAGCGCAAAACAATTGCTCTGAAGGACATTACAAGAGGACTTGGCCTTCATTCAAGAGTTCATGTGATTAATGAAAGGGTTGAGCTTTTAGGGCAAAATAGTTCTTACAGGGGTTCTTTTGATCTATCACTTGCTAGAGCAGTTGCATCTACACCAGTAGTAGCAGAGTATCTCATTCCATTCTTAAACAATACAGGGGAAGCACTGATATATAAAGGCAAATGGAACCCTCATGAACTCAAAGGACTCAATAATGCACTAATACCATTACAAGGAAAAATTAAAGAGATTCAATGTTTAGATCTCCCAGACAAACGAGGAGTAAGGCATGTAATCACTATTACCGGTTCAAAAGAGTGTCCGAAGAAATTCCCAAGAGGAGTTGGTATACCAAATAAAAAGCCTTTAGGTAATCAATCGTTTGACAATCTTTGAACACTATTACCACTCAAACGATCCCTCATATGTCGTAATAACGGAGGGATCTCATTCGCCCATGGACTATTAGAAAGTACTTTTTTAATCTCTATTTCACTAATTTCACGATCTAAGGAATCTGCATTTGAGCCTGGGAACCAATGACTACCATTCCCTAGTAATCGATATCGTGCTTTTGCATAATTTTCCATATCCCAAGAATGGATCAGATTATAAAGCCAAAGCAAAACAGGAATATTTATATCTCCAGGCGTTTGGTCCCATTTGGGTAATCCCTTTCGCCAAGTGGCATTCCACTCCTTTCCTAAGGATGCATTAGAAGCATTAACCAAATTTTCTTGAATTATTAGCAATAGTTCATCTGAGCTATCAAGTAATTGAACAGCCTCAAGATGAAGATTTAAATCTGCTGGTTTAGAAGCACCAATACTTAAAGTATGTACCCTTTTATCTTGAAGACAAAAAAGATCATTGAAAACAATTGGATGCAAAGGCGCACATAATTTTAGGAGCCTAGAAGATGGTGAATGCAAATGCCCACCTTTATCAGTAGGGCTAATAATAAATACACCAAGATCAAATTTCGCTGCAGCATCTAGTGCTGGTTCATTATCTTGAAAAATGAAATACCAATGAAGATTGACGTAATCAAACTCTCCCGTTTCAATCGCTCTAACAATTAAATCTGTAGGTCCATGAGTAGAAAATCCAACATGGCCAATTCGATCTTCTTTTTGCCATCGACGAACAATATCTAAACAACCCCCTGATCTAAGAGTTTGGTCAAGATGTTTAGGAAGATTAAGTCCATGAATTGCTAGTAGGTCAACTTTTTTACAATTCAATCTCTTAAAACTCATCTCAAGTTCTTTCTCAAATTCACCAGGATCTTCCCTAGGTGGAACTTTTGTTTGAAGAATTCTTTTTGAATCAGGCATATTCTTCAATGCCCAACCTAGTTGTCGTTCAGAAGTACCATAATGTCTTGCAGTTTCTATATGATGCAGCCCATATTTGGCAGCATATTGAAGCACCTGTTCAACATTTAATTGATTTGAATTTAAAATCTCATGGCTCGAGATATCAGTCCAGCTTTGCTGAAAACGCATTCCTCCTAATGATAAAACTGGCATTTGAAGACCTGTTCGTCCAAAACGCCTAGAAGGAATAAATTCGTTTATTTTGCCTATTTCTATAATGATTTACCAGGCTTTATTCGTCTTGAAACTTTAGGTAACATGCCTAGAGGATATACACCTTGGTTTTCTAATTGATCCCGTAATATATCTAATTGTTCAAATCTAACCCACTGGATACAGTTGACCGGACAAGTATCTATAGCTTCTTGAACGACTTCTTCAGAGTCTCCATCTTGACGAAAAGCTCTTGCTCTTCCCATTACTGGTTCCATAGTAAAAGTGTTACATGCCACAGAATTGCAATAAGTACATCCAATACATGTTGATTCATCAACCCATACTGCTTTTCTTCGAAGTTTTCCTCCTAAAAGAGGCTCTCGACCATTAGGGCTTAATTCCTCAAAGGACTTGGCTTGAAAAGCTGCCGCTGGGTTAGTCAATTTTTTTCGTTAAGGATCCCAACGTGTTACTACTAATTCAATAGATCCATCTAAATTATTTTTCTTCTCAGCCACTTCAAATCCTTCCTCAGAAGTTGCAGTCAAGACCGTATTTAAAGCATATTGCTGAGTAAGCTTTGCTAAAAATCTATCCACTGGAATTTGCTGCTTCCAAAGGGCTAAATCAGTTACCAATTCATAAGCCTTTGTACTCTCATTCCATCTAAAACCTATATCCGCTCCATCCGACATTTCTACTGCTAATTCTGCTTTAACAGTTTGTCCGCGATATCCACGAACCATTTGTTCTCCTTCTTGAAGAATAAAACCCAAATTATGAAGAGCCTGAACTAGAGGCTCTCGTTTGCGGAGTTGAGTTTTGACAGTACTGAAATGTGACATTAAAGAATCTCTGCAGGAAGTGTCTGAGATTGTGTTTCTTGTTGAAGATAGGCTTCTGATTTAAGTTCCTTTTTTTCAAGGGAACCCAAAGCAGCTTCAATATTTTCTGTAAGCTGATTACACGAAGCGCCAATTACGCCTTCGACAGACTCTTCAACACGTCCATCCTGACGAATCCGAAATCGCAAAACGCGTTGGGGCATTCATCTTTGATTGAAGGTACTAAATGTTATAGAAAATGCAGCAACTTGGTGGGTTCATTTGTTACATCTAAACATTAAGAATCACTTCTCAAATCAACAAACCCTGTTCGGCAAGGGTTTTCAAGTGATCTTGCACTTGTGATGAATTTATTTGTTCTAAAGAAATCTTGCATTCATATCTGACTGAGGGTTCCAAATCATGTAATAGGGTTGAAAAGAAGTCCTCAATTAATTGGTTTTTCAAATCTTCAGAAATTTTTTCATACAAACGTCCTAAAGACCAAATGCAATTGCTTCGAACTATTGGCTCATTATCAATTTGTAAGCTGACCAGCAACTTTGAGGCAATAGTATTCGCATTTTCAGTTGAGTGTTGGCCAACCTCAGCAAGAGAGCTTGCGGCCCATAACCTCACAGCTGCCAAATCATTTTGCAAAGCATTAATAAGCGGTTGTAAAACAGGTGCGTTGGAATAATTGCCTAGGCTCCATGCAGCAGCTTTCCTTACATAAGTATTGCTATCAGTTTCTAACAATTCAAGGAGAATATTGACTGCCTTAGAAGAAGGATTTCTACCTAGCGCATAGACAGCACTCATCCGCACAACAGGACTAGGTTCAATTAATAATGGCAAAAGTAAAGGAAGAGCTCTTGAATCTCTATGTTCACAAAAAACTCTAAGGCCTTGCAAACGTTCTTCATGGCCTTGCTGTAACCATTGGAGACCAGCCTCACATTCATTTGCAATTCTTACTTGATCTTCATCAACAGTTTCTAAATCAATCTCATCTAATGGATCACCTTGAAGCTCAGCTTCTAATTCTTTAGCAAGGACATCAGGGTCTATAACCAATCGAGATTGGCCTTTTTCATTCGAATTTAAATTCTCTGCTTTCATACAAAAGTATTAAATACTGCAATTGTTTCTTAAGCAATTGGTGCTGGCGCAAGCATGTCGCCTGGAAGCCAAATGCGAGCTGTTACAGCAATTAATGCTAAACCGAAGATAAGCAAAATAATTACTGGTAAAAGAGTGGAACGTAAAAAAGACAAGATTAATTTAATTTTATCCCTATTCTGCACTGAAATGATACTTAAGTGTTTTTGGAAAACTCTAGAAAGCTGAATAGAAAAAGATCATTAGAAAGAACAATATTTGTTTCTATCGAAGGGTTTGCAAGTGGATTGCCTTTAATGGCGATCACAAAACTTATTCAAGGTTGGCTTGCAGCAATAGGGATACCAATAGGAATTATTGGAATTCTTGGGCTGTTAGAACTGCCTTATACATTGAAATTGCTTTGGGCTCCAATGATTGATCATTGGGCAATTCCATGGCCTGACAGAAGAAGAGGATGGATTGCTCTATTGCAATTATTAATTGGATTAATGTTGATTGTCTTTACAAGACTTGATCCATCTCAAAAACCAAATGATTTACTCCTTGTTGGTATAGCTGCACTAATTACAGCCGTACTAAGTGCCTCACAGGACATAGTTGTTGATGCATATCGCACTGATCTTCTACCAGATTCTGAAAGAGGAATTGGGGCTGCTTCAGCAACTTTTGGTTACCGAATAGCAATGCTATCTATTGGTGGAGGTGGATTTTTCATTGCAGGCAAATTTGGCTGGTCAAACGCATTTCTTTTTGCAGCATTTTTAATGCTTTGCACTGCACCAATAACTATCTTCGCTCCGAAACTAAGAAAATTACAAAATCCAATTAAAAATATTAAAGAAGCAATTATTGGTCCAGCTCAAGAGTTTCTAAATAGAACTGGAAAAGCTACTGCCCTTCAACTACTACTTCTTATCCTTTTATATCGCTGGCCAGATGGATTGCTAAGTCTTATGGCAACTCCATTTTTAATCAAAGCAGGTTTTGAACCAGAAATCATTGGAGCCATACAAGGGGGTTGGGGTATTGCTGCAACAATTTTTGGAACCGCTATTGGTGGGATTTTATTTACCAAAATTGGATTGAATAAGTCACTTTGGATATATGGCATCATTGGCGCACTCAGTAATCTTGCCTACTGGGCTCTTGCTCAATATGGAGGAGGAGTTAAAGAGCTTTTAGTAGCTGTATCAATAGAGAATTTCTGTGGAGGGATGATGGTTAGTGCATTTTTGGCTCTTTTAATGGGCTTATGTAATCCACGTTTTTCTGCCACACAATATGCTCTTTTTTCAAGTATTTTTGCACTAAGCAGATCATTACTTTCTGCACCAGGAGGTTTTGTAGTAGAGAAAATTGGATGGAGTAGCTTCTTTGCACTGAGCATAGCAACCGCTATCCCCTCAATTCTTCTCTTGGCATTGATAGCTCCATGGAACGGAAATCTTCCTAAAGGAGCTTTTGACCCTAATAAAGTTAATAGTTAATAGTTAATAGTTAATAGTTAATCATTCATGATTTGATGTTGTCGTCTTAATTGCCCACAGGCAGCATCCTGATCTAATCCTCGACTAGCACGTAAGCTCACAGCGACGCCTCTTCTCTCCAAAACAGATTTAAATGCTCTAATACGATTAGTCGCAGGTCGTTTAAAATCAACATCCTCTATTGGATTATAAGCGATTAAGTTTACATGGCTCTGAAAGCCTCCTACAAGATCAGCTAATTGCTCAGCATGCTCAATATGATCATTCAATTTGCCCAAAAGGATATATTCAAAACTAACCCTTCTTCCTGTTACCTCAAGATAATGTCTACAATCTGCCAATAAAGAGTGCAACGGATATGCTTTAGCAGAAGGAATTAAAGTTTCACGTAATTCCTGAGTTGGAGCATGCAGACTTAATGCAAGTGTAAATTGTACACTCCCAAGTCGTTCAAGTGCTAACTCAGCAAGCTGAGGGAGTGTATTGACTACTCCTACTGTACTTACAGTAATTCGACGCTGTCCAATCTTCAAATCCTTATTTAGGCAGTTAATTGAATCCAAAACAGCCTCAACGTTAAGAAGAGGTTCCCCCATCCCCATAAAAACGACATTAGAAGGAGCCCGGTTCAATGCAGCCCTCACGCTGAGGATCTGATCAACAATTTCGTTAACTTCCAATGAGCGCTGCAAACCTCCTTTGCCTGTGGCACAAAATTCACACTGCATCGGGCATCCAATTTGGCTAGAGATACATATAGTGAGACGATTACTTGTTGGGATACCTACAGCCTCAATATTTTCTCCATCAAAAGTTTGAAGTAACAACTTAATTGTTCCATCCCTAGATAAGGAACGTCTAACTTCTTTCAAACGACCAACACAAACCCCTTTTTGCTTTAAATCAATTCGCAATGACTTGGGCAGAACAGTTATTTCATCTAAGGTTTTGACTCCTTTTTTATATAACCAGTCATGTAGTTGACGTCCTCGAAAAGAGGGCTCACCATAATGAGTAGCAAATTCTTCAAGTTGAGCAATACTTAAACCAAGTAAAAAAATTTTTTTATCCTGATCGAGTGAAGTAATCACTTCACTAAAACACCGTGACCTAGTTTAATCTCTAATAGTAACAATGCTATAAAGCCAATCATTGCCCATCGTCCATTAATCCTTTCAGTATGACTATGAAAGCCATAACGAGGTAGTTTCCGCTTTGGAATAATTTTTGGTTCAATCATTTGAAGAGAATATATAAAGAAGTCAAAGGAGCTAGGAGGCTTATTCGTCAGAAAGAAGCCCTTCTTCTTGTAAGCCTTCTAAGGCAGCGGGATCTGGTCTCTGATCTTCTTGCGAAGCATCATCACCAGTTGGCCGAGTAAATGCGGCGAAGTTACTTGTTGTTGGATCAATACCATGGCGACTTCTCGTTGCTTCTAGATCTTCCTCAGTAGGGTCATCTAGCACAGAAGTAGGTTTAACCACAGGTGATGAAGGCATATCTACTGTGTAATCAGGGCGAAGATTTTGTATTCTTCTATAACCAGCAGGATCTTCGGCCAAGATATCTGGATGAGGTCCTGCTTCAGCTCTTAATTCCTCAACAAATCCACTAAAACCTGTACCTGCAGGTATCAATCTACCTATAATTACGTTTTCCTTTAAACCTCTTAACCAGTCAGACTTACCTTCAATTGCTGCTTCAGTCAGTACTCGTGTTGTTTCTTGGAAAGAAGCTGCAGAAATAAAGCTATCAGTATTTAATGAGGCTTTTGTAATACCAAGTAATACTGGTGTGAACTCGGCTGGTGCACCTCCAGTAACTGAAATTGCTTGATTTGTATCCTCTACTTGTCTAAGTTCTATAAGCTCACCTGGCAAAAGGGTGGTATCACCTGCATCTTCAATTCTAACCTTGCTAGTCATTTGACGAACTATGACTTCAATATGCTTGTCATCAATGGAAACCCCTTGAGATTTATATACATTCTGAACTTCATTAACTAGTCGATGTTGCAACTTTGCTATTGACTCTCTTGCCGCCTCCATAAGTGGCTTCTTATCGCGAAGATCTCCAAAGAAGCAATCAAGTAACTCATGAGGATTAATAGGACCATCTGTAAGCATCTCCCCGGCATCAACTTGTTGAGAATCACTAACCATTACATTTCTCCCAAGTAAAATTGGATATTCAGAAATCACATCATCACCTTCTATCACTTTTACGATTACTGATTCATCATCTTCTTCTTGTTTGATTTCAACAACGCCTGATTTCTTACATAAAATAGCTGAATCTCTTGGTCTACGTGCCTCTAACAACTCCTCAATTCTAGGCAATCCTTGAACAATATCTCCTGTCTTTTGACGTTCAAAAACTAAGAGTGCCAAACCATCACCACGTTGAACCAAATCTCCATCTCTCACATGCAAAACGGAATCTGGAGATACCATATATGGTCTACCTAGGCGAAGAGTAACCTTGTTGCCGTTAACAGTCTCAACTTCTCCACAACAATCAACTGTTTTATCTTTAGAGATAAAGTCGCCATCAACAACCCTTTGTCCTTCCTTTAAGAGTGGAGTATCGTTCGCTGTTAAAGTAATTGTATCTTCTTGCCTTTCAACAATTAATCGTCGTATAGGATCTCCATCAACAGCTTCAGGAAACTGAACAATCCCTTTTTCTTTACATAGAATCTGTGTAGTTGCTATAACATCTCCTGCTTTAACAATTTGCCGATCCGCTATCTGTAACTCAGTATGAGTTGAGCCATGACTTGAATCTGACATAGTGTCACGTCTAACTAATATGCTCTCTAAAATGACAAGCCTTAACCTCTCAATAGTCTTAGAACTCTTATCTTGCTCAACTTCAACATCAACAGTCATTTGAGGAGTAGTTTCAAATGTCTCAAGAATCAGTTGAGTCTTAAGTAATTCAACACCTTCTACAGATTTAATCAATTCACCATCTTTAAAAGCAAGTCTTTGAGTTGCTTTTAACCCTAAAGAAGGTCCCTTCTCTTGCTTAACATGAAAAAGTTCTGGCAATTGCGCTTGATCAGGAATTGTATATTCTTCAACCGGTCTCAATAAAAGGCCTTTGCCTTCACGAGTTTCAACAGTTTGTACAAAAACCATAGAATCCGCCTTGAGACCTTTCGCAATAGTCTCACCAGGATTTACCATTTGCCCTTCATCTTCAAAGCGCTCCAACACTTTTGCCTCATTGCAAAGGTGGAATTCTCCACTACGAACAATAATCTCTCTGAGAATGTCATTCTTTTGAGTAACAGTAACTATTCCTGCTGTCTGACTAAAAATATCTTTCACTACTTCAGTACCAGCTTCTATCCATTGACGATCTTTAATCATTAACAATGAAATATCTTTATTGATTTCATGGGTTTCTTGAGGAATCCAAAGCAAGGTACCTCCATTACTAACTTCAAAACCATTTTTAGCTGACCTAGCTTTCTTAATTAAAAGTCCAGGAGCATATTTCACTAAGCCTCCCGTTTTTGTTCTAAATCTATCGTCGGCAAGTTCTGCTACTACCTCACTATTGCCAATTTTACTTCCAGGTACACTATTTAAACGATATTTAGTGCCATCCTTCGCCTCTAAATGCCATATCTCTCCTGAATGTGTCGATTCTTCTAACAATTTAAAGTCTTTCAGAGTCATTGCCGTAGTGACAATCTGTACTTCTCTTGAGTCTCCGATTGAATCACGTAGACGTACTTCACCACCAAACTCAGTTGACTGACTAGCCTCTGCTAAAACAATACCTTCTGTAACTTTAGTATTTCTCTTAACAACAGGCTTTGCATTTGGAGGAAGGTTATAAACATCACCAGCTAAGACCCACATACGTCCAAGTCTTTGAGCCTTAAGTGTTATATTTCCTTGCCTATCAGTGACTTCTCTAGGTTGAATTGCTGTTTCATACCGAACCTGTCCCGCTAAATCACAAATAACGTCTTTCGTCGCTTTCTCCACGCTCTTTTTAACAGCTGCTGCTGCGATTTGAGCTATCGTTACATCTGCATCGACATCTTGCCCATTATCGACAAACAGTAAAGAGCCATTAGAAATTTCTATCCTTTGAGGCTTTCCGCTACCATTTGGCTTAATGTTCAAAATAAAATCAACTTCTGCCTGCTGAGCTTCAACACCATGAGGTGTTCTATATCCCCTCAATCTTGCTTTTGCTCCAAACTCAACCTTTCCTGAAATAGTAGATCGAACAACACCTGTTTCAGCAGTTGATACACCTCCTGTATGGAAGGTTCTCATTGTTAGTTGAGTACCTGGTTCACCGATTGATTGAGCCGCAATAATTCCGACAGCTTCACCCAGATCAACTAAACTATTATGAGCAAGCGCCCAGCCATAACATTTCCTGCAAACAGATCGGGTCGCTTCACATGTGAGAGGTGAGCGAACTCTAACCTCTTCAATATTAGCTTTCTCTATTTTCCTAGACAATTCAGGATCAATAGCTACATCTTTCTTGGCAATTACTTGCTCATCTTCTCCTATTATTTGCTCAGCAATTAATCGTCCAACAAGACGATTTCCATAGGCTCCATCTTCTGCTTTGACCAAAATTGATCGCGAAGTTCCACAATCCTCTTCACGCACAATGACATCCTGAGCTACATCAACTAATCGCCTTGTCAAATAACCAGAGTCAGCAGTCCTCAAAGCAGTATCTACAAGACCCTTTCGAGCCCCATAAGAAGAAATAACGTATTCTGTAACAGTGAGTCCTTCTCTAAAATTAGTACGAATAGGTAAATCAATAATCTCACCCTGAGGATTAGCCATTAAGCCTCTCATACCTACTAATTGACGTACCTGTGACATATTTCCTCTTGCACCAGAGTTAGCCATCATCCAAACAGAATTCAAAGGGTCGTTCTGATTAAAATTCTTCTTTACTGCATCCACTAATCTCTCATTGGTTTCTGTCCAAGTATCAATCACTTTCGTATGACGTTCAACCTCTGTAATTTCACCAAGTCGATAACATTCTTGTGTAGCCGTAATTTGTTCTTCAGCCTGTCCTAATAAATCTTGTTTAGCTTCTGGAACCTTCAAATCATCTACAGATATTGAGACTGCAGCTTGAGTTGCATATTTAAACCCCAAATCTTTCAAATTATCAGCCATTGCTGCTGTTACAGCAGTGCCATGATGCTTATAGGCCCATGCAACCAATTGTTTTAAGCTTTTCTTATCTACAACACAATTCCTATATGAAGGTGGAGTCTTAGAAAGGACCGGTATATCCTTTTTGGCTTTTGATTTTTTTGAGGCTCTGCTTTTTCTGCTTTTGCCTGATGATTTACGAGCTTTAGGAGAGGTAGAAGTCATTGTTAATGCCTAATTGGTTTTGTTAGAAAGAAAAGGGTTTAAAGAAAATCAAGCTGAAGCCACGGCATCAATAATTGTGTGGTTCATTACTACCCGTCCAACAGTAGTAAGGAGAAAACGACTGATCAAAGCACCATCTTCATCTAACCGATCCCTACGAAAAGTCCATTGTTCTATACGAGTACCATCTTCCAAAACCTTAGTTTCCAATGGTTGTTGATTTTCATCATCATCTTCAACTTCTCCATTAAATCTAACCCATACCCAATCATGAAGATTGATCCTTTTATCTTCAAATGCATTAATTACATCTGAAAGAGAAGCAAAGGTTTTTGATTGATCTCCAAATTGAGGTTTTTGAGCATCTGGTTGAATTGCAGTTAAATAATACGATCCTAAAACCATATCTTGAGAAGGAGTGACAATAGGCTCACCAGTTGCAGGAGAAAGAATATTATTGCTTGCAAGCATTAACATTCTTGCCTCAGTTTGAGACTCTATGGCTAATGGAACATGAACAGCCATTTGGTCACCATCAAAGTCTGCGTTAAAAGCAGGACATACTAAAGGATGCAATTGTATTGCTCGTCCATCAACTAATTTTGGCTCAAAGGCTTGTATACCAAGTCTATGCAAAGTAGGGGCTCTATTAAGCAGAATTGGATGCCCCTCTATTACCTCTTGAAGGACTTGCATTACTTCATCATCTGCTTTCTGAATCAGTTTTTTAGCAGCTTTAATGTTATTAACTATATTCTGTCTAATTAATCTATGAATCACAAAGGGCTGGAAAAGTTCAATTGCCATTTCTTTAGGCAAACCACACTGATGCATTTTTAATTTTGGACCAACAACAATTACTGATCTTCCTGAATAATCAACTCTCTTCCCAAGTAGATTCTGCCTAAAACGACCTTGTTTACCCTCAATAATATCGCTAAGAGATTTTAAAGCTCGATTATTTGCACCAACAACTGTTCTACCTCTACGACCATTATCCACTAAAGCATCTACGGCCTCTTGCAACATTCTCTTCTCATTCCTAACAATAATTTCCGGAGCTAAAATCTCTTGTAATCTTGCTAACCTATTGTTTCTATTAATCACTCTTCTATACAAATCATTTAAGTCAGAAGTTGCAAAGCGTCCTCCATCTAACTGAACCATAGGTCTAAGATCAGGAGGTATAACAGGTATTGCATCTAAGACCATCCATTCTGGCCTAGCATTTGTAGCTATAAAGTTATCTATCACTCTCAACCTTTTAATTAACTTAGCCCTTTTTTGACCTTTACTACCTGTAATTTCTTCCCTCAATTGTTCTGCGATTTCATTTAAATCAAGATCTTCAAGTAATTGCTTTAATGCTTCAGCTCCTATTCCAACAATTGGTTCATTTTCAATCTCTGAGTCTTCAGCATAAATTTCATCTTCTATTTCCAACCATTCATCTTCAGTCAGTAATTGTTTATATTTAAGGTCTTTATGATCACAAGGGTCTAATACAACATAACAATTAAAATAAACTATTTGCTCAACATCTCTTAGTGGCATATCAAGCAAGATAGCAACATAACTAGGTATACCCTTTAAATACCAAACATGAGAAACAGGAGCTGCTAATTTGATAAAGCCCATTCTATGTCTTCGCACCCTGCTTTCTGTAACTTCAACACCACATCTTTCACAAACAATCCCTCTATGACGAACTCTTTTATATTTTCCACAATGACATTCCCAATCCTTTGAAGGGCCAAAAATCTTTTCACAAAACAGTCCATCCATCTCAGGCTTAAGTGTTCTGTAATTAATAGTTTCAGGCTTTGTAACTTCTCCAACCACTTGCCCATTAGGGAGAGTTCTTTGCCCCCAAGACATAACTCTTTCAGGAGAGGCCAAAGTGATTTTGACGTAATCGAAATGATTTTCAGTTCTTAGATTGCTGTTAGTCATGTAAGTCAAAGAATGTTGATTTAAGAAAAAGAAAAACGAAATTTAAATAGTTAATCCTCTTGATAATCTGAACCTAATGATTCATAGGTTGGCCTACTTGGGGTACTTCTGCGAGGATTAACATCCTGCATTAGATCTACTTCTTTTCCTTCATCTGTATAAACACCAATATCTAAACCTAAAGACTGGAGCTCTCTCATTAAAACCTTAAAAGATTCTGG
>CACPKH010000017.1 GCA_902634515.1 uncultured Prochlorococcus sp. | reverse complement strand
ACATTTTAATAGCAGTCGGAGCAAAACCTTCTCGACCCAAATTGCCAGGCTCTGATTTGGGATGGGTTAGCGATGATGTGTTCCTTCAGAAAACTTTCCCAAAGAGGATTGCCATCATTGGCGCTGGTTATATTGCTTGTGAATTTGCATGTATTTTTAATAACTTGGGCGTGGATGTTATTCAACTTGTAAGAGGAGATAGGTTATTGAAAGGATTTGATAGAGAACTTTCATCTGTGCTTACAAGTTCTATGCAGGGGGGCGGCGTTGACATCAAATTTGGAGTACAAATTAATGGGATAGAGGGACTTCCTGGAGAATTGAAAGTAGTTTCAAAAGGGAACAAAACAATTGACTGTGGGGCAGTCCTCTTTGCAACTGGTAGAAAGCCATTCTTAGATGGATTAAACTTAGTTAAAGCAGGAGTAGAGATTGATCGTAATAGAATCAAGGTGAACGAGGTTAACTTGACAAGTTCCTCGACTATTTATGCTGTAGGTGATGTCACTGATAGAATAAACCTTACTCCAGTTGCTATAGCAGAAGGTAGATCATTCGCGGATAGGCTTTATGGCAATAAACAAAATTCAATTGACTATAAATGCATTCCAAAGGCAGTCTTCTCACAGCCTGAAATTGCTTCGATAGGATTAAGTGAGGAAGGTGCTATCTCCAAATATGGGAGTAAAAAAATACAAATTTTTAGTTCAAAATTTAGGCCAATGTCACAATCTCTTTCAAAGAATGATAAGCAATGTCTTCTAAAGCTAGTTGTTGAAAAATCAAGCCAAAAGATTCTTGGATGTCATATGCTTGGAGAGAGCTCTGCCGAAATTATTCAGATGGCATCAATAGCTATATCTATGGGAGCGAATAAAGCTGACTTTGATAAGACAATGGCACTACATCCAACTATTGCTGAAGAATTTGTGACTATGACCTAGGTATTTTTAATAAAACTCCAATACCTAAGAGTTTTAAATGTAACAACCACTATGGATACTGGTAGGATAACGCAAATAACTAGAAGCCTAAACTCATCTTGCCAAGTTGACTGAGTTAATGGAAGAATCTGGTCTGTTAAATATAATAAATAAAGCGACAATAGGAACCCTCCTTCTTGACGACTAATGCGGCCTTTTGTCCAGAAGATTGGCATGCATGCAAATGTTACTAGAAGCATGATCGGGAAATCTTTATGTATTAATACTTGTTCGACATTGATGCCTTTGGTTCCTGCGAGCAATCCACAACTTCCAAGAACTAGTAGTTGATTTAACAAACTACTTCCAACTACATTTCCAATTGCGAGATCTGTCCGTCCTCTAAGTGCAGCTACTAATGAAGTCACCAGCTCTGGCATCGAAGTCCCTGCAGAAACTATTGTTAAACCAATAATCTCTTCACTCCATTTATAGGAACTAGCAAGAGACTTTGCGCCAGTTATTAAGACCTCTGAACCAATCCCAAGAAGAATAATTCCAAGAATTATTCCTGACAATGCTTTTGACCACCCATTAGATTCTAAATCTATATTTATCTCTGGCTCAGCTTCTTTGATTTGCTGAGGTTCTTCTCTAGCAGTGCGAATTTCCCAGATAGTATTAATTGCTAATGCAAGTAGTAAAGCTAATCCAGATTGCCAAGTTATTGTTCCTGAGGAGGCCATTCCCCATACAGCTGCTGATACAGCGAGAAGAAGAGGAATATCTCTTCTTACTAGACGACTTTCAACTTTCAATGGCATCACTAAAGCACTACTGCCAAGAACAACTAGAACATTAAAAATATTGCTTCCCACAACATTACTAACTGCAATCGCATCAGAGCTCTTAAAAAAAGAACCAACACTTACAAAAAGCTCTGGAGCACTTGTGCCAAGAGAAACTATTGTAAGCCCAATCACTAATTGAGGTATACCAAAAAGTAGTGCCAATGCGGTTGAACCTTGAACGAATAATTCTCCGCCACTAAAAAGCAAGCCTATCCCAAGAAGTATTTCTAAAATTGTTTGAATTAGAGGGGTCATTAGAATTTGTTTTGAAGATTGATGTGTACCTAGCTCAACTTTTAACTCAATTTGAATCAGCTGTTCGCTTTAGGAACTTTTCAAGTTATTTTTATAGTAATTCTATTTAATAGAAAACCTTAAAACCGTTGAATACTTTGACTATTTCTGAAGAACAAATCATATTGCGTCAGCCGGATGATTGGCATTTACATCTTAGAGATGGGAGTATTTTGGACTCTGTGATTATTCCCACTGCAAAGGTATTCAATAGAGCGGTAGTAATGCCAAACCTTTCACCACCAATCGTAAGCATTCAAAGTGCATTGGAGTACAAAAGAAGAATTCTTAAGGCAGTACCTAAAGGCCTCTCTTTCATGCCTCTTATGACTACATATTTGACTGATACGACATCCCCAGAATTATTGGCAAAAGGTTTTGCTGAAGAAATTTTCTTCGCTGCAAAGCTATATCCGCAAAATGCTACAACAAATTCCTCACTAGGTGTTAGTGATCTAGCGAGTATCAACTCTGTCTTTGAGACAATGGAAAAGATCGGAATGCCATTGCTCATACATGGTGAAGTTACTGATAGTGAAGTTGATATTTTTGACAGAGAGGCTGTTTTTATAGAACGGCATCTTGAACCACTGTTGAATAGGTTCCCAAGCCTAAAGGTTGTTTTAGAGCATATTACAACTACTGATGCGGTTCAATTTGTAGAAGCCAATCAATCAAAATTAGCTGCAACTATCACCCCTCATCATCTGCATATAAACCGTAATGAAATGTTTATTGGTGGATTAAGAAGTGATTTCTATTGTTTGCCAATAGTGAAACGAGAAAGACATCGTGTTGCCTTACGTCGTGCTGCGACAAGTGGAAGTCCTTGCTTCTTTTTAGGTACAGATTCTGCTCCGCATTTAAGAGCATCTAAAGAGACTTCTTGTGGTTGTGCAGGAATATTTAATGCACCCAATGCACTTGAAAGCTATGCACAAGTTTTTGAAGAGGAAGGAGCTCTTGACAGATTAGAAGGCTTCTCTAGTGAATTTGGAGCTGTTTTTTATGGACTATCCCTTAATACTAAGAAAATTACTTTGATTAAGTCTCCACATAAGATACCTTCAAAGTTTAAATTGCAATCAAAGGATCTTGATTCCGAATATATAGTTCCATTCCATTCAGGTGAAATCCTGAATTGGAAAATTTCTGAGTAAGAAACAAATTTTTATGGGAGCGGGGGGACTTGAACCCCCACAGCCTTTTACGACCTGCGGATTTTAAGTCCGCTGCGTCTACCGATTCCGCCACGCTCCCTTGAAAAGATTGGCTGAATGCCTTTAATCTGATATTAGGTATATAAATGATTTTCTCATAGTGTCTTTCTTTGCTGTAGTCAGTCAAATTCCCAATAATCCTTTGCTGGTCTTAGGAGCTTATGGGTTAATAGGGGTTTCCTATCTGATTTTAATCCCATTATTTCTTTACTTTTGGATGAATACTCGTTGGAATTTTATGAGTAAATTTGAAAGATTATGTCTTTATGGCTTGGTTTTCCTTTTTTTTCCTGGGTTGATTTTATTTGCACCTTTTCTCAATTTGAGAATGAATGGACAAGGAGAGGTTTGAGAATTGACTAAAGGAAATGTTGTTTTGATTGGCCTAATTGCTTTCTTATTAGGGGGCATTGGGTATGGTTTATTCCTCGGAGTAGGCCTTGACTCTTTCAGTGCTGGGATTGCTTCTGAAGCAATACTGGTCTTAGTTGTTTGTCTTTGGATTATTTCGTACTTCTTTCGTGTTGTGAATGGTAAAATGACTTTTATGGAGCAAAGAAAAAGATATCGAAATTCATATGAGGAGCTTACGAATAGAGAACTCGAGGAAAAATTTGATTCAATGTCTGCAGAAGAGCAAAGTAGATTATTACAACAGCTTGAAACTGATAAAAAATGATATTGCAATCCTTTTTAAGTAGATTCTTGCAAAAAGATCTTTCGAAAGCATTAAGCATTAGCAGATCTTTTGAAAGAGTTAAGCAAGAAGGGAGGCTTGCGCTTATGCCATTTGTTATGGCAGGCGACCCTGATCTGAAAACAACAGAAGATATTTTGCTTCAACTCCAAAATAATGGGGCGGATATGATTGAATTGGGCATCCCATATAGTGATCCTCTTGCTGATGGACCAACAATTCAACTAGCAGCATCACGCGCACTCTCTTTAGGGACTTCTCCCAAAAATGTCCTTTCAATGTTGGGCAAATTACGTGGGAGATTATCAATTCCAGTAATTCTTTTTACTTATTCCAATCCCCTCTTAAACATTGGAATGGAAGAATTCTGCCAAGAGGCTTCCAAGGCAGGAGCTGCTGGAATAGTTGTTCCAGACTTGCCCTTAGAAGAAGCAGAAAAACTGTCTAAAATTGCTGCCAAAAGGCAGCTTGACTTAATTCTTTTAGTAGCTCCAACAACTCCAAAAGATAGGATGAGACTTATTGCTGAGAAGAGTAAAGGGTTTACTTATTTAGTAAGTGTTACTGGTGTAACTGGAGAACGTTTAGAATTAGAAACTCGCGTAGAAAAACTTATTCAAGAACTTAAAGGGTTTAGCGATACTCCTGTAGCCGTTGGTTTTGGAATCTCTGATCCTAGTCATATAAAAGCTGTTAGAAACTGGGGAGCTGATGGAGCAATAGTTGGTAGTGCTTTGGTAAAAAGGATTTCTAATGCCAAAACAGGTTTGTCTGTTGATGAGGCTGGCAAATTCTGTAAAGAACTTCGCCAAGCAGCAGGTTGACACCTCTAAGCTTAAAAAATACTTCCAACTCTTATTAAATCTAAGAAAGCATTTGACTTGCAAAGTCTTTTTTGATTTTGATAGCATCTATCTTCTTGTAATGACTTATTAGCAGCATATTTTATTCTATAAATAGATTAAGTATTTATATAGAACTTAAATTAATTCCATTTGTTCGCTAAATGGCTAAAATCTTTATTGGGTTTAATAGGTTCTTTAACTTCTAAATTAATGGATAAATTTATTCTTTTTGGCCAATACTGTGAGGATGCTATTACTAAAAGGAAACCTTTTCGAGAAGAGCATCTCCATCGTCTTTCCAATCTTAAGGAAGATGGAAAATTAATAACACTAGGGCCTACCAAATGTAATAGGTATGTATTTGGTATTTTTCAATCGTTAAGTATTGAAGAAGTCAAGGAGTTGGTTGAAGATGATATTTATTGGAAGAAAGGAATATGGACTAAATTAGATGTTTACCCTTGGACCCAAGCATTCTGAGAACTTTCCCATACCCAACTGGCAACAAATTTATCTCCATCTACGCCAAGTAATTCTTTGTAACCAGACATTATCCCTATACCATTTCTTGCAATTTGAGCAATTGCCTCAGGATTATCTACTCCATTCTTCTTTAAATCTTTTAGTTTCAAAGTTTTGTTCCTTCTGATTATATTTCCACCATTTATATGACAACCTGAACAATGTTTAAGAAATAGATCTTGACCTTTTAGTTCACTCATTGCTCGTCCTTGATTAGGAAAGATGAAAAGGATAGCTGGTAGTAATAGTGTGGAAATAATTGCAGTTTTAAAAAAAGAGGATAATTTTTTTGTATTTTTAAAAAATAGATATTTTAAGTACATATTAATTGTTGCAGTCTTCCTCAATTTCTTCCAAAAGAAGATCGAGCTGACCAAATGGATCTGAATCTATGTTCATGTTCGAAGATGTTTCGTGATTTGTTGACCATTGATTCTCTATTTCACAAAGCTTTGCAGCCAATTTATGTAACCCACCTTGAGAAAATTCTTTTTTTAGAATTTCTAGCAAAGCAGGCATCCTTTCTGAATTTGCATGTAGACCATTTTTTAGATCTTTTTGAGTTTTATTATGCTGCTTAAGCCAGTCTTTTATTAAAAGAGTAATTTCTTCTTCAATTTCTTCGGACCACTTAGCCATTTGTTTTATAAAGGCAACCAATTATCAAGTTTTTGCTTTGCTCTATTGCGAATTGCAGGAGTGATGTTTTTACTCCAAAGACTTATTACAGCTGTTAGTGCAACAAGATCATCACTAAACCCTGCTATTGGAATGAAATCAGGAACTAAATCAATAGGCATGATCAAATATGTCAAAGCGGCGAGAAGAGAAACCCTAGCTTGAGGAGGAGTTGCAGGATCAAGGACCATCTCAAATGCTTCTAAAGCAGGTTGGGCAATTGCTCTTCCTGCTCTAATTAAAACTTTTCTTAAATTACCTTCGTCAACCACAGAGCTGTCAATCACTTCTGCTTCATAAACTTTATTTTTTGCTTGTTTCTCTTGAGACATTGGATTTAAAATTATGTTCTTTATTAGAAGATTTTTTGAAGAGTTATCAAAGAAATTTTTTAAGCTTCCATCTCAACTAATCCTGATTGAATTCCTGCTGTTCTTAGTTTCCTAAGAGCACGTTGTACAACTTGTCTACAATATTCTCTACTGCAATGCATATGTTTTGCAACTTCGGCAAGAGTCCTCCATTGATTAGTCCCATCAAGACCAAATCTTAGGCTAACAATCTTTCTCTCTTTTGGGGTTAGATTTGCTTTGTCAAGTAACGACCATGCTGAATCATTCCTTTCAGCTAATTCAGCCACTTCCATTGGAGGAGTTTCCTCACTAGGTAATACATCTCCTAGCTCAGATGGGTCTGATTTTGATTGCACAACTCCTTGAAGACTAACGGTAATACTTCTGAGCTCATGTTGGAGAAGCTCTTCAACTTCTTGTTTGCTTAAGTGCATTTGTTTTGCAATTAAATCTGCAGAAGGAGTTAATCCATTTGCTTGCATTAAATGAGACTTTGCTGCTCTCAGTTTTGTTAGCTTCTCATTTATATTTACTGGAATCCTTATATTTCTACTTTGAGTAGAGAGTGCCCTATTAAGTCCTTGGCGAATCCACCAATATGCATAAGTGGAAAATCTATGCCCTCTTTTAGGATCATATTTTTCTACTGCTCGCGTTAAACCAAGAGTTCCTTCCTGTATTAAATCAAGCAATTCAAGCCCTTTCCCTTGATATTTTTTTGCCAAATTAACTACAAGTCTAAGATTAGAGGTAATCATTTGATTCTTAGCACGCTCTCCTAATCGGATAGTCCTCTTCTCTATATCTGTGTAGTTACATGCTGGACCTTCCCCACCTGCAATGTTGCATCTTTCCAAAAGGGATACCATTGCTTGAACTTTTCTACCCATGGTTAGTTCTTCTTCAGGCGTCAAAAGATGATGACGTCCAATTTCCCCAAGAAAGTCACTTAAAGAGCTCAAGATTTGTACCTTCTTAATACTTAAAATTTAGGTCGAAAGTTTTAACTTGCTTGTCTTGTAATGAAGAGTTTCGAATTCATTCTTTATTCTTAACTTATTTGTTGACGTAAGATTGTTCATTTATCCCCGAAGTAAGGCCCTTTTGAGTATTAGTTAGGGTCTTTTTAGAGGCTTTCAACCTCAAGAACAAGAATTATTTAATTATCCTGACCTTGATTTTATTAATCTGTTTATATCTAAATTTTTTTTAAGAACGTCTTTTTGCAAGTATTTCGAGTACATCACGCCAATCAACTGAATGATGGGCGAGTGCAACTTGTATATGGAAAATTAAATCTGCAGCTTCGTTAGAGATTGAGTTTTTATCGTTGTCTTTGCATGCCATTACAAATTCTGCTGTTTCTTCTCCAACTTTTTTTAGGATTTTATTATCTCCATCTTTTAAGAGCAAATTGGTATAACTTCCTTCCTTCGGATTTGATTTTCTATCTTTTATTATCTTGAAAACTTCACTACATGAATCTGCTGAAGGATTTTCTATAGATGGATTTACTGAAAACTCATTAATGCCTGCTTGATAAAAACAACTCCTAGAGCCAGTGTGGCAGGCAATGGAACCAACTTGATTAATTGTTAGAAGTATTGAATCTGAATCACAATCGTATCTAATCGCTTTTAATTGTTGCGTATGACCACTTGTCTCACCTTTCCTCCATAGCTTTTGCCTGGACCTGCTCCAGTAATGGACTTTTCTTGTCAGAATTGTTTTTTCTAAGGATTCTTTATTCATCCAAGCCATCATTAAAACTGTTCCATCCAACCAATCTTGAGCAATTGCTGGAATGAGACCTTTTTCGTTAAAACGAATCTTTTCTATAAACTCTTGGCTGAGTTGCGTCATATCCTTACTTTAAGGCAATAAGTCTTTAGTTTTGATCATCCCTTAGTCTCCTTAAATACGTTTTAGATGCTTAATTCAATTACTCACTATAGCTGTAGCAAGCATTTCCAAGATTATCCATGTTGTCATAGGCAGTGGAAACATTCTGGTCATTGCAGATTTGTGCATGGTTACAGCAGAAGTTTTACTTTTTGGTTTCAAGCTAAAGAGTTGGATGAAAATGGTTTCGTTGTTGATTTCTCTAGCTTAGAAAGCTTGGAAAAGAAATTAAGAGGTCAATTTGATCATACTTTTTTAATTAATTTTGATGATCCACTAATGGACCAATGGAAATCTCTTCATGACAAAGGTGCGTTGGACCTTCGAATAATGGAAAATGTTGGAATGGAATTTACCGCAAAGTTGGTTTGGAAATGGGCAAATTCAATCCTTGCCAATAGAGACAATGGTAGGTCTTGCTGTAATCGTGTAGAGGCAAGAGAAAATGATTTCAATTCTGCTTATTATCAGAGCATTCCTGATTGGTTTTTATCTGAAGAGGTAGATACTAAATAAAGTTATTTATTAAATTGCATTTAAAGGGGATTTCTATTCACTTTATTAGGTGATTGGCTAATTTTAATTTCTACCTGAGGTGCTATTCCTGAACTGTTTTATTTAAGTAGGCAATTCCCAAGGATTGATGCCTAGTTTTGCACCAATCTTATGAGCGCAAGCAAATCCACTAAAAGCAACAGCATTAAGTCCTTGACCTGGGAAGCATGAATCACCGACACAGAAAAGATTCTTGATACCAGTCGTGTTGAAAGGCATAGGCAATAATCCAGGAAGACGCATCGAAGGTATTGGTCCATAGCTTCCGTTATGTCTATTAAGAAACCTTCTATGACTTTTTGGCGTTCCAATTTCTTTATGAGTAATGTTGCTAGTTATGCCAGGTAATACTTGCTCGACTTTTGAGATAAGAAGATTGGCATCAATTTGTTTTTTTTGCTTGTAATCAGATGGTGTTAAGTGTGTCCACTCATCTACCGAAGATGGGGTAAAGGCATGAATAATTTGATGACCATGTGGAGCCAGATCAGGATCTAACAAAGTCGGAATTGACACGAAAGCAACACCTTGCTCTGCTTCCATGTCTTTCCAGTCATTTAAAATCAGATGATGACAGTGCGTACCTTGCTCAATTGAGTCGCTTTTAACACCTAGATGTAGAGATAAAAATGATGGTGAAGGTTTATATCGCTTCCTCCAAGTTTTTTCTGAAGTAGGTTGATAATCTTGATTTACCAAAGGATTTTTAACACCTTCACCTCCAAATGTATCCCATCTTGTTGCGTTTGAAACTATAGTCTTTGCATATATTTTCTCACCATTGGCAATTTGAACTCCTATTGCTTTTCTGTCTTCCAATATAATCTTCTTAACTCTGGACTTGTAACAAATTTTTCCACCATTACTTTTTAGACCTGCTACAAGCTTTTCTGCAATAACTCCTACCCCCCCCTTCGGATAGTTAATTCCTCCGGCATGACGGTCTGAGAAGACCATGCCAGCATTAATCATTGGAGTCTTTTCTGCTGGCATGACAGACCAACAAAAACATTCAATGTCAATAAACCTAAGTAGGTTTTTATCCTTTATATATTTTCTTGCGATGTCTCCTACATTAAAAGGTAGCCATCGAGCAAGTCCTAAGCATGCGAATGGAGCTTTTATAAAAACTTTAGCGAGGTAGGTTGGATCTTCAATTGATAAAAGTGGCATTGCATCAAGGCAATTGAAAACTTGCCAGCAAACATCGTAAAAACTTCTTATTCCCTTTGCTTCATGAGGGAATTGAGAAATTAAATTGGACAGGAATTTCTCGTAATCTCTATCTACTACTATTTTTAGATCTTTTGGAAGATGGTAAGCGAGTTGAGCAGGGTCTGGAATGGTTGTACATTTCTGACCCACATCTAAGAGAGCACGTGTTAAAAGATTTGTGTAACCATTTTCACCAAAACCAAAGATCATTGAAGCCCCTACATCAAATGTGTATCCATTTCGATGAAATGCCCCACTACTTCCACCAGGAATTGTGTAGCTTTCTAAAACTAATACTTTTGCACCTTTTGCTGCTAATTGCGTCGCAGTTACAAGGCCTCCGATTCCAGACCCGATTACTATTGCATCCCAAAGATTGTCTAATTCATTAATAACTTTTGTATGTGTCATAATTTTTAGCTAATTAAAAATAAACTAATTAATTCTTTGAGTAGATTTTTTATTATTAGAGAATTTGATTATTTGCGAAAGACTTTTGTCTTTTACTATAGTTGCATGAAGCTTCTCCAAAGCTCTATCTCGATAAGCTCCATAACGTTCTTTTTTGTTAGGTATTCTATTGCTTAATTCTGGCATTAGCCCGAAATTAGGTGGCATTGGTTGAAAAGATTTCTTACCAGATAATTTGTGAGTCAAGTGAAGGTCACTTATGAAATGACTAAGTGAGCCAATCATTGTTTCTAAAGGCAAGCTTATCGGCTCACATTTCATCGCCAATAAAGCAGCATTTGTTCCTGCCAGCCAACCCCCTCCTACTGCCGCTGCATAACCTTCTGTCCCTGTTATTTGGCCTGCGGCAAGAAGATTTGACCTTTTTTTGAATTGAAGTGTTGGCTCTAAAAGTTCTGGAGAATTGAGGAAAGTATTCCGATGCATTACACCTAAACGAACAAATTCTGCGTTTTTTAAACCAGGAATCATCTGGAAAATGCGTTTTTGTTCACCCCATTTGAGATTAGTTTGAAATCCCACCAAATTCCACAGCCTTCCTGCTTTATCTTCTTGTCGAAGTTGGACCACCGCATATGCTCTTTTTGATAAACGGTTTTCTCGATTGTATAAATCTCCCCATCGAGGATCCCATAATCCAATTGGCTTTAAAGGACCATATCGCATTGTGTCTTCTCCTCGGCGCGCAAGCTCTTCAATTGGAAGGCATCCTTCGAAAAAAGTTGCGGTTTCTTTCTCAAAACCTTTTACTTCAGCTTGTTCTGCATGAATAAGAGCTTCTCTAAAGGATAGATATTCCTCTTTATTCATTGGGCAATTAATGTAATCCGCATCTCCTTTCTCATATCGGCTAGCTTTAAAGGCTAACGAAAAATCTATGGTATCCCCTTTAATTATTGGACTCGCAGCATCAAAGAAATGACATTCATCAACACCAGTAAAATTAGTAAGATCTTTGGCCAAATCCTTACTTGTGAGAGGGCCTGAAGAGATAATTGTTATTTGATCACTGGAAGGTAGCCTTTTGAGTTCACTTCTTTGAACATTTATTAATGGGTTCAAAGAAAGTTCTTCAGTTATCTTGCGACTGAATTCAGACCTATCTACAGCAAGAGCTCCGCCAGCAGGTATGGAATATTTATCTGCAGTTCTTATAACAAAAGAGTTTAGTTGCCTAAGTTCTTCTTTAAGTAACCCAGAGGCCCTATCTGAACCTAGCGCTCCAAAACTGTTACTACATACTAACTCTGCAAAATCAGACGTGCTGTGGGCTGGTGTTCTTAAAACAGGACGCATCTCATAAAGATTTACCTTTAACCCCGCAGAAGCAACTTGCCATGCGGCTTCCGCTCCAGCCAACCCTGCACCAATAATTGTTACCGAATTGGATTGGATCAATTAAACGATCTCACCTGAGAAAAAATTTTAGAAAATCTGAGATTAGAAGTCTCTTTTCCACTGCTCTTTAGCTGCTCCTTGTATATTGAAAACTACCCATGTTAGAGCGGCGAGAACAGGAATACTTACTAGTAGAAGGCTAAGAGTTGAGTTCAATTGATTACCCTAAGGATTTTACTTTGAGGATTTTACAGAACAGTTGCAACTAATTGGGTTATCTAACCAAAAAGTCATCAGTTTTTGATATCAAATCATATTTTTATGTGGTTTCAAACTTTCTTTTTAAGCAAACAAGCACCCTTCATAGCAAAATAGCTAACGTGATAATTTTTATGAGTGCTTTTAAAGCATTCATTTTGTTTGGGTCGCTAGCTCAGCGGTAGAGCATCCGGCTTTTAACCGGCTGGTCCTGAGTTCGAATCTCAGGCGACCCATAAACCACTTTGAATTTGCAATGACTTTAAGAAGACCCCACTTAACATGGTGTCTACTGTTGAGTTGCTTTTCTTTTTTTTCATTTCGCATGGCTAGTGCTGGTTTTAATAGGTTTACAGAATTAGATCAATTTGATGATTGGTTGATTGAAAGAAAATTTGATTCTGGAAATGAGAAATTTTTATGCAGGGCTTCTATGCCTAAATATGGCTCATGGTTTGGTTCTAGAATAAGACTAGACAAGAATGAAGAGCTAGTTGTACCAGAGGCATTAAAGGGACTTATCTTGCCGAAGACCTTTCCAATGAAGAAAATTAAAAAATCCCTAAAGGATTGCCAGGAAAATTTGATCTACGTTCCCCAGAAGAGATAAGAGAAATATGTTGAAGAGCTAACAAAAGCTCGCTTTGTCAAGTGTTTGGTTGCTGGATTGGAGTGAAGTCTTTGCCTTAATCATGAAGCCATTTTCAATTGTCATTGCTATCACTGCAAATGTAAGTCTATATCTATGGTTTTTGGTTAATAATTCAATTTATTAGCTTTAGAGAAGGCTTTAAGACGTACATTTCTAAAACGATTGCTTGATTAAAATTTCTTTCATTGAGTTTATTGCCACAATTCAAAATTTTTAATTGATGAGAAATAAATTTCAGAGAGCAACTTTTTGGTTTTAAAAAAGAGTTTTTGCCTGCATTCTTAAATAAAGAAAATTATGCATAGTGCAATGGAAAAGAAGTCTTCTGCAATCGAAAAAGACAATAATTCCTGGCTATGGAAATGGTCAGAGCCAGAGAGTGTTTTAACAGTAATACCTAAATCAAAGACACGCCGATTAGCAAAGCAAGCCAAATTGGCAAATGTTGATGCTGAAAAAGCTCTTATGCGTGCATATCAGCAAGAAGTTTTAAGGGCAAGGGCCATAAGTGAGGCAATGTTTAAATCTGGCAAGGCAGTTCGATATACATTTGCCAGCTCTAGCAGACAATTAGTTTTAAGGCTTTCTGTTTTGCGTAAAAAAATCTTTTCATGGATTAACCCTTAGTTAGGCTCTATTGATTTAAATGGATGTTATGAAAAGTTTTTCTGAACTTTATTATTTTTTAGTTTATGAAGCTCCTTTTGGCTCTAACATTTAATTAAACAAATGGTAATGGTCTATATTTATGCAGCTTTACGTAGTCAATTGGCAATTTGAATCTTCTGAAGATCAAACTTTTGCTGCTGACGCACTAATTGATTATGTCGAGAGCGGAAAGTCAGAAGATACGCCCGAGGGATATGAACGATTAACATGGATTCATATGCCGCAAGATGGTACAGGAGTAGTTATTTGTAAAGCCAAGGACGCATCTGTTCTTTATAAAGTTTTTGGACCATGGCGAGAGAAGTTTGGAATGGTTTGGAGTTATAAACCAGCCTTGACTACTGAAGAATTCATTAGCTTGCTAAAAGAAAATAGAGATTAATTCTTTCTTCTTAAAGTTTGAGCAAGTATTGGGGAGGCTATTAATCAAGATTTAAGTAGAAAACAAATGTTCAGGAAAATCACTTTCTTTTTAAGTAAATTCTGCTATTTACATCGCTGAAATTGTCCCAATAGCAAAGGATTCTTGCAAAAAAAAAGACCCTCGTCCTATAACGTGGGCCTGGGTGATGGGGAACCTTCTTTCTAATTGAGAAAACCAATAAAATCAAGCCCCACAAATAGTGTCAGATAGGCTAATAAGTCCTATCTATAGCGCCTTTAAAAGAGGTGCGTCTAAAAACGCTTTGATGGCATTCTGTTTTAATCTATGTGACCTTTTCAAAAAAGGTCTTTTATGAAAAGAGTCTTTTTCCAGCTCCTTAATAATCTTATTTGAAAAAAAAAATTGAATGTTTGTATGAAGCTTTGCTTTAAGGAGTTAATTTAATGCGATTAATTTTTAGGATATAGCCTTTTAATCTTTTCTAATTGTGTTTTGGCTTTCTTCTCTGCATGTTTTTTTCTAGCAAATCGTCTGACTAAGATGCCAGGCAAGAACCAAATAGCCCCAAAGAAAACCATCATAAAGATTGGATTTTTCCACGTCATCTCAGCAAAGCTATCCAGCATAATTTTCTTGATATTTGAATTTAGGTTCGACTATAAGAAATACAGCCTTTTGTAATCAGCTTATTTTAGTTTGAATAGCAAGGCTTAGGCCTTTTGTGGATTGAGAATATATTAAAAGGAATTTTGAAGGATAGTGCATTATTCAAAGTCAACCAAAAAGGCCAGAAAAAACAAGGAATTCTGGGTAAGAACGTAGAGATTAGAAAAAATTGAAAGGTTGCTAAACCTTCGCAGATTTCTTTTTGCCGTCTTTCAGATACTTTCTATATGCTTCGTCTCCCCAGTAACAATCTTCATAAAAAGTAAAAATAGAAAGTGCAACCCCTGCGAAAAGGAAAGCCCCTATAACTAACAAGCAATAGATAAGACCATTGGTTGGCTTCCAAGCTTCTGTTAGAGAAGTAATGAAAAATAAATTTGTCATAGATTAAGCCTCGCTACCTTTGCCCCTTAATATCAACTGAAAGAAATACTCAAAAAACCTATATTGTTTCTGTTGCTTGTTTTCTGAATTCGCTTTTAATCCAAAATAAATTGAGAAGACGATCAATAATCCAATCAATATGTAATTACTTTGGTTAAAGATTTCGATAAGCATAATAAATTTACTGGACTAGGTTTTCAATAATGATTCAATTTAAAATGGAATAATAACTAATTAATTAATCATAGTCTTAATAAAGGAAAAACTAAACTAATTTAAAGGCAATCTTATTTTGCGGAAATTTTTAAATCACATTAAAAAAGGCTGCCAAAGGCAGCCTTTTTTAGAGATCTTTAGCAAGTGTTTCCTTGTTTCCACTGCTTGAGGATCTCATCTCCTCACGATGGGATATTACATGAAAAATAGAGTATGTCTACAAAAATCTGTTTTTATGACAGAAGCTTCATGACATAGGCGCCTTTAAGTTCAAAGGAGCTTCAAAATGAATCATTCATAGCTTGCATCTATAAATTTATATACCTTGAAAAATGCTCAAATGGTCTAAATAAAATCATTTGGAAGATGGCAAGGTTAGTTCAGACAAGGCATTCTTGTCTAATTGAAAGTAATAACATGTGTCTGCGATCTCATTCAAAATTTGACCCTTTATTTTTTCAATGTCAACCTCGTCAATAAGAGGATTCTTTGAGAATTCAACTTTGGTTTCCCCTAGTGAAAACTTTAAAGCACCTTCTTCAGAAATCCCAAATCCCGTGCTATTGCAAAAAGTTTTAGAGAATTTCTTGGCGACTCTAGCCTCTAACTTACTGACTTTCTGCTCAATTGTTTGAGCTGCTATTACTGGGGTTGAAGAAGCTAATGCAACAGCGGTTAATAAAATAATCAATAGAAGGGTTCTCATTTTTTATCAAAGAAGTTCAATTATATTTTCTTATAAAGGGCTTATTTAAGGAAGCATTAATTTGCAAAAATACAGATCTTTGATAAAGATATAATTAAACTTTTATTCTGGCAAATAAACATACTAGTAAATAACACTTTCTAATAGCTTCTTGTTCTTAATAGCAATTACATTTTCCTTAAGGCCATTAGAAAGTTTTTCTTATAGATTACAAAAAAATGCTTTGTGGGTTCTTATTGCATTAATGTCTTTGAATGATAATGAGTTTACAAAGCAGATAAGTCACTAAATCACCTTTACTGATAAAGGGTTCCTAATAAGCAGCTATGCATTTAGAATTAATACTTGCGGGGCGTGGCGCAGTTTGGTAGCGCGGGTGCTTTGGGAGCACTAGGTCGCAGGTTCGAATCCTGTCGCCCCGACTGGAATCTCAAGGAATAGGTTTTCTGAGTGTGTCCTAGATGTGTCCTAGGAAACTTGAAAATATATATTTAACTTGATTACCCCTATCTCATTGACCTTCTTACAGATCATGATGTGTATATTGCTCAGCCTTTTGTAAGTCATGGCGGCTTTAGTAATTTTCTTACTTTTATTAGTTGGCTTTCTCTTGTTGGTCATTTCCATTGGGAAGGATTCCCAAGTAAGGCCGACTAGTGAAATAAGAGTTGATTCAAGTGAGAGAGAAGAAGAGGATGCTTGGGAGCATATTGAATATGGGGATCCTAAAGAGCTTCAAATTGATTTCCATATTTCTTACAAGGATGCTCAGGGTGCAAATACAGAAAGAGACATTCGCGTAAAAAGATTCTCTTGTGCTGATGATGGATCAGACGCCTTTATAGATGCTTATTGTTTTATGAGAAAAGGGTGGCGTAATTTTCGCACAATTCGCATAAACCGCTGCGTAGATCTTGCAACAGGTGAAATGATTGTGGATGTGCCTAATTATTTATTGGAAAAATATGAGGCTTCCCCTCGTCGTCAATTAGATCTGATTAGGGAAACCTTCAAAGATGAACTTGATGCTTTGGTATACGTTGCAAAGCTAGATGGTCGGTTCTCGAAAAAACAAAAAGGTGTCATTTCAAATTATCTCCTTATGAGATCTGGAAATAATGCACTCAACAAAGATGAGTTTATTGATTATTTAAAGTACGACGAAGGAATATCACAAACACAATTTTCTCGATGTCTTGGTCGGATTGAGAAAAACCTAGATGTCAATAATCAGAATTTTTATCAAGCTGCAATAGATACGATAGAAACAAAAAAAGCAGCTAAAAAAGCAGCAGAGAAAGAGGTTATTCCTTACATAGCTAAACGATTGAAAATAAAATAGGAAATTTCTCTTTAGAGCAATGTGAAAAAAGGTGTCCTAAAGGTGTCCTAAGGCTGTCAATTATGCCTATGCATGACTAGTCACGCTGAAACACAAAGTTAGTGAGGGGCTAAAAAAGCAGTGACGGGGCGTGGCGCAGTTTGGTAGCGCGGGTGCTTTGGGAGCACTAGGTCGCAGGTTCGAATCCTGTCGCCCCGACTAGGATTAGAGGATTCTCACAATAAGAACGGGCGATCATTGGGCGATCCCATGATCCTATTTGACTCTGTTTGATACTCCACTCGCCCGCCATTGCAGGCTTTTTGTTGCTGGTAGGTGGTTTAGCGTTTCATCTCTCTAATCAAAATCAAAATGGGGAGCTTCCCCTTCATATTTTGGCTCAGTCCAACTAGCTATAGCTGCAATAGGTCTTCCTTTCTTGGCGAACCAAAAAAATCGCTGAATCCGAGTCTGATTGCATGTATTAGTTTTTATTGAAATTCCCATCGTGCAAGTATTCCCATAAATTGCTATTGGAATTGCAACTGGCGTAAGAATCACAACAGCAGCTGCACCTCTAACTAACCAAGTCGTTGTTTTATCCATTAATCCTCCTTTGATCTTGTAATCCTTGGCTTGGGTTTTAGTCGCCCCCACCAGATCCATCTAGTAACTAAAGCAGTAGGTCCAAGCAAAATGAGTAGTTTTGGAATGATTTGTTCAAACCAAACGTTATCTGGCAAGAAGAAGCAAACTCCATAACTACTGTCCCAACAAAGGTGAAATATCCAATAATCAGTTAAATATTGTCCAATCAAATACGGCCAAAGAACAATTAACGAAATATTGATAGCAAGGCGAGCAAGTTTATTTTTTGGAAATTGTAGGTGTTCGATAACTATTCAGATGAAACGACTACGAGACAAGAACTAAATCTTACTTACATTTTCTTTCGTAATTCCTTTTATGCATATCAATAGTAGAACCTTCAAGAGCCATTGCTTTTTTCCAATCAAAACATGCACCCTTTAAATTTCCAATTGCCTCCTTTGAATTTGCTCTATTATTATGCGCCATATCATTCCTAGGATTGATCTCAATTGCTTTTGTGAAATCAGAAATTGCCCCATGATAATCAGCCAAATACCTTCCTTTAATATTTCCACGATTGTAATAAGCACCTTCACTTGGACTGATCTCTATTGACCTTGTGTAATCCGAAATAGCTCCATAATGATCCTTTAGTTTAGCCTTACTGAATGCACGTCCGTAGTAGGCCTTTGCATTCCTAGGATTGATCTCAATTGCTTTTGTGAAATCAGAAATTGCCCCGTCATAATCTCCCGCTTCTGCTTTCTCAATTCCAAGTTGGTGAAAAGAAACAGTACTATCTGCATTTGCCTTATTAGGAACAGTAATAATAACTGCAGTACTAGTTAAAGTAGAGCCTGTAGCAATCATCAATAATTGCCCGACTGGTATTAAAGACAATGCACTAGCAATACCTCTAACGAGCCAGGTGGTTGTTTTATCCATTTAATTAATTAGCTGAGATACAAGTAGTAAGCGCAAATGATTAGTCTTTCCTCGAACTTCTCTCAATAGAAAATACAGCAGAAGAAGTCGCTGCTGATGCTATAGCGACAAACCCATAGCCAAAAACAAATGGAGCTATTATTCCTTGTTGTCTTTTTTCTTGATTTCGAAAGCGAATTCCACGAACATATCTCTCATACTCTTCATTTTCTCTTTTATCTAATTCGTTGTATTTAGCATTTAATTTTGCCTCTTTTTTGTTATGTGCACTTGCCCAATCAGGATCATTTTTATATCGCTCATATGAAAATTCAGTCATTTCCATTTCCCATTCTTTTTCAAGAACTTCTAATTCATTTCGTACTTCTTCTGTAAATTCTTCAACAGTAGTCACTGTTTCTAATGTTGTTGAATTTATAAAAAGAAAACATCCAGTTAAAACACTAATTAATCCTCCTACTCCAAAAATATTTGATAAATGCCTTCCTGCGGAAAAGAGAAAGTTGCGTTCAAATGATCTAGTGATTCCCATAAATCAGTATTTCTTCTAATACCCCTTTCTAGCTGATCTGGCTCAAGTCTTCATCCTCTATTCCCTTCTATATCAATTACCCTGCCGCCTTGTACGGCATAAACCATTTCCCTTAATTCCTTCATTTCCTCTTTGTTCCCGATGGAACTGCTGATCTTTACGCTAAAAGAAATAAAGCTACTAAGGCTGCATAATTCAGATATGAAACGCTTACTACTTCCGCTAATCGCTGCTCTTGTATTACCAGCATGTACAACTGAAGTCGTATATGAAACTCGGGAGCTTGCTTGGAACGAATGCAGAAGTTGGATGAAGGAAGGAGGTGAGTTTTATATCCAAGAAGGAAGTGACTACAACATGGTTACTAGGTGGTTGCCTATAAGATTCTGTTCCTACAACGAAGACAAGATGGAAATGGTTGGGCAAGAACTAATTCAAATAAAAGAAGGAGAAAAGTTCTTAGCTGAGAATTTTCCTGGTATAGGGAAAGGTATTGCCACTCCTGTTACTCAAAAAACTTTTAAATTTAAATAAACCTATTTCATAATGAAGATATGAAACGCTTACTCCTCCCAACTTTATTAATGGCTTTTTCTCTGCCAGTCCTAGCTGAGCAATGGACTAAAAAAGAGAAGCGTGAATGGATTCAATATTCTGAGAAGGAATGTCCTAAAAGTATTGTTAGCAAAATGAAAAAAGATAAAAGATGGATAGCTGAAAAAAAGAAACTGGCAGAGCAAAATATTGACTCAAAAAAGATAGTAAAGAACGTCTTTGAACCATCCGCCGAAAGTTACTGTACTTGTGTTGGATGGGGAGTCTATAAAGACAAAGGGGAACTTATTGCTCATGTCTCAAATACTTGTCAACCTGCTCTGGAAAAAGAAATGAATAGAAAAATGAAAATAGAATTTGAATTACAAGTTAATTAACATTTATAAACTCTATATGAAAAATATTTTTATTATTCCTGTGATTTTACTAGTGACTGGATGTCAGTTGAAATATCAATTAAACGCAGAGGGAAAAGATCCAAAATTTCTATGCGCAAAAGTATCTGGATTATTTTATGAAAGCACTTATTTATCTGCTAAAGGAGATTATCAAAAAATAAACGTTGCTAAAGAAAGCACTGCTAGCAAATTACGCGAAGACGATGATGGACTTAAATTTCTTGCTGCTGCGGATCTTTTAGATGAGATAGAAGAAAAGCGAGAAAAGGTTCAATCTGACCTGAACGACAATTTATTAGAGTTGTTGATTTTGACTGGTGAAAATAAAAAAGAAATGCAAAAACATAGAGAAGTACATATTGGAGGGAAATTTTATGGGTTATCAGGAGACAATTCCAGGGAGAGATTTAGAAAATCACAAGAATTTTTCGGAGCTACAAACAATAAACTAGCTGGCTTTTGTAAAGCTTATGGAGTTGAGCTTTGGAATTTTCATGAGGAGTATATGCCTGCTTATTCTGCATATATGGAATATTTAAGGAATAGAAAGCCTTGAAATTGGCGATTCGAACAAACCTCTCTCTTACTAGGTTCTTACTGTTTAGGTCGCTGTGGGTCGTCCGAAGGCTCGAAATCTTCCTAGCGTCACTCTCTAAAAGTGGGGACACCTGCGTCTCTAACTATTAAACAAGTTAGTCCCCTACACATTCCGCCATCGGTATGCAAAAGCGTCTCATGCTTCTGGTTTCCCTGTTTCTAATATTGCCGCTGCTATGGGTCACACAATTGAAGTTCACTTAGAAAGTTATGCCCGCTTTGTTCCTGATGGAACGACTGATCTTTACTCCTAAAGAAATAAATCTGCTAAGGCTGCATAATTCTGATATGAAACGGTTACTCCTATTCACTGCATTAGCACTGATTCCAATTGGACAACCATTGCTATTTGGAACAACTGCTGCGGTAATACGTGCTGCCCCTCAAAAAGAACAAGCAAGGGAACCATGGCAGGTTGGATGGTTTTACTTCGAGCGCGCTTGGTATAAACGGGAGTCAGGAGATTTATCACGAGCGATTGCTGATTACGACAAGGCGATTGAGATCAATCCAGAGTGGATCATGGCGTATAACCTACGTGCTAGTGCAAAGGAAAAGTCAGGAGATATGTCAGGTGCATGTGCTGATTGGAGGAAAGCAGTTTCTCTGGGCTCCACCGATGCTGTTGAGTGGGTAAGAAATCAATGCCAATAAATAAACCTATTCCTGACTCTGTTATTAGCTTTTGGAAAAAGCAGTTTCAAAAGATCAGAGAAATAATTGTTAGACCTCCTAAGAAATAATGAATCGCCTATTACTTGCAACGTTATTACTTGGGCTTGCTTCACCTATTCAGGCAGGGATTTATAGATATCCAACTGAGGGGATCCATCTCGAATGTGATGATGGCAAGCCGAATCACTGGGTAATTATTAATCCTGGTAGATATATGGAAGACAGGGGGAATGGTGCTTCTATCTTTAAATTTCCACTGTCTGCGAAGGAACTATATTCACACGACTACTACTTCCGTCACTACCCTTATAGTGAAAAAGTAAATGAATTTCTCCCATACGAATATTCTTCAACAAAGCTATGGCATGACAATTGGGATGCAGGGTCAAGACATAACGGGGAAATCAAATATGTATGTAAGTATCGAGAAATCACTAAGGAAAAAAGTGATACCTTGCTAAAAAACGCGATCAGAATGTGCACAATGATTCCCTCTACTTACTTCTCCGAACATAAATGTACAGGATGGAACTAAAGACTTTAGTCATGGAGCCTAAAGAATGATTAGGCGATCAATACTTGTATTAATACTTGGATTGATTGCACCTGTTCAGGCGAGGCCTCCGGGTGTGAAACCAGATTTAAAAGTTGGACAATGCACTGAAACAACCGTTCAAAAGCTTTTTACAAGATGGCCTAAAGAATTTTATTCAGATGAGGTTATAGAAAAATATGGAGTAGGTTGGGAAGATCAAACAGGGATAATTAAGTTTTCAAATGATCTAACTGTTTATCTATACAGAAATCTAAAAGCTACAAATAGCAAATGGACTCCCCTGACAACAAATGGCTCACTAGATTTTAAAGATGCAAAAAACATGTACCAAAATGGCGACAAAATAAAGGTATGTTTAAAATTTATCCCTACCGAATGTAGAAAGTTTGTTCCAGATGCAGAGGGGAAATTTATTCGATCACAAATCAAAGAACCAGAAAGACACATTATGGACATTACGGAAGGAACCAATGTGGAGGGGCTTAAGAGACTATGACTCCTAAAAAATTGACAAAAGAGCAACTAGCTCATCTTGAGGAGATTCGTAATTCATATCAGGAGTTACGTAAGCCAGCACCTGAGGGCCTAAGCGTAATACTGTCCGACCCCGAAGGTGTAATCGCATCAAAAGAAGAAAGAGAAAAACTTAGGGCAGCTGAGAAGCTTGAAGCTAGAAAATTTAGGCAAAAAGCTCAAAAATATATGATAATTACTGTATTAATGATTGGATTAATAATTGCAATTAAGAGTCTATGAATGAACCAATGCAACCAAAGAAAAAAGACTTTGCTTCGTATGCCATTAATTCTGCAAAGAGGAACAATGACTTTTTAAAGAAAAGAGACTTGGCTGCTTATGTGCTTATGTTTCTTTGGATTTATGGTTTAGCGACGGTGATATTTAAATATGGTTTTTTATATATATTCCCATTTATACCTCTTGCTCTTATCTTCCTGAATTTCTCAGGCATACCTCAAATAATCTACATACTTCGTACTCATAGGTTATTTCCTATAGCTCATATTTGTATAACTTGTTTGATTCAATTTGTTTTCTTTATTGGATTATGTTTAATACTTAAATGGTTAAAGATGGAGGAGTTGGTTCCGTATTTTGTGATAGGGGGATTGCTAATGGGACTGACTACACCACAAAAAAGTCTTGTAGAAGAAAGAAAAGATCAAATAGGTTCTTCCTAGAGCTTTCCATGTGGGTCGTCCGAAGACTCGAAAAATTCAGGCTGGTTCTCCCAAAGAACCCATTCTCCATTTTGAGAATGTACCCTAACTAAACAAGTCAGGCTATGGCAAGTTAGTTGAAATGCCTAAAAAATTATGAGTCTCAAAATATGCCAAAAGTATACAAAAATAGCCTTAAACATACAGATCCTTGCCCATTTGTCGCCCGCTTTGTACCTAGTGCTTTAGGAGGTATAAAGGATTATTGATTGACAGTCGATATAAAATAAGGGGAAAGTAGTTAATTATTAGGTCAGATAAAAAAGAAATATCCAAAATGGCTACCAGAATAAATAAATATTTAAGCGAAGTCGGCTATTGCTCCAGAAGAGTAGCAGATAGATTAATTGAAGAAGGGAAAGTAACCATTAATGGTGAAATTCCGGAGATTGGCACCAAGGTCGGAGAAGGTGATCAAGTAGAAGTTAAAGGTCAAAGAATAGAAAAATCAACGAAACAAAAAAACATATACTTAGCCTTTAATAAACCTGTTGGAATTGTTTGCACAACTGATAGAAGAGTAGAACCTAACAATGTCATAGATTACATTAAATATCCTAAAAGAATTTTTCCTATTGGAAGATTGGACAAGCCCAGTGAGGGATTAATTTTCTTAACTAACGATGGAGATATCGTAAATAAAATACTCAGAGCAAGAAATAATCATGAAAAAGAATACATCGTAAGCGTTAATCGTCCGATTAATAGAGACTTTATTCAAAGAATGAGTAATGGAGTTGAAATATTAGACACCATAACTAAGAATTGTTTCGTAAAACAATTGGGTCCAAAGAAATTTAAAATCATACTCACTCAAGGACTTAACCGTCAGAT
>CACPKH010000016.1 GCA_902634515.1 uncultured Prochlorococcus sp. | reverse complement strand
CCTAAAACTTATAAAAAAAGCCCACACTTTACAGTGTGGGCTTTAAATAATTAGATTTATACCAATTATTTAGAAGCTGAATGTAGCTTCAACAGCAATAGCTGTTGATTCTTTAGCTTCATGAGCTTCATCCAAATCAGTCATGAATATGCCAGGCTTGATGTTAATTCCATCAGCAACTGGATAATCATAATAGATTTCATATGCAGTACCGGCTGAGTCATAGTCATTACTGGAATTCCAATAAGGAATAGTACCCATACCCAAACTTAAAGTTCCGGCTCCAACTGCATAGTCAAGACCAATGGCAAGTTGAGAACCCTCTTCGTAGCCTGTTTTGCCAAGATCGATGATATCAAGACCTGCACTAAGGTCAAGATTCTCAGTGATCTGCCAATAAGCACCTAAACCAAGAACATTTGGTTTGTCTTCGAAGGTTGTTGGAGCTGAATAATCAGTAACGGTTGAAATAGCCGCATTAGGGTTGTCCATTTCACCGTAGATGATACCTCCACCGAAGGAATCACCGTCATAGCCTGCCATAAAGGTGACTACATCATTACCTTCATCAGTACCAATACCTTTAGCAGAATCAGCGCCATCTATAGAGACAACATTGAATCCAGCATTGAAGCCACTATCACTTGTATAAGCAACACCAGCACCAGCGCCTGTAAAGCCTTGAAGAGCAATAGCGTTAGGTCCTAGATTCCAACCAGCCAACATAAATGAGTTGCTATAGGTTGAAGTCGTTGTTGGAACTAAATCATCTTGGTCAAACAAAGGACCAGCTGCAACTGTAAAATCTCCTACAGGGAAGCTGTAGTAAAGAGATGTTAGCTCTAGAGCATTATTAGTTGTTGGGTCAACACCACTGTCAAGAACAATCCAGTCAGTTGACGTATTTAAGTTACCGGTTTCTATGCCTGCATAAAGGTTGTCTTCACCAGTAAAACTAGTGTTTAAGTCAACTTTATAGCTATAAGTAGCTCTTAAAGCCTCATAGCCTTTAGCACCGTCACCACCTTCTGCGCCTATCACGAAGGAAGCAGCTCCAGACAATTGTGTTGTTGAAGCAAACTGACCAGCTTGAAATTCGTTAGCTCTATACTCAAGGCCATCAACACGGCCTTTAAGAATTGCCATTTCAGATGCAAACTCGTTAACCAATCTAGAAGCTTCAGGAGAAATTCCTTCTGAAGAAGCAGAAAGGCCATTATCTAGACATGCATTAATTAAAGATGCAGCCTCATAACGAGTTAGGGCTTGGCCATTTTTAAGGGTTTGAGTGTAGGCATTGTCTACACAGCCATAGCTTTCGCTAAGATTTTTAAGAGCTGAATAAGTCCAATCTCCTGGTACAACGTCAGAAAATTGAGCTGAAGACTCCTGTTCAATTGGGCTGACATAATCAACAACACTGTCGATATTCACTTCAGCTGCATTAGCAGCTAAAGGTGCCAAAAGGCCCAATGCAGCAGGAGCTACCAGCAATTGCTGGAAAAGCTTCATGGGAAAATTCCTCACACTAAGGACAAACTATTATGTACTTAATTCAAAGCGAAGGAAGTGACTAATGATACACATGTTTAATTGGCACTAAATGAAGAAAAGATAATACTTACAATTTCAAAATTTAGAAAAAGGGAATACTCTTTAATACCTTCCTACATTTAACTTTTAATCTTTGAGAATAATAACCTCTATAGCCAGTTGCTCTGGCATCAATGCAAGCCTTTTGAATAGGGGATAATTTTTCTGGTATTGCAGGCTCATTAGTATTCTTTATTTTCTTTTTAACAGGTTCTTCAAGAGTTCTTTGAGGTTGTTGTTGCAATTGGATAGGTTCTTGCCTGATAGGAGTAGTTGACCTGGAAGGACTGGCACTATCAATTCTCTTAGGTTCTTTTTTCTTATTAGAAAAAACATCAATACAACCTTCAAAATCCTGGGCATCCTTACATTTTTCAAACAACTTATTTTTTGAAGTCCCTTTACCAGATTTTTTACTTTTTCTTGTCGAATCTAATTTATTAGAGTTTGATTTTATTTCTTTGTTAATTGGTTTCTTGGTTAAACCTTTTGCTTCTTTAACCAATCTGTTCATCTGAGGGCAAAATTCATTCAAAACAGATCTAGCTTCAATCGCTGAGTTCTCAGTAGGCCTTCTTAAATCTATAAAACCCTCACGGTCATCATCCCAATCAGCTGATAAAGACTGACAATCTCCCACTACAGACCATTTAGTAATTGAATCACCTCTCTCTACCGAGTACTCCCATTTTAAAAATCTTCCATAATCATCTCCCACTGAACTTGAAGTAATTGCCTTTATGCTTTCGAGCCTCACTACAGTCCCATCCCTTCTGTTCCAAACTCGTAGCTCTTCAGCAAATGCCTGTATTGGTATCAAGCCAAATGAAATCAATAAAGTAACAACTAATCGATTCATTAGTGAAATCGCCTGAATAAGAGAACTACAAGCCCATAAAGCTTGTTAATAAAATCTGAACTAAATTGGAATTTCAAACCTACGTTAGTAGTAATAGATGATACAAGTGATCATTAAGATAAATCAAAACTATTACGTTAATCGCCTAGTAAAGCTCTAGAAAATAAATAACTTCTCATATTTGAATTAATCAGCAAAATGTCAAGTCCAAAAACAACAACTATTCTGCTTTCAGCCTTAGGAGCTGGAGGTTTAATCTTTGCTCTAACAGTTCCCAAGGTTTCTCGTGATTATAAGCCTACTGGGACACGAATGACACCTCAGTTCAATGTGCTTACAGATAGGCAAACTGGAGATATTTACGGATGGATGAATGGTAAAGATGGTGAACAGAGGTTTGTAAAAATGGATAAGATATCTGAATCAGCAGTAAGAAGGGAAAGAGACAAGAAAGTGGAGAAGGAAGACGCTCCTGAACCAATAGTTTATGACAAGCAAGATGTTAGATCAGGTCAAATTTTCTGTAGAGATACTAATTTCAATGAATTCAAAGTTGATACTTGCATTAAGTATCGTTTAAGAGAAAGAAAAATGCTTTATAGGTTAACAGCGACAATGGAACCTAGGTTCAAAACTGATAGTCAAGGTAGAAGTGTACAAAATAAATGCTTAACCAAGAACCAAGAGGCAAAGCTAAAAAGTCTGAAGAAGATTGAAAAGAACAATATAAGCTTTAGATTTGTAGATGAAGATAATTTCTGGCTGAAAGATACAGTTATCCCACTAACTGAAAGATTCGCAAATAACTACAACACAACAGTTATTGATTCGTCCGAAAAAGATGAATGTGGCTTTGTTACAAAGCTAGTATTTCATGGAAGAATGGCGAACTTTACACTCCCTGATTACACTTGGGTGGATGATGGTAAATTAATCTTTGAAGGCGTACGTTGGGATGAGAAAGTTGAAGAAGGTGAAACTGTAAAGCTAAAATAGAGGTTTAAACTAAATAAGTTTACTTTCTACTTGGAGTGTAGGAAGTAAACTTATTAGTTTTAATACTAAGTAAATAGAAAATCTATTTTAGACGTAGGTTTTACTAAATCTTTTTATATGATTACTTAATTGTTAATACTTTAAGATACCTTGTTTTTTTCTTCATGATATTCTTGCTCAGCATTGATTAGCCAAAGCTTAGCTTTCTCGTCAGAATTACAATTATCTTTAGCTATTAGTTCGGCTGCTCTAAAGCCTGCAAGCATTGAATGATCCTGATTATTATATTTGTGCATGCCATTTCTGCCTATCAAAAATAAATTATTAATGCTATTAAAACGATCTATTAATTTGCTAAAATCATTATATGAATCAAAATATGCTGGATAAGTTTTCTTTTCTCTTAAAACAGTTGCATCAAGGAAATCAGATTTTCCGGAGAGGCCAAGTTTAAGTATCTCTTTTCTTGCAAGTTCTATTAGTTGGTCATTTGTCAAATTCCACAATTCGTCCCCTTCGTTGCAAAAATACTCAAGTCCTATCCAATAATGGTCTTGGTTTTTTACTAAGAATGGACTCCAATTATTAAAGATTTGGATTCGTCCTACTTTTACACCAGGCTCTTGAATATAAATCCAAGTATCATCTAGTTCTTTCCCTTCTGGATCAGAAAGGGAAGTTAATAATAACCCTACAGTTATAAAGTCCCTATAAGGCAACCCTTCTGCTATTTGAATTATTTCCTTAGAAAATACCGTATCTCCATTGAGTCGTTTAGAGTTAACTACTAACTCCTTAATTGGCATTGTTGATATAACATAATCATATGATTTAGTTTCTATATTGCCTTCTTGGTCCTTAACTTGAATTGACTCGACATAATTATCATCTTCATTAGAAAAATTTAATTTACTTACCTCTTTATTCATAAATATAGAGACACCTTGTTTAATTAAGTCTTTCGAAACCTCCTCCCACATCTGACCTGGGCCTAGTTTAGGATACAAGAACTTTTCTATAAGAGAAGTTTCAGTATTCTTCTGAGCTATATTCTCTTGTGATGATGGTTTAACTTTATCAAAAGCTTTGACCAAGATATCTTGTATAAGTTTTCTAATAGAAAGTCCTTTAATTCTCTGAACACCCCATTCTGGCGAAATATCTAAAGGATGCCTTCCCCAGACCTTTTCTGTATAGCTTTCAAAGAACATGGAATATAATTTCCTACCAAATCTAGAGATAATAAATTCCTCTAAGTTTTTTGGCTTTTGATTATTAAATTTAGAATATAGATAACTTGAAGAAACAGATATCAGTTGTAACAACCCAATATTTTTAATAGTTCTTAGATTAAATTTAAGGGGATAATCGTACATCTTCCCAGAGAAAAGAATTCTTGACTTTCTTTTTCTTACTAAAAGCACTCTGTCTGAAGAATCTTGAGGAGATATAGTTGTATTAAAACCATCCAAGTTTCTCATAGAGCTTCTATAAGTGATTAAACCATCATTTTGCGGTTGAGATAGCTGAATTGGAAACTTATTTGTCCACCATCTCATTACCTCATCTGACTTTGAGAAAAATCGATGTCCTCCAATATCAATTCTATTGCCTTTATATACAGCTGTTTTAGATATACCACCTATATAATTACTTCTTTCAAAGATATCTATCTCAAATTCGGAATTGAGGCTATTAAGACGTTCTGCGAAAGCCAACCCAGCCGGTCCTGCTCCTATTACAGCTACTCGCATTTAACTAAATTCTAATGCCCAATTAAATATATCAGACCTGACACAAAAATCCTTATATTATATTAAATAAATGTGATATCGAGTTAATTTATTTGTTGTTCTATCCTCTTAAATACATGAAGACCAGTTGCTTTTGGATCTTCAAAGTTTAAATTCTCAAAATGATTGTTATTCGATTGAAGGCATTTGTAGGTAAATTGATCCTTAGTTATTATTAAAGTTGGAGCATAATCTATTAATGTTTGACAAAGATTTTCTTTAACAGGTAATAGAAAATTAAACTCTTTTCCCTTATATGTATTTATAACTTCATCCATTTTACCATCTTTTATATTTCTATAAACAATTTTCTGAGGGAATCCATGTCTTGACTGTGAAAGTTTCCAATGGACATAATTATTCTCTGGAAATAGAAATTCAATAGATTTGAAATCACTATTTCCATCTGAGATAGACCTTACAAATTCCAGCTCGTTAATCTTAGCCTCTCCATTACCCAAGAAAATATCGTCAAGTGAATTAATTATTCCTCTATCTGTTAACAAACAAACTGTCATAATAATTACTAAAAAGATATTTCTAATGCTCGTGACTAAACCGGCTGTATGGTAATCATCTATATGCATAGTAATGAAGATTAAATAAGCGAAAGTTATGCTTGCATATGGAGTAAAGAAATTAAAATAATGACCCCAAAAATGTCTTGAAATAAAGGATATCTCTAGTAAAAGTGGGCATATTAAAGTAAAGAATAAAATATCTATGTTCATATTAGAATAGGATTTTTTTTGTATTGAAAAACTATTAAGCCTTCTACGGCAAGAAATAAACCAAATATAAGGTAATAGAATAAAAGATAATAAAACTGGGTATAGTATTGGGTTTCTACCTAAATTTATATATTGACGTAAAAAGATATTATGCTTAACTAACTCGAAAGAATTAATTCTTAATCCAGCCAAAATTGCTTCTGTATTATTAGTGATAATATAGGGAGTTAAATTAATTATAATACCAAAAGAAAATACTAGAAATATCCATTTTATAAAGAAACCATAATTAAATCTTATATTAACTAATCCATTACTCTTCTCTTTATATGCAGATTCAAACCCTGAACGAACAATAACCCAAAGGCCTGTAAAAATAATAGGTAAAGTTAAGTATGGACGAACAGAAATAGATATGGCTGCCAATAATGAAGCAAATATAATAAAAGAATTCTTAATCCTAGGTCTAATCTTTTTATTATAAGCAAAATATAAGAAGCAAATTATTATTAAATTTAAACTCGAGCAAAAAGAATTAATGTGTATCAATGATCCAAAAATATATGCTTGCAAAGTCAGGTAAAGTATTGCAGAGAAAATTGCAATTCTATTAATTCTATTAATTCTATTAATTCTACTTATGTTATACTTAATCTCTATCTTAGAAAAAGAATCAACTATCATTAAATAGAGAAGTGAAGAAGCTAGTATTGCTACAAATATAGATATTAAAACCCATAATCCCGTACTCTTAAAGTATGCAGGAACAGCAAATAAGAATTGAACTACTGGTGATTTATCATCAAATTCTTCTGTCCAGATTAATTCTCCATTAAGTAAACGGCTTCCAAAATACATAAACTGATCGACATCATGGTCATATTCATTACTAAAGAAGTCTCTCGATGACTGTACGACAAAGCCTATTAAATATAAAGCAGAAAGGAATAAGAAATACATGAAATTAATGAGATTAGTTATTACTGAGTTTTAAACTAGTAATATACCTATAAATCTAGATTTTAGAAAAGCTACTCTATCTATCTGCACGAAAGAAGAAGCTATGAAAACCCTCAATAGGTAGATTCACTTATTGAGATCTATTGATTAGATTGAGATCTAGTTAAAACCAGAATTCTTTTCAAGACAATGCCAAACCTAATAAAAGAAAAAGAAACTAATGGGAAAGTTCAAAAATTGGTATTACTTATCTTTGGCATCGGGCCAATTCTTATCATGTTGATATTTCTCACTTCTCAAGGCTTCTTTGATTAACACAGAAGACTCACAGGCAATGGGTCCTATGATTCAAGAGCTTTTCAAGAAATTATATATTGCCTATAAGGCTAATGAGGCTTCATGCTAGGGTAAAGTTCTTAATGTTTCCTTCATAATTGCATGTCTCTCTTTTGCTGGAACGTCAAGCCTAGAATTCATCTAGAGAGAAGTGATCGTCAAAAGCTTGCAAAATCATTGTCTTTTTTTCTTCAGAAAATACCAGCCTCAAAAACAAAGATCTCTCATAAAAACTTAAATCCCTTAATAAAGTATTCAATAAACTAGATGCTTCTTGGCTTTACATGTTTTTTAACCTATTAGGAATTACCATAGAAAAGATTTTAATTGGAAATCTTATTAACAATTAAGAAAAGCTTGATATTTGCAAGTAATTTTTTAAATCCTTTCTGGATTATACTCCCTCCAGTCAGAGTATGTTCCTGAGCTTCTTATATCTTTAGCTCTTATATCAAGCATATTCCTATCTAGTCTCCATACATTATAAATACTATACTTGCCTAGTACATTTGGATTTAATCCTCTCCAAAAAGGGCTCATGCTAGTTTTATCGTCTATAACAATTAAGATGGTTTTAAATTTATTCGAAATATCTGTAAGAGAGCTTTTTGAAAGACTTCTTTTTTCAAAATATAATCTTTCTGAGAGATTTACGACACCTTCCTTACTTGCTTTTTCGTAATATATTACTTGATTAGTATAAAAATGCAACGAAGGTTTATTAATACCAACCATTGCAATGGGTTCATTTTGAAGTTTGGAGGAAAGAATTAGACTAGAGACTTTCCTGATAGGCAATTGTCTTAAATTATCACTAATTTTCCAAAAAGGAAGCATAAAGAATATCTGAAAAAGTATTAATGGTATTTGCATTATAATAAGTTTATTTAAATCTTTTATCATAAGTAAATAAACTCCTAAAAAGGTTGCTATTAGAAGACAAATAGCACCTACTATATTTATTTTGCTATAAACCAGTACATTTGAAAGGTTTGGAATTTCAGGATCATTTATTCTATATATCCATGCCTTTAAAGAAAGCAATGAGATAGAGAAAGAAAATATTATGAATGTAGAGAAAAGAAGGGATATAGTTTTCTTTAAACTTTTTCCCTTCTTTTGGCTTGCGGTTATGCCTATAATAATTGCAGCAGCTGGCGTTGCAGGTAGCCAGTAACTTGGCAGTTTAGTCGCAGCAAAAGTAAATAAAAGCAATATTGATATTAACCAACTTCCTGCAAAGTTGAACAAAGAATTTTCAGGCAAGGTTTTATTATTTACTTTAATTAATGAATTCAAGAAATTCCAAATTCCAACTATTAAAAATGGAGTAAAAGGTAAGGAAGCAATAATAAGAATTAATCCAAAAAACCACCAAGGTTCATAATGACTATTAACAACTGAAGTAAGTCTTTGAAAATTATGGTATCCAAAAAAGCTATCCCAGAATGCTTGGCCTTCTTTCATTAATTCAAGAAAGTACCAAGGAGTACTTACTAAAAGAGAAACCAATATCCCTTTTACAGGTTTAATTCTATTCAGAAAAAGATAATAATCTCTCTGAACGATGCCAAAGATTAAAAAGCTAAAAATACTTATAGCTAGCGCTATAGGTCCTTTTGTAAGAATAGCCAATCCTAAAATTATCCAACCAAAAACCCATCTTTTTTCTATAGGATTTACATAACTTCGCCAAATTAATATCATGCTTATACCTAAAGTTGAGCATAAAAGAGCATCGCTGACAGCAATTCGACTCCAAATAACAACAAGTGGCGAAAGAGCAAATGCTAAGGATGTAACAACAGCAGTTCTTCGAGGAAAATTAACTTCCTTAGTTGGCCATCTCATAACTGTGTCGCCAAGGAAAAGCATCATTAATATTGTTGATAGTGCCGATGGCAATCGAGCAGACCAAGTCCCCAGCGGATCCCAAATCATTTGACCTGGCAATGAATAAAAGAAACCCATTAACCAATAAACAAGAGGCGGCTTATCAAAGCGCGGTAATCCATTTACTCGTGGTGTTAGCCAATCATTAGTTGCAGCCATCGCTCTACTCGCAGCAGCAAAAAGCGGAGGGGTTTCATCAAATAATCCTGTTGAGCCAAGTTGCCAAGTACAAATCAAAACACCAAGAAAGAGGATCACTAAAAGTCCTCTTTCACGCTCTTTACTGGTTATGGAGAAGTTCACTTAATTAATTCTTATATGTATTCATTGTTGATACTTTTTTTATGAATACCTCCATTAATCCAATCATTAATTCTTTCGGCAAAGCCTTTGTAAGATGAAGTTTCTTCAACCCATAATCTGCATTGTTTTCGATCAATTTCATTAATTCTTAATACAGCATTCGTTAATGCAGAAACATCATCTTTTGGCACTAGCCACCCAGTAATACCTTGTTTAATTAATTCTCCAGGTCCTCCTCTTTCATATGCGACCACTGGCACACCACATGCAAGAGATTCAACAATTACATTGCCAAAAGCTTCATTCCACTTTGGGGTATTAATTAAAACTCTACATTTACCTAATTCTTTTTGAAAATTTCTTGTTTCTAGAAAACCTTTCCAATTAATTGTTCCCTTTGGGAATAAACTCTCTACTTCTTTTGCATAGTTCTTATCTTCTATAAGTCCCCAAACTAATAATGTTTCGCCTAATTCAGCAGCCACTGAAGCAGCATCTTCTAAGCCTTTCTCAGGAGCTATTCTTCCTGCCCATCCAATAGGTCCTCCAACTTCTGGCTGAAAATGATAATTGCTTAAATCAAAACCATTGCCAACAATTATGGGCTCTCCATACAATTCATAATCAGAGGCTTGGCTATTTGTATGAAAAGCCAACCTTGAATGATCATATTGAGATAATTCTTTTACAGCATCTATCACGACTTTAGAGACTCCGCCCATGCTAATCAAATGAAAAAGCTTTGCTTCGACGAAAGGAGTCAACCATAAAGGCAACCAGTCATAGCTCATATTCAAAACAGCATCTGCTTGTTTGCCAATATCAAGTGCTTCTTTTAACAATTTTGGCAGGACTCCATTTGCTGGGAGTATGACTGGAGAATAGAAATCTTGTTTCTGCCAACTCAACTGATCAACTCCATCAACCACCCTTAAATCAACGTCTTTACAATCTGAAGGCAACACTGATCCAGATGGTGCCACTAAAATCAATTCATGCCCTAAATGCAAAAGGCCTTTAATTAAAGAAATTAAGGTTAATTCAACACCACCTCCTTTCCCACTCCCTAAGGTCCCGATAGGAGTACTTACCAATACTATTTTTAATTTCTTGGTTTTCATCAAGAAACTCCTCCTTGTAAGTCATCTTGTTCCCTTTGAAAAGGTTCCCATAACCGATTTCTTTGGCTCACTAGAAAAACAGAGATAAGAACTAAAAACACTCCTACCCATTGCAAAGGTTCAAGCCTTTCTCCTAGCCATAACCCACCTGAAACCAGAGCAAATACAGGAGTCAAAAATGCAAGTGTACTGAAACTTGTCAGTTCCTTTTTGCTAGCAAACCAGAAAAACAACCCATATGCCAAAGCACTACCAAAAAGACTGGAATAAGCCATTAAAAGCCAATCAATATTGGACCAATCTGGGAATAAAGGCCAATTGGAGTCAAAAGAATGCCAAATAATTAAAGGAAGACTTCCAAGAAGCATATGCCAACCTGTTACGGCAATTGGGTCGCTTTGCTTGCAAGCAAAACGTATTAAAACTGTTCCTAAAGCCATAGCTATAGCAGCACCAAGCATCCAAGCTTCTCCATTACTTAAAAGGCTTGACCCAGATACAGAATCTCCCATCAATAGCCAATGACTAAGAAAATCTGGAGATATGCCCAAGCAAATAATGCCTACTAAACCAAGCATTAACCCTGTCCAGCCAATAGGATTAATTGCATCTCCAAATAAACTTCTTGCCAAAAGAGCAACCATTAAAGGTTGAGAGTCAATAAATACTGAACCTAACCCTGCTCCAGTTTCAAGGAGACCCCTTGCTAATAAAAACTGAAAAAGAGTCCCATCTATCAACGTAAAAATAAGGAACCAAATCAAATCTTCCTTAGCAATGGTCAAAGGTCGCTTAATAATTAGTAGAGTTATGAGAACAAATAAGCCCGCTGGGAAAAGTCTTAAAGATGCAACTATCTCTGGCCCGCCTGATTGAACAAGGGGAGACATCGCAGCCATTGCGGTTCCCCATAATGCAAATGGCAAAACCATTAGTAACCAATTCAACATTTGAAACATGAGTTCAGTCTTATGGCTTCGTAAGATCCAATTAAATATGCATTAATTAAATGATCTGGCCCTGGAAACGCAAGTCAAAAAAAAGAATGGCTCGCATAGTCATTGATGGCGCTATCAATGGTGATACAAGAAAACTTTTTTTAAAAGCAGCTAGGCAAGTAGAGGAAAGAGAATTCCCCGCCTTGTTACTGCGAATAGATAGTCCAGGAGGGACTGTAGGGGACAGTCAAGAAATACATGCCGCCCTTATTAGGCTAAAAGAAAAAGGTTGTCGTGTAGTAGCAAGTTTTGGAAATATATCAGCTTCAGGGGGGGTTTATGTTGGTGTTGCAGCTGAAAAGATTGTTGCAAATGCAGGCACTATCACTGGCTCTATTGGAGTAATCCTTAGAGGAAACAATCTCTCAAAACTACTCGAAAAGATTGGTATTAAATTTGAAACAGTAAAAAGCGGCTTGTATAAGGATATCCTTTCTCCAGATAGAGCCTTATCCCTCGAAGAAAGAGATCTTCTTCAATCACTTATTGATAGCAGTTATAAACAGTTTGTTTCCGCTGTGGCTTCAGGTAGAAACCTAAGCGAAGAAAAGGTAAAAAGCTTTGCTGATGGGAGAGTCTTTACAGGTTCTCAAGCAAAAGAGCTTGGCTTAATTGATCAAATAGGTGATGAGAACGATGCAAGGTTATTAGCAGCAAAGATTGCTGGATTAGATGACAAGCTCCAACCTATTACGCTTGGAAAACCAAAAAAGAAATTACTAGGATTATTGCCTGGTTCAAAATTGATTGCAAATCTCTTAGAGCAACTGCAAATGGAACTATCTAATAATGGTCATGTCCTTTGGCTATTTCGCCCATAACCAAAAAAGAAAAAATGAAGTTACGAGCCTTACGAGGGGCAACTACGTGCCTAAATAATTCCATTGAGGCAATAGAAATATCTGTATTAGAACTCATAAAGGAATTCCTAAACCGAAATCACCTTAAGAAAGAGCAAATTATTTCAATCACCTTTTCAGCAACTAAAGATTTAGATGCCTGCTTCCCAGCTTCTATAGCTAGGAAGAGATTTGGATGGGAAGATGTTGCCTTGCTTGACTGCCAACAAATGTATGTAAAAAAAGATTTAAAAAAATGTATTAGGATTCTTGCCCATGTTTGGCTACCAGATAATCAATTGCCAATGCATACATACCTAGGCAAAGCAAATACTCTTCGCCCAGATCTCTGATATGAGACATACAAAAAAATAGCTGACCACTATTGACCGATTCTTAAACTTTAAGAATAAGGATCACTTAAAGAAACTTAATTAAATCCTTCTACAAAAAATGATTAAACAAAAAGAAAATTCAAAAAAAATAAGGCCAGTTCGATTAATAATTCCGATGTTAATGATACCTAGTCTTTTAGGTGTTTTAGCACTAGCAAAAAAGCCGATTTTAGCTTCTCCGAGTTCAATTCAATTTCAATGGGACCCAGATCCAAACTTCAAAAGGTTGAGAAGTTTTCAAACTTCTAACAAGAGAATGGAAAGATCATCTTATTATTTCTTTTTAAGAGAAAGGGCACGTAAAACAGGAATCCTAAAACTTACTATTAAGGTCCCTCATTACTTCAAAGCAAAAATCAAACCTGAAAATTTAAGCTTATGCCAAGCAAGGATTGGAGGTTTCAAGACAAGAACTAAGTGTGTAAAGAACATTCCTGCTTTATTTGAAGTGACAGAGAATCAAAATGAAATAGACGTTTTCCCTGATCAGCCAATACCAGTAGATAAAAAAACTTATGCAGTATTAATGAAAATAAGGAATCCAAGGAAGTCAGGCATGTTCCAATTTCATGGCTATGCTCAATCACCTGGGGCAATGCCAATGTCCAGTTATATGGGTACTTGGCCTTTTGAAGTCGAATGAACTGATAAATTAATAACTATATAAAAGTAATTTCATTTTTCTAAAGGGAAGGTTTCAAATGACAAAAAGAACTTTTGGTGGGACAAGTCGCAAAAGGAAACGAGTATCAGGCTTTCGTGTTCGCATGAGAACCCACACTGGAAGAAGGGTTATTAGAGCCAGAAGGAAAAGAGGAAGAGCCCAAATTGCTGTTTAAATAAGCTAATTGCAATACTAGAAAGGCTTTTACAAAATACAAAAAATGGTACTGCCAAAGTCAATGAGAATAAGAGGTTATAAATGTTTTGACTACATACATAAATCAGCCAAAAAATTTAATAGTAATCTGATGCTTCTTAAAGTTACTAAAGCCAATGAAAACTTGATAACAGAGTTTGCCAAAGGATCTTCTACTCAAAGCTGCAGGTGTGCACTTTCTATAAGTAATAAAGTCAGCAAGAAGGCTGTTGTAAGAAATAAAATAAGGCGTACTTTACATACTCACCTAAAGCGAAGGCTTGAAAACAGAAAAGAACACAAACAAAAATGGATACTTTTAAGCCTTAAACCTTCCTCAATAAACTTGAGTCTATTAGATATGCAACTTGAATGCGATAAATTACTGTCTAGAGCAGGTTTGTTTTATGACTAGCTCCTCAGAGAAAGTTTTTTTTGAGGGTCCTCCTGCTAAAGAGGATCTTGTCTTTAATCTTTTGGCAGGAATAACTTTAGTAGGTTTACCCTTCACTTTTGGTGCTTTGGTAAGAGCCTTATGGTTACGCTTTAAAATTACAAATAAAAGAATTTCGGTAACTGGAGGTTGGCTTGGGAAAGACAAAACACAAATTGTTTATAGTCAAATCATTGAAGTGCGTGCCATTCCAAGAGGATTTGGATCTTATGGAGATATGGTGATAGTAATGAAAGATGGGGCAAGACTAGAGATGAGATCTGTTCCTAACTTTAGAGAGGTGTCTAGCTATATTGAAGAGCAAACTTCTCAAACAATCTCAAAAGAATCAGCAGATAAGGGAATAGGATTTTGAAAATAACTTAATTCCCAAAAAAAAACTTACAACTTATTATCTTTATTGAAAGCAAGCATGCAACTTACACACTTTCTCATTGAACTATCGTGATTGGATACATCTCTGACAACTTACTTATTCCAATACTGGACTTCTTTTATGGATTAGTTCCAAGTTATGGATTAGCGATTGTTGCCCTTACCATTGTTATAAGATTGGCTCTCTTTCCTTTGAGTGCTGGGTCTATAAGAAGTGCAAGACGTATGCGAATAGCTCAACCTGTTATGCAAAAACGACAAGCAGATATCAAAAGTCGTTTCGCAAATAACCCACAAAAACAACAGGAAGAGCTCAGTAAATTAATGGGTGAATTTGGGAGTCCTCTTGCAGGTTGCCTTCCTTTATTAGTTCAGATGCCAATCCTATTTGCTTTATTTGCGACACTAAGAGGATCTCCTTTTGCAGATGTACCTTATTTAGTGAATCTAAAAGTACTACCTCCAGAACAAATAGCCACAGTTGAACCAAAACCTTTCACCAGCCCTAGGCATTCAATATTTATTACCGAAAAAGATCATTTTCCTGTAGTTGCATCTCTTCCAGGAGGAACAAAAATTGCAGCAGGGGAATCGGTTGATATAAATCTAGAAACTCTTAGTGGAGAAGGATATAACAAACTACTTTCTCGCTTTCAAAATGGAGCTAAGTTTTCTCCAAAATGGAAAGTCACTAAAGGAGAAGATCTAGTAAAGGTATCTCAAGAAGGAACAGTTACTGCAAGATATCCTGGCGATGCAACTGTAGAAGGAAGAATTCCTGGGTTAGCCGCAAAAAGTGGTTTTCTCTTTATCAAAGCGCTTGGTCAAGTTGGTTTTTATGTTGATGGGGCTATTAATTGGGATATAGCAATACTTGTTGGAGCTTTTGGACTGACTCTTGTAATTTCTCAAGTCCTTTCAGGCAGAGGCATGCCTCCGAACCCTCAACAAGCTACAGCTCAAAAAATCACTCCAGTAATGATCACGGGAATGTTTCTATTTTTCCCTCTTCCAGCTGGGGTACTTCTTTATATGGTCATAGCAAACGTATTTCAAGCTTTCCAAACTTTCTTGCTTAGCCAAGAAGCTTTGCCAGATAACCTTCAGAAAATTCTTGATGATCAACTATCCAAGAAAGTAAAAGAAGGATTGTCAAGTTCAATAGCGGTTTCTGATACCGATCGCCTACCTTTTGAACCTAAAAGTAATAGCGGAAAATGAAATTTCGAAAAATAATTAAGTTAACAAAATAATTATCTTTTTTAGACGTTTAAATTATGCATAATTGGAATGATCATTTTGATTTATTAATTAAATCGAGAACTCCTCTTATTTTTATAAGGAGTAGAGAAGAAGAAAGAGTAGAAACTTTAGTGGATCAAGCTTCAAAAAGGCTCTCGCCAAGAAGGCTTGCTACTTGGGACTATATTAATGGTTTGCAAAGACTTCTAAACTCTGATGGTATAGGCGCAAAACAGCCTATGGCTGTTTTGCAATGGCTTCAGAATCTGGAATCATCCACTCCAACAATACTTTTAGCAAAAGACTTTCATAAATTTTCAGAAGATGCTGGAATAGCAAGAATGCTTAGAAACTTGGCTTCTGAATTAAGAGAAAAAGCTCACACAATTGTTCTAGTCGCTGCAGATTGGGATCCTCCAAAAGATCTAGAAGATCTTCTTACTATTTTGGACCTCCCTTTACCTAAAGAAAACGAATTAAGGAGCCTTCTTCGCAATATTGCTAACGCTAGTGATTCAACTCTTGAAAAAGATGTATTAGAAGAATTAACTCATGCTTGTAGTGGACTAAGTGAAATTAGAGTCCGCCAAGTCGCTGCAAGAGCACTTGCACAGCGAGGACGTCTAAGCAAAGAAGACTTGTCAGAAGTACTTGAAGAAAAGAGACAAAGTATCGCGCAAAGTGAAGTACTAGAATACTTCGAAACGAATGCAACCCAAGGTGATATTGGAGGTCTAGACTCTTTAAAGAATTGGCTAAATCAGCGTCATCAAGCCTTTTCTGATGAAGCTAGAACTTTTGGGTTGCCACTCCCTAGAGGAGTATTGCTTATAGGACCTCAAGGTACTGGTAAATCTCTAACAGCTAAGGCGATTGCTCATAGTTGGTCAATGCCTCTGCTTAGGCTTGATGTTGGACGTCTTTTCGCTGGCTTAGTTGGTGCAAGTGAGGCCAGAACGAGAGAAACTATTCATAGAGCAGAAGCAATGGCTCCTTGCGTCCTATGGATTGACGAAATTGACAAAGGTTTTGGTGGAGATGCAAGAAGTGATGGAGGCACAAGTCAGAGAGTATTAGCAAATGTTTTGACATGGATGGCTGAGAAAACATCGGCAGTATTTGTTGTTGCAACTGCAAATGGTGTTGACAGACTTCCTCCTGAATTATTAAGGAAAGGACGTTTTGATGAAATTTTCTTACTTGATCTCCCAAGCCGCCAAGAGCGTTCAAGCATTCTTAGGCTTCATATCAATCGAAAACGGCCTGGAATTTCAATCCCTCTGGAGGCAATTATTGATAGAACTGAGGGCTTTTCAGGAGCAGAATTAGAGCAAACTGTTATTGAAGGTATGCATTTTGCTTTTGCAGAAAAAAGGGAGCTGTTAGAAACAGATTTAATACTCGCTTCATCTCAATTAATTCCTCTTTCAAGAACAGCTAAAGAGCAACTCAAATTTCTAAAAGAATGGGCATCTTCTGGCCGAGCAAGGCCAGCATCGCTTAAGATTAAATAAAAGACAAGTGCTAGATCAGCGTCTAATTAGAGAAAATCCAAATGTTGTTGTCACAGCAATGCAACGTCGTGGCATTAACATAGATATAAACTCATTAAAATTAAATAGTGAAAAATTAAAAGAAATAGAAGCACTAAGGAATGAACTTCAAGCAAAAGGAAATTTAATTGGTAAAGAAGTAGGTTTAAAAATAAAAAGTGGCTTAAGTCCCAATTCTGATGAGATAATTTCCCTTCGAGAAGAAGGTAATTCAATTAAACAAAAGGTGGTTTTATTAGAAGAAAAAGAAAGGTCACTTTTTAAAAAAATAAAAGCAAATCTTCTTGAACTTCCCAACTTGCCATCTATTGATTGTCCCGACGGAAAAGATGAAACAGAAAATGTTGAAATCAGGTCTTGGGGAAATCCATTAAAAGGAAAAAATTTAAAAGAACATTGGCAAATAGCAGAAGAGCTTAAGCTTTTAGATACTCAAAGATCAGTTCGCATAGCTAAAAGTCGTTTTATTACTCTCTTTAATCAAGGTGCTCGTTTAGAAAGAGCATTAATAAATTTTATGCTCGATAAACATATTTCCAAAGGATATATAGAAGTTTTACCTCCTGTCCTTGTAAATACAGAAAGTCTTCAAGGGTCTGGCCAGCTTCCTAAATTTGCTGAAGAAAGTTTTAAATGTTCAGAAGATGATTTATGGCTTACTCCAACTGCTGAGGTCCCTTTAACTTCACTTCATAGAGGTGAAATCATTCCTTCGGAGGATTTGCCAATCCGATATGCAGCATATAGTCCTTGCTTTAGAAGGGAGGCTGGTAGTTATGGCAGAGATACTAGAGGATTAATTAGACTTCATCAATTCAATAAGGTCGAGCTTTATTGGTTTGTCCATCCCGAAAAATCTAAGGATGCACATGATCAAATAACATCTGATGCAGAAGATATTCTAAAAACACTAGAGCTACCTTATAGAGTTGTAGAAATATGCACGGGTGATTTGGGTTTCTCAGCAGCAAGAACTTTTGACCTTGAGGTATGGCTTCCAGGAGCAAATGCATACAGAGAGATTTCCAGCTCAAGTATTTGTGAAGATTTTCAAGCAAGAAGATCTTCGATTAGAACTAAAGAAGGGAAGAAAACTCGCTTAGTCCATACACTTAATGCAAGTGGACTTGCAATTGGCAGAACTATGGCAGCCATTTTAGAAAACGGTCAGCAGCCTGATGGGTCTGTGAGATTACCGAATGCTATAGAGCCTTACTTCGGCGCAAAACTATTAAAAACCTAAGTATTTAAAGAATATGTCCTCAATAAATGTTTTTGTATCTATTGGAGTATTAGCTCTACTAATTTTCTTTCATGAAGCTGGTCACTTTATTGCAGCAAAATCTCAGGGAATACTAGTAAGTGGATTCTCTATTGGTTTTGGTCCATCACTAATAAAGAAAGAATATAAAGGCGTAACATATTCAATAAGAGCAATCCCATTAGGGGGCTTTGTTTCTTTTCCTGATGATGATGAAGCTTCAGGTTTTTCACCAGCTGATCCAAATCTTCTTAAGAATCGTCCAATTTTTCAAAGATTAATAGTTATATCAGCAGGTGTGATAGCCAATCTATTTATTGCATGGCTAGTTTTATTTTTTCAAGCAACATTTATTGGAATTCCTGATAAACCAGAACAAGGTGTCCTAATAATTAATGTGCAAGAAAACGAAGCTGCTGATGTTGCAGGGCTAAGTCGAGGAGATAAAATTCTAAGTATTAATGGTAAAGAATTAGGCTTTGGTCAAAAAGCAGTAGAAAATTTAGTCGAAGGAATTAAAGCCTCTCCAGATTTATCTATAAAGCTAGAAAAAGAAAGCAATGATATTAAAAGCATAATTGAAATAATTCCAAAAAATGATCTTGGTGTAGGTAAAGTTGGAGCTCAATTACAACAAAATATTATTAGCAATTCGATAAAGAAAAGTAGTTTAATAGATAGTTTTGATCATTCAAATTATCAATTTTCTGATCTATTAATAAGAACTATAAAAGGATATCAAGGACTTTTTACCAATTTTGCTTCAACATCGAAGCAACTTAGTGGCCCAGTAAAAATTGTTGAACTTGGAGCACAGCTTTCTGAACAAGGGATTTCAGGAATATCTCTTTTTGCAGCTTTAGTTTCTATAAACCTTGCAGTTTTGAACTCGCTACCTCTACCTCTTCTTGATGGAGGTCAGTTTTCCTTAATTTTGATTGAAGCAATTAGGAGAAAGCCTATTCCCCAAAAAATTCAATATGCATTTATGCAATCTGGTTTCCTTTTATTAGTAGGTTTAAGCATTGTTCTGATTATTCGAGATACAAGTCAATTGGCAATTTTCAAGCAATTAGCCAATAGATAATCTAAAACATATTTATAAAATAGTTTTGATAAAGGAGTAAGATCTAAAAGCAACTATTTAGAATCAAAGGCTCTTCATGGCCAAAAAATCAATGATTGCGCGCGATGTTAAGCGTAAGAAGCTAGTAGAACGCTATGCATCTAAGCGAAAAAAATTATTAGATCAATTTAATTCTGCTAAAGATCCTATGGAGCGCCTTGAGATTCATAGAAAGATTCAATCTCTTCCTAGGAATAGTGCCCCTAGTAGAATGCGTAATCGCTGTTGGGCTACTGGCAAGCCAAGAGGCGTATATAGGGATTTTGGTTTATGCAGGAATCAATTAAGGGAAAGAGCTCATAAAGGCGAGCTTCCTGGAGTTGTGAAATCAAGCTGGTAAATCAACAATTCAACAATTAATATCCAAGTACTAATATTGCCCAAAAGCCTCATTAATTAGGCCCTTACTGGATTTAGAGACTTAGGTTACCTACAGAAGAAAAAATCAAGACGCAAGTAAAAAGATTTTTTTGTGAATAATTGCCTATCAAGTGCAAGAATGTTCAAAGACAAAAAGACATAACAGATTCACGTGCAAGGTCAGACAAAAACGGTCTCCTTTGATGGTCGGGAAATACGGCTAACTACAGGAAGATATGCCCCACAAGCAGGGGGTTCAGTAATGATTGAATGTGGTGACACCGCAGTCTTAGTTACAGCAACGAAGTCTCCAGGGAGAGAAGGAGCTGATTTCCTTCCATTGACTTGCGACTATGAAGAAAGGCTTTATGCAGCAGGTAGAATCCCTGGCAGCTTTATGAGAAGAGAAGGGCGCCCTCCTGAAAGAGCGACACTCATATCAAGGTTAATTGATAGGCCAATTCGCCCTTTGTTTCCATCCTGGATGAGAGACGATATACAAATAGTTGCTACATGCCTTTCTTTAGATGAAAGGGTTCCTGCTGATGTTCTGGCAGTCACTGGGGCATCAATGGCAACACTAATGGCAGAGATACCCTTTTACGGACCGATGGCTTCTGTAAGAGTTGGCTTGCTTGGTGATGATTTTGTATTAAACCCAAGTTTTAGAGAAATAGAGAGAGGAGATCTTGATTTAGTTGTAGCTGGCACTCCTGATGGAGTTGTAATGGTAGAAGCTGGAGCGAATCAACTTTCAGAGCAAGATGTAATTGAAGCAATTGACTTCGGCTATGAAGCAGTAACAGAATTAATTAATGCGCAAAAGGAAATTCTCAAAGAAAACAAAATAGATCAAGTTATCCCTGAAGAACAATCTATTGATGAAACAATACCTGCTTATTTAGAAAAGAATGCAAAGAAATCAATCAGTGATTTGCTAAAGCAGTTTGATCTTTCAAAAGAAGACAGAGATATTAAACTTGAAGAAATAAAATCAAACTGTTCTGAAAAGATAGATTCTCTAAAGGAAGATAATGCAGTCAAAAAAGCAGTAACTGCTAATTCTAAGTTACTAGGTTCAAGCTTTAAGTCCTTGACTAAAAAGCTTATGAGAGAGCAAATAATTAAAGATGGGAAAAGAGTAGATGGAAGATCTTTAGATGAAATAAGGAAAATTGATGCTGAAGTTGGGATACTTCCAAAGCGTGTCCATGGTTCAGGTCTATTTCAAAGAGGTCTAACTCAAGTTCTTTCAACAGCAACATTAGGGACTCCTAGTGATGCGCAGGAAATGGATGATTTAAACCCAAGCACAGATAAAACTTATATACACCATTACAATTTCCCTCCATACTCAGTTGGTGAAACTAGGCCTATGCGCACGCCTGGCAGAAGAGAGGTAGGTCATGGCGCACTAGCAGAAAGAGCTTTGATGCCAGTACTTCCTCCTAAAGAGTCTTTCCCTTACGTACTTAGAGTCGTTAGTGAGGTCCTTAGCTCTAACGGTTCCACCTCCATGGGATCTGTGTGTGGAAGCACTCTTGCTCTTCTTGATGCTGGTGTCCCTCTTACATCTCCAGTCAGTGGAGCCGCTATGGGACTGATCAAAGAAGGAAAAGAGATAAGAATACTGACTGATATTCAAGGAATTGAAGATTTCCTAGGAGATATGGACTTCAAAGTGGCTGGGACCGAAAAAGGCATAACAGCTCTACAAATGGACATGAAAATAACTGGGCTGCCAATAAAAACTATTGGTGAGGCTATAAATCAAGCCAAGCCTGCAAGAGTTAATATTCTAGGAAAGATGACAGATGCTATTGATAAGCCAAGAGAAGCATTATCTCCTCATGCACCAAGACTTCTAAGTTTTAGGATTGATCCAGAATTAATTGGTACAGTTATTGGGCCAGGAGGAAGAACTATTAAAGGAATTACAGAAAGGACAAATACAAAAATTGATATTGAAGACGGTGGAATTGTAACGATTGCTTCTCATGATGGAGTAGCTGCAGAAGATGCTCAGAAAATTATTGAAGGTTTAACAAGAAAAGTTCATGAAGGTGAGGTGTTTAAAGGGGTAATCACAAGAATTATTCCAATAGGAGCATTTGTTGAGATTTTGCCCGGTAAAGAAGGAATGATTCATATTTCTCAATTATCTGAAGCAAGAGTTGAAAAAGTTGAAGATGTAGTGAAAGTTGGCGATGAAGTTACTGTAAGAGTTAGAGAAATAGATAATAGAGGTCGAATTAATTTGACCTTAAGAGGAATACCTCAAAACGGAGATACTATGAACTATCCTCAGCCAACTCCTACTCCTGTAGCCCCTTTGATGTAAAGCAAATTTATAAATAACTCATTTAATTTAGATTTAATTTTAAGAGTCTCTCTTGCAATGAATCACAAATAGCCTTGTGATTTTTGCCATTGCTAGCAACCAAGCAACCCTTTTGGGAAAAGTCATATGCCTCATAGGTTAATGGCTGACAATTAGCATGCGTAAAACTTCCTCCTGCAGCTAATAACAAAGCTTGAGGAGCAGCCATATCCCAATCTTTTGGGGAAGTCTCACCTGAAAGAGAAACATAAAAGTCTGCATCCCCTTTCAAAATTGAAACGACTTTACAACCTACACTTCCTCTAATTTTCTTCTCACCTAATGGAAATTCATTAAATAACTTTTCTAATTTATTGTCTCTATGATTTCTACTAGAAATAAGAATCAACTCAGACAATTCTCGACGATTCCCAAAATTAACATTAGTCCTTTTCCTAAGACGATTTTCACACCAAGCACCAATTCCAATCCCGCCAAACCAAAGTTCATCTGATTCAGGTACTAAAACTACTCCAAACAAGGGAGAACCTTTATATAGCAATCCGATATGAACTGCGTAATCTCCAGTACCCTGAATAAAATCTTTAGTTCCATCAAGAGGATCAATAAGCCACAACCAATCTGAGGAAAGAAGATTTTCTTCTTTAAGCTTTTTGGAAACCGATTCCTCACTAATTACCAACCAATCAACATCTTTAAATTTCGATGAGAATCCATCAAGAAGCCATTCATTAACTGCAAGGTCTGCAGTCGAGACTGGTCCTTTATCAGAATTATCAACTTTAAAAGGTCTTGAAAATCCAAAAGGAGGCTGTTCTCCCCTTGCATAAGCTTTCAAAATGTCTGCAGCGCCCCAGGCAAGATTTCTCATCATTTCTAAAAGTTCCTTTAAAGCAACTCCTTCAGGGAGTGAGAAATTACTATTCATGATCAATTCAGAAGATAAAAACAATTCAAAAGATTTTCTCGAGCCAATCTCAGGCTCTCTTTATATAGTGGCGACTCCAATAGGTAATATGTCAGATTTATCTAAAAGGGCAAAATATATTCTTTCAAAAGTTTCTTTAATTGCATGTGAAGATACAAGGCGCAGTGGGATTTTTCTGAAGAAGTTAGATATAAAGGCTTCTTTAAAAAGCTTTCACAAGCACAACACTAAAAAAAGGTTGGGAGAATTATTAAAAATTCTAGAAGCAGGAAAAAGCATTGCTCTCATTAGTGATGCTGGTTTGCCAGGTATTAGTGATCCTGGAGAAGAATTAGTTTTAGCTGCAAAGCAATTAGGAATAAAAGTAATTTGCATACCTGGTCCTTGTGCTGCACTAACCGCATTGGTAGCAAGTGGCCTCCCTTCAAATAAATTTTCCTTTGAAGGGTTCCTTCCTTCAAAGAAAAAAGATCGCGCTATAGCTATCTCAAAAATTGCAAAACAAGAAAGGACAACTCTTTTATATGAATCACCTTATAAGCTAATTAAACTTTTAGAGGAATTAGGCAAAGCTTGTGGGAATGAGCGTCCGATACAAGTGGCAAGAGAACTAACTAAATTACATGAAGAGTTTATAGGCCCTACAATTGATAGCGCAATAAATTATTTTAAAAGCAATGAACCTAAAGGAGAGTTTACTATTGTTCTTGGAGGGAATCACCATATAGAAGATTCACAAGTAGATGAAGACTCTGAATTACTATATAAAATGAAAAAACTGATAAATAATGGATATAGTTATAGTATTGCAGCAAAGAAAGTTGCAATAGAAACAGGATGCTCAAAAAGATTACTTTATTCTTTATTACATAAAAGCAGCTCTTCTGATAGCCTATCCAAAGAAACAGTTGAAGATTAATGGTTAAAAAAATACTACTTCTATTATTAACTATCTCCAATGCTGGATTAATACTTTTTGTTCTATGCCTAGGCACACAAAATCTAAACAGTAGGAGTTCAATTAACTTAGGTTTTTCTTCAACTCCGCCTTACCCAAATGGTTTTATATTAGGTTTATCAATTACCTTGGGTTTAGTAAGTGGAGGGAGCACATCTGCATTATTAATCTCATCAGAAAATTAAATTAATATATTTATTATATTTTAATCATCAATTGATATTAAAGAATCGTCCAATATCAATCTAGTGATTCCTTTAGAAACTAAATGAGACATAGTAACTTGAAATATTGAAGAGTCTGGAATTTTTAGGACTCTTTGATTCCTTGAACAACTCCGTTTAGCAGAACGTTGATTTGAATATAAAACAATTGCAAGGCGATCTTGATCTTTATCAGGCAAGAAACTCCATTGAGAGAAATCTTTAAGAGGCTTAGACTCTAATTCGACTGTCTTATCTACTAACATAAATACAGTAGTTGGTAGCAATTCAATAGAAAAGGGCTGACAGGCAACTTCTTGCTGCTCTTTCCACTCAAAATCAGTAATTAAAGGAATAAGTTCAGGGAATTGATCTTCTCCTTGCTGAAAGTCAGGGACTGATTCAGCCAAATCTTCATCTATAGAGGAGTCTAAATCAGAATCATCTGTATATTCCTCTTTTATTGAGTCTTGAGAAAGAGCAAAGTCTTCTTGAAGTTCAGATGATAAATTATCTTTTCTCTCAAAATTGGTTGAACTATTAATTGATTTACTTTTAGAATGTTTTTTTCTTGCTTTCTTAACCTCTAGGAATTCATCATTAGATATCAAACTCTTTACAATCCTTGTTACCGTGGCAGGAGTACAGCCAAACTCTTTTGAGAGAATGCTAAAAGACTTTCCTAGACGAAAGCCTGATAAAATCTCTTCCTGCCGTGCTTTAGTGAACCTGGTTGCCACGAAATAACTATTTTTCAAAAAATGCCATACATATTTTGGCATCTTTTTGCTAATACTAGTATTAATTCAAGCTCCGTTAGCTCAGCTGGATAGAGCAACTGCCTTCTAAGCAGTGGGTCTCAGGTTCGAATCCTGAACGGAGCGTTTCCTAAAGCCTGGCAGCACAAGCATTTTCTAATTAAACTAAATTCAAAGAAACTAATGAAAATCTATCTCAATTAAGATGTAGATCTAAAATTCTTCTACACGAGAATACAGACTGCTGTTTACTTTAGAAAATTATATATTTTAAAAGGATGTCCAAACTTACCCAGAAACTAGACCTAGGGAATTTATTTAGGCAAAATATATATGAAGACAATACTCTATGAAATTTATCCAAAATAACTTACTAGGGACATTTGTTTTTTCCAAGAAAATGGGTCTAAGGTTCTTTCTGATAGGAACTTTCTTACTACCTTCAGCACCAGCCATATCAGTATTTTTCCTATTACCATCGATAATTTCAAGCATATTAAAAAACAAAAGTAAATATTTAAAAGATTTTTGGAATTACCCATTAATAATAACTAGTTTACTTATGGTATTCAGTTCATTGTTGGCTGTATTTAAAAACTATGATTCAAAATACCTAATAAATCCTGATCCTAATATATCATTATCAATTTGGATAGATTTACTAAATTGGATACCTTTTTTCTTATGTTTCTGGTTCATTCAACCTTACTTAACTTCAAAAGATAACAGAAGGTTATGTGCTTTTGCATTAATTAGTGGCTCTATACCTGTACTAATTAGTGGTTTCGGTCAGTATTGGTTCAATTGGCATGGGCCATTAGATATATTCAATGGACTTATTATTTGGTATCAAAGGCCAATAGCAAACGAAGGAGGTTTAACTGGTTTATTTAATAATCCAAACTATGCAGGAGGTTTATTAACAATGGTACTTCCTTTCGCATTAGCAAGTATTGCTCAGAAAAAATTAAATCCAATAAAATTCTTAATTATTTTATTGATCAATATATCGATAATAGCAGCAATTATCTTAACTAATTCAAGAAATGCATGGCTGGGTTTAATAATATGTTTAGGAATAATGCTAGGTTCTAAACGTATTATTTTAGCATTATTCTCTGCGATATCAGCGATAGTGATCTCTTCAACTTTATTTGAAAGTCCACTCAATCTAATTCAATTAATTGCACCATCCAAAGTAATCAATAATTTCAATCTGAACATTTTAATTTCTGACCCAAGAGTTGATATTTGGAAAAATGCCATAATTTATATATCTGAAAAACCATTTTTTGGTTTTGGAGGATCAGTTTTCCCAATGCTGGAAATAGCAACAAAAAGGTGTGCACCGGGGCTTGAGTGTATGCAACATTCCCACAATATACCTTTGGAATTAGCAATAAATTATGGGATTCCAACAGCGCTAATACTTTCAGTTTCTGTATTAATTTTGATATTTCTTGGATTAAAAAAAATATATAAGAAAGACTCTATAAAAAGAAGGTTTTTAGAACAAGATTTATTTGACAAAGCATGGGTAACAGCATCATTAATAATGCTTATATCTCACTTATTTGATATACAATATTTTGATATTAGAATTCGTTTCGTTTGCTGGGTATTATTAGCTGGAGTTAAAGCATTGATCTCTGAGAAAGACAATATATTATTTAATAAATTTAAATTCTAACAATATCCCTTTGGATTATTGCATTGCCACAACCATCCATCGCGGCACATGTCATCGAGATTGTTCCTTGGGAACCAATTTAAGCGTGATTTTGCTAACTCAATATTTGCAAATAAAACTGCACAATCGCCCGCTCTCCTTTTAGTAAAAACATATTTGAATTTAGATTGGTTAACTTTTTGGAAAGTCTGTACAAGTTCAAGAACAGTTGTTCCCTTTCCAGTTCCAAGATTAATTGTAAGGATCTGCGGATCTTCAGAAAACAAACACTCTAAAGCAGCTAAATGTCCTTCAGATAAATCCATAACATGAACATAATCTCTAACTGCAGTTCCATCCTTAGTAGGCCAATTATCGCCATAAATCTTCAATTCTTGTATTTTACCTTGAGCTACTTGACAAATATAAGGGAAAAGATTGTTTGGCAAGCCAATTGTCGATTCTCCTATCTTCCCCGAAGGATGAGATCCTATAGGGTTGAAATATCTTAAAATTGCTATCTTCCATTTATCAGAATTACTGGTAAAAATATCTTTCAAGAGTATTTCATTTGAATACTTAGTTTTTCCATATGGATTTATAGGTTTTGTAAATGAGTTCTCTGTAAGTGGAGACTTTTCTTCTGGGTCATAAACAGTTGCACTACTGCTATAAACAATATTCCTACATTGATTATT
>CACPKH010000015.1 GCA_902634515.1 uncultured Prochlorococcus sp. | reverse complement strand
CCAGGGCTTCTTTATTTCAGAGAGAAAGTAAGCCCTCATCTTTTACCGATTCTTTTTGATCCAGAAATGCTTGAAAAGGAATTAAAATCACGTGTAGGAGATCTTCAAATAAAGGGAACAAGCACACCAAACAATTCTTCTAACAATTAGTCTTCACTAAAAATATTTAATGACTAAATCTGATCTCCCTCAATCCAAAAATCCATTCGAAAGTGAAGATACGAGCAAGAGCAATATTAATGCTAATGAAAAAAGCAAAAAAGAAACTAGTCAAAAAGAAGCTGATCAGTCATTTTCAAAAATCAATCCAATCGTCGAAATTGCGTTAGAAGAACTTCTTTGCAAGCGTTCCGAATTAAAGAAAGAAATTCAGGAACTTTCTGAAAGAAAGTCTCAAATAGAGAAAGAGTTAAAAGACTCCTTTGCAGGGCAATCTGACGAAATGGCTAGACGGGTGAAAGGGTTTCAAGACTATTTAACAGGAGCGTTAAAAGACCTCACTCAATCAGCTGAACAACTAGAACTAGTCTCACAGCCAGTAGTCATATCTCCTTCTCCTCTAGATAAAAACGAAAAATCCAATAATTCAGAGTCAATTGAAACTATCCCTGCAGTATCAGAGACCTTTAAACCTGATGAAGATTTAATTCGTGATTGTCTTCAACAATTTCTAGGAGAACCAGACTTTTATGCTGATCCGTGGAAATTAAGAAGAAGTCTAGAAAAAGCAGATTCTGAGCTACTTGAAGATTGGTTTTTTTGTATGGGTGGGAGAGGAGCTCAGCCAAGCCGAGGCAATCGGTCAAAAAATATTTTAGTTTCAGCAGCATTGATTTCTATCTTAGGAGAATTGTATGGAGATCGATTTCAAGTCTTAATTTTAGCTAGTCAACCTGAGCGCTTAGGCGAATGGCGTAGAGGGCTTCAAGATGCTCTAGGGCTAAGTAGAGAAGATTTTGGCCCTAATAGTGGAATAGTCCTTTTCGAAAGAGCTGATGGTCTAATTGAGAAAGCCGACAGATTAGAGGAAAGAGATGAAGTCCCATTAATCCTGATTGATGCTGCAGAAAATGTTATTGAAATTCCTGTCCTTCAATTTCCAATTTGGCTAGCATTCGTGGCAAGTCCACAAGAAATCTATCTCGAAGAAGAAATTATTTAATGGAATTTTCAAGTCTTATTATTACCATAGCCTGCTTATTGATCGCTTATCTGCTTGGATCTATTCCCAGCGGATACCTTGCAGGCAAATGGATCTCTGGCATTGACTTGCGCGAAATGGGATCTGGTTCTACAGGTGCAACAAATGTTTTAAGACATGTCGGGAAGCGAGCAGCCTTAGCTGTATTTTTTATAGATGTCTTTAAAGGTATTGCCTCAGTAATACTTGCTAAAAATCTTTTCTTAGAAGATTCGTTCCAAGTTGCTGCAGGGACTGCAGCTTTGGCAGGTCATATCTGGCCAATCTGGCTTAGATGGAAAGGTGGCAAAGCAGTAGCTACAGGTTTAGGCATTTTCCTAGGAATGTCTTGGCAAGTTGGTCTTGCTTCATTAGGCATTTTCTTAACCGCCTTAAGTGCTACTCGAATTGTATCTTTTTCAAGTATATGTGCAGCATCTTCACTGCCTCTACTTATGTTTTTAAGTTTTCGCAAAGAAGAATTTTCTATTGCATATCTATTTGTAAGTAGTGTCGCGATGCTATTAGTTTTATGGAGACATAGAGCAAATATACAACGCCTACTTAGTGGAAAGGAGCCAAAAATCGGACAAAAAAGTTAAATCATTTCCAAGTCATCACATACTCTTTTAAAAACCTCTCGGGGGTTTGAAGCTTTTGTAATAATTCTACCTAACACAATCTTAGAAGCTCCTGATCGCAGTGCTTCTAATGGTGACATTACTCTTTCTTGATCATCTAAGGAGCTATCAGAGAATCTAATCCCAGGAGTTATCAACTCAAAGGGTTTAGGAAATTTAATTCGCAGATTTCTTATTTCTAGTGGTGAACAAACACAACCCCCCATTCCTGTATTAAAAGCTAATTGAGCCAAATATTGAACTCTTTCATTAATAGTTTGGTTTAACCCAAGTTGAGATTCAAAATTTGAAGATGACCAACTTGTCAGGACAGTTACTGCTAACAAGGTAGGAGAAGGCATACCTACTTCTTGCGCTCCTCTCTTTGCTCCTTCATTTGCCTTTACCAATGCATCATGACCAGCACATGCATGAACAGTTATTAATTCTGCCCTGGATCTAGCTGCTTGAAAGCAAGCATGTTCCATTGTTGTAGGAATATCATGAAATTTAAGATCAAGGAAAATTCTTTTACCAAGTTCTTGCAATTCCACTAATATTTCAGGGCCAGCAAGAGTAAAAAGTTCAAGCCCAACTTTTACCCATTTCAATTCAGGGAGATTAGAAAGCAAAGAGAAAACTTCTTGCTTATCCATACCATCTAGTGCAAGGATTATTTTGTCAGCCGGATTAGAAAAAGACATTTAGTTAGCTCAAAAATTGTTTTAGTTGATGATGCGTTTGAAAGTTTTCTTTCCCAACTGCAATACCTTGCCTAAAAGAGCTGCTTCATCTAAAAATTCTATGTTTGGGTCAAGAATCTTTTCTCCATCCAAACGAATACCTCCACCTTTAATTTGTCTCCTGGCTTCACTACTACTTGGGCATAGCCCAAGTGCACTTATCAAATAAAATGCCTTCACTGGAAAGTCAATATTTGCTATTGACGCCTCTGGTAAATCAGAAATAGAATGTTGAAAGTTTAAAACAAGCTTAGAAGAATTCTCTTGGGCAGCTTTTGCAGCAGTTAATCCATGAAATTTTGAGGTAACCATCAATGCCATTAACTTTTGCTTCTCTCTCAGATCAACAGGAAGTGTTGTCAAATCAATCCCTGTCAGCAATGTCAAGTAGCTATCAACAAGATTATCAGGAACTTTTTCAAGTTTTGAATACATAGACAGAGCATCATCTTTCAAAGCAACAATATTCCCAAGGCTTTTACTCATTTTTTGAAGGCCATCAAGTCCTATAAGAATTGGAAGTAATAATCCAAATTGAGGTCGCTTTCCGAATAGTCGTTGCATATCACGTCCCATTGCCACATTAAATTTTTGATCTGTTCCCCCAAGTTCAATATCCGCCTCTACTGCAACTGAGTCATATCCTTGAAGAAGTGGATATAGAAACTCATGCAAAGAGATAGGCGTGCCAGATGCATAGCGATTAGCAAAATCTTCTTTTGCCAACATCTGGCCAACGGTTGTATTGCTCATCAGGTTTATAACTTTCGTTATGTCAAAATTCTTGAGCCATTCGCTATTGCGACGAATCTCCAAACGTCCTTCAGTATGAAAATCCAATAAGGATGTCTCTTTAGATTTGCCATATCCAAGTTGTTCTAAATAATCAGTTGAGTTCCTCTCCACTTCCTCTGGAGACAGTTGTTGTCTGGTTTTACTTTTGCCAGTAGGGTCGCCTATTTGAGCTGTGAAGTCCCCAATAATAAGAACAGCTACATGGCCTGCATCCTGAAAAGACCTCAATTTGCGAAAAAGTATGCTATGGCCCAAATGAATATCTGAACCTGTGGGATCAATTCCCAATTTAATTCGCAAAGGTTTTTTATTTTTGGCTGATTCCCTTAACCGTTCATTCAGATTCTGATCTGGGTCAGGTACATGAGCCAAGGGGAACAAATCAACTGTTCCTCTTTTAAGCCAATCAGGAAAATTAATTAATTCATCTAGCATGTGGATATTTCATGTGTATAAACAAAAAGTAGATAGCTAAAACTTCTAACTAAGTTGAAGACTGATCTAATTGTGATTTCATTCTCTCTAAAGTCATATTCATTTGTGAGAACATTTGCTCAGGAGTAATTCCAAATTGACTTAGTTGAGTTCGTAGTTGCTCTACTGTCATTTTTGCTTGAAAGTCCTCTGAAAGTTCAAATCGCTTCATAAAGACCTTATATCTACCCATAAGGTCTTCCATTGTACTAATAAACTTCTTTTTCCCTTCTCTATCAAACTTTCCATATTCAGCTCCCAACTTCATCAAATTCTGGTAATCAGAAAAGAGTTTCTTCGCCTCCTCTTGAACAATGTCAGATTCAAAAAAGTTCATGGATCAAGTTTAATTTCTTTCCCTTGTCTTGTATCCTCAATAATAAAAGGTATATGAGTATTGAACAAGACAAATTTTCAAAAGACCTTATAGGGAATTATATTAAAATTATATATGTTTTTATTCTATCTGAATTGTTCTAACAAGTAGGGATTGCCGTTAGCAATAATCAAAACCCAATAATGGATAATTGCTCTTATTCTTGGCTCAAAAAGGAATCGCATCCATTCCACTATGTCGAATACTTCTCGTTAAATAATTAACAAACCATACTTAGTAACATGCAAAGAGATCTTATTATTGAATTTGATCAAAAGATTTATTTTTTCTTAGCTTCTCAATATCTCTTGCCAAAGAGGAGTTACCAAATCATTGAAATTAGAAATAATAAAAGCTAAAAACTTATTATCCTTAAAAGATCAAATGATTTCCTATACTTTCCCTCAAAAGCACAAATGAATGAATGGCAATCAAATGCAAGGGGAACTTTTTTCTGGGGTTGATTTATCTTGTGAGAATCAATTAAAGAAAGAACTTTCTTTAACAAAAGAAATCCTTGAGAATTGGCAAAAGAAAGTTCAAACCTATCAAAGCAAACTATTTAAAGAAAAATACACTGATCAAGCTCAAGGTTCTTTCTTCAAAAGGGATCTTAGATCTTCTGTAAAGTCTCTTAACCCACTAAAATTAACTCCATTACCATTAAATTTTTGGCGCTGGCCCATTAGTACTCATCAGGGACCAGCAATTTATATTGTTATGGATAAACCTATCAATCTTGAATCTCACTTACTTCTTTATATAGGTGAAACTCTTGCTGCTGATAAGCGTTGGAAAGGTGAGCATGATTGCAAAAATTACCTTATGGCATATGAAGAAGCATTTAAGAAAGCGGGATTAGCTACTCAGCTAAGTATCCGTTTTTGGATTGACGTACCAAAAGACACAAAGCCAAGGCGTAAATTAGAACAGGAGCTAATACAACATTGGCTTCCGCCTTTTAACAAAGAAACACGAAACCGTTGGTCTACTCCTTTTACGACCCAAACTCATTACTGAGAAAAACATTTCTAAACTCACCATTTATTAATTGATAATGAAGCTTTCCCTCAATCCCAATGATCTTTCTACATGGTCAGGATCGATCCTAATCCTAGGAATTTTGGAAGAAGATCTTGAAGCCCAACTAACTATTTTAGGGAAAAAGTTAAATCCAGAATCCTTAAATAAAAAAATTAAAGAGAGAGAATTTTTAGCCAAATCTGGGCAGGTATGTAATTTTGATCTGGCAGAAAGCAAAATTGAAAAGCTGGTTTTAATAGGCCTAGGAAAGACTAAAGACCTTTCACTAAATGAGATTCGCAAAGGTTCAGCTCTAGGCTTTAAAGAAAGTCGTGGACATTCTGATGGGATTGGAATTCACTTCCCATGGAAAGAATTTGATCAAAAGAAAGCAGCAAAGGTAGTTGGCGAGGCTTTACGCCTATCTATCTTTAAAGACCTTAGATTTTTAAGTGATCCAAAACCACAGCAATATCCAGACCATGTTGAACTAATAGGCATTTCTGAGACTGCTAAGGAATCAATTAGTGAAATAAGCCCTACATGTGCTGGAGTAGAACTGGCACGCGAACTTGTAGGAGCGCCTCCAAATAGTCTTACGCCTTCAGCATTAGCAAATAAAGCCAAAGAAATATCTAATGAATTTAATCTTGGCTGCAAAATTCTTGAAAGAAAAGACTGTTTAGCAAAAGGCATGGGAGCATTCTTGGCAGTATCTCAAGGGTCTGACATGGATCCAAAGTTTATTCATTTAACTTATAAGCCCAAAGGAGAAATAAAAAAAAGAATTGCAATGGTAGGGAAAGGACTAACTTTTGACTCAGGTGGTTACAACTTAAAAGTCGGAGCTTCTCAAATAGAAATGATGAAATATGACATGGGTGGCAGTGCTGCCGTTATTGGAGCTGCAAGAGCAATCGCTGAAATTAAACCCATTGGAGTAGAAATACATTTTTTAGTTGCGACTTGTGAAAATATGGTCAATGGATCAGCAGTACATCCAGGGGATATAGTCAAAGCTTCAAATGGAACAACTATTGAAATAAATAATACTGATGCAGAAGGTAGATTAACTCTCGCAGATGCCTTGATATATGCATGTGAATTAAAGCCAGATGCAATTGTTGATTTAGCAACTCTTACCGGAGCCTGCGTAATCGCTTTAGGAGAAGAAATTGCTGGACTTTGGACAAATAGTGATCAACTTTGGGAAGAGCTAAAAAAATCTTCTGAATCATGTGGCGAAGCTTTGTGGCGCATGCCCTTACAAAAGTCTTATAAAGATGGTCTGAAATCGATGCTTGCAGATTTAAAAAATACAGGCCCCAGAGCAGGAGGGTCTATCACAGCAGCACTTTTCTTAAATGAATTCATTCAAGAAGATATTCAATGGGCTCATATTGATATTGCAGGAACATGCTGGACTGATAAGGACAGAGACATTAATCCTGCAGGAGCAACGGGCTTCGGGGTCAGGACCTTAGTTGATTGGGGCTGTAGATTCAATTAAAGAGAAAATTTCTATATAAATTTTTGGCTCATGAAGCTTTAGGGAGATATCCTTCAAAATTACTTTTTCCCTTTATTGAAAATTTATTAGAGCATGTTTTTTCAAGAGCATGAATTTGCCAATTAGCTCTATTAGAGCAACTAGAAAGAACCCTCTGCAAATCACTTGAGGCTTCCCTGGTAGTAAAATAAGGTCCTATATACCGAGTCAGAAGTCCATCTTTTATAATTAATAAATACATGGATTAAAGCTTTGCACTTTAAATAAAAGGGTAATAGGTTTAATCAAGCATCAAAGACGTTGCCTTAAAAAGTTAACTAAAGATTTAATACGTCTTTTTCAAAAATTTAAGGTTTATCTAATATTTGCCTAGTCCTTCCAGTTTGAACTTGATTGACTATTTTCTCCCCAAACCTCATTCAAACGATTATCCCTACCACAACTATATCTATAAAAATTATATTTTATATTATTTTTTATTGCATAATCCTGATGATAATCTTCTGCTGGCCAAAAAATATCCCCAGATTTTATTTTAACCGCAATTTCATCAGCTGGAACAGACAATTCCTGAGCAGCTTTACTAATACTTAAATTAGCGGATTCCAATTGTTCGTCATTCAAAGTAAATATAATTGGTTTATATGCAGATCCTTTATCGCAAAACTGGCCTGTATTATCAAAAGGATCGATATTACGCCAGTAAGTTCTTAATAGTTTCTCAAAAGAGATTTTCTTTGGGTCAAATTTAACAAGCACAGCTTCTTGATGACCTACATGATTCTTATAATTAGGATTAGCTAAGTCGCCACCTGTATAACCACTCTTAGCAGAAATAATGCCCTCTACATTTTCTAAATCATGCTCTAAACACCAAAAACATCCTCCTGCAAAGATTGCTTTTTCATTAGATTCTGCAGCAAATGATGGGTTCGCAAGAATAAAAAGCATAAGTGTAAGAATAAAAAGAATTCTTTTAAAAGAAAGTATTTTTTTCATTTAGAAATTAATTCTATGATTTGCTTGGCAGCTCTTGTAGTTACTCCAGCTTCACCTAATTCCTTAGAAAGTCTTTTGTAGCCATTTATTATGCTAGATCTTAATTTATTATCTTCCAATAAATTAAAAGCCATTTCTGCAACTTTGGTTGCCTTAAACTCTTCCTGGACAAACTCAGGTATCAATCTTTCTTTTAGCAAAAGGTTCACTGGTGAAATATGGTCTACATTAAACTTCAAAATATTCTTAGCAATAAAAGCAGTTATTTTACTTACTCTATAAGCAGCAATTTGCGGGATAAAATGCAATGCAAGTTCCATATTAATGGTTCCCGATTTACCCAATGCAAGCGTTGCAACAGAGAACATACTAGGTTTTAATCGATCAACTTCTGAAGCAGGAATAACTTTACCAACAACATTATATCTATCTAATATCTTACGAATATCTTCTTCAAAGGACTCCAAGCCAGAAGGAACTATAAAGTATATAGAAGGATCTTTTAGCTGCATTAAATAGGCAGTTTTAGCTAAAGTCGGCAATAAATATCTTAGTTCTTGTGACCTAGAAGCTGGAAACATAAGTACGATTTTATTCAAAGGATCCACTCCTAATTCCATGCATGCCTTTTCCCTTTCAGGTAATACTTTAAAATTGTCTAACATTGGGTGACCAACCCAAGAAACATTTCCACCTCTCTTAGCATAAAATCTTTCTTCCTCTCTAAATATTGCAAGAATTTTATCTGTAAACCCAATTAAATCTGTTGTTCCACTATCTCCTAGTCTCCATGCCCATTCTTGAGGAGCTATGTAATAAACAATAGGTATATTAGGTAACATTTTTCTTACTTTATTGCCAAGTCGAATATTTGGGCCCATATAGTCAATTAAAACCAAAGCATCTGGTGGTTTTGTTTTTAATAAGCCATCAACAATAGACTGAGCACGTAAAGTTGGCATCAAATAAGGGATTGCTTCCCAAAAGCCAATTGCACCAATAGAAGTTGTATCAGCAATTAAATCTGCTCCTGCAGTCTTCATTTTTGAGCCTCCAATTGCAATAATTTCTAATTGGATTTTTTGCAATAATGCTTCTTTTCTTAAAGCCGTAACTAAAAAACTTCCTTGTAAATCTCCGGAGACTTCTCCAGTGCTAATTAACAATCTCATAACTCACTTAAAAGGCATAGGTCCCCTACGACCCTTTTCAATAGAAAGCTCAAGAAAATTACAAAGTTTTTGAGCTGCTGGCATGAGTTCTTTCTCTTTTACAAGCTCTAAACCTTTTGAATAAACATGATCAGACCTAAAAATTAAATTCCAAATTTCAACCAATTGTCTAAATTCATCTGGTTTTTGACTTTCTAAACCCTTTCTACTAATACCAACACGATTTAATCCTCTCAATCTTCCTGGGTGTCCTTCCGCTAAGCAATAGGGAGGTACATCTCTATCCACTCTTGTCATACCTCCAATCATGGCAAGACATCCAATATGAACAAATTGATGAATCCCTAAGCAACCTCCAATAACTGCTTGATCTTCTATAACCACTTCTCCAGCTACTTGAACACTATTAGAAATAACAACTTTGTTCCCAATTTGACAACCATGAGCAATATGGGTATAAGCCATCAAAAGGCTACTATTACCGATTTTTGTACATTCTCCTTCATTGGTTGCTCTATTTACTGTTACACATTCTCTAATCGTATTTTTATCTCCAATAATTACTTCTGTAGGCGCTCCTTTATATTTCAAATCCTGAGGTTCTAATCCTAAGCAAGCACCAGGGAAAATCTTATTTTCAGAACCTATACGTAATTTCCCATCCAATACTGCATTTGGCCCAACAATTGTATTGGCTCCTATTTCAACCTCTGGCCCTACAACTACACCTGCACCAATTACAACACCAGGGTGAAGTTTTGCTCGAGAGTCAACTACAGCTAAAGGATGAACCTCAATTGGCCTTTCAGCAACTAAGTTTTGAGATGTACTGAACTCACTCATGTAATCAATCAACCAAAGAGAACATCAAATCGCCAGAACAAACCAGTTTGCCATCAACTTTGGCTTCGCCATGAACTTTGCCAAAACGTTGTCTTTTAACACTAATTAATTCGCAATGAATCATTAGCTGATCCCCAGGAACTACTGGCCTGCGAAATCTCACACCATCTATACCAGCAAAAACAAATAATCCTTTAGGCAAATCAGGCATTTGCCTAACAATCAATCCTCCCACTTGGGCCATTGCCTCCACTATTAATACACCTGGCATTAAAGGTCTCCCAGGGAAATGACCTTGGAACTGAGGCTCATTAATAGTGACATTCTTAATAGCCAAGGCTGTTTTGCCTGGTTCATAATCAATCACTCGATCCACCAACGCAAATGGATAACGATGAGGCAAAAGCCCCATGATTTGCTCATTTGTTAGCACAACTGAATTAGAAGATGAATTAGTCAAGAGAAGATTTTGGTAAAGAACATACTTGCTGAAGAACAGAAGCTAATTCTGCATGAAGTGCATGGGAACCTCTGTAAACCAAAACCTGTGCTTTAGGCAAGCCTACTAATGCTAAGTCCCCTATTAAGTCCAATAGCTTATGCCTTACTGGCTCATCTTTGAATCTCAAAGGTGGGTTTATCCATGTATTTCCATCACATACCAAAGAGTTTTCTAGATTGCCACCCTTAATTAAACCTTGAGATCTTAAAGCTTGAATTTGATCTTTAAACCCAAAAGTTCTTGCAGGAGCAATTTCCTCAACAAACTTTCTTGGGGACAAGTCTATAGAAAAAGTCTGCTCTCCTATTGCTGGGTAAGGGAAGTCTATTATTCCAACAAGTTTAAAATTGTCAGAAGGAGTTACAGCAATAACACTATTGCCTTGGTTAATAATTAAAGGTTTGGTGAGAATGTTCTTTTTCCTATTTAATTGGCTAACTGAATTAATTCCAGCTTCTTTAATTGCTTCCACCCAACAAATAGCCGAGCCATCCAACAAAGGAATTTCTTCTCCAGAGACCTTTATATTTGCATGAGTAATCCCGCACCCGCTTAAAGCCGCAAGTAGATGCTCTACTGTTGAAAGAGATTTTTTCCCTAATTTCAAACTTGTACAAAGCGAGCTATTAATTACTTGACTTGGATTGAGAGTGATTGGCAAATCTTCATTATTAATCCATGAAACATGAAAACCTTCCTTAGTGCTAGGAGAAAGTTCAACTGAAACAGTCTTGCCAGAATGCAGCCCAACGCCTTCTCTACTAACAGATCCTACTAAAGTCCAAAACCCTTCATAATTTTCTGGCAACCATTCCACTAGAATTTCCAGCCAAAGCCTATGTTATAGCGCCAATCCTCGCCAAAATCTTTATTAGCCGCTTCAAATCTAAGTGGGCCTATTGGAGTATTAAATCCTAGACCAGCTCCTGGTGAAACCCCTGACCCTTTTTTATCAAGAAGCTCCCCTGGTTTACCTGGCACATCTTTTTGAGAATCAAAAGCACTTCCTGCATCCACAAAGAAATTACCTGAAATCATTTTCCAAATAGGGAATCTATATTCAGCTGAAGCCTCTCCATAACTTCTGCCAACTCCCAAATCACAAGAGGTCCAACCTCTAACAGACTTAGAGCCTCCTAAACAAAAAGCCTCATAAGGTGGCAGTTCTCCTACTATGGTTGCTGCCTTAATTTGAAAACCTATAGCTTGAGAACAATTAAGTTTTTGGCCCTTTTTAGGCCTACAACCTTTATGAATTTTTAACCACTTGTTTGGAATAAAATAAGAGTAACTTGCTCGAGCCTTATTAAAGGTTGGAGAGTTCTCACCTATAGAAACGAATTGTTCGGTACGAAAACTAAAAAAGTTCCCAGATGTTGGATTCCTTGAATCATTTAATTTGTTTCTAGAGATACCTGTTCTAATGCTAACTAAAGTATTTTCAGTTGCACAATTAAAAGCAATACATACAACATCATCATTGGTTGCTGAGTTGTCTTTATATTTATTATTTACAACACCATAAGGTCTTTCTTCTCCTGCATAATCTATTGGTTCTACCTTTTGAAAATTCATTCCTAGCATTACATTCCAAGGCGCCTTTTTAAAAGGGTCACCACCGTTTAATGGTCTTGTAAAAGAAAAACCTCCTCCTGACCTTTGTAAAAGAATTGAATCACCCTCATATTCAAACCAACTTGTTGAATCTGCATTTAATTTCGCATTAGATACTGTATAAAAAGGTCCACCTATTCCAGATACTTCATAGTCAACATCATAAACTTTTGAAGAACCTGATGAGCCTGAAGCTTGATAATAATCACTAGCTCCTAAGAATTTTGCGCCACTAGTGCTTCTAAAAACTTGAGGAAGATCTCTGCTTATAAAAACATTTGTTCTAAAAGAAGTTCTATGTTTATCCCCTTTTATCCAAGGGTCAGAAATAGAGAACCCAATTAATGCGCCGTATTCACCATAAGTAAAATTTAAATCTGTAGTCCAGGATCTACCGAATAAGTTTGATTCTTTAAGACCAGCAGAGCCAAACATTCCTTGAGCACCACTATACCCAAGCCCACCAGTTAGAGAACCAGTTCTCTGTTCGGTAACTCCTAATAAAATAGAAACTTTTCCTGGAGAGCCTGCAACCGGATTTAAGCTTACTTTTAAATCACCAAATAAAGATGTTCCATAAAGTCTTCTAATGTCTTCTTCAAGAGTCTTTCTATTAAAGACAGAACCAGGCTTTGTTTTCAGCTCTCTTTTTATAACCCAAGCTTTTGTTTTACCTCTTATAGGTTTTCCATTTTCTCTTACAGAGTTTCCTTCTTCGTCTACAAATTTAAGGTCTATTGAGTGAACAATACCCTCAACAATATTAAGCCTAATAACACCCTGAGAAGTTACTCTATTAGGACCAGATATTCTTGCTAAAGAATATCCTTCCTCTAAATACCATTTCCTTAATTGACTCATCCTAAGCTGAAGTTTATTTAGATTTAAAGTCTTTCCATAATCTGATTTAAAAACTTTCTGTACAATTTCATTAGTTAACTTGATATTCTTATTATTAAACTCAACTCTTGTTAAAGGAGGGTTTGGTTTAACATTAACTGAAAGTTGAACACCTAAAGGCGTATCAACTGAATCAATGCTCACAGTCTCAAACCAACCTGAAGCATATATTGATTGTAAATTATTTTTTACGTCTAATTTAGTTACTCTACTGCCAGGTCTAATGGTCATTGCTTTATAAGCATCATCTTCTAAAAGAGCTTTATCAGGATGATTCTCAATACCATTTATGACAACCTCAGAAATTAAGACCAAAGGTTCCGAGGAATCTTCTTCTTCAGATTTAGAGCCCTCGGCAATTTGAAAATGATTTGTTGATAAAGAAAAATTATTATAATTGATCTTTTCTTTAAGAGGTTCCGAACTCACAGGTACTACTGCAAGAGGGAAAGTCAATGCCAAAAGATATATACCTTTTCTATAAAAACTCATTGATTTTTTGGCAGGGATTTGATCCATGTATGTACTAAGAATACCGCTAAAGATGATTTATTAGTGTTTATAAAGATATAGGCATGAACTTTTCAAGATAATCCCTTAATTCGACTAAGCACTTCATTATAAGCCTCAGTTAAGCCTCCAAGATCCTTGCGAAACCTATCCTTATCAAGAATTCTCTGATTTTCGTCCTCGCAACGATTATCCCAAAGTCTGCAAGTATCTGGACTAATTTCATCTGCCACAACTAATTCACTAGCACAATTTAAACCCATTTCCAATTTAAAATCGACGAGAGTAAGCTCTAATCCCTGAAAGAAGTTTTTTAATGAGTCATTTACAGCAAGAGCAAGCTTTTCTATCTCACTTTTTTGTTGAGTAGTAATTAAATCAAGTAATTTCAACCTTGCTTCTGTAAGAAGAGGGTCTCCAAGAGCATCGTCTTTAAAATAGAATTCCAATAGAGGGAATGGAAGAAGAAAACCATTTTTCAAAGGAGTTTCTCTGCATAAAGAACCACTAGCAATATTTCGAACAACAATTTCTAAAGGAATTATTTCAACTTTCTGAACAAGCATCCAAGTTTCATTCTCAATACCAAGGAAATGATTAGGAATTCCTTGTTTTTTAAGCATTTCAAAAATAGCTGCTGAAATTTGACAATTCAAACTTCCTTTACCATCTATCTCAGAGTGCTTAAGGGCATTAAAAGCAGTTGCATCATTCTTGAAATGAACTAAGACTTGATCTGACTTATTAGTTGAAAAAACCTTTTTAGCTTTCCCTTCATACAAAAGTGGTCCATGCTGTAGTTCCATGCAAAGATTTAAAATTCTCCTACAAATGGAAAATACTCACTCAAATGCAAAAGCTGCAAGTAAAACTATAAACTCAATAAAAAATAATTAAAGGACTAAATTAAAACACAACACTAAAAAAAATGCATCAGAATTAACTGATCTCAAATTTTAATAGGCCTTACAGATCACTAAGTCTTTTCCTGAACCATCAATTGCTAAATGAGAACATCCTTTGCCAATAAAACGCTCTTGCCTCCTTTAGAAAGAATCCTTGTAATTGGCAATGGTGGCAGAGAGAATTCCCTTGCATGGGCTTTAAGTAAGCATAAAACAATAAAAGAAGTCTTGGTTGCCCCTGGAAATGGGGGTACAGAAAATCATGATTTATGCAAGCGAGTGGCATTGCAGGCATCCGATACAGAAAAAATTATTCAAACTTGTAAAACAAAACAAATTGATTTGGTTGTAATCGGTCCTGAAGCTCCTCTAGCAGAAGGTTTAGCAGATAAGTTAAGACAAAATAGTTTATCCGTTTTTGGTCCGGGTGCTAATGGTGCCCAAATAGAAGCAAGTAAAGACTGGGCGAAAGAACTCATGAAAGATGCTGGCATCCCAACAGCAAATTATTGGACTGCAAATAACAAAGCTCAAGCACTTGAAATCCTAAAAAAAGTTGGCCAGCCATTAGTAGTTAAAGCAGACGGACTTGCATCTGGGAAAGGAGTTTCTGTATGCAAATCACTTGAAGAGTCATCCCAAGCCATTGAAGAGGCGTTTAAAGGGAAATTCGGGGAAGCAGGGTTAAAGCTTGTACTAGAAGAGGTTTTAGAAGGGCCAGAAGTCTCTATTTTTGCTCTCTGTGATGGTGAAAAATTTGTACTACTGCCAAGTGCTCAGGATCACAAAAGACTTTTAGATGGAGACAATGGTCCTAATACAGGGGGGATGGGTGCTTATTCACCAGCCAAAATTATTACTGAGGAAGATTTAGATCTGATAAAGAAAGTAGTTCTTGAGCCAACATTGGAAGAATTAAAAAAACGTCAGATTAATTATCGAGGAGTTCTCTATGCGGGTTTAATGATCACTGCCAATGGGCCAAAAGTTATTGAATTCAATTGTCGTTTTGGCGATCCTGAATGCCAAGCACTAATGCCCCTAATGGGACCTGAACTGGCATTAATTCTTCAATCATGTGCTAATGGCTGCCTTGAGAAAGCACCTAATCTTTCTATTAAGAACCTTGCAAGCGCTTGCATAGTCGTTGCTTCTAATGGATACCCTGAGGCCCCTCTAAAAGGTGATTCAATTGAAATCAATTTCAATGAAAGCAATTTAACTCAAATCTTTCATGCAGGTACAAAAACTAATACTGAAGGTCAACTTTTAACTGATGGAGGAAGAGTATTATCTGTTGTGGCTCAAGGAAAAAACTTTGACGAAGCATTCAATCTTGCTTATAAAGAACTTACGAAAGTAAATTTTAAAGGTATGCAATATCGAAAAGATATTGGGAAACAAGTTAGAAAAATTCTATCTAACTAAGACAATTTTTGTTAATGACTAATAAAAATTCTAAAGATTCTAAACAGCAATCAATTCATCAAAATGAATCTAAGAAAGAAGAAAATGAGAAAAAAATAAATTCTTGGAATTTATTGAAAATATGGTGGTCAGAATTTAGTCTGAGAACAAAACTATTAGCGATTGCAACATTAGTAGTAAGTTTATTAATGTCTGGCATTACGTTCTTTTCCTTAAGCTCTATTCAGCGCGATGCAGGAATGAATGATACTAGATATGCAAGAGATCTTGGCCTTCTTTTATCTGGCAATGTAACTGAGTTAGTAGCAAAAGGCCAAGAAAGAGAGCTTTTTAATGTTGCAGAGAAGTTTTGGAGATCAAGTAGAAACATTAGGTACATTTTTTTTACTGACCCGCAAGGAATCGTAAAATTAGGTATCCCAATTAGTGCCACCCCTAATGACTCAAATAGTGATCTACAGTTAACAAGAAAACTTCAACTTCCTTCCGAATTAAAGCAATATCCTCAATTTCCTTTAGTAAGGCAACACCTTACACCTCAAGGGCAAGTTACAGATGTATTTGTTGCCCTAATGTTTAAAGGAAATTATGTAGGTAATTTAGCCCTGGGAGTAACCCCAAACAAGAATGCCCTTGCGAGCGCTGCATTAACAAGGGAAATAACTGTTGCTGTATTTATATCAATATGGGTACTTGTTATCATTGGAGCAGTATTTAATGCATTAACTATTACAAGGCCAGTAAAAGAACTTGTCGATGGAGTTAGGGAAATAGCCAAAGGTAATTTTAAATCAAGAATATCTTTACCAATGAGTGGTGAGCTTGGTGAACTACTTGATGGATTCAATAAAATGGCTTCACAACTTGAGGAGTATGATGCTGCAAATATTGAAGAGTTGAAGTCTGCTCAAGTAAAGCAACAATCCCTAATAGCAACTATGGCTGATGGGGCTATTCTTCTTAATGAGGAGGGGAGAATTGTATTAGTTAATGCAACTGCAAGAAGACTTTTTAGGTGGGAAGGACGCAATCTTGAGGGGAAAGAGCTTATAGAGGAATTGCCAGAGTTAATTGCAAATGATTTACACCCAAGGATTATATCTGTTATCAATAATATTCTAGAAAGTGATGACTTAAGGTGCAGCTTAGGTGAGCCTGCAAGAACACTTCGTATAGTTCTTCAATCAGTCAGAGACTCTAGTGGATCAAATTTAAAAGGTATAGCTGTAACAATTCAAGATCTAACTAGAGAGGTTGAGCTTAATGCTGCTCAAAGACGTTTTATAAGCAATGTTTCGCATGAGTTAAGAACTCCTTTGTTCAATATTAAAAGTTATGTTGAGACATTGCATGACCTTAATGATCAATTAAGCAATGAAGAAAAGGTTGAATTTTTAGAAGTTGCTAACTCGGAAACAGATAGATTAACTCGACTGGTAAATGATGTATTAGATCTTTCAAAGATAGAGACAGGTAATAAAATGGAATTCAAGGAAATAAACATAGAGCCTGCAATAAAACAAACACTTCGCAACTATAAACTTAATACTAAAGAAAAAAATGTAGATATTACTCAAGAGATTGAAGATAATCCTCCTCTTATACTTGGAAACTGGGACCTTCTTTTACAAGTTCTAGATAATTTAATTGGGAATGCCCTTAAATTCAGTTCACCAGGCGACAAGATAGTTATAAGGGTTTATACTTGGCCTGACATATGTATTGCTGCCTCGCAAAAGTCAAATAATGATGCACCTTACTGTGAAGTTATTTCCCCATTACCACGATTAAGGATAGAAGTTTCAGATACTGGTTGTGGAATATCTGACAATGATCAATTAAATATTTTTGAACGATTCTTTAGAGTTGAAAATGCAGTACATACTGAGACCGGGACTGGACTAGGACTTTCAATTGTCAAAGGAATTATTGAGAGGCATGGAAGCAATATACGTATAGTAAGTGAACCTCAAACAGGTACAACATTCTGGTTTGATTTACCACTAGCACAAAATGATGCTGATGAACTTTTAATTGAGTCAGAGAGAAAGACATTAGAGCTAGAAGAGCAACTTAAAGCACAGCTAAGTTGAAAAGATATCTTCACTACTTATCTTCCTTATCAAGAGCTTTGAAAACGCCTGGGAGGCCTTCATCACTATATATACGATGAGGTGCACCACTAAATATCTGTTCAAAATTAGTAAATGAGTCTTTTATTTTAGGACCTTTATTTGTTATCATAAACTCTCGAATTCGCTTGTCATGCCATGATCCTCTCATCTTAAAAACATTAATAGCACGCGCCATCTCGCCTCTAATCTCAACATATTGAAGCAGTAAAATAGTATCTGTAATAGTAGATATATGTGAGTCTGTAATAGAGTGACTTCCCATAAATTCTTCTGCAGTATTAGTAAAGAATCCAGCTATTTCCTCTTGTTTTGCATAACCAGTAATAGCTATTACAAATTGTCTAAAGGCATTAAGGCTTACGCCACGTGCTAATGCAGAAAGTGAATCAATTGCCATTCTTGATGGCTTGAATTGAGTGATTTGAGTTTTAATAATCTGAAGATGATCCTCAAGACCTGTCGATTCAGGGTAAGCACAAATAATCTTCAATAATCCATCACTTTCCATTTTCTCAAAATCAATGCCCCAGCTAGTTGCATTCCTCAGTAACTGAGCCCGCGACTCTTCGTAAGCAAAAAGGATGGCCCGTTCATTATTTACATAAGCATCTTCTACAAATTTAGAAACAAGCATTGTTTTTCCAGTGCCCGTTGCACCTGTAGCAAGAATAATTGAATCCTGGAAATAACCTCCTCCGCACATCTCATCAAGATCTGGTACACCTGAACTTATTCGAATATTTGATGAACGCTGCGTTAACCTCATTGCCCCCAAAGGGAAAACACTTACACCTTGACTTCCCATGGTGAAAGGGAATTCGCCTTTCATATGTGTTGTGCCACGGAGCTTCAGGACCTCAACTGTCCTTCGTCTTTTCTCTGATTCAAGAACATTTCTCAGAAGAACTACATTATCAGAGACAAATTCCTCTACTCCATATCTTGCTATAGGGCCATACTCTTCAATTCTTTCAGTAGTCATTACAGTGGTTACTCCTATCTCTTTAAGCCTTGCAATTAGCCTAAAGATTTCGCGCCGAACAACATAAATTGCATCATATTGCTGAAAAACTGCTGTAATTGAATCAATAGCGACCCGTTTGGCTTTGTACTTTCTTATTGCATAACTTATTCTTTCAATAAGACCAGATAAATCAAAGCTTCCTACTACATCTTGACCATCTGGATCTGGGGAAGCATCTAAAATAAAAAGCTTGTTCTGGTCAATTAATTTCTGCAAATCCCAACCAAAGCTTGCTGCATTACGAATAATATCCGCAGGAGATTCCTCAAAAGTAATAAAAACGCCTGGTTCATCAAAATTGCAAATTCCATGGTGTAAATATTGAAGAGAAAAAATAGTCTTGCCTGTACCAGAAGTCCCGCTAATTAAAGTACTTCTTCCTGAAGGGAGCCCTCCCTGACAAACATCATCAAAACCTTCAATGCCAGTAGGAATCTTTTGAACTTTCATTTGGAAAGAATTTAAATCTTGGTAAGCTTGCTAAAGAGCAAAAATCTAATTAAAAGTTAGAGGCAAATTTAATATTGGACTAAAGTCCTTAGCTTTCAATTAAGAATTACATTTAACTATTTTGCTCATCTATCCCTAATAATTCAATGCATTCACTTTCTGTGAGCTCCTCATAAAGCAAATCCAATCCTATTAAAACTCTTTCTCGATCTGATAAGTCACCAATAATTCTTCGAACTGGAGGAGGCAAAATCTTAGCTAAAGTTGGCGTGGCTAGTATTTTATCTTCCTCGGCAAGTTGGGGATTCTTCAAAACATCAATAACTTTAAGGGCATACACGCCCTTAAACTCTTTCTCTAAAATTTCACGAAGCGTTTTTAAGGCCCTCATAGAATTAGGAGTATTCCCAGCCACATAAAGCTTAAGTATGTAGGTTTTTCTAGCAGTCATGAGAAGAATTTCATGGGGGATCTTTAACGAATGTTCTATTCAATCTTGACTAAATTCCCCTCAAACAGTGAGGATGTTAGTTTGTTTTCAGATTGTGTCGCAGGCTTAATCGGTCAAAAGTCGATTTACTAAGCAGTAATTTTCCTAGTCCGAGCCTTCGCACGTCTTTAGATCAATGACTACTAAAAAAAACAGCTCAAAGGCTTCATCAGATAAAACTAATGGCAGTTATGCCATAGTTGAGGCATCTGGAAAACAGTTTTGGTTAGAAACTAATCGATACTATGACCTTGATCGCATAAAGGCAGATGTAGATCAAGTTATTTCTATCGAAAAAGTTTTGTTATTAAATAACGAGACAGGAACAGTAATTGGAAGCCCTTATGTAAATGGTGCTTCGGTTAAATTAAAGGTACTTGAACATAGAAGAGGCAAAAAACTGATCGTATATAAAATGCGTCCTAAAAAGAAAACTCGAAGAAAGAATGGACATAGACAGGAACTAACTAGAGTCTTGGTTGAAGCTATAACAACTGGTACTAAATCAAAATCTTCTACAAAAAGTACATCAAAAAAAACAGCCACTGAATCTAAAGCAAAGTCATCCTCAGAAACCACATCAAAAAAAACAACCCCAAAAGTCATAGATAACAAAAAGAAGCCTGAAACAAGTAAAGTAAGTAAAAGTTCACAAAAAACCTCTTCTAACTCTTAAAAATCAATGGCACATAAAAAAGGTACTGGCTCAACAAGAAACGGAAGGGACTCCAACTCTAAAAGGCTTGGAGTAAAAGCTTTTGGAGGAGAAAAAGTAACTGCAGGATCAATCCTTATTAGACAAAGAGGGACATCTGTCCTCCCCGGTAATAATGTTGGGAGAGGCAAAGATGATACCTTATTTGCAAAGTTCGATGGAATAGTAACTTTTGAAACCATTCGGAGAGGTCTAAAAAACAGAAAAAGAATAAATATAGCTTTATTAAACTAAGCCTTTATTTTAAAGGTTTATAGGCTCTAGCAGTAATTAAAAGGGGGTGAAACACCTCGATAAAGTTAGTCTGCAAAGTCAAAAAGAACTTATCTACTAAAGCTCTATCATCTATATGGAATGGGTATTCACCATTATATCCTTTAAAAAAATACCAGTTCATTAATGCTATTGAATCACTAGACAACCTTTTTACGAAATCTAAAAGTTGTAATGCAGGATCAGGGAGGTGCTCTAATACATCTAAACAAGTAATCGTATTAAATTTGACACCTTCTAAATCATTTAAATCCCTATGAATTGATATTGATTCCTCAATACCAAGCTCATTAACGCGTTGCTGAACAAATTCTCTATTGTGAGGATTAAGGTCAACAAAAAAGACATGCTCGACTTTTGGTAATAATGCTGCGGAAATAGCATGAGTTCCTATCCCTCCTCCAAAATCTAATACCATCCCATGAGCAAACATTTTCTGGAGGCGCAATGTATCAGCAATATAATTAGAACTCTGTAAATGCCAATTTGCTAATTCAAACAAATGGCGAGTTCCAACCTTTGATTCATAAAAAGCAGTTATTTCATCTTGCTTGAAATTTCCAGGATGTAATAAAGATAAATCTTTAAGGCTATTCTGCAAATAAACATCTAACTCCTCATAAGAAAGATTGAGGTATGTCGCCAAATGTAGCTTCAGGTTAAAACCTGATTCAAGAAACTCATCTATATCCATCTTCAATCTATTCATTAGCTGATTTAACTGAACTTTAAATTAGTTGCTTATCCATAATAATCTTTAACTTCTGTTTGGAGTATTTTCGTGAATCGCCATTTTGGCTTTGTAGTTCTAGAAAAGCCTGCTGGCATAACTTCTCATGATTGCGTTAAACAGCTAAGAAGAATTTTTGAAACAAAAAGGATTGGTCACGCAGGTACTCTGGACCCATCAGTAACTGGAGTTCTACCTATAGCAATAGGTAATGCAACAAGATTAATTCCTTACTTAAAACCTACAAAAACATATATAGGAACAATTGAACTTGGCAAAAGGACTAATACTGATGACTTAGAAGGATTAATTATTGAAGAGAAAGAGATCCCTCAATTAAACATTTCATTATTAAATGAGTTTCTTGATAGCTTTAGAGGGACCATTCAACAACGCCCGCCAAACTTCTCCAGTGTTCATATAAAAGGAGAAAGAGCATATAAAAAAGCACGGAGAGGAGAAGCTTTTGAACTGCCTAGTAAAAATGTCAATATTCAAAGGTTAAAACTTTTAAATTGGGATAAATCAAATGGAAGATTAGAGCTTTATATTAGTTGTTCTTCAGGGACATATATCAGATCTCTTGCAAGAGATTTAGGGATAAGAATAGGCTGTGGGGCAGTTTTAGTAAATCTAAGAAGGATAGAGTCTTCAGGGTTTAATGAGAAGCAAGCAAGCAATATAAAAGATATAGAAGCAAATGAATCTGCAAAAATTAATAGCATAATCAACCCTATTATTCCACTAGCGCATTTATCAAGGGTTGAGTTGACTCAAGAGAAAGACAATCAATACTGGCAAACGGGTAGAAAGCTTATTATCAAAAAAGATACATATTTAGAAGCTAATTGTATAGACGAATATGATTTGAAATCATCCCAGAATTTTGTATTAGTATTAGATCAAAAAAAAGAGATTATTGGGATAGGAGAATGGGAAGAAAAATTAACCTTAAAACCAAAAGTAGTTTTTAATGCTAAAGGCTAGTTTTAAATAATTAACGCAAATAACTAGCAGTAAATGGGGTTATCTTCACTCCTTTATAATAATGGTAAAGAATTCTCTTATAATTAGAACCTCTGCTAGCCATCGCTTTAGCACCCCATTGGCTCATACCTACTCCATGACCAGAGCCTGATCCTTGGGCCAATAGTAAATAGTCGTCTTTCCTAATTGCAGGCAGTTTAGGACCATAAATAGTTCCTCTAATAGGAGGTGGGAAAGGATACCCGAAATCATCAAATTTTTGTATGTCTATATCTGGCTTTAAATAAGAAGTTCTTTTATTTGATTTACTATCTTTAGGAATAATCTTAATATTAAATAATGTGCTTTTAAGTTTTAAACGACTTCTAATTTCTTGGCCTGAATAAAAAGACTCCCCTTTTGGTCCATAAACTAAAGCTTTTAAAACTCTCTTTGTATCTGAACGATTAATTACACGTATAGCATTTACACCTCCAGTTTCTGGAAAGGCTTCTCTTAGACTATTTGGTGTAAATTTTACCCGCCAATTGTAATGAGGTGAAGAGCTATTCAAATCTCTGACAGTAGTCAGATAGTCTCTTTTTTTACCCCAAACTAAAGAACTTTCTTCAGTATTACCCCCTGAGCAGCTGTGAAAAACAGCATCTATTAAATCTCCTTTGTAAACTAAAACTAGTGATCTAGTTTTATTCACTGCTTTTCTGATTTTATTAGTCTCTGATTCTATGCCTAAATAAACCTGGTCTCTATCTGTTGCCCTAATATCAAAATCACTCTTTTGATCTTCTAACTCATTAAGAGCATATGTTCTTGCAGCAATAGCTTGAGCCTTAAGTGCTTCAATAGGCCAAGATTTAGGCATCTCTGATCCAACAACACTGTGCAAATACTTTTCAATTGTTAAATGATTTATAACTCTTAATTGATTGCCATTGGAGATAATTTGTAATTTACCTGCATATCTCCTTTCCCCAAACCATATCCCTCGAGAGTCTGTAGACGATAATGCCAAGTTTAGATTTGAAGAAAGTTTAAATGTTTTTTGCAAGGAACCATTCAAAAGAAGTCTAACTTCTCTATTAATAACTTGAAGCTTTAACGATTTAACTTTTTGCTTACTTGTTCCTTTTAAACCATTCACAAAAATTGGCTTCGAGCCATCAGACCTAAAAGAAAGTTTTTTTGAATCCTTTAAAAGAATCCTAATTTTAGGCTCTTGTTGAGCATGCAAAGGTCGTACAGGCCATATCAGCAAAACTGAAATAAGCAAAAAACTTTTGAGAAAGCCCTTGTTCAAAAAAAATCAATTAATAGAATATTCTCAATCTAATTTTACTTAGAAGACAGTTTCACAAAAAACAGCCAGACTCAAAAATGTCAGAACTAGATCAACAAAGTTAGTAATTTGCAAATTACTTTTCTAGGAACAAGCTCAGGCGTCCCAACAAGGAGTCGAAATGTTTCAGCGGTAGCCCTTAGGCTTCCGCAAAGATCAGAATTATGGCTATTTGATTGTGGGGAAGGAACTCAGCATCAATTTCTTCGAAGTGCTTTAAGGACTTCTCAACTTAGAAGGATTTTTATCACTCATATGCATGGTGATCATATTTATGGTTTACCAGGCCTTTTAGCAAGCCTAGGGCTTGCTGGAAATAGCTCTGGCATAGACTTATATGGTCCAAAGGAACTAAACAGTTATTTACAAGGGATACTGCGAAGCAGCTCAAGTCGAATCTCTTATCCAATTCAAATTCATTCCATTGAAAAAGCTGCTGCTGAGAGAAAAATAATTTTTGAAGATGAAGATTTCTCAGTTCGTTCTATACCCTTGATTCATAGAGTTCCAGCATTTGCATACAGAGTTGATCAAAAGCCTAAGCCTGGTCGCTTTGATATTGAGAAAGCAAAAGCATTCAACATTCCACCTGGTCCTATTTATTCCAAGCTTCAACGTGGAGAGAAAGTTCAATTACAGGATGGGAGATTAATAAATGGGAAAGAATTTTGCGGACCTAAACGTGCCGGCAAAAGCGTCGTTTATTGCACAGACACAATTTTCACTGAATCAGCAATTGAATTAGCACAAGGAGCTGATTTATTAATTCATGAAGCCACTTTCGCTCATCAAGATTCGGATTTGGCTTATCAAAGAAAGCATTCAACTTCAACTATGGCTGCCCAAACTGCTGCAGAAGCATCTGTAAAGCAGCTTGTTCTGACTCATCTAAGCCCAAGATATGCTCCAGGGAATGCCTTAACACCTAAAGACTTGCTTAAAGAAGCAAAACAAATTTTCCCTAATACCCTTCTAGCAAAGGATTTTCTTGAAATTAATTTAGAAAAGCCTGAAACAGTTTGTGATACCTAGGCCCACTAATCCCACATCATGAAAGAATAGGCACATGCGGAAGTTCCGTAAGTCTTTGGTGCCCTAAATGGTCTCTCTTATTTCTCCTCTGAAACGGTTCCTTTCAAGATTACTAATCTTGTTACCTATAATTATCGGCCTCACTTTTAGTCCATTTGCTGCAGATGCGCTTTATCCAAGCGATCCATCTTCAGTAGACGCTCTTGACACTAGTCTTAGTGGTCAAAATCTTCAGAACACTGAATACGTCAAATATGACCTTTCAGGAAGAGACTTAAGTGGGGCAGATCTAAGTGGCTCTTACTTCAGTGTATCCAATCTGGAAAATGCCAATCTTAGTGGAGCAAACTTCAAAAACGTGATTGCTTATTCAACTCGTTTTGACAATGCTGATTTAACTAATTCAAATTTCAGTGGTGCTGAACTTTTGAAAAGTAATTTCAATGGAGCAGTTATTGATGGTACTGATTTCACTGATGCTGTGCTCGACTTATCTCAAGTAAAAGCATTATGCAAAAGAGCATCAGGCCAAACAGCTGAAAGCCTTCAATGTGGAGGACTAAATCAGAATTATGTTCCAGCCTCTGAAGAGCAGAACAAATTTAATCCTGGCATAAGCTAAAAAACTTTTTCCAAAAAAGTTTCCATAAAAAAAGGGCTAATAGCCCTTTTTTTATGGAAATTTGGTTGGAGAATTTATGGAGCAGTTACATAGTAAAAAGCTGCTGCTGCTGCTCCGACTACAAACATAGGAAGACCAACTAGAAGGTGTGATCCACCAAAACCTACTCCCTTAGATCGTAAAATGTAATAGCCGACACCAGCTGCACCTGCAGCTAATGGAATAGCGGCATGCAAAATTGAGGCAACTGCGTGGTAATCAAAATTCATTCGAAATTAAACCTTTCTGTGAAGAGTATCTCAGCAAACCGTTGATAAAAGAGCAAAAGATGCCAAATGATACCTAATATCTTCATCTACATTTATTTTTCTACAAACTAAAAGCATATAACAATCAAAAGAACTCATGGCAAAATATTAGAAGGTTCCTTTGAACGAAAATGCCTGCTATACCACCATTCTTGCATTACAGGTGTAAAGCGCTCAGCGAAGAAAGTAAGAGTAGTTTGAATTGGCTTTGATCCAGGTTGCAAAATTTCTACTGAATAGGAAGGACAGCGTCGAGCAGCTATATCAGGCACGAATCGAGGCCCTATTCTTCTCCAACTAGGTTCTTTACTTCTCCAAGCCAAGCGTGAACAAGGCCAAGGGAGCTCCTCTCTATCAAACAGCCTGCAACATGGTCCAACAACCCTAAAACTAAAATTTCCTCCAACACTTGAGTGAACAGTGCCATGTTGCATGATGGAACTAATTTTTTCCTTCGAAATTGAGTTCGGTCTCACAAAATTATTGAAAATGTTCAGTCAATCGGCCTCATGAAAAAGCCACCCACAGAGGGTGGCTGATTAACGCTCTATTAGCAAGTATTAAATTAACAACTGAGACAGAAAGAATTAATGCTCAATAGAGCTCTTCTTCTGCATGAGTTGTAATAGTTACATCCGAGGTTGGATAAGCAACACAAGTCAGAACAAAGCCTGCTTCAAGCTGATCATCATCCAAGAAGCTTTGATCAGATTGATCAACACTACCTGCAGTGATTTTGCCAGCACAAGTTGAGCACGCTCCCGCTCTACATGAATAAGGAAGGTCAATTCCTTGTTCTTCTGCAGCATCAAGAATGTACTGATCGTCAGGTACCTCTATAGTCTGATTCAAACCTTCACCGGCATTGACGAGGGTGACCTTGTAAGAAGCCATGGGATATGAAAGGGGGACTTTGTGGAAATTAAGGTAAAATTTTTTACCTTTAGACGAATCCTTTTTACACTGTATTGGGTCAAAAGAGACTTAAAGATGTAAAAAAAACTATGCAAGCCAATCAAAAAGCATTGATTGATAAGCCAAGCTTATCTATGAAAGCCTCTTGAGTCAGTCTCTGCAAAGATGAATTAAGGCCCAATTTTCTTGCTCATGAGCAGCAATAAATTGCCATCCATATTCCGCAAGTACGCTTTTTATATCTTGGATCTGGTCAACTAACAACCCGCTAAAAAACGCATTAGCATTTCTAGAAGTCACTTTATTAAAATCAGATGCCAGGCTCTTAATCACAGGTGCAAGTATGTTGCAAACGATTAAATCAACCTTTAATCCATTTAACTGATTCTGAAGCTCATTAATCGAACCAAGGGAAACATTAAGTCTTCTTTTAGTGAAATCATTCAACAAAGCATTCTCATGAGTAGATCTAACTGCCAAGGAATCAATATCAACTGCATTTACTTCTTTTGCCCCCAATCCAAGAGCTGCCAAGCTTAAAATGCCACTGCCACATCCAATATCTGCAACTCTAAGTCCATTCAGTTCAATTTTCTCAAGCGCCTCTAAACACAGCCTCGTAGTTTGATGACTTCCTGTGCCAAAAGCACTTCCAGGATCCAATTTAATAACGATCCTCTTTGCAAAAACATCAGGTAAATCTAGCCAAGCTGGCAAAATTAAAAGTTTTTCTCCAATGGGATCTGGATGCCAACATCTTTTCCAACTTGCACTCCAATCTTCATCATCAACTTTTTCCCAAATTGGGAGAGGCAATTTTTTTTCAAAAGTCTCAGCAAATCGATCTAAAGATTCATAGAACTTGAATCTATCTTTATCAATCCATTCTGAATCTTGAAACCAGATCCAAAAGATTAATTTAGTTTTATTTCCCTCCAGTAGCTCAATAGCAAAAGTTTTAATGCACTCTTGCTCACATTTCCAAATCAACGATTCTTCAAGCTCTATAGGAACTTCTAATTTGAGCCTCCACCAAAATCTTTGAATCATTACAAGGTAATGGGGTGAGCCGCATTAATGCCTTCTATTTCAAGGATTGATGTCAAAAGTTCGGTGGGGATTGGATCATCAATACTTAGAACCATTACGGCTTCTCCTCTGACTATTCTTCGTCCAACCTGCATTGATGCAATATTTACATTGTGCGAACCTAATAATGATCCAAGTTGACCAATAATCCCAGGCATATCGCGATGTCTTGTAAAAAGCATATATCTACTTGGAGCAACATTCACTGGAAATTCATCAATACTAGTAATACGCAATTCTCCATCAGAGAAAACTGTACCTGCAAGGCTATGGCTACCATCATCGGAAAGCGTAGTTAATTGAAGAGAACCTCCTGAGAAATCAGGGCTAGATTCATCTTTAACTTCCAAAATGTTAATTCCCCTCCCTTTTGCCTCTAAAGAAGCATTTACATAGTTGATTCTGTCACCCAAAGCAGTTGAGAGTAATCCCTTTAATGTTGCTACTACTAATGGCTGAGAAGGGTGCTGTGCGAATTCTCCTTGTAAACGAACTTCTAATTTTTTTATATGAGGCCCTGCAATTTGACTAGCTAATAAGCCAAGAGTTTCTGCAAGCTGCAAATGAGGTTTTAAACTATCCATAATTTCAGCACTTAAACCAGGAATATTCACGGCACTTCTTGCAGGCAATCCTAAAAGGACATCTCTAATTTGCTCGGCAACATCTATAGCCACATTCTCTTGAGCTTCAGCGGTCGAGGCTCCTAAATGAGGAGTTAGTACCAGTCGATCTTCAATAGTTCTTAAAGGTGATTCTTTACTCAAAGGCTCTTGTGCATATACATCTAAAGCAGCTCCTGCAATAACTTTTGATTCCAAAGCTTGTGCAAGATCATTCTCAGAGATAATCCCACCTCTGGCACAATTTATAAGTCGAGCAGAAGGCTTCATTTTTGCCAATAAAGAAGCATCTACTAGATTTTCAGTTTCTGGTGTTCGAGGAAGATGAAGAGTAATAAAATCAGCTTCTTGAAAAACATTTTGAATAGACATCAAAACGACTTGCATTTGTTGAGCTCTATCTGCAGAAACAAAAGGGTCATAAGCAATCACTTCCATTCCTAATGCATTTGCAACCTTTGCCACATGAGAGCCTATTTTTCCAAGCCCAACTACTCCTAATTTTTTCTTATAAAGTTCATTACCAACAAATTTTTTTCTATCCCAAGCCCCCTTATGCATACTTGAATGGGCCTGAGGGATATGACGGGAAAGTGCAAAAAGCAAAGCAAGGGCATGCTCAGCAGCCGCAATAGTATTTCCACCAGGAGAGTTGACGACCAAAACTCCTCGTTTAGTAGCAGCAGGAACATCTACATTGTCTACTCCTACTCCAGCTCTACCAATAATTCGAAGTCTTTCAGCAACTGCAATGACATCTTCAGTCACTTGTGTGCCAGATCGAATCATCAAAGCGTCATAGTCGCCAATAATATCCTTCAACTGATTAAGTGAAAGACCTAATCGTTGATCAACTTGAGCAACCTGACTAAGAATGTCGATACCAGCAGGATCGATTGGGTCAGAAACTAAAACTTTCGTCATTTAAGGCTAATAAGTGCCTACATGAACTTTAATAAGCAAAGTGTTTCTGATCAGATTTCTAATGATCTGGGTCAGAATTTAAACAATTGAGGAATTCTTAAAAATGGCAATATCAATACTTGTACTCAAAGAAGAGAGAGAAGCTTATGCCTTTAGCGAAAGGCTTCAAGAGACTTCAACGCCTGTCATAAGCCTTGAACTTATAGGACCAAATAAAAAAAACAGTGCCTCATCAAAAAAGGAACTTCATCCAAAAGAAGCGATACCCAAAGGAAAAGAAAGCGACCTTTTCATAAAAAAGGTTGAAATAGATGATGTGAAATTGCTGAATCCAAAAATTTCCCAAAGGAATCGGCAAAGAGTCATGTCTTTATGGTTAATGCCTTTTGGATTAATCGCAGGGGTAATTTTCTCAGGAATGACAAATCTAAACACATTCTCAAAACTAGGCTTTGGTACATTTGGAGAAATAGTTATTGGCGGACTATTAGGAATGACATCAGGTTGGATTGGGAGCTTTTTCGCAGCTTTTAGTGTAAATCCATATAAACAAGATATAGAAAGCCTTAGAAAAAAAAATCAGCAAGGAAGATGGCTTTTACTTCTTAACACTCCTTTTGAAGCAGAACCACCTTGG
>CACPKH010000014.1 GCA_902634515.1 uncultured Prochlorococcus sp. | reverse complement strand
TTAAAGTGCAGAATTATCAAGCTCTCCAGTTCTTATGCGAACAACAGAGTCTACTGGTGAAATAAATATTTTTCCATCTCCAATCTCGCCAGTTTTAGCAGCTTCAGCAATGGCTTTTATGACCGTGTCAACTGCATCATCTGCCACTACCACTTCAACTTTTAGCTTTTGTAAGAACTCTACTGTGAATTCTGAACCTCTGTAGCGTTCTACTTGCCCTTTTTGTCTTCCAAAACCTCTGACTTCGCTAACTGTCATTCCAACAATTCCAGCGTTTACAAGAGAAATTTTTACGTCCTCTAATTTGAAAGGACGGATAATTGCTTCTATTTTTTTCATAAGGGTGCTTGAAAGCTTAATTAGATAATAGGTAGGTTTTGCTAAAACTTCTTCTTGTTGAAAACTGCTGGTACACAATTCAGACTTAAGCCAGCCAACTTTGCATCTTTAGATAGCTCTAAAGCCTCAGCGTTGGTGAGCTTAACTTTGTGTGAAGAAATAGCTTCCCAATGATCATTCTCAAAATGAGTTTGAAGCCAAAGCATTCCGTGAACACTGGCAGGACGGATATGAGTCCACTCTTTAGACCTTAGAAGCCAGATGTCCATTAAAAACCATTTGAGTATCTCTATTAGGGGGTGTCATATGACTTTCGTTTGTAATTGATGCTACAGATTCTTATTTTGTAAAAAATGAAGGTTCAGAATTAGATTATTTATAAAAATAAGAGGTAAAAGTTTTCAATTGGCTGTTTAAACAATTATTTTTTCTATTAGTTGAAATTCTTAAGTCTTGCAAAATCATGAGTCAAATACCAATTCAGAGCTCTATGGAGAGCGAGTAATCGCAAGCACTGAATTGATTTCTTTCCCTAACCCAAGCCCTCAAAGAATTTATGAGATATCAATTGAACTTCCAGAATTTACTTGCAAATGTCCTTTCTCAGGCTATCCAGACTTTGCGAATATAAAATTAACTTATCAGCCTGGTGAAAAAATATTAGAACTTAAGGCTTTAAAACTTTATATTAATAGCTTTAGAGAAGTTAAAATATCTCATGAAGAGGTTGCAAATAAGATACTTGATAAATTAGTTGATGCTTCTAATCCTATTTGGATGAATATTAAAGCAGATTTTAATCCGAGAGGTAATGTACATACTGTTATAAATGTAAGCCATGGAACTAATAAGTTAACTAATTAAATCCTTTTTCGAGATTGCTTGGATAAAAGTAGGAAATTCTTTTGAGAAGCCTGATAGATCTCTATTTGAAAGCCCACCTATATATAAGGATTGTATCTCCTCCTTAGAGATAGCCCAAAGTAACTTTGTAGATATTATGCTAGCCAAGCTTCCAATCAGAGCAATCGCAAAACCTATATAAACCAAAGGCACTCCTGGATCATATTTGATTAGTATTCCACTGTTAGGAGATATATCAATCAGATTAATTTCTAAATTATTTATTTTTATAGGCTTTGCTTTTGCTCTGGTAATTCCTATTAGCCTACCTTTTTCATTAAAAGCTTTGACTGGACCATCTTCGCTTGTAAGAGTTAAAAGAATACGGCCTTCATCTTGTTTCATCTCTGGCAAGACTACTCCCCAGACTTGTTCACCTAGTTCTGGCAATAAAGTTAAGGGTAATTGTAACTTAGGGCTTTGTCCTATTGTTATTGTTATGGAAGAAAGAGCCCAGTCAGCTTGATAAATTGTTAAACCATTATATCTTAAAGGGTGATTTACACTTATTTCTTTATAAATAGGATTAGGTTCAGATTGATCAATTAATTTTAAAGAAGATGTAAATTGTTCTGGCTGTCCATTAGGTGATCTTTCAATATAGAAGTCTTGTAATTCAAAGCTTAATCTATTCTGTTTATTAGGGCTTATTAAATCTATAGACCTGCCTTTAGATATAAAACTTTCAACTTTCTCACCTTGTATTGCACCCAAAGTAGATCCTATCATTAATAAGATTAACCCTAGGTGAACTAATGGTGGACCAAACCTTCCAATAACTCCTTTCCTTGCAGAGAAACTATATTCTTTTTGTTTGATTTGCCAGCCTTTTGTTGTTAAATAATTTGCTAATTCTCTTATCGCATTAGATGGATTACTGGTACTTACCTCTTCTGATATTGCTAATCTTAGTATTTGCTTTGGTTTTTCATAGTATACCCAAGTTATTGCTGACTTAAGAGCTGGCCATTGCCTTTTCCAGCTACAGATTATTAATGCTAAACCCAACCAGAAAAGAAGAGCTAAGAACCAAAAACTAGTATATATATGATCGAATTGTAGCCTTAACAAAACCTCGCCATTTAAGATTCCTAGCCAGGGTCTTTCTAGGTACCTTCTTAAGTAGAGTTCAACATTCTCTCCTTGAGGGATTGCTGTTCCAATAGCACTACTGATTGCAATAATAAATAATAGAAATATTGCTACTTTTAGACTTGATAAAAAATTCAGAGCTTTCCAAATTATTTTCATATTTTAAAACCAATGCCCTAATAGACTTAGAGATCCAATGGTAATAAAAACTACGCCACTGAATATTGGAATCCATTGTGAAATAGGACGAATTGCCAGGATTTTCGGAATAGTTCCTGCAACAGTTCCTGCTAAAAGAAGAGGAATTATTTGCCCTAAACCAAAACTTGCAAGTAAAAAAACTCCAGCAATAGGACTCCCGCTTTGAGTGATCCAAGAAAGTAGAACTGCTAAAACAGGAGTTGTGCAAGGTGATGAAGCCAATCCAAATGTAAAACCTGCCGCAATAGGGACCAATGATGAAGGGACTTTGTTTGTTAGTAAATTAGGATTTGGACCTTGTGGCAGTGGCAACTTTAGAATCCCTATTAGATTTAGACCCATTAGGATTGCAATTATTGCTACTACAACGTTGAAGCTTGATGGTAATTGACCATAAACTTTTCCAAATAAACCACTTAAGCTGCCTAGAGTTACTAGTGCGAGAACAATACCGCTACAGAAAGTAAGGCTTCTTTGAAAAGGAGTTTGTTTCTTATTGAACCCACTAATATAAGCAATAGTTATAGGTAATAGCGATAATGAACATGGGCCTAGACTAGTTAGTAGTCCACCAATAAAAACAATTATAAATGTTAGTGGGCTAGGACTTTTTAACCCATTACTAATTATTAGCTCACTGTTTTGAGCAAGATCAGAAATAGCAAGATTTAAAGAAAAAATAAGAATTTAGTGATTTTGGATTTACTTTAATATTAATAATATCTAGGCAAGTTTCTTTTTAATTTTTAAACCACCAATTACTCCAGTTGATTCAAGGGAACATCGCATAAGCAGGCCGCTTATAATGAGACTGGATAAAAGCGAGTTACCACCATAACTAACCATTGGTAGGGGAAGGCCAGTAGTTGGCATTGACCCAGAAGTAACTGCTAGATGCATTATTGATTGCCCTACAAGCAACAGAGTACATCCTATTGCTATTAGCTTTGAATAATTATTTGTGCATCTTAGGGAGATTCGTAATCCGATAAATGCAACTAAACCTAGAAATAGAATCAGCATTAAGGAACCTATGAAGCCAAACTCTTCTGCAAAGACTGAGAAAATAAAATCTGTGCTAATGAAAGGTAGATAAAGAAGTTTTTGAGTGGATAATCCATATCCTTCTCCAAACATGCCTCCTGAGCCTATTGCTAAAAGACTTTGTATAAGTTGATAACCAGAATCATGTTGGTCTTTCCAAGGATTAATAAAAGAGGTCACGCGTCTCATTTGATGCTCATATTTATGGATACTTGCTAACCCTAGGCTTATACCTAAGAAGGCAGATGATAAAAGATATCTGAACTTAATACCTGAAGAAAGAGCAATCATCCAAAGCAATATCCCTATAAGAGAAGCTGTACTTAAATTAGGCTGTAAAAGAATGAGGAAAAGTAATATTCCAAAGAGAGATAGCCAAATTGTTTTTCGAAGATTGCTTATTCTTTTCCATTGAGCAAAAATATTAGCCGCTTGAAGAATTACAAAAGGTTTTATTAATTCTGAAGGTTGTATTTGAATAGAGCCTATTATTAACCACCTAGATGAACCATTAATAGTGGTGCCAAAAAAAACAGTTGCTCCAACTAAAATAAGTCCAATTATTAAACAAATTTTGGAAACTTTTAGCCATTTTCTTAGATTTATTGATATGACTAGCCAACCAAAGCAACCGCCTGTTAATACCCATAATAATTGTTTTTTAAGAAAGTATGTACCATCTCCCATTTCTTTCGTCGCGACCCACCAGCTCGCTGAACCAAGAATAAAAAGTCCTGCGATGGTCCAAAAGATAATTAAAGATAATAATATTCTTGCTTCTGATGGCCAAAGATTCCAAGGAAGTGGAAGAAGTCTTTCAATGAATGATTGCTGAGATGTATTTCTTACATGATGAGCATATGAAGTTTTTGGCCATTGCAACCCAGAATTAGTTTTTTGAAAAGATGGGCTTCTCAAAATGTGAGTAAATAATTTTTACCTATTGAGCCGTTTAAAATCCTACTTGCCAAGCCTTTTTGCTAAGAAACGAAGACATTTGATATATCTTTACTTTGGCTATGAATTTGAAATAATGAAAATGCTTCTATAAATTAGAGAATTGCTTTTGGATTCACTAAGATCTCTATGATTGCTTCCAATGTCATCTTCGTTTTTTTCTAACAATTCTGTTTTTTACGTAAAAATACTTTGTCATTTGCTGAGAATTCATGTCTTTATTTATACAAACAACCTGATTTGTAGAAATCTGGTACTTCATTAATAGGTTTTATACCTTCTGCATGGTAGATTCCGCGGGCCTTTAGAGCATTGAGCCTTTGCTGGCCTCCTCGCTTTCTAAGTCTTCAAAAAGCTCTCCTGTAGGAGAGTCTTATTTGGCTGAAGAATTCAAGGAAGTCAGTTCTTCATCAGAGAAAGGAACAAGCTTGCAATCTCCAAATAACAATGTTGGAGATTTAGCTAGTGAATATGTTTTGCTTCAGCGACGCATATTTATTATGACCTTGACGATCTCAGCCATAGCAGTTTTTCTAACAGCTATTTTCTGTGGTTTAAAAGTTTCTCTCAGTATCCTGATAGGAGCCTTCTCAGGTTTGCTTTATTTGCGCTTACTTTCGCGCAGTATTGGGAAACTTGGGAAAACCACTTCAGGGGTAAACAAGGTCCAGTTAGTTGTTCCAGTAGTTCTATTTGTGGCTGTCACAAGATTGCCTCAATTACAGCTATTACCTTCTTTGTTAGGTTTTTTCCTTTATAAGCCATCTTTGATAATGCACTTTCTTCTTGAATCTAGATTCAAGCAAGACTGAATGAAATTATTCAAAAGTGGTCAAGGCGAGGTAAAGAAAAGTGTTCGCTTTTTCGATTTTTATTTAAATCACAATGGGTCTATCTCCATTTAATTTACTTTTTGCCGAATTAGAAGTTGGTAAACATCTTTATTGGCAAATAGGCAATATCAGAATTCATGGTCAAGTTTTTATGACTTCCTGGATTCTTATAGGTGCATTACTAACCCTAGTTGTAGTAGGCACAAAAAAAATGGAACGAGATCCTAAAGGAGTTCAAAACCTTCTTGAGTTCCTATGGGATTACATTCGTGATTTAGCTCGCACTCAAATTGGTGAGAAAGTTTATAGGGATTGGATGCCTTTTATTGGCACTCTTTTCTTATTTATTTTTGTCAGTAATTGGGGAGGCGCTTTAATCCCTTGGAGATTTATTAAGCTTCCAAGTGGTGAATTAGGTGCGCCAACAGCGGATATTAATACCACCGTAGCTTTGGCACTTTTGGTATCACTTTCTTACTTCTATGCGGGATTGAGTAATAAGGGATTGCGTTATTTCGAGTATTACGTCCATCCAACGCCAATTATGCTGCCTTTTAAGATTGTAGAAGACTTTACTAAGCCTCTTTCACTTTCTTTCCGTTTATTTGGGAACATTTTGGCGGATGAATTAGTTGTCGCAGTACTTGTATTCCTAGTCCCTCTTGTCCTACCAGTACCAGTTATGTTTCTCGGCTTGTTTACAAGTGCTATTCAAGCCTTGATATTTGCAACTCTTGCTGCTTACTACATCGGTGAAGCAGTGGAAGAGCACCATTAACTTTTATTGCCAGAACTTTATAAATTTTTTGGCAAACACCCTGCTAGCAGGTCCGAATTCTTTCAGACCTAATACTCATTAACTATGAGATTTACCCCTCGCAGGTATAAACTCCCTTTTTCAGTTCTTTATGCGCTTTGAAAGCGCTTCTCTTCCTTAGCTCAATTATGGATTCCATTACGACCGCCGCTTCTGTTGTTGCAGCAGGTTTAGCTGTAGGCCTTGGCGCAATTGGCCCTGGTATCGGTCAGGGTAGTGCTGCTCAAGGCGCAGTTGAGGGCATTGCCCGCCAGCCTGAAGCTGAAGGCAAAATCAGAGGCACATTGCTCCTTTCCTTCGCTTTCATGGAGTCACTAACTATTTATGGCCTTGTGGTTGCATTGGTACTTTTGTTTGCCAATCCATTTGCAGGCTGAAAAGATTTAAGAACTCAGGCTTTTACTTAATTGAAGGTTTTCAATTTGGTTAATCTGAGCCACTTTTCTTTTTTAGTTTCAATTCCCCAAACCTTTTCTAGGCGCTGTAAAAGCGCTCGCAATCCTGCCACATGACAAGCTTGATTCTGTTTGGTGCTAGTGAAGGAGGTCTATTTGACTTCGATGCAACTCTTCCGCTTATGGCGGTGCAGGTTGTTATTCTCACTTTCATCTTAAATACTCTTTTCTTTAAGCCTGTTGGCAAGGTCGTAGAAGAAAGAGAGGGTTATGTAGTTTCTAGTCTTGCAGAGGCTAAAAAGAAACTTGCAGAGGTTGAGCAACTAGAGGCAGACTTAAAAAGTCAACTCAAAGAAGCTCGTCAGTCTGCACAATCAGTTATCAGTGAAGCTGAAGCAGATTCCGACAATCTATTTCGTGAAGCATTGGCTTTAGCAACAGCAGAAGCTAATGCTTCAAGGGAAGAAACTAGAAGAGAAATAGATTCTCAAAAAAAGTCAGCACTAAATCAAATTAAGCTTGATGCCGAAAAGCTTGGAGAATTAATTGTTGACCGATTGCTTGCATCAAAATGACTTCCTCTGTTTTTCTTGCAACTGAAGGTTTTGGTATAAATCTCAATCTTTTTGAGACTAATATCATTAACTTGGCAGTTGTAATTTTTGGACTTTATAAATTTCTTCCAAGCTTTTTAGGAGGAATTCTTGATCGTCGTAGAGAAGGAATCCTCGCAGATCTAAAAGATGCTGAAGATCGTTTAGCAGAAGCTTCAAGCTCTCTTTCTAAGGCAAAAAAAGAGTTGGCTTCAGCTGAGAAGAAGGCTTCAAAAATTCGTGAGGATTGCAAAGTGCGTGCAGAAGCTATTCGTTTGGATAGTGAAAAACGAACTGTTGAGGAAATGGCTCGAATTAAACAAGGAGCAGCTTCTGATTTAAATGCAGAAGCTTCAAGAGTTAGTGCTCAGTTGCGAAGAGAAGCAGCTAAGCTTGCGATTGAAAAAGCTCTGTCCACTCTCCCAGCAAAATTAGATGAGAATGCTCAGGCCAAATTGATAACACAATCCATTAAAAATTTGGGTAAGGATTGATGCCACTTTTAAACACCATCACAACTCCCTATGCAGAAGCCTTCCTTCAAGTTGCAGAGAACAGCAAAGAAGTTGATAAGGTAATTTCTCAGGCAAAGTCTCTTCTTGAGATTTGGAACAATTCTCCTGAATTAAGTGAAGCAATGTCTTCACCTGTTCTAGAGGTTGAAGCTAAAAAAGCAGCAATAGAAAAACTTTTTTCTAAGAAAATCACCACATCTTTTCTTAATTTCTTGAACCTGTTGGCTGACAGGAAACGCATAGGCTATTTGGACTCTGTCCTTGAGCGATTATTAGAACTTTATAGAGAGCAACGTAATATTGCTCTTGCAACAGTGACATCAGCTACTGAGCTTGATGAAGAACATCAAAAAGAAATCCTTAAAAAGATTCAAACTATTGCAGGTACAGACAACTTGGAACTTGACCTCCAAGTTGATCCCTCTTTAATTGGTGGTTTTGTAGTCAATGTTGGCTCAAAAGTTATCGATGCAAGCCTCTCTGGTCAGGTGCGTCGACTGGGTCTAGAGCTAGCAAAGGTAAGCTAGTTAATCAAAACCCTTTATACACTTCCTTTCTTTAACTCAATCTCCTACATCCCATGGTTTCCATACGCCCCGACGAGATCAGTTCAATTCTCAAGCAACAGATTTCTGACTATGACAAATCTGTTTCAGTTAGCAATGTAGGTACCGTTTTACAAATTGGTGATGGTATCGCAAGAATATACGGCCTTGAGAAAGTAATGGCTGGAGAATTAGTTGAATTTGAAGATGGTACTGAAGGAATTGCTCTGAATCTTGAAGATGATAATGTTGGTGCCGTTTTAATGGGTGAGGCATTAGGAGTTCAAGAAGGAAGTACAGTTAAATCGACAGGGAAGATTGCATCTGTTCCTGTTGGAGAAGCAATGCTTGGGAGAGTTGTCAACCCTTTGGGACAACCTGTAGATGGAAATGGTGATATAGCAACTAGTGATTCGCGACTTATTGAATCAATAGCCCCTGGAATTATTAAAAGAAAGTCGGTACACGAGCCAATGCAAACAGGGATTACGTCAATAGATGCGATGATTCCAATTGGAAGAGGACAACGTGAATTAATTATTGGTGATAGACAAACTGGTAAAACAGCTATTGCGGTAGATACGATAATCAACCAGAAAGGACAAGATGTTGTATGTGTTTACGTAGCTGTTGGTCAGAAATCAGCTTCTGTAGCTCAGGTCATTGAAGTCTTAAGAGAGAAAGGTGCTCTTGATTACACCATTGTTGTGAATGCCAGTGCTTCTGAAGCGGCTGCATTGCAATATTTGGCTCCTTATACAGGTGCTGCTATTGCTGAACACTTTATGTATCAAGGGAAAGCAACACTAGTTATATATGATGACTTGACTAAACAAGCTCAAGCTTATCGCCAGATGTCCTTACTTTTACGACGTCCGCCTGGTCGTGAAGCTTATCCAGGAGATGTTTTCTATTGTCATAGCCGCTTACTAGAAAGAGCAGCAAAACTTTCTGATGCAATGGGAGGAGGTTCAATGACTGCATTGCCCATTATTGAAACTCAAGCTGGTGACGTCTCTGCATATATACCAACAAATGTTATTTCGATTACTGATGGACAAATTTTCCTTAGTGCAGATTTGTTTAACTCTGGATTGAGACCTGCAATTAATGTTGGCATCTCTGTAAGTCGAGTTGGTGGAGCAGCTCAAACTAAAGCAATTAAGAAAATCGCGGGAACATTAAAACTTGAGCTCGCTCAATTTGATGAACTTGCAGCTTTCTCTCAATTTGCTTCAGATCTTGACGAAGCTACTCAAAAACAGCTTGGAAGAGGAAAACGTCTAAGAGAACTTCTAAAACAAGCACAATTTGCACCATTGAACTTGGCAGAACAGGTAGCAGTTGTTTATGCAGGTGTTAAAGGTCTAATTGATGAAGTGCCAGTCGAGCAAGTTACTCAGTTTGCAAGTGAACTTAGGGAATACTTAAAAACCAGTAAACAAGAATATATCAATCAAGTATTAACTGAAAAGAAGCTTACTGATGAGATTGAGTCAACTCTTAAAGAGGCAATTAATGAGGTCAAGTCTTCTATGTTGGCTTCTGTTTAGTCCTTACGAAAAAAAGAAAATTATTATCTATGGCAAACCTTAAGGAGATCAGAGACAGAATCACTTCTGTTAAAAACACAAGAAAGATTACTGAGGCAATGCGACTTGTTGCAGCTGCAAAAGTTCGTAGAGCTCAGGATCAAGTGCTTAGGAGTAGACCTTTCGCAGATCGTCTTGCTCGAGTACTTGAGAATATTCAATGTCGTATGCAGTTTGAGACAGCTGATGCTCCTTTACTTCAGAAAAGAGAGGTTGACAATATTACTCTCCTTGCAGTAACGGGAGATAGAGGTTTGTGCGGTGGATACAACACAAACATTATTAAGAAGACCGAGCAACGTTATGCGGAATTAAAAAGACAAGGTTTTAAAATAGACTTAGTTTTAATTGGTCGTAAGGCGACTACTTATTTCCAAAATAGATCTAGTCAATATAATATTCGCGCTACTTTTCAAGATTTGGAACAAGTCCCTAATTCTCAGGATGCAGAGAAAGTTACAAGTGAGGTTTTGGCTGAGTTCTTATCAAAAAGTACTGATCGAGTAGAAGTTATTTATACTAAGTTTGTGAGTTTAGTCAGTTGTAACCCTGTTGTACAAACATTATTACCTTTAGACCCTCAGGGCATAGCTGAAGAAGATGACGAGATCTTTAGACTTACAACAAAAGATAGTCGATTAACTATTGAGAAAGGAACTGCTCCGGCCAATCAGCAGCCTGAGTTGCCTTCAGATATTATTTTTGAGCAAAGTCCAGATCAATTATTAAATGCTCTTCTGCCTTTATATTTGCAAAATCAACTTTTAAGAGCTCTTCAAGAAGCAGCTGCTTCAGAATTGGCTAGTAGAATGACAGCTATGAACAATGCTAGTGATAATGCAAAGGAACTTGCAAGAACATTGAATCTTACATATAACAAAGCTCGACAAGCTGCTATAACCCAAGAGATTTTGGAAGTTGTTGGTGGTGCAAGTTCATAGATCAATAGCTTTTAATGAAAGTAGAAGCAATAGAGTTAGACCTTGACTGGCCTAATGGCTTGGAAATATATCACTTGAGAAAATTTGTTTTAGAAGAGATTCAATCATATGGCTATCCTTTGCGATGGGCTATTACAGAGGTAAAGGAAACTGAACAAGCTGTAAGTTTTCGCAAATTGATTGTTGAAGCTGTAGTCATAATCCCTTAGGCCTGATCATCTTTGAATACAATTTTCTACTACTAAGTTCCTTTTGCCTAAACCTATTACCCCAACTTTATTAATAATTCCAACCGGTATTGGTTGTTCTGTTGGAGGATACGCTGGTGACGCAATCCCTGCTGCTCGATTATTAGCAGCAGCAAGTGGGTGTTTAATTACCCACCCGAATGTGATGAATGGGGCCTCACTTTATTGGAGTGATAAGCGCATTCAATATGTCGAAGGTTTGGGCATTGATCTTTTCACTTCTGGCAAGATATTGTTGTCTCCTGTTCGACAACAAAAAGTAGGTGTTTTATTTGATAAAGCTATAGAGCCTGATTTACTGGAAAGACATATTCAAGTAATTAATGCTTGCCGTGCAACTTTGGGTTTGAATATTGGTCCAATCGTAACTACAGATGTTCCCTTGAAAATATCTCTTGAGAGAGGCTCAAGTGGTTCAAGTTGGGGAGAAGTGGGAGCACCTGATTCTTTGTTAAGGGCCGGAGACAGGTTGAAAGAAGCTGGAGCATCTGCATTAGCAATAGTAACAAGATTCCCAGATGAGTTTGATAAATCTCAATTAGATGAATATCGCAAAGGACGAGGTGTAGATGCTTTGGCAGGGGCAGAAGCTGTTGTGAGCCATTTATTGGTTAAGCATTTATGTATACCATGTGCACATGCTCCTGCTATGTCACCATTGCCGATGCAGAGAGATTTAGATCCTCTTACTTCTGCGGAAGAGATTGGGCATACATTTTTGCCTTCTGTTCTAGTTGGATTAAGTAGAGCTCCTAGTATGGTGCCAATAGATACATTGATTCAAAGCAAGGTAAATAATCATACTAAGTTGTTAAGTGTAGATCAGTTGAGTGCTGTAGTAGTCCCTAAAGGAGCGTTGGGGGGGGGGCATCTGTTTTGTCCTGCATTGAAAAAGATATTCCACTAATTGTTGTTTCAAATAAAAATGTTTTAAATGTTGGGGTTGAAGCCCTTGATTTGGGAAATAACTTAAAAGCAAGCCAATCAACTCCTATTTTTCATGTCCAAAACTATGTAGAAGCAGCAGGAATTTTGCTTGGATTAAATGAAGGAATTGATATATCGGCATTTGATAGGCCTATGAAAAAACTATCTCTACTAGAGTAAGGAGAAAAACCTGTTGATTTAATGAATTTGCTCGACATAATTTGCTGCTATAGGCACTCTCCACCCACTTCCAAATGCTTGATTGCTGACTTTAAGCATAGGAGGAGCTTGCCTTCTTTTGAATTCTGATTGCTTTAACATTATTTGAATTTGTTTAATTAACCTGGGATCATATCCTCTCTCTAAAAGCTCATTTAAGTTTCCTTTCTTTTCGATTAGAACTTTGAGTATTGGATCAAGAGTCTCATATTGAGGAAGAGAATCGCTATCTAATTGTCCAGGCCTTAGTTCAGCACTTGGTGATTTATGCCGAATAGCTGGACCAATAAGTTCTGATTTTGGTAATCTAAATAATCTTTTGGATTCTTTAGCATCAATGCTATCTATCCAATCACATAATTTAAATACACTTGTTTTATATAAATCTCCTATAACAGCCAGCCCTCCATTCATATCTCCATAAAGAGTACAGTATCCGACAGCAAGTTCCGATTTATTACCAGTTGAAAGAAGTAAATGTTCTTGTTTGTTCGCTATTGCCATTAGGAGAGTTCCCCTAATCCGTGCTTGAAGATTCTCCGCAGTTAAACCCGTTGGCAATTCTCCTAGAACTGTTTCAAGTGAAGAATCATAGCTTTTCATTAATGCGTCTATTTGAATCAGATCTGTATGAATACAAAGTCTCTTCGCAAGGTCAGTTGCATCCGTAATTGAATGACTAGAACTCCATGGAGAAGGCATCAATACTGCCGAAACATTTTCGTGTCCCAAGGCTGCTACAGCAATTATTGCTACAAGGGCAGAATCTATCCCTCCACTTAAGCCGATCAAAGCACTTTTAAAGCCACATTTCTTTGCGTAATCCCTAACGCCAAGAACTAATGCTTCGAAAAGCTTTTTTTGTGGATCTTGTTGAGAGATTGAAAGTGTTTTTGAGTTCGTAGTGCTTTCCCAAGTCTTAATGGATTCTTGGCATCTTGGGAGAGTGAAGGCTAGATCTCCTCTCTTATCGACAACAAAGCTCGCCCCATCAAAGATTAATTCGTCATTTCCTCCGACTTGGTTGACGTATGCGACTGGACAGCTAAGCCTTCTTGCCGCACTGGCTGCTAGTTTGTGACGGATTGCCTCCTTTTTATGAGTAAATGGTGATGCGGAAAGGTTTAACAGTAAATCAATTGGACTTTTTTCTAATTCATCTAGAGGGTCTGGGCCTTCAATAAGACGGCCTTGGATTTCTTGCTTGACCCAAAGGTCCTCGCAAATTGTTATACCTATATGCCACTTCTTTTTATTGATATTAATGCTCACTTTGCCTGTACTTTCAGCGGCACGAAAATATCTTTTTTCGTCAAAAACATCATAGGTTGGGAGTAGTTGCTTTCTTGCTATTATTTCCCAGCCTGACTTATCTACAAGCGCAATTGAGTTGAATAGAGATGGGAGCTTGTAATCAGTTATTGATTCGGCAATGCCTACCAATAGAATTAAATTAGGGGTTTCTTTTTCAACCCTCTTAACCATTTTGTTCAAGATAGGCCATTGTTCTTTTATATGATCAGGGTTAAGTAGAAGATCTTTTGGGGGGTAGCCCCATAAAGAGAGTTCTGGAGTAATTAAAAGATCTGCTTTTTGCTGAAAAGCTTCTTGACATGCCTTAAGGATTAATTCGCTATTACCTTTTAGGTCTCCTATAACTGGATTAAGCTGTCCTAATGTAATTTTCATTATGTATGTTTTGATAATCCGTAAAGATTTTCTTTAATAAGAGTTGGAAGTATTGCCGTAGGTATATGAGTGATCTTAGTTTCATTCCTAATGGATGAGCTTGCGCTTTCAGGGATATTAAGAGGCAATACAGTTATTTCCCCTCCTAGTGCTTTTAACTTTGACAAATCCAACTCATTTACAGGCCAGCCTTCTCTAGGTGCAATTCCAAGCCGAGCTTTTTTTAATATATCTTTTGACTTAACCCATCGCGGTATCTGATGGGTTAAGTCACTGCCTACAACTAAAATCAACTCAGCATTTGGCCATAATTCTTCTGCCTTCTCCAGTGTCTTTATAGCCCATGGACTACTAAGACTCTGGTTGATTTCTAAATGTGGAACATTCAAATCTTCTACGAGAATTTCTAATAGTTCTTGTCTTTGTAATAGAGAAGCACTATGCACTTTTAAAGGGTTATCGCTTGCCCAGGTGATAACCCTTGGGAATAACTTGCTTAATCCCTCCAAAAGAGCCCGATGACCATTGGTTGGTGGATCAGCACTGGTTCCAAGTAATGCTAGCTGTTTGGGGTTAACTTTCACGGAAGGAGAGTTTGCATATTCTTTCCCTTTTGCGCATTCCATATTGGCCAATGATTAAGGCAGTTTCTTATCCTTGGATCGATGGAAGCAAGTCGATAGACAATCGAACTAGGTTGATAACCTTTGTGGTGCTTTCCTTCAAGGAATTCTTTTGCGGCAAGTCTACCTGTGACTTTTGTTGTATGAACTGCAACAGCGGCTTGAACCAAAGCAACCGGAGCTGAAGATGCAAGACTGATACCCCCAGTAAAAGGAGTTGCTATGACAAGAAGGTGACGTATCATCCCTAGTATGACTTGAATGCCAACTTGTGCTCCACCTAGAAATGAATTGTGAATAGAGAGTCGTTTTAAGAGCTTTCTTGCGGAAGAACCTTTTAATTCCAATTCATATAATTTGCTTAGTTGAATAATTAGTGCTGTATCCAATGCCACCCCTGCAGCGAAGTCAAACATTAATAGTGGATTTATTGCTACTCCGGAAGCTTTGATGGCTGCAAATTTGCCAATAATGGTTTGTGCTTCTAATTTTCTTCGCTTTAGTCTTGCGCTTTTGAGTGCTTGAGAGAAATGTTCTGCTTGTCTAAGGGCATTTAGAGTTAACAGCAATTCTCCTTGAGTTTCTAGAAGCTTTATTAATGTTTTTTCTAACGACTTAATCTTTGGGTTGGATGGTTCACTTCTGATTAGACCATTAGCAGTTATTTTTGGTATTCGTGGTGCTGCTGAGATGGCTTCAATTTGAAGGTGTTGTGCTTTTTTAGGTAGTCGATTTCTAATGCTTTTTACTACTTGATTTATTTCATTTGACTCCCACTGATCACAACGATTTAGAATTAACAAAAGAGGTTTCCCACATTTTAGTAAAGTTTCTATTGCTTCTATTTCGACAATACTTAAATCGTTATCAATAACTAAAAGAACCAAATCAGAGTTTAAAGCAATTCGAGAAGCAAGTCGGGCTCTTGCTATAGCTGCAATTTCATCTATGCCTGGAGTATCTATTAACTCAACTTTTGTTAAATTATCTACATTTTGTTGCCAAGCAACACTTTTTGTTTTTCTGGTTGACCCATGGGCTACATCTGTTTCAAAGACTTTCTTCCTAAGTAATGCATTCAAAAGACTTGATTTGCCTACTCCTACCCTTCCAAATACTGATATTCTTATATGTCTCTTAGATAAACGGTTCAATTGACGGTCCAAGGCTATTAGGCTACCGGCTTGTTGTGTCTTCTCATATTTGCTAAGCACAAGCCTCCTTCGCCAATCACTAAGAAGTTCTTTGCATAATTCAGAAGTTGATGAATTCTTCATTTTCCAGACTTCCCCCACCAGCCAGCAAGTACAGCTAAAACAGCTTCTGCTCCAATTAAACCTACGAATCCTCCAAATTCATCTACAACAACTTTTACATCATCCTTATCTTTGTTGAAACTAGTAAGTAAATGATCTATTCGGATCATTTCTGGGACAAATTCAACTTTTCGTGATAGGTCTTTTGGAGTTAGTTGATTATGCCCTTGGAGTAGTGCTGTAAGCAAAGTTTCTCGATTCGCTATACCAATGATTTTGTCTATGCCTTTGCCAAGAACAACCCATGATTTAGTATTACTGGTGATGAGTGATGGCTTTAACTTTTCAAGTGTCATATATCCATCAAGAGTAGGTGCAGCAACTCTTGGAGTCATTAAATCTCGAGCAGTTAAATCATTGAGTTGAAATACTTTTGAGATCATTGCGGCTTCATCTGCTTCTATTTGTCCTTTTTGCGAACCAATCCTTGCCAATTGCCTAATCTCTTCTTCATCAGTACTGATTTCGTTTTCAGCTGTAATTACAGGCAGAAGTTGTTCTAATGGAAGAATTATTGGTCTCATTAAAATGCTTAGAATATGAAGGATTGGTGCACTAGCAAGAGAAACTTTTAAGGCAAGTTTTGTCCCAATTGATTTTGGCAGTATTTCTCCTAAAAGTAGTATTAGTATTGTTAAACCTATTGAGAAAATCGGTAATGCAATTGAATTGTTGCCTTGAAAAACTTTTGTAGCGTAAATACCAAGCATTAAGCTCCCAAAAATGTTAAAGCCGTTGTTGGTTATTGTTAGTACTGTAAGTGTTCTGCCAAGACGATATCTAAGCTTTGCTAGTTGTTGTGCCTTCTTTAGAGGTTTATGCTTTCCAGCAAGTTCATGAACCCTTAATGGGTTAACTGCTAAGAATGCCGCTTCTGTTCCGGAACATAATGCGGAACCAATCAGGACGACAATAACAAGAATTGCTAGTAATAGGGGGTTTGAGCTCATGCGTCAGTCATCTTCAGAGGATAATGAAGAGTCTTTAGACTGTATTTTTCCATTAATTTCATCTCTTGCCATCCCCAATCATCAAATGAATTGCTTGTGACCAATCAGAACATTTTTCAAGAGCGCAGAAAGCGCTTTTTGGATCTATTAGGTGGTAATGCTGCGATTATCCCTGCTGCCAATATGGTTACTCATCATGCTGATTGTGATTTCGCTTTTCGTCAGGATAGTGATTTTTGGTATTTAACAGGGTTTGACGAACCAGATGCAGTAGCTCTATTCCTTCCCTATCGACCTGAGGGTGAGCAATATGTTTTGTTTGTTTTGCCTAAAGAACCTTCTATTGAAGTGTGGAATGGTTTCCGTTGGGGTGTAGAAGGTGCGCTTAACACTTTTGCAGTAGATATTGCGCACTCCTTAGATCAATTCTCTCAGCTTTTAGGACCTTACTTGGAAGGAGCAGAAGGAATTTCTTTTAGGATTGGGAGGCATCTGAAAATAGAGACTATCGTTTTAAATACTTGGGCAGAGAAACTAGATATAGCTCCTAGGAAGGGATCTGCTCCTTATGCATTAATCCCTCCTTGTTTATTTCTGCATAATTTGAGATTGCGTAAAGATTCATGGGAAGTGCAAAGAATGCGAGAGGCTGCAAGAATTACTAGTAAGGCGCATGAATTAGCTCGACACATCACTCGCCCTGGGATGAGGGAGAAAGAAGTGCAAGCTGCTATTGAAAATTATTTTCTTCAAAATGGAGCTCGGGGGGCGGCTTATGGTTCGATAGTCGCGAGTGGAGATAATGCTTGCATTCTTCATTACACTTCCAATAATTCTGTGATGAAAGATGGAGACTTATTGCTGATTGATGCAGGGTGTTCTTTAGATGATTATTACAATGGCGATGTCACAAGAACTTTCCCTATAAATGGCAGATTTACTAGTGAGCAAAGGGCTTTATATGACATTGTTTTATCGGCTCAAAAAACGGCAATAGAAAATGTTGTTGCCGGTAATGATACTGAGAATGTTCATCTTTCAGCTGTCAGAGTATTAATTGAAGGTTTGATTGAACTTGCCTTGCTTAAAGGAAGTGTTGATGAAATCTTGGAAACTGGTTCATATACTCATTTATATATGCATCGAACAGGTCATTGGCTTGGACTAGATGTGCATGATGTAGGTGCTTATCGTTTAGGAGATTATCAAGTAAGTCTTGAACCAGGAATGATTCTCACTGTAGAGCCAGGCATATATATTAGTGATCGTCTTTCGATTCCCGAAGGTCAACCTGTTATTGATGAAAGATGGAAGGGTATTGGTATTCGTATTGAAGATGATGTTTTAGTAACTAATTCTAGTCCTGATGTTCTTTCAGACGAGGCCTTAAAATCTGCAAAAGAAATGGAAAGATAGTCTTAACTTTTAAATTTGTTGAAAATACAAATCTAGCTCTTTAACTATTTCTTTAATTGACTGAAGAATTATATCTGCTCCAGCTTCTTTTAACTTGGCTTCATACTTTAAGCGATTAGATATATTTTCTTTTTTGTGAAGATGTGGAGGAGCTATTGCAAGACTTAAAAACTCTTGATTTGGGACCTTTCTGCGAGCTTTTTGTATCGTTTTTACATCAGCAATTGTATCTCCAAGGTATGAGATCGTTGGAGTCTCTGAAGAAAGTGGCTTTGAAAGAATATTTTCTGAAAGCTTAATAAGACCGGCTGGATCTGGCTTGTCTGGTGCATCTCCCATTGCTATAAGAGGAGGCTTTTTTAAACCTAACTTAGTTTCTAAAATAAATTTTGCTGAAGATAATTCAGCACCACTGACAAACCCCCAGCCGAATTTTTTACTTGTAAGTGAATTAAAGAAATCTTTGCTTACTAAAAGAGTTTCATTTTTAATAAGCCCTTCCCATTGATTTGGGTCTCCATTTGGATCCCCACCAAAATAAAAATCATTAAATATCTCTATGATTTTTCCTCTAGAAGGACACTGAATATAATTATTGTTTTCTTGAATATGTCTTCTAATTAGCTCTAGGCTTGCATCCCAGTCATTATTCCAAAGCCCTTCTGTTTTTAGATCATCAATATCTTTAAAAGTTGGTTCCCAAGAACAAAACTTACTAACTGTTTTTTGAATTGCATTGCGATAGCTGGATGATACATCGCGAATGACTCCATCAATATCAAATAGAATTAGTCCTTTTAAGTCCAAAAAAAAATATTGGTAACTAATACTGATAGCCTAGGTGGTTGTTAGATGAGAACAACTTTAGAAATGACGGTTTCTGATGAAGCTTCGGCTGTAGAAGGTGGTCAAACTTCAGCGGCAGACGAAAGTAATCAAAAGGTTAAAGGTAGTCGCCAAGGAATGCTTGGGGCAGTAGAAGCACTTGCGTCTGCGACTTTTGACGCTGATGGAGTGCCATCAGGACAAACTCCTAAAGCAGATGAAGGAAGGTTTTTGTTAAAAATTCTTTGGTTGCCAGATAATGTTGCTTTAGCAGTAGATCAAATTGTTGGAGGCGGTCCAAGTCCATTGACAGCATATTTCTTCTGGCCTAGGGAAGACGCTTGGGAAGTCCTTAAAACAGAATTAGAAAGTAAAGGATGGATTACTGATAATGAAAGAGTTGAAATTTTGAATAAGGCAACAGAAGTAATTAATTATTGGCAAGAAGAAGGAAAGGGTAAAACTCTTGAAGAAGCAAAATTGAAATTTCCTGAAGTTACTTTTTGTGGTACTGCTTAATTTATTTTTTAAATAATTTCTTCTAACTAATTTTCATCATTAGGATTTAGTTGCTTGTAGGCGAGCTCTTGCTTTGTTGAGGCTTTCTTGTGCCTTTACTTTTTCTGTCGAATTTTCTTTACCTTCCAATTGATTTACTTGGTTCTTAGCTTCTTCAAAGTCTCTCTCAGCTGAAGAACTGTCAATTTTTTTACCTAATTCGGCTCCATTTACTAAAACAGTTACATCATCAGACTCGACTTCAGCGAATCCACCCATTAGCGCAATTGAATCCCAAATCCCATTATTTCTTACTCTTAGAACACCAATATCAATAGCAGTAACCATTGAAATATGACCAGGTAGGATTCCTACAAGCCCTGTAGTGCTAGGAAGAATAACTTCTTCGGCGCTTCCGTCAAATACGCTTTTATCAGGAGCTAGTACACGAAGTGTCAGGGCCATTGGAAGGATCGTTGATAATGGGAATGAGTGGGGGAAGAGCTTTTATAAAAGTTATCTAAAAGAGTTTGCTTCTTCTCAATAAGTATTTACTTATTGCTTTCAGCTTTTAGTTTTTCAGCTTTTGCTTTCACTTCATCAATGTTTCCAACAAGATAGAAAGCTTGTTCGGGAAGATGATCTAATTCTCCAGCAAGAATCATGTTGAAACCAGCAATTGTCTCTTCAAGCTTTACGTATTTTCCTGACATACCTGTGAAGATCTCTGCTACAAAAAATGGTTGAGATAAGAACTTCTCTATTTTTCTAGCTCTATCAACAGTCCTTCTGTCTTCTTCAGAAAGTTCATCTAAGCCCAGAATTGCAATAATGTCTTGTAGTTCTTTATACCTTTGAAGGGTGGATTGAACTGCTCTAGCTGTTCGATAGTGCTCGTCTCCAACAACAGATGGCTGAAGCATGGTACTTGTTGAGTCAAGTGGGTCTACAGCTGGATAGATGCCTTTTGCAGCAAGTGCTCTTGCAAGTACTGTAGTTGCATCTAAGTGAGCAAAGGTTGTAGCAGGGGCTGGATCAGTTAGGTCGTCAGCTGGAACATATACAGCCTGAATTGAAGTAATTGAACCCTCAAGAGTTGATGTGATTCTTTCTTGTAATTCTCCTACGTCTGTTCCTAACGTAGGCTGATAACCTACAGCTGATGGCATTCTTCCTAAAAGTGCCGAAACTTCAGAACCTGCTTGAACAAATCTAAAAATATTATCTACAAATAACAAAACATCTTGCTTGTTAACATCTCTGAAGTGCTCTGCCATGGTTAGGGCTGAAAGACCTACTCGCATTCTTGCGCCAGGAGGCTCATTCATTTGCCCAAAACATAGAGCAACCTTCGACTTGGTAAGCTCTTTTGCATTGATAACACCAGATTCTTTGAATTCTTCATATAAATCATTACCTTCTCTAGTTCTTTCTCCTACTCCTCCAAAGACAGAAACTCCGCCATGTTCTTTAGCAATATTATTAATAAGTTCTTGAATCAAGACAGTCTTACCAACTCCAGCTCCGCCAAATAGTCCAACTTTTCCTCCTTGTCTGTAAGGGGCCAGAAGATCAATAACTTTAATGCCAGTTTCAAATACTTTTGGCTTTGTTTCAAGGTCAGTTAGTTTTGGGGCTGCACGATGTATTGGAGCTGTAGCAGAGCTTTTTACTGGCCCTTGTTCATCAACTGGCTCTCCTAAAACATTAAATATTCTTCCTAAAGTTGCTTCCCCAACTGGCACAGAAATTGGAGCACCTGTATCAAGAGCTTCCATCCCTCTAACTAATCCATCCGTTCCACTCATTGCAACTGCGCGAACACGATGGTCTCCAAGCAATTGTTGCACTTCTGCTGTAAGGCCAATAACTTGTCCTGCAGGGTTTTTCCCTTCAATTCTTAAAGCATTAAGTATTTTAGGGAGTTTTCCTGCGGGGAATTCAACATCTAAAACAGGTCCAATTACCTGACGAACAATACCCTTTGTTCCGGTCTTGGCGGTAGCTGCAGGGGCCATAAGAATCTGAGAAAACTGATCAAAGATCTGCTTTAGGCAAATCTTCCTATATTCGCGCAAGACTACCATCACGGATGCAAACTTTGTTGTCCGGTTCGGTCAACCGCACAGAACAGTAGTAGTCGTCAGGCTGGTTAGGTGAATATGTTGTTGAACATACGTTTCGAGAAAAACTCGTTCCAGTATTAGGCGCTTTGCGCTCTGTTCTTGACCCTGCATTAATTCATGGCGGCTGTATCTCTCAGCGTCTCCACTGTTAAGCCTCTTGGAGATCGTGTTTTTATTAAAGTCTCTGAATCAGAAGAGAAAACTGCGGGCGGAATTTTACTTCCAGATACCGCCAAAGAAAAACCTCAAGTGGGCGAAGTCGCCCAAGTGGGACCTGGAAAGAAGAATGATGATGGCTCTCGCCAGTCTCCGGAGGTTGGTGTTGGGGACAAAGTCCTTTACAGCAAATATGCTGGCACCGATATAAAGATCGGTACTGATGAGTATGTTCTCCTTTCTGAGAAAGACATTCTTGCAATAGTCAACTGACTTTTCTGCTTTTTCAAAGCGAAAACTTTTACACCTTATTAACCATTCTTTTTAAGAACGCCACCCATGGCTAAGCGAATTATTTACAACGAACAAGCCCGCCGAGCACTCGAGCGAGGTATTGACATTTTGGCAGAATCTGTCGCAGTTACTTTAGGCCCTAAAGGTCGAAATGTAGTCCTTGAAAAGAAATTTGGTGCTCCTCAAATTATTAATGATGGTGTAACCATTGCTAAAGAAATTGAACTTGAAGACCATATTGAAAATACAGGCGTAGCTCTTATTAGACAGGCTGCATCTAAGACAAATGATGCTGCAGGTGATGGCACAACAACTGCGACTGTTTTGGCTCATGCAATGGTCAAAGCAGGTTTGCGAAATGTCGCAGCAGGAGCAAATGCAATTACTTTAAAGAAAGGAATTGATAAGGCGGCTGATTTTCTTGTTTCTAGAATTAAAGAACAGGCAAAACCAATTAGTGATAGTAATGCTATTGCTCAATGCGGAACAATTGCTGCTGGTAATGATGAAGAAGTTGGCCAGATGATTGCCAATGCGATGGAGAAAGTTGGTAAAGAAGGAGTTATTTCTCTTGAAGAAGGAAAATCGATGTCAACTGAATTAGAAGTTACAGAAGGTATGCGTTTCGATAAGGGTTATATATCTCCTTATTTCGCTACAGATACTGAAAGAATGGAGGCTGTTTTAGATGAGCCTTATATTCTTTTGACTGACAAAAAAATTGGATTAGTTCAAGATCTTGTTCCAGTCCTTGAACAAATTGCAAAAACAGGAAAGCCATTATTAATTATTGCTGAAGATATAGAAAAAGAAGCTCTAGCCACTTTGGTTGTAAATCGACTTAGAGGCGTCCTTAATGTTGCTGCTGTTAAGGCTCCAGGCTTTGGGGATAGGCGCAAAGCAATGCTAGAGGACATGGCAGTTCTGACTAATGGTCAATTGATTACAGAAGATGCTGGCTTGAAATTAGAAAATGCAACATTGGAAATGCTTGGCACTTCAAGAAGAGTGACAATAAATAAAGACACAACAACAATTGTTGCTGAAGGTAATGAGGTGGCAGTTAAGGCAAGATGCGAACAAATCAAGAAGCAAATGGATGAGACTGATTCCACATATGACAAAGAAAAGCTTCAAGAACGTTTGGCAAAACTTGCTGGGGGAGTCGCAGTTGTAAAAGTTGGTGCAGCTACTGAAACTGAGATGAAAGATAAGAAGCTTCGTTTAGAGGATGCTATTAATGCGACAAAAGCTGCAGTTGAAGAAGGCATTGTTCCTGGAGGTGGAACAACACTTGCTCACCTTTCCCCTGAGCTTGAGGCTTGGTCTTCTAAAACCCTTGAGGGAGAAGAATTAATTGGAGCAAATATTGTTGAGGCAGCTTTAAGTGCTCCGTTAATGCGTATAGCTGAGAATGCTGGAGCAAATGGTGCTGTTATCGCTGAGAACGTGAAGAGCAAGCCATTGAATGAAGGTTATAATGCTGCATCAGGAGACTATGTTGATATGTTGTCTGCTGGCATTGTTGATCCTGCAAAAGTAACCCGTTCTGGCTTGCAAAACGCAGCGTCAATAGCTGGGATGGTTTTAACAACAGAATGTATTGTTGCAGATATGCCTGAGAAGAAAGAAAATGCTTCCGCAGCAGGAGGGGGAATGGGAGGAGATTTTGATTACTGATTGATTTCAGGAGTCATTATTACATCACTTTCAATGAGGGACAGGGTTTATTCCTTGTCCCTTTTTTATTAGAAATTTTCCTTGCTTATTCTGGTTGGAAAATTAAAGGAATGTAATTCTGGCAACATGCATATATGGGTTTTGTTTGTAATGGTAATTTGTTTTTATCATGCTCTACTCCAATTTTATAACAATCAAACCCATATTTGGTTTTAATTGATTCTGAAAGATCTCCTTTAAAAAATTTTTTTTCTAGTCTTTTTTCATTAATTCTTTCTCCATATTTAATTTTGCATATTCGTTGTTGCGAATAGACATTTAAAGGTATTAAAAAAATTGTAAATATAAAGCTAATATGTTTTAAAAACTTATTTGAAAACACGTCTTTTGCACTTTATAAAAAGATGAATTTTATATGGCTTCAAAAAATTATTTAAGCCATCCTGCACTCAGAATAACTGCAAGGCTCAAAAATAGGCATAAGCAAGTCCATGTTGCTTTATTTAGAGTAGCCTCTGCACTACTAGCACTAGAGAACATCGAACTACCGCTTGCTGCAAGCCCCCCCATACCATCTCCTTTTGGACTATGAAGTAAAACTAAAAACATTAGTAATAAGCCAGTAGCAACCCAAACCCAAGTAATGATAGAAATAAGCATGATATTTAGACTGGTTGTGCAATTAGATTAGATACTGTAGGAAGATCACTACTTTCAATTAAAGAATAACCTGTCATAACAGCTGGCTTTGGTAAAGACAATAATTGAAGAAGTGTAGGAGCTATATCTGCCAAGCCGCCATCATCTCTTAATTGAATTGAATTTCCTTGACCACAAACTTTCCTTTTTTCTCCTTCAATTAAAATTACAGGCACTGGATTTGTAGTATGGGCAGTCCAAGGCTCTCCATCAGCTCCTTGCATTACTTCAGCATTGCCATGATCGGCAGTTATCAAAAGAGTGCCGCTCATTTTTCCAGTTGATTCAAGTATTCTCCCAATACAAGCATCTACTTTATTTATTGCTTCTTTTGCAGCTTCAAGAATTCCAGTGTGTCCAACCATATCTGGATTTGCATAATTAATTACTATTAATGAGTAAATTCCACTTTCAATTGCTTTGGTACAGCTATCAGTAAGAGTGTCTGCAGACATTTCTGGTGTTATGTCATAAGTTGCCACTCGAGGCGAAGGGACTAAAAATCTATCCTCTCCATCTAAAGGCTTTTCAATTCCTCCATTTAAGAAATACGTTACATGAGGATATTTCTCTGTTTCTGCAGTCCGATATTGTTTTAGCCCATGTTTGGCTATAACTTCTCCAAGCAGCTCATCAAGAGACTCAGGAGGGAATGCTATTGACACAGGTAGGCCTGATTCATATTGCGTAAAAGTTAATGCTTCTAAATTAGGCCTAAATTTACGTTTGAATTCTGAAAAAGTAGGTAAAACAATTGATTTAATCAATTGCCTGGCTCTGTCTGGCCTAAAATTGAACATTATTAATACATCTCCATCCTTTAAAAAAGAGTTTGTCAAACGGATTGGTTCAAGAAATTCGTCAGTAATCCCTTCGCTATAGCTTTTCTCAAGAATCGTTTCAGGCAATAAGTCACTCACTGAAAAGTCTGGATTCGTTAGCAAGTTAAATGCCTTTTCAGTTCTCTCCCAACGATTGTCTCTATCCATGGCCCAATATCGCCCGCATAAGCTTGCTAATTCACCAACACCACATGAATTTATTTTGTCATTGATAACATTTAAATATTTCAAGGAACTTTGAGCAGGAGTATCTCTTCCGTCAGTAAATGCATGAATAGCCACTTTCTTAATCCCTTTATTTGCTGCCCAATCAATCAGTCCACAGAGGTGATTAATGTGACTATGAACACCTCCATCTGAGCAAAGCCCTATCAGGTGAAGTGTCTTTTCGCTTCCTTGTAAAGTTTGAGCAAGATTTTCTAAAACCTTTATTTGATCTAGCTGTTTTGAACGAATTGTATTTGTAATTCTCACTAATTCTTGTTGAATAACTCTACCCGCACCAATTGTTAAATGACCAACCTCAGAATTGCCCATTTGATCATCTGGTAATCCAACATCTCCTCCACTAGCTTCTATAAGTGTATGAGGATAGGCCTCCCACAAAGCGTCCATGACTGGTGTATCTGCAAGGTTAATGGCATTATTTTCTGAATCTTCGCTATAGCCCCATCCATCCAGTATAGCGAGAACAACAGGTGCTACAGGGGCTGATTTTTTTTGAGGGATGGGACTTTTGTTCGGCATTTATCGGAGGTGATTCATATGTTTATTAGGAGCCTTGATATCAAATTACTTCTTTTTGCCCAGTAGCTCAATTTATATTCACTTCCGTCAGCTTTTGCGAATTCAATTACATATTAAACTTTTAGTGGTTCTTGCAAAATCTAAGTACCGAAAAAATTTAAATGTCAGATAAAACAAAGCCTGAAAGTCTTGAGATCCTTTCTAAGGAAGAGCTAAGTAAGACTCTTGTACGTCTTGCTTCGGAAATTATTGAAAATGTATCTGATAGCAAAAAACTTTTACTTTTAGGTATCCCTACAAGAGGAGTTCAACTAGCAGGTGTTTTGGCAGAAAAGTTGAGGGAAAAAGTCGGTCACCCTATAGATCAAGGAGTCATTGACCCAACGTTTCATAGGGATGACTTGACTCGTGTTGGTACAAGGATGACAAGATCGACAGATATCGCCACAAGCCTTGAAGACAGACAGGTGGTGTTAGTAGATGATGTAATTTTTACAGGAAGAACTGTTAGAGCATCCCTTGAAGCTCTTCAGGCATGGGGGAGAGCCCGTAAGATAATGCTTTTGGTTATGGTTGACAGAGGTCATAGAGAATTACCCATACAACCAGATTTTTGCGGCAGAAAAGTTCCTACTAGAAGAAAAGAGTCGATAAACCTAAGATTGATGGAAGTAGATGGCCAGGAAGGAGTATTCCTAACTAAAACAATTGATTAATCAATATTTTCTTTGCTTTTGCATTAAAAAATCGATTATCTAATTGTTCCAAGATTTTCTTTTGAAATAGCTTGATTGCTTCTAAGGTCAATTCCTTCAACTATGAGATGACAAAAACTATCAATGCTAAACTTTAATTTTAAGCAGTCATCACCAATTTTCCCAGGAGGTACCAGCTTAATTCTTTTTGTTTTTGATTTCCATTCAATGAATCTTGAGTGAAAAGAAAGTTCTTTAATAGTTGGTATTCCATTGACATAAATAATTTCGTGCCCTCCATCTAATTCATTGTCAGCAATTTGAAGATCAATTTCTAATTGTTGATCTTTACTTGCTGCAAAGATAATTTCCATTGGGTTACTTGTTGGCCATGTTTGACCCGGCAAAAAAATAGGATGCCATATATGTGAATTAGTTGTTTGGTCCCAGCAACGTATTGATACTCCTTTATTCAATACATCTTTAATAGTTACACCAGGAGTCAGTTTTAATGCACCCAAGGCAACAGCTTCTATAGGAGGGGGTGTCAGTAACTTTGAAGATGGAATTTGTGAGAACAACCATTTCTTAATAAGTGGTAATTGAGCTCCTCCCCCAACAAGTACTACTCCAGTTAGTTCATCTAATTCACACCCCTTTGCACTTCCTCTAGCAAGTGTTTTAGCTAATAACTTTTGAAGACTTTGTACAAGTCCGTTATCTTTCAAAAGCTCTTCTAAATCAATTCGATTAAGCTTTAGCAAAATAGAATCACCTTTTTCATTAATAATTGCCTCTTCATTAAGGGTCTTGTTATCTGCTATTTGGACGTCACTTAGTTTGCATTTAAGTCTTTCTGCAGCTTTAAGAACTAAAATATTTTTTTTCATATCTGGGAATAAATTATTTGTTATCCAACGGTCAATATCTTGCCCTCCAAGTCTAAGGCCCTCTTTACTTAATACTTTTGCGCAACGAAGGACTTGTTGACTTTTACCCTCAAGATCTTGACCGTCAAAACGAATTAATTGTGCTATTGGTTCAGCTCGACCTTCACCGCCTTCAAGTATGACCATTGACATATCAATAGTGCTTCCACCTACATCTATTACTAATAATTTTGCCCCGCCTTTTTGATTGGCGCCTATTGCTGCTGCTGTTGGTTCATCAACTAATGCTATTTCTGAAACATCTAAATCAGAGCAGACTTTGTAAAGCCATTTCCTATAAGCCTTGTAAGTTTCAACTGGTGCAGTTAATACAAGTCGTTTTATGTGTAAGTTTTTTGGGATTTTTTCCCATATTTTTTTAATCAGTAGTTCGCCTGCTTCTTCAGGTAAAAAGATTTGCTTTCCAAATTGAAATTGATTCGGAGCTCCAATAAAACGTTTGAAGTCATTAATTAAAAAAGGATGTTGCTTATCTTTTAGTTTTAGACTCTCTACTTCTTGCCCAAAAAAAATCAAGCTTTTATCATTCGGTGATTGCCAAATCTGACTAGGGACTTCTCCTGGGGAACGACTTATAGGTTCAAGTTCTAGAAGTTGTATCGGATCTTTTGTCTCTGATTGAAAAGCAACAATTGTTGTTGAACTACCTAGGTCTATTGCCAGAGTTCCAATTATTTGCGATTTTGCATTGTTATCTTGCATTTTCTTTAGAAATTTAACCAGTTAGATTTTCCCTTTTTCATATAAAATTGAGTGAGTTTGAAAAAATTTTGTGATTGGTGGTACTGGACTTGATTCTAAAGATCTTGCTAAACGTGGCGAGAGTCTTATAAGGCAATCAAGCAATAGATATCTAACCACAGTTCGTATTGCATTTAGGGCTAAGCAAAGACGCTTTGATGATTTTGATGGCCTTCTTGAAGAGTCTGCAGTGAAGCCTGTTCAAAGAGCGATAGTGGAATTAAGTGATGAACAAGATCAACCTGACTTGTTGCCAGGATGATTGATCGAGAAGGACCTGGCTGGAGACTTGCCAAGGATTCTTCAAGAAAGTATTTCCCATACTTAATAGGAGGGGAAAATTGGACAGTAGAGCTTTCAGAAGATGAATGGAATATTTTGGCTACTTCATTGTTTGATTTAATTGACGAACACGAAAAATTAAAAGATCAATTAATGCCTGAAGAGATCATTTCTTTAGAGATAGAGCGTCCTCCTTGTTGGGCTTGCCTTGATGGAAAAAAAGATCTATGGAACTTAAAGGTAATTCTTGATGGGGATGGTTTTAAAGCAAGAAGTGTAGAAATGTTTTGGCCTGTACAAACTGCGCAACTTATTACATCTGCAATGAGAACCATGTGGGATTCCAACAAATAAACATTTTCTTTATCATTAACTTTTACTGGTTTTTCCCCGCTCTTAAAAAGGAATTTCACATAGTTTCCACAAAGAGACTCTGAAAGCCCTTTTACAATCAAGCCCTTGTGGAAAAAGATATTATGAAGAATTTAGGTTGACTTTTTGGATTTCCTTGCTATAAGGCAAGCTTCTGTGACTGGCTTAAAAGTCTTTTATTGCCTCTAGTCTTACTTCTAGACAGAATGAGATTTTGCTATTAAGAAACCCTTGACGTTTTTATGACTATATGAGGAACTAGTGTCTGTAGATTTAAGTAAAAATGCCCACTAAAACACTAAATGAATTGCCTGCAGATGTTCATGAAGGGACTAGAGAGTTAATTCAAGATTCAATTATCAGCTTTCAAACTGAGTTGCCTCTCCCTTTAAAGAAGGCAATGAATAAGTTTATTGAACGTTATCCCAACTGGGATCAATACAGATTAATTCAAGCAGCGTTAGCTGGATTCCTTGTTCAAAATGGTGTTAGCTCAAGAGAAATAACTCGTTTATATGTAGGTAATATGTTTGATTCAAGGTCTTTATTGCAAGGTAAGTAGTTATTAAGAGGCTTCTCCAAGAAAGCTAAAAAGTTTCTGTGCAGTTTCTTTTGACATTGGCGTTATTGATAATCTATTTCCTTTCCTTACTAGTAATAGTTCCTCAGATGTAAAGTTAGACCTTATTTCTTGAAGAGTTAGTTGATTTTTAAATTGGCCTCTATAAACAAGCTTGACACAGTCCCAGCGAGGTTTTTCTAATGATGATTTTGGGTCGAAGTATTTTGAATTGGGATCAAATTGAGTGGGGTCAATTAAATTTGTTTCTATGACTTCCATTAAGCCAACAATGCCTGGAGGTTTGCAATTTGAATGATAGAAAAATGCTTTATCACCTATTCCCATTGATCTCATCAAATTCCTTGCTTGGTAATTTCTGATCCCATCCCAAAGTGTTTGCTCTTCACTTTGAAGATCCTTGATCCCGTACGCATCTGGCTCGCTCTTCATGATCCAATAGTTAGGTTCAGTCATAGTCTGTAATCTTAGCGATACTCGATGGTTGGAATGGAGTTGGAATGAAACCTCATTCTTCCATCTCTTTTCTTTACTCTATCTAATTAGGATTTGAAAGGAATAAGAACAGAATGAATCTACAGATCGCATCTCATAAAATTATTAATGTTCATTTGTTAGTTAGTTCAGTAGAAATTTGGATGAGGAAATTGCTAAACGCAGTTAAAACGATTATCATTTTTAAAATCCGTTATTGCTATTTCTTTTGCTTGAAAATAGCTAATTGAATGACTATCGAACAAAAAGTACCAGTAACAATCCTTACAGGCTTTTTAGGATCTGGGAAAACAACCCTCCTTAATAGGATTCTGAGTGAAGAACACGGTAAAAGAATCGCGGTAATCGAAAATGAATATGGTGAAGTTGGTATTGATCAGGGTCTGGTCATTAATGCTGACGAAGAAGTCTTTGAAATGTCCAACGGTTGCATTTGCTGCACCGTTCGTGGAGACCTAATTCGCGTATTAGGCAACCTCATGAAGCGACGAGATAAATTTGACTATGTGTTGGTTGAGACAACAGGACTTGCTGATCCTGGCCCTGTTGCTCAGACATTCTTTATGGATGATGAAATCCGTAATGAATTTTCTCTTGATGGCATTGTTACTCTCGTTGATGCGGCTCATATTGATCAGCAACTCGGTCGCAGTGATGAAAGTTCTGAGCAGGTTGCATTCGCAGATGTCCTGGTCCTAAATAAAACGGACTTAGTCTCTGATGAATCACTCGATATTCTTGAATCACGACTACGAGGTATGAACCGTATGGCTCGTGTTGTGCGTAGCAAGCAAGCGGAGGTGTCTATTGACACTGTGCTAAACCTGAGTGCTTTTGATCTAGATCAGGTGTTAAAGCGTCGCCCCACTTTCCTTGAGCCAGAATATCCATTCGAGTGGACAGGTGTCTTTTCTCTTGAGAAAGGTCGTTATGAAATTGCCCTCGAAGAAGGTCCTGATCCCACTATGTCACTCGTAGTCCTTGAAGATCAGGGGATTGACGAAGCAGCTCTTAATGCTGGTGCGGAATCTTGCGTTAGAATTTACGCTGACCCTGCGGAACTTCTTCATCCGGGAAGCACAGTCCCAATTGAAAAACATGTCAGTCTTCAGCTTCAGTCTAATGGGCGTAAATCTTTCTTTTTAGAACTTGATCACCCTACTCATATTGGACTGTTCACCCAGCACACTGCAGAGGAATTTGATATCAAAGTATCCCGAGTTGATGCTTTAATTACTACAACTAAAAGTGATGGTAAAAATGATGTTTTGGTCCAACCTGAAACTGAGCGGACTTGGGTAGCTGAGCATGAACATGATGATGAAGTGGGCTCAATTGCTATTGAGCGAATAGGTGATGTCGATCCAGAAAAACTCAATAAGTGGTTGAGTCGACTCCTGTCAGAAAAAGGTGTAGATATATTTAGGACAAAAGGGTTTATAAGTTATGCGGGTGAATCCAGGCGAATGGTTTTTCAAGGAGTTCATATGCTCTTCACTGCTCAGCCAGATAAAGAATGGGGGAATGAACCTCGCCATAATCAATTAGTGTTTATTGGTCGAAATCTTGATGAAAAAGAAATGTGTAGGGAGTTCGATAAGTGCCTGGTGTAGAAGGATTTAGTCCTAAGGGGATGCTTCACGAGGGCTGGAGTGCTGAAGTTGAAGACTATGCCATAGTTTGTGGGTGGACTTTAGGTAGCAACGCACTCTTAGTAGGTGATGTTGCAGGTGGACTGTATTTATTTGAGGGTAAATCTGGAACTCCCCTTTGGCAGAAAAAAGAGGTTCATAAAGGAGGCCTACTAGCATTGTCTATACACCCAGATGGAGATATTTTTGCTACTTCAGGACAAGATGGACGTGTTCTTATTTGGAATAGCGAACAAGGTGAGTCAACTAACGTAATAGATCTTGGAGATGGTTGGGTCGAACACCTGAGATGGTCACCAGATGGACGTTTCTTGGCTGTAGCCTTTTCTCGCAGAGTGCATGTATATGGGATTGATGGCCACGAGCAATGGAAATCAGGAGAACACCCAAGCACTGTTAGCTCGATCGCTTGGTCAAAGTCGAATGAATTAGCGTCTGCATGCTACGGACGAGTAACTTTTTTTGATGTAGTTCGTAATGAGGTTAATCAGAAGTTTGAATGGCAAGGCTCACTTGTTTCTATGGCTCTTAGCCCTGACGGTGATGTTGTAGCCTGCGGCAGTCAAGATAATTCTGTTCATTTCTGGCGTCGCTCAACTAACGAAGACTCTGAGATGACTGGTTACCCAGGAAAGCCAAGCCAGTTATCTTTTGATCAAACCGGTACAGTCCTCGCTACTGGGGGAAGTGATGTCGTGACAGTTTGGAGCTTTGACGGAAAGGGCCCTGAAGGCACTGTCCCTGGACAATTATCTCTTCATGCTGAATCGATTTCTAGTCTTGCTTTTTCAAATCAGGGAATGCTTCTTGCTTCAGGAGCTAGAGATGGTTCAGTTCTTGTTTGGTTTCTCAAGAGTAATGGTGATGGTGACCCACTTGGAGGCGCATTCGCAGGAGAGCTTGTCTCCGCCATTGCCTGGCGACCTGATGACTGTGCTTTGGCAGCAGTAAATTCACAAGGAGGTATTAACGTTTGGAATTTT
>CACPKH010000013.1 GCA_902634515.1 uncultured Prochlorococcus sp. | reverse complement strand
CAAAGAACTGTGTGAAAACATCTTCTAAACAAGATGTACCTATTCATCTCAAAGATTCCAATAGAGATAAAAAAGAAACCGGAGATGGCATTGGATATAAGTATCCACATAATTTTCCTGCAAATTGGGTTCCTCAAAATTATTTACCTGAAGAATTAATTGAGGAAGTGTTTTGGGAACCTGGTAAAAATGGTTGGGAAGGAAAAAGGAAGCACCTTTTTTCTCAAAGAAAGCAGTCACAACTGAAGATAATTAATCAAGAAAACTAATCAGAAAACTTTTAATTTTATATATTTTTTTCATGTGAACAAATAAAGATACTTTGAGGATCTTGAATTAGATCCGAAGCAATAGCAATGATCCACTTTTGATAAGAAATAATTTCTATGTTTGTTTTATATCCTAGGATCTTGTGATTAGCTAAATTCTTGCTTATATCCCATTCCCAAAAAAGTAAATCCTGAAATAATCTCCCTTGATGCCATTTAATGGAAGCTTCTTTTGCTGCCCAATGACTAAGTATTAGTGTATTGATGTCAGATTGATTTGAATTCTTTAGTGATTGTTTTTCGTTATCAGAAAAGTATCTCTTTACTATTTTTTTCGAAGGAAAAGATCGGTCACTTCTTTCAATATCTATACCTATTTTTTTTGGAGACCATCCTATTAAAAGCAAATCATTGCAATGACTCATACTTATGTAACCCCAGCCTTTTTGTAAAATAGGTGCTTCGCCTGGTAAAGCTTTTAGGGGTATATTTTTAGGCTCAATATTGAAAAGATTTGATAATGCATATCTAGCCAAGCCTCTTGTGTATTTATATTCTTGAGCTTTTTTTTCTGGTAATTTTCTACTCCATTCTTCCTCTTGGTTGCTAATTATTTTTGGAGACAAATCCATAGGAAATGACCAAAGAGCAACTAATCTAGAATTAGTAAGCTTTGAAGCAATTAATGACTCTTCAAATTGGTGATCAGGCACCTGATTTCACACTCCCAGATCAAAATGGAAACCTTGTACAACTTTCATCTTTTATAGGACAGAGGGTCGTTATTTACTTTTATCCAAAAGATGACACACCAGGATGTACAAAGGAGGCATGTAATTTTAGAGATTATTGGAAAGTCTTTCAAGATACAAATATCAAAGTTTTGGGAATTAGTAAAGATCCAGCAAAGTCACACGCTAAGTTTATTGATAAGTATAACTTGCCTTTTGTTTTACTAACGGATCCCGAACCTTGTCCTATCGCAGAGTCTTATGGATCTTATGGATTAAAGAAATTTATGGGACGTGAATATATGGGAATGATGAGGCACACTTTTGTTCTTGATAAGAAAGGAAAATTAGAATTAATTTATTTAAAGGTCAAGGCCGATAAAATGGCTATTCAGATTATTGAAGATCTTTCTTTAAATTAATAGTTAAGAATTTATCTTGATCAATGCCTCAAGGACAATATTTGGAGAATGAACGATATTAAGTTCTTTTTTTAGATTTTGAAAAAGTGTTTCTGAATCGCCTCCACATAACCAAATAGGTAATTGATCTACTTTCTGTGCTTCTACCAGTGTGCCTGCTAAAGATTGAAAACTACCTCTTAAGATTGCCTCATCTGTAGAAAATGGAAATATTTTAGTGGGGAGATAATTTGCTTCTGGATATTTTAGATTTTGTGTATTTTGAGCCATGGCTAACCTCTGAAGCTTTAATCCAGCTACCAGTTGACCTCCTGCGAACTCTCCATTAGATGTAATTCGAGTCAGACTTAATACAGTTCCTGCATCTGCAACTAAAAGCCCTTTGGAATGTATTCCTTTTGCTTTTGCTTGTTGAAATGCTCCCCATCCCCCTAAGGCTCTGTCAATGCCTAACCATTCAGGTACTTTTAGAAGGGGAATATCTTTGAGTCGAATTTGCTTTCTTGGATCTAATTCCAAATCATTTGGTATTGGACCAACGGCTGCCCATTTACATAATCCTTTTTTTAGTGCAGTATTTTCTTTTGCATGAGAAATAGTATGAATAAAATCCCACTTACTTTGCGTTTTAATTGCCCAGTGCCATCGCGAATTACCTATGAAAAGGCAACATTTAGCTTCATTCAATTAGTTTCTCCATTATTAATTCTTTCAGGAAGATGAATACCACATTCTTCTTTTAATCCTCCAAACCTTGTTTGCCTTCCTTGTGTTTGGTTATTATCTGGCCCACTAGAATGCCAATCTCCAATAGTTGAATACCCTTTTTCAAATAAGGGGTGTTGAGGAAGCTTATTTTGTTCCATGTAATAGAAAATATCTTTGTTATTCCAATCAAGAAGAGGTCTTAGCGTTAATCGACTTTTAAATGGTTCTATGAAATCCATAGATTGCCTATGAGTAGTTTGCTTTCGCCTGACGCCACTCGCCCAGCATTCAATCTCTAAATCATTAAAAGCTTTTTCTAGGGGTTGAACTTTGCGCATAGAATTATACTTTTCAACGTCTTTAACTGAATTAGTTTCCCAAAGCTTTCCATATAATGCTTCCATTCTCGCCGGTGAAACTACACTTTGTACAACATTAATATCGATCTTCAGTTGATTAATTAGTTTTTCTGCATATTGGTAGGTCTCAGTAGGTAAGTAACCAGTATCTATCCAGATTATCTTTGCAGCTTTTTCTCTATCAATTAAATGGATCATATGAAGCAAGACTGAGGATTGAATACCAAAACTAGTAGTTAATGCGAATTTCGAATCAAATTCTTTAAAAGCCCATTCCAGACGATTCTCAGCAGAAAGCTTTTCAAGCCTATGATTGACTTCTTTGAAAGGGATTTTTAACTTCGGATTCTTTGCCATGATTTTATTCGTCATGTTTTTATATCATTCATTTTCCCTTTTCGTTAGGGTTTAGTTGGTGTTTATTAATTATCGCAGCTCTTAATCTTATGAAGGCTAATGTCTGTGGAGTTGTTGTTGTAATTGGTGGTGGCTTCGCAGGCTTGATGACAGCGTTGTTTCTAAGTAGCTCTAAGCCTAGTCCTAAGATTATTCTTATTGATCCACGTTCAAGATTTGTTTTTTCACCTCTATTGTATGAACTTTTAAGTGATGAGCTTCAACTTTGGGAAGTGGCACCTACTTATAGAAGCTTACTTGTAGGGAAAGGCATATCTTTTGTACAAGATTTGGCAGTAAACATTGATTTTTCTAATAAGTCTGTGCTTACAAGTGCTGGCGAAGCAATTCAATATGACCAATTAGTGATTTGTTCAGGAGCAAAACCTAATACATATGGCATTCCAGGAGTTGCTGAGAATGCTTTCCAGTTTTCCCGATTAGAAGATGTGGCTAATTTAAAAGCATTAATTGATCAATTCAACATTTCTAATGGTTCAGATGAAGCAATAGTAATTGCTGGAGCAGGACCATCTGGAATAGAACTTGCTTGTAAAATTGCTGATCTGTTACATAGTCAAACCCAAATTCATTTAATTGAAATGGGTGAAAGGGTTTTGCCTAATGGCAAGTCTTTTAATCAAGAACAAGCTATGAGTGCATTAAAGAAAAGAAAAATTAATCTTCAGTTAGAAACTAAGTTATTGAAAGTAACCCCAGATATTTTGGAGTTGGAACATAATTCAGAGACAAGTTTTTTACCTTATAAACGTTTGATTTGGACTGCTGGATCTAAGTCCTCTTGCCCTGCAGGTTTGCCAAAGAATATTTTCCATAAAAATAGCATTGCTATTAATTCTCACTTTGAAGTAATTGGTATGAAGAATGTTTTTGCGATAGGTGATGTCGCAGTTGATATAAATAATCCAATCGGCGGAACTGCTCAAGTAGCAATGCAACAAGCAGAACTTTTATGTAAAAATTTAATTGCTATCAGGAAGTCTGAGCCTCTTCAGAATTTTAGATTTATAGATCGAGGAGAAATGTTGAGCTTGGGTATTGGGGAAGCAACAATTACTGCATCAGGTTTAACACTAGCTGGGCCAATTGCTTTTCAGTTAAGAAGACTAATTTATTTGTCTAGGATGCCAAGCCTTTCTATTGGCATTCGTTCTGCAGGTGCTTGGTTAATTGACCATGGAAAGCATTTCATTAATTGAGAGAATATTTAGTAGGCTTAGATTTAATAGTGGCAACCTCAGTGTTTTTTATTAAATGACTAATGAAAATTTAGAGAAAATAATATGAATGAATTAACTCAGGTGCTAGCAAACCCATCAGCTCTTATCACTTTGGGGGTTTTGTTATTAGCAGTAGTACTTTTTGTTAGCGGGTTTCTTGCTCCTGAATTAACAGGCCTTTTGAGTGTTGCGTTGTTAATGGCTACAGGTGTCTTAACCCCTCAAAAAGCCCTGTCTGGTTTTGGCAGCCCTGCATTGATAACTTTAATGGGTTTATTTGCTGTTTCTGCAGCTTTATTTAAAAGTGGCGCTTTAGACAGATTAAGAGAATTAATTGCATTTGAAAGTATTAGAACTCCTCGTAGATTAATTGCATTTTTAGGTTTTGTAGTAGCTCCTATTTCAGGAATTATTCCTAATACACCTGTAGTTGCATCTCTTCTTCCTGTTATTGAAGCTTGGTGCATAAAACGTAATCTTTCCCCTTCTAGAGTCTTATTGCCGCTTTCTTTTGCAACTGTTCTCGGTGGAACGCTTACTCTTTTGGGAAGCTCAGTAAATCTTTTAGTTAGCGATATTAGTGATCAACTTGGTTATGGCTCTTTAGAATTATTTAGTTTTACCTCTATAGGTATTCCTATTTGGTTGATTGGAACTGCTTATTTATTATTAGCCCCTCAATCACTTTTGCCAGATAGAGGCAGAAAGAATAATGAATTTGATGCCAATTCTGATCAGACTGGATATTTTACTGAAGTAACAATTCCTTCTGATTCTGAATTAGTAGGACAATCTCTTCATAACAGCAGATTGCAGCGTCGATTTGATGTGGATGTTCTTGAACTGCAAAGAGGGCAACAAAGGCTTTTACCGCCTCTTGCAGACAGGACATTTGAACCTGGCGATAGATTATTAATTCGTGTGACTCGTTTGGATTTGTTGCGTTTGCAACAGGAACATACTATTCAGCTTGCTAAACCAAATCTTTCCAATGCGAAAACACAATCTCTTGAGTCGTTTCCTAGTGAAGGTCAAAAAACAGTAGAAGTTCTTTTGCCGGCTGGTTCTACTTTGGCTGGTGCTAGTCTTCGAGAGTTAAGGTTTAGACAACGCCACAATTCAACCGTATTAGCTTTAAGAAGAGGTAGGCAAACTGTTCAAGAACGTCTTGGACAAGCAATTCTGCGTGAAGGGGATGTTTTACTTTTACAGGCCCCTATGGATTCTATTCGAGGTTTACAAGCAAGTAATGATTTACTCGTTCTTGATCAATTTGAGAATGATTTGCCAACTGTAAAACGTAAACCTGTCGCTATAGCTATTGCTTTTGCGATGGTTCTTCTTCCTGCATTAACTTCATTGCCTTTGGTTGCATCAGTTTTGCTTGCTGTCATAGCAATGGTAGTGGGTGGCTGTTTAAGGCCTGCTGAAGTTCAAAGATCCATAAGACTGGATGTAATTCTTTTATTAGGCTCTCTTTCAAGTTTTAGTGTTGCGATGCAAGTAACTGGTCTTGCAGATGCCTTTGCAAGCTGTCTTGAACTTTGGCTGCAAGGCTTGCCAACATATCTTTCGTTGTTAGTTATATTTCTTTCAACAACTATCCTTACTCAATTTATTAGTAATGCAGCTTCTGTTGCATTGTTGGTTCCTGTAGCAGTGCAACTTGCAACAAGTTTGAATTTGCCTGAATCTGCTCTTTTAATGACAGTGTTATTTGGTGCGAGCCAATCTTTTCTAACTCCAATGGGCTATCAAACTAATTTGATGGTTTTTGGTCCTGGACGATATAGATTTTTAGATGTAACGAGATATGGAGCTGGATTAACAGCATTAATGACTTTCGTGGTTCCTTTATTAATTCTTTGGCAATACAGTGGTAATTGAATTAGAACCTCACATAGGGATAGTTTTTTAGTTAGAAATTGAATTGTGTCACAGTCAAAGTCTATTAATCGAAAATATCCTTGGTATAGAAGGCTTAGTGTGCCTCAATTTACAGTTCTAACTGGATTATTACTGGTTTTTCTAGGGACCATAGTTCTTGCCAGCCCTCTTTGCTCGACTCAGCAAGTTGGACTTTGGGAATCGTTTTTTACAGCTACATCTGCTGTAACTGTTACGGGCTTAACGATCATTGATGTTGGCCAAGATTTATCAATTTTCGGACAAATTATTTTGTCATTTATGCTTTTAATTGGTGGTTTAGGCTTAATGGCTATAACTACTTTTTTACAAGGATTTGTTGTGAGTGGTACTGAGTTGCGTTGTCGTTTAGATCGCGGGAAAACTCTTGATGAATTTGGTGTAGGAGGTGTAGGTAGAACGTTTTTAGGTATTGCTATTACAGCAACTGTTTTAATATGTCTAGGAGCTTTAGTCCTTTTCTGTATTGGGTTTGATGATATATCAAATTTAGGTGAGAGGTTTTGGGCATCACTTTTTCATAGTATTTCTGCTTATAACAATGCTGGTTTTGGCCTTTGGTCAGACAGCATGCAGCGTTATAGAACTAATTGGGTTGTTAATTTAGTAATTATCTCTCTTGTCTTTTTAGGTGGATTAGGGTGGAGAGTGACAAGTGATTTATGGGTTAACAGAAAAAATTTAAATATTAGGAGCCTTAGTCTTCATACACGTTTAGTGATCCGAACATCAGTCTTTTTAGTTTGTCTAGGAACATTTGGATTACTTCTAACTGAGTCATTGGAGCATGGAAATTTCTTTTCAAATATGAGTTTGAATGAACGATTAATGAGTTTTTTGTTTGAATCAATAAGTTCTAGAACAGCTGGATTTACCAATATGCCTATTTCGTTAGACACTATTTCTGATTCAGGCCTTTTACTGTTGATGACATTGATGTTTATCGGTGCCAGTCCTGGTGGAACTGGTGGGGGAATTAAAACTACAACTATTGCGGCTTTAATGGCTGCGACTAGATCGACATTGAGAGGTCAAGATGATGTTGTTATTCGACATCGACAAATTTCTGACAAAGTTGTTTTGAAAGCAGTCGGAATTACGGTTGCCTCTTTACTTTTTGTTTTGATGATGGCTTTATTGATAAGTATGTCCAGTACTTGGGGAGGTAAAGAGCATTTTTCTTTTCTTGAAATCCTCTTTACCTGCATTTCTGCTTTTGCGACAGTGGGATTTGATATCGGTGTTACCCAACAATTGAGTCATTTTGGACAATTTATTCTTGTTGTTGGAATGTTTGTTGGCAGATTAGGTATTCTTTTGTTGTTAAGCGCCATTTGGCAAGCGGTCAATAGAGGCAGACTTCAGTCTCAGAATCGTATTGGCTATCCACGAGAGGATCTTTATGTTTGAATTCTTCTTCAATGAGGTAAACCAATGAGTGACTGGTGGCAGTGGTTGGCTAAAAGAGATGGCGACCCTCTTGGGTTTGCTGTTGTTGGGATTGGTCGTTTTGGCAGTGCTGTTTGTAAAGAACTGATTCGCAATGGTGTTGATGTTCTTGCTGTGGATTCATCTGAGAGAGCTATAGAAGAACTTCGCCAAGAGGAACCTTCAGTAGAAGCAAGAGTTGTGGATTCAACTGATGAAGAATCAATGAGAGAGGCAGGGGTTTTAGAAATGGGTACTGTTGTGGTTGGGATAAGCGAGCCTATAGAAGCAAGTATTACTACTACGTTGATTGCTAAAGATACTGAAGGCAGCAAAGTTCAGCAGGTTATTGCTAGGGCAACTAGTGATTTGCATGAAAAGATGCTTAAGAGAGTTGGTGCTGATAGGGTCGTTTTCCCATCAAGGATGCAAGGTGAAAGATTGGGTCTTGAATTAGTTCGTCCAAACTTGATAGAGAGATTGGAATTAGATGATCAAACTGGTATTGATGAGATAAAAGTGCCTGAAGCTTTTGTTGGTCGTTCTTTGCGTGATCTTAACCTTCGTAAAAATTACTACGTCAATGTTTTAGCAGCTGGCCCTGCAAAGAGGCTAACTGTCAATCCTCCAGCCAAATATCTTTTAGAAGAAGACCATGTTTTGGTGGTGATGGGATTAATGGAAGATTTACAGAAATTGCCGCAAAATTAATGTTATGAATGTACTGGGGCTTATGAGTGGTACCAGTTCAGATGGTGTAGATGCGGCTTTAGTTCGATTTAGTGGTAATCCGAATAAACCAAGATGGAGATTGCTGAATTACATTTCTCGCCAATATTCTTCGGCTTTGAGTAAACAGATTATCGATGTTGGACAAGGCTCAAAATTAAATAGTCAAGACTTACTTGAACTGGCAGAAGTAATTACAGAGTTTCATGCAGATACTGCAAAGAGTTGTGATCAGAATGGTATAGCTTCAATTGTTGGTTGTCATGGGCAAACTCTTTGGCATAGGCCTCCCAGTGGATCCAAACGAGGAGCTAGTTGGCAACTCCTACAGGCTCCATTGTTGGCAACTCTTCTCAATAGACCTGTAATTTATGATTTTAGATCTAAAGATCTTGCATTAGGTGGGCAAGGCGCACCTTTGGTTCCATTAGCTGATGATGCATTGCTCGGTAGGGGTATGGGATGGCGAGGAGTGCTTAATTTAGGAGGAATTGCCAATGTTTCACTGATCCCTCCAAAATCTGGACCAGATCGAAAATCTAATATTCTAGGCTGGGACTGTGGTCCAGCTAACTCACTGATTGACTTAGCAGTTCAGAGAATTACCAATAGAGAATCTAATTTTGATAAGAATGGTTATATTGCTGCAAAAGGAAAGCCTGATTTAAATGTTATAGCTTCATGGCTGAAAGAGCCTTTTTTTCAAACTTCTCCTCCAAAATCCACTGGGAGAGATCAATTTGGCTTGATAGATTTGGAGCATAGACTAGATGATTTGTCGCATTGCTCTTCAAATGATTTAGTGTCTACTTTGACTATTTTTTCAGCTGCAGTAATTGCTCAGGATTTCGATCAGTTATATCAAAAGCAATCTATTAAACCTATTGAATTATTTGTCGCAGGAGGTGGTGTTCATAACACAACTCTCTTTAAAGCAATTATGAATCAGTGTCGCGGTATAAAGGTGTCCAGTATTCAGGAACAAGGAATACCAGCCAAGGCAAGAGAGGCAATTGCTTTTGCTCTTTTGGCTTGGTGGAATCGTTTGAAAATACCAGCTTCTTGTAATGCCACTACAGGTATTTCAAGGCCTGCAATTCTTGGCATTGAAACAAATCCTTATTAGAAAAGTTCGTGTTATTGTCTTCGAAGTTTGAGTTTTCGAGGCGCTCCTCTTAATCTTCGAGTTTGTTGTGCTTCAAGTGAGGAGATCATTTTGTGAGTATCTGATAAAGAATTAACTGACAACTTCTCACATTCTTTTTCATTCTCTAGACGTTTTAAAACCCCTTCTTGAATAAGGACTTTTGCCATATTACTGATAGTACGAGATTCTTTTTCGGCTAAGCAATTTAATTGGCTGCAAAGTTCTTCTGGGAGCACAACTTGCACTCTTGGTGATTTGGGCTTGCCACTAGATGAATGTTGTCGGGTAGCCATGACCCACTTTTAGTAACGGGTAATAAATAGTGTACACTGGTAGTCAAGGATAGTATCCATTACTATGCTAATTCTAGATCTATCTGATTTGCTTTTTAGAAAGCATCCTTCAGGATTGATCTTTGCTAATGGTAGAACTCAATGCTGAGTTCATTCCTTTTCTTACACCTTCAAGTTAGTTAAAAGGAGCATTCAATGACTAAACCAATTCTTCCTAAGTCACCTAGAGCAAATGCATCTCGTTCTATGGAAAATAAAATTGGCTCAAAAGTTAAAAGGAAAATTACTGCTCGCCCTGGTGAGAATAGTGACGTATTAATTTCAGCAGTTGTGAGTTCATATCTTTTGACTCATTTACATCATGTTTTACAAAAAGCTGAATATGGAGCGATTCAAGAAGGTAGAAATAACCAAGCTGCAAATTTTGCGCAATTGAGAAAGGTTTTATGTATGGATGCTAGAAGCATGCAAGATGCATCAGCTTTAGGATTAAAAGATAGCGATCTTGATAAGTTGAATGATTCAAATTTTGAGTCAAAAGCTGCTTAATTGAATATGGTGAATGAAATAGAGCAATTCTTATGACCAGCAATGCTGCAAAGCTTTATCAGAAAATAGAGTCTAACCCTTCCTATACGAAGTTACTTTTTAGACAGGCATTACAAGATCCTCAAGGAGCATTAAAAACAATTTGCGATATTGGCCTAGAAGTTGGGCTGCCTGTAACAAAGGAAGAAGTCAAAAGTTATTTATCTACATTGGATGACTTAGAAACTAAACAATGGCTTATTAAAGCGAGAGGTGGTTTGTAAATTATTTAGATAATTCATTCTGATTTTTATCTTGTATAAGTTCAATGTTATTTTTTTCCCTTCTCTCATAGCCTCCTCCTCCAGCTAAAGTCCAAAAAAACCAATAACTTGGAATGGCTAATGCACCAGCCAAAATTAGTGCGGTAATTTGTTCTAGTCTTGGCATCTCTTAGAATTTTGCATGAATAATTTTGCAAGTCTGAACCCAGGCAATTCTTAAACTTTACATATGAGGTGTCATTTTAGTGCTAAGACTTGAGCGAATTAGTAAGATTTATCCCACTTGTGAGGTTTTAAAGGATGTTACATGGGAAATAAAAATTGGCCAACGAATTGGTTTAGTAGGAGTAAATGGTTCCGGTAAATCAACACAATTAAAAATAATTGCTGGTTTGGAAGAAATCACTGATGGAGAGATTATTCGTGAAGGTTCACCTTCTATTGGCTATCTTCATCAAGAATTTGATTTTGATTTAAAACATACAGTCAAAGAAGAGCTTTTTCAGTCATTTTCTGAAGCGGCATCAGTCCTTAATCAGAAGTTAAATGTTGAGAAGTTAATGAGCTCGAAGAAAGCTCTAGAAGATGCTAATTATTTAGATAGCTTGATAAAGGAACTAGGAATCTTGCAAAGTCGATTTGAAGGATTAAATGGTTACGAATTAGAAGCAAAGGTAGAAAAGTTTCTTCCTAAAATTGGTATTGATGAAAATCTAGGAGATCAAATATTAGGTTCGTTCTCTGGAGGCTGGCAAATGCGAATTGCATTAGGAAAAATAATTCTTAAAGAACCAGACTTGTTATTATTAGATGAACCTACAAATCATCTGGATATTGCAACAATTGAATGGCTTGAATCTTATCTTTTAAAGCAGAAATCTGCCATGGTTATTATTAGCCATGATAGAAGATTCCTAGATAGATTATGTACTAATATTGTAAATATAGAGAGAGGATGCTCACATACTTATATTGGTAACTACTCTTCTTATCTTGAGCAAAGAGCTATTGATGAAGAATCTGCTCAATCAGCGTTTGATCGTCAGCAAAAACATTTAATATCTCAGAAATCTTATATTGATAGATTCCGGGCCAGTGCTACTAGAAGTACACAAGCTAAAAGTCGTGAAAAACTTATTAATAAGATTGATATCCTTGAATCGCCAGATAGTGCTATTAAGAGACCTAAATTCTCTTTTCCTGAAGCACCTAGATCAGGTAAGGAAATTGCAACTATCAATCAAATGTCTTTAACTTATGGAGATAAGATTGTATTTTTAGATGCAAATCTTGAAATTGAAAAAGGAGATCATATAGCTCTATTAGGAGCTAATGGTACAGGTAAATCAACTTTATTACGCCTTTTAATGGGATTAGAGCAGCCTGAGGAAGGAAAAGTTCGGTTAGGTAACTATAATATTATTCCTAGCTATTTTGAACAAAATCAGTCTGAAGCTCTTGATTTAGGAAGAACAGTTATAGATACTTTATTTGAAGTAGTACCTGATTGGACTCAAACAAAAGTTCGCTCACTACTTGGAGGATTAGGCTTTTCTAATGATGATGTTTTTAAAGATGTTGATAATTTAAGTGGGGGAGAGAAGGCCCGACTAGCCTTAGCCTTAATAATTGTTAAGCCATCTAATTTACTTTTACTTGATGAACCTACTAATCATTTGGACATACCAGCAAAAGAAATGTTAGAAAATGCGATTAGAGAATATAATGGTTCTTTAGTATTTGTTTCTCATGATAGGTATTTTATTTCAAAAGTTGCCAATCGAATCGTTGAGATAAGAGATGGACAACTTTATCTTTATAGAGGAGATTATTCTTATTACCAGGAAAAGAAGTTACAAGAAAAGGTTTTAAGGGAAGAAGAAATTGAATTAGCAAAGAAAGAAGAAAAACGTTTAGCTAATAAAAAGAGAAAAAACAAAAAGAGATAAATTAAATATTTCTTTCCTGTAAGAATAGAATTTTATTAATATCTATTACTCTTAGAGGAAAATTTAACTTTTTTCACGATATCTTCAGGACTATTAAAAGGAACTGAGTTTATCTAAATTTTAACATCATTGACCTTAAGCCCTTTTTTATGAGCTGGACTTCCTGGAATAATAGATACTATTTTGGCTCCAGAATTTAAAGAATCTTCTTTATAACTGATTAAATTTACACCTATTATTGGATGATTGACCATTTGGAATTCCAATGAAACCTTGAAGATAGGGCTCAATAAATAAATTTCGGTGAAAGACATTGATTTTCCTTAAAAATATCTTTCTTTTTGTCTCAATAGTTACTATTGCAGGCGTACTTCTTTCAAGGGCAATAGATATAAATGATTTTTTAGAAATTTGCTGAGATTCACGTTTTAATAATTCATTTGCGTCAACTTTTTTCCAAGAACTTATGCCTAAACAATAACCTCAAATTAGGAAAGGCAAAAAGGAAACTTTTGAGCATCTGATTTCTTTTATTGATAAGGTCCATTTCTATTGATTTCTTAGATGAGCAAAGAGTATTCGAGAATTCCTTTTGAATAAAGGTAATATTTCATTTTCTTGAATTCATAGACTTTGTTGCATAGAAAACCAAAAGTTCTTTATTTCTAGCGATTTCTCCCATGATTGCCTTTTCGGATTTAGTATGAATATGCGATTCTTATTTTGCTCTTTTTTGTGGGCCTCTGCTCATTAAGCACTAAGCCAATCAATTGGATGTGAATAAATGAACAATTATCTTGTGTCACTTTTATATTTTTCAGTTGTCATACTCCTTTTATGGCAGGCATTTAGAGTAATGACTAAGGGTCTACTGTCTATTGATCATATTGATAGAAAGAAAGAAAAGGATAGAATTGATCGAACAGGCTTGTTAACAGTTCACCCTGAGTTGTTGACCCAAGAAGGTCAAATTACAGATGAAGATCTTCTTACAGTACGTTTTTCAAATGAGTTAGACCCCCCAGCCTCATCTAATGAAGAAGTGCTATGAGAATCTTCAAGGATTAAAACTTTAATGAAATTTTTGCAACGGAGTTAAAAGGTGGATCAAAGAACACGCATAGTTGTTTCGGTCTTAAAGACTTTGAAATTGCCTCCAAGATTTAGAGTTCGGCTATTAAAAGAGGACCCGGTTCGCCTCGAATTAAGCCTTACACCTGCATATGGTAAAGATCCTGTGCAAGTTGGATTGGTTGAGTCTCTAGATTTGGTTGCTAGGCGTGATAGAGAAGGAAGAATGCCTAGAGATTTGCAAGGAACTTGGGATTGGACAGTTCGACATGGGAAAGTAAGTACTGGTGGCTGGAATCCGTTCCTAAAAGAGGCCTTGCAAACAATGTTTGAAACAGGACTGCCTGCAATTATTTATGAAGAACTAACAGGAGATGATTATCATCCTGTGGATGGTTCAAGACATGTTAGGTAGGTCATTAAACTATGTTTTAGTATCACTCTCTTTTTTGATTATTTAGAGCTAGAATCAATTTCTAATCAAGTTAAAAAATTATGTCTAAAGATATTCCGCCAAGATATGGATTTGTGAATTATGCGGAGATTTGGAATGGGCGATTAGCAATGCTAGGAATTGTAGTTGCTCTTAGTACAGAACTTTTGACTGGCCAAGGAATACTTGGACAAATAGGTTTTGGCTAATTTTTTGTGAGATTTATTTTTTGAGATCTTGTCTTCTTTGGGTTTAACTGATGGATCTATTCCAATTTATTCAGTTAATGAATTAAATCACGCTATTAATAAATTACTGTCTAGAGGATTTGCTCCACGATTTATTTTGCATGCAACGATTTCTAAGGCTCAATTAAAGAATGGCCATTTGTGGCTTACTTTGACAGATGGGAAATCTAGTATTAGTTCTGTTATTTGGTCTTCCACTCTTAGTAAATTTGCTTTTAGACCTACTGAGCAAGATGGTGTTGAGATAGTAGGAAAATTAAATTTTTGGGAAGCTAGAGCAAATTTAGTGGTACAGGTTTTAAATATAAAGCCCAGTATTTCAACCATTTTAAGGAAGTTTGAGCTTGTTAGAGAGTTGTTATTAAAAGATGGCTTGATTTCTGAAGATAGACGAAGAGCTTTACCTAAATATCCAACTTCAATAGCCATTCTGACGAGCGTGCCTAGCTCAGCTTTGGCGGATATTTTGCGAACAGCAAAGGAGAGATGGCCTCTTACAAAATTAATAGTTTTACCTATACCTGTTCAAGGAGAGGTTGCTAATAAGATTCAGCAGACTTTGAGGAGCTTAGCTAATTCTGTGACTAGATTAGGAATTAATGCCATAGTCTTAGCCAGAGGTGGAGGGAGTAGAGAAGATCTGATGGTTTTTGATAATGAAGAGGTTTGTAGAGAGTTGGCTAAGTTTCCAATCCCTGTTGTTACTGGACTGGGGCATGAAGATGATCTCACTGTTGCTGATCTGGTTGCAGACCATAGATCTGCAACGCCAACAGCTGCAATTGTAGATTTATTGCCGAGTAGAGAAATGGCTCAAGAGCATTGTTTGCAATGTCGACAAAGACTCAAGGATTATTCAAAATGGATTATTCATAAGCAAAGACAATTACTTATAGATAAGATTAGTAGATGGAGGGAAAATACTCCTTTGGAATATTTCAAAATCTATAGAGATAAATTAGCTTATAAAAAGCAATTATTAGAAACCTTATCCCCTGAAAGTTTATTAATGAGAGGCTTTTGCATAGTAGGTGATATCTCTGGCAAGCCTATTAGAAGTTCTAAAGATGTTAAGCTTAAGGAAATACTCAATATTCAATTAATAGATGGTTATATTAAATCTAAGGTTCAAGATATTACTTTAAAGGAGAAAAATTAATGGAAAAGAATTCCACTTCTAAGAACACTATCAAATCTTTAACAAGAACTTCTAAAAAAGATCAAAAATCTAAGAAAGATGAATTTGCAGAGAGTCTTCGAGTCGAAATCTCTCAATTATCTTATGAAGACTCATTAAATCAGTTAGATATTTTATTGGCGAAGTTAAAAGATGAAAGTCTTTTAGTAGAGGATTTACAAGAATCTTTTCTTCAGGGCAGTTTATATATTAAACATTGTGAGAGCCTACTAGATAAAGCAGAGCAAGAAGTTATTGAAATAAATGAGAATGATTTAACGTAGTGCTTAATCTATCTTTTTTTCTACAACAATATCAATTGTTGCATCACTAGCAGCAATATCTAACCCCTTATCTTTTGATTGTTTTTGTATACTTCTAGAGCCGCATAATGGGCATTCTATTGTATTTGAGAAGATAGTTGCTCCACATACAGAGCATTGACTGGCTTTTGATTGAAGGACTTTCCAAGTGATCCATCCAAGAGATACTAAGACAAGAGGAATAATTATACTTAATATAAGTAAACTACCTGCTAAGTTAAAAATAAATCTGCCAAATGTATTTGGTAATACTATAATTAGAATTATAGCTATATAAAATGTAATCGAACTTTTAGACATACTTTATATATTTATTTTGATTGTTTTGGTTCTTGTATGTCTATTTAACTGACCACTTGCTATTACGACACTCCAGCATTGTCCAAAATAAATTATTAAACCAACTATCCATATCCATAATGTTAAGACAAGAACACTGCTAATAATTCCATAAGCTTGAAAGCGAGAACCTAGTGAAAGAATTGTTCTACTTACAGCTGAGTTTAATATTGTTAGTAATATTCCAATCATTATTGAACCTGGAATTAGCGGTTTTATAGGGACTCTTCTTCTAGGAACTAAACTTTGTAATAATAATGCCATTGCTGTAAAACCAATTAGAGGTATTACTATTTGTCCTACTTCAATACTTGGTACTTCAATTCTGGACAATGCTCTTGCAATTTCGGGACTACTATTTTTTAGATCTTGCCAAACTGCTCCTGGAATCATTTGAATGTAAGCACTAATTTCATCTAGAACCATTACGAAACCAACTAGTAAAACTACTAAAAATGCTTCAATTCGATTTCTAATAAATCTAAATGCGTGGAGTCGAAAAGGCGTTTCGGAATTTTTAGAGGGCAATGCATCCTCCCAAAGCCGATCTGAACCTCTTTGTAAAGTTAAGTATGCATTACCTGCAGTAATTAGTAAGAATGTTGCTCCTAATAAACCTGCGCCAAATCTTTGCCTTACAAGTTGCTCTAAAGTTGTTTTTACTAAGTCGACTACAGATGATGGTAAAACTTGAGCTGCTAAATCAATAATTTGTTCATCTAAACCTTGCTGTTTGCCTAGAAACCATGATGCTACAGAAAGTGAAATTAATAAGATAGGAAAGAAAGACTGAAGAGCGTAATAAGCAAAAGCTGCACTAAGATCTACACAATCACAGCGACTCCATTTTTTAGACGCCTGCCAGATACTTCTAATAAACCAGTTTAATTGGCGTTTCCAGCGACTTACCACTCTAAGCTTATAAAATATTCCCCATAATTCTAACTGGTGCAGAGTGTATCGTTATAAATTAGTTCTTAGTTTAAAATTTCTTGAGTATTTAGTTATAAATTTAACTCTTTTTAAGTCTATTTCATCATTAATAATTCTCCCCATGGAGCTAGTTTCTCTAAGTGATTTTTTGAGATAGCTGTTATTAAAGGAAAGTTAGTAGAAGTTAAATCTGCGCCAGATTCTAGCGAAGTAGGGTTTATGCCTAACCATTCAATTTCACAACCTAACTCAGTTAAAATAAGCCAAGCTGCTGCTATATCCCATATCTTTGGTGTTGCTTCTATAGCCCCAAAAGTTTGCCCTATTGCAACACTCATCATATTCAAGCTAGATACTCCTAATAGCCTGATTTTTCCAGGAAAAGATTGTTGAGGTTTTTTCCTTAAGATATTTATAGACCTGCTACAGAGTGAAACACATTGAGAATTAGATTGTAATTTTTTTTCTATTTTGATTGGTTCATTATTAATCCAGACGCCTTCCCCTCTAATAGCAATTACTCTTTGCTTTAATGCAGGGATATCTAAAAATGCAATATCAGGTTTGTTGTCAATAAAACGAGCTATAGAAATTGCCCAATGTGGAATACCTGCTGCAAAATTAGTGGTTCCATCTAGAGGGTCAACAACCCAATATGCACTTGAGGAAGGAACTTTTTTGGATCCTTCTTCACTAAGAATCCCTTCTTTATAAGAAGTAATTTTCGATAATCCATTAACAATATATGCATCACTCCATCTATCACATTTTGTGATTAATGTGCCGTCATGCTTTAATTCGGTATTTATATTTCCAAAGTCTATTAACTGTTTTTTTGCCACTTGATCAATTAGCTCATTTATGCTATTGATTTGAAGCTTATTGATTGTATATTTTTTATGCTGATTCATAAATCTGTTAGGCATTTTTCTATGGCAGGTTGTATAGATTCAGTTTTTTTCTTGTTTTCTTTCTTAATTATGCATTGATTGATTGTCCCAATACCAGTTTGCTGACGTAAGTTAACTAAGTTTAAATTATAATCAGTAATTGCTTCTATATAGTTAACTTCGGCTTGTGTAAGATCCCTTTGATTGCTAACAACTTCTCTTTGTGTGGTAATACCTGCTTTTAATCTGATAAGAGCTAATCTTAAGGACTCTTTAGCTGACTCAACTTCTTGCATAGTATTACTTATGTTTTTTTCTGCTATTTCAAGGTTAAAATAGCTTTCTTCAATTTCTTTACGAATTTCGCTTCTTTTTAGTTCTAAATTAGCCATAAGTTCCTTATTTTTTTCCTTCTTAGAATTATAATTTGCTTTAGCATAGCCTCCATTAAATATTTTCCAGTCAAACCTTATACCAACTGTATTATTCCTACTATAAATATTATTTTCATCATTTGGGTTAATGACATTAGATTCTCCTTGGGCCCATGATGTACTATATGTATTATATAAACTGATTGTTGGCTTGCTAGATGCCAATGTTGATTTTGCTTGATTATTGTTGATTGAAACTTCCATTCTTAACTGATCAAATTCTTCTCTATATGAATAAGCAGAAATAATACTTTGCTCTAATGATGTTTCCCAACTCCCAATTCTTCTCGCTTTGGAGATTACTACAGGATTTGTTGTTTCTTTGAGATTTAGGATTTTTGCTAATTTTCTTTGGTTGATCTTTTTTTCTCCAATTTTCTTAATTAAGAACTGATTATCTTTTGCTAATTGCGACTTTGCCTCTAGAACTTCAAATTTTGTACCTATCCCTGACTCTAGTCTAATCTCTGCTTCTTTAAGTGATGTTTCAGAGGTTTTAATTGAATCTTTCGCAATACGAACATATTCATTTGATTTTTGCAGCATAAAAAAATTACTTAATGCTTCTAGGTAGGTGCTTCTATATTGTATAAGATAAGCTAACTTTGCATTTTCAAGTTGGTCCTTAGCTTCATTAATATCTGGTATCCTTGATGGGTTAATAATATCCCATTGAATGGTTGCATTTAAACTAGACTTCCATTGACGACTAGAAGAATTCGAGGAAAGTTCATTTTCTATGCTTCCATCAAGGTATTGAGGTAATCCATTACTTGATAAATTTAAGTTTGGATACCATGCTGATAGCTTGCTTTTTAAAATGTATTTCTTCTGCTCAATTTTGGAATTCATTATTACTAGTTCTTGATTATTTTCTTTGATTAAATATTTTAATTGATTTATGTTTATTACTTGCCTTCTTTTGATTTTTACGCTTTTAATTTCGCTTGGTAACGAAAGGTCTTGATTTTTGAATAATCTAGTTGGCTTAGTTTCGAAAGAAGAAGCAGGATTGATGCCAGCACTTATTATTAAAGAATAAATAATTAGATTGGCCCGAATTTTCCTCACAGTCATTATTTGAATAAATTAATTCTAGTTGATAATGGTTTCTCCCCTATTGCTTTTGCGATGAAGTCAGTAGCGCTATAAACAACTTTTATCTTTATATCAAGCCTTCTGCTGACTTCTACGAGTTCCATATCGTCGAGAAAAACTTCTTCTTCATGTTTTAGCATTATAGAAGGAATTAAAAGATGATCGCCAAGTTTTTTCCCTTTAAGACCTTGAATTAGATCATGCCCTGTAAGTAATCCAGTTACTACTTTATCTTGACCCCAGTAAATACTTGGAAGACCTAATAGTTGTAGAGATAAACCATCAATTTTGTTCAGTCGATTGCATGTTTCTTGTAGTGCTCCTTCTACGAGTTTTCCTACTATCCAACTGCATGTTTTAGGTTCAGAAATTCTTTTTGGAAGATTAATGGTTGCCTGATCCATTTCTTCTAGAAATGATCTAATGCTACCAACACCATTTTCTTCTTGTGGGAGACTTTCGTATGATTCGCGCTTTGGAAGTGTTTTTTCTGCTAGTAAATACCATTCGTCTGATAACCATGCAAAATTAGAACCGTTAGTTTTTCTGTAATTTTTTTGCAACTTTTCAATTCGATCAATAGTTTTTTCGGCACATCTTTGATTTATTGGTATTAGACCATCATTTTTGGGACGAAAATGTGTCAGTCCCACTGGAACTACAGCTGCGGAAAGTACTGTTGGCCATTCACCTTGGCCGTATTCAAAGAGATCATTAAGAGTTTTTTCTAGTGAGATGCCATCATTAATCCCTGGACAAACCACTACTTGAGCATGAAATTGCAAATTGTTCTTTGAGAACCATTTTATTTGTTCCATTATGAGACCTGCCTTTTGATTTTTTAATAACTCAGCTCTCAGAATTGGATCTGTTGAGTGAATGGAAACAAAGAGAGGAGAAAGTCGCTGTTCTTTAATACGTTTCCAATCACTTTGTTTAAGGTTTGTCAGTGTTAAATATGAGCCATAGAGAAAGCTCATTCTAAAGTCATCATCTTTTATATAAAGGGTTTTGCGCTTTCCAGGAGGTTGTTGGTCTATAAAACAGAACGGGCATTGATTGTTGCATTGCTTTAGTCCGTCAAATAAAGCTTCTGTGAAAATTATTCCTAGACCTTGGTCAAGATCTTTTTCAAGATCAATTGAGAGATTTTTACCATTCTTATCAACTACTTCAAGTTTAAGTTCTTCATCGACTATTAGATATCTGTAATCAATTAAGTCTCGTGGTTTAATTCCATTAATACTTATTAGTTTATCTCCAGCTTCAAAGCCTAATTCATCTCCTATGGAACCAGGTTCAACAGACTCAACTATTGCTGGACTAGGCTCGATAGAAGAACTTTTAATAGTTGAGGATTTTGCAATACTCTGGGAAGGTTCATTCCACACAATTAAATAGTCCTTTTCCCTTTTCTAGAGAATGCTGAATCATTCTGCCAGACAGATAAATCAAAATATCTTAATACCAATTAATTAGCTCAATGAATGTCAATCTTTGCTTGACCAGCCTTTTTGAGTTATTTCTATGAATTAATTTAGTAGGAGCTTTTGAGAAATTACTTTCTTAGCCATCACTAAACTTAAGTTCATCACATTCTGATTAACCTTTTCTCCACTAATGAAACCTCTGATTTTTCAGAGGTTTATTTGAGCAAACCAAGAACCTTACAATTCTGGACAAGTGCTCTCGTAGTGCTCCCTGTTTTTTTACAAGCACCTTGGGTTCACTTTTTCCCTTTGTCTGCGCTTTTATTTACTTTTGTCCTTTTAGGTGTTGGTTATATATTTGTTCAATCTTTTGACAGGAGATTTTCACGTGTTGGCTCTCTTTTAGTAGGAGTAAGTGGGAGTTGGTTAGGAGGTTGTTTATTTTGGGGGTGGCTTCGTACACATCCAGCCCTTCATCTTCCTGTTGAAGCAGTTGCTTTACCTTGTGCATTTATAGGGCTAAATACAAAATGGCGAATTGGTTCCGCATTTTATCTTTCTTGCTTAATTGGTACCGCTTTTACTGACCTCATAATGGTTTTTACAGGAGTAATGCACCAATGGCCTTTAATAGTTAATGCTTCTATTCAAGATGCATCAGACTTGTTGAATGCAACTGCTTCGAATTTGTTAAACGTTTTTTCAATAAGTTTAATGATTTTGACTGCATTGTTCATACTTTTCTTATCTGATCAAATGAGAAAAAGGGGTTCTATCCCTTATTCCCTTCAAGGAGGAGCATGGTTAGTTGCAAGCGCTGCATTATCAACAACTCTTTGGGTTGATGGATTATTTTTCTTAACTACTCTTTTACAACCAACCTTAAGTGGACTAATTTAATGCACTTTTTTCAGCATTGATGGATAGTAAGAATACTTCAACTGCTATGAATCCAGATATTTGGGATGTTGTTGTAATAGGGGCAGGTGCCGCTGGCTTAATGACTTGTTTAGAGTTACCAGCTCACTTGAGAATATTACTGTTAAACCGTAATACAAGTAGCAGATCTTCTAGTCGTTGGGCTCAGGGAGGTATAGCTGCTGTGATAAAAAAAGAAGATAGTTTACAAAGTCATATAGAGGATACTGTCAGAGCAGGAGCAGGCTTATGTGATCTAGATGCAGTAGAGATGTTAGTGAAAGAAGCTCCCAGTTCAGTAGAAAGGTTGCAGACTTTAGGAATGGAATTTGATAGAGATTTGAATGGACTTTCGACAACTTTAGAAGCTGCTCATAGTTTTAGACGTGTTTTGCATGTTAAGGATCGAACAGGAAGAGCATTAGTAGAGGTTCTTCGGGACCAAGTAGAAAGTCGTTCGAATATCTTGCATCGACGAGGCGTTCGAGTGACTCAGTTATTGGTTGAAAATCAGCATTGTAAGGGTGTCCAAGTACTTGATGGAAATTCTCTCTATTGGATTTCTTCTAGGGCAGTTGTTTTAGCTTCTGGAGGAGGAGGCCATTTATTTGCGAATACAACTAATCCAACGCAAGCATGTGGAGAAGGATTGGCTTTGGCTTGGAAGGCTGGAGCAGCTATTGATGATCTGGAATTTGTTCAGTTTCATCCAACAGCATTAAAAATGGAGGGGCAACCATGTTTCTTACTCTCTGAGGTTCTAAGAGGAGAAGGGGCACTTTTATTAGATCAATTTGGCAATAGTCCTGTTTCTCATTTAAATGGAAAGGATCTTGCTTCAAGGGATCAAGTTAGTAGGGCTCTAGTTACATCAATGCGATCTCAAGGAGTTAATAATATTGGATTAGATTTAAAACCTATTGCGAAGAAGAAGTTAGAAGAACGCTTTCCCTCTATTATTCAAAGATGTAGAGAATTAGGATTAGAACCTTTTAAGGATTTAATTCCAGTTGCTCCTGCAGCTCATTATTGGATGGGTGGAGTTGCAACTAATTTGCATGCTGCATCAACCTTAAATGGATTATATGCAGTAGGAGAGGTTGCATGCACAGGTGTACATGGAGCAAATAGATTAGCTAGTAATTCATTATTAGAATGCTTAGTATTTGCGCGACAATTTTCTTCTATTCAGTTGCTTGATTTAAAAGGAATCAAACCTATTAATAGAAAGAGACACTTTATGGATCCCTCTATTGAACTTTCTAGTACTTTAAATACAGACCTTTTAAAAGCTAAAATTGAAGAATTGCGAATATTGTGTTGGAGCGAAGCTGGAGTTGATCGTAATGATAAAGGTATGAGGAATGCACTCTCGAAGATAATGAACAGCTTTAGAGCAATTAATAATCAACCTTTGCTAGCTTATTTGAATAAACAAGAGATATATGATACTTATAGTTTTGATGAAATTAATAGGAAGAATTTAAATTTGTTAGTTGATTTATCACATAGACAATTGACTACTATTTTATTATTAAAAGCTTGTTTGTTTAGGAAAGAAAGTAGAGGAGGTCACTTTAGAAAGGATATGCCTATGGAAATGCCTTTTTGGCAATGTCATTCTAGACAAGTTAAGGGTAAAGATATTTCTACAAGACCAGTCAGGATTTAATGTTTTAGAAATCTCTATTTCCTTTATACCCACTAATATTTGCAAGCTCTTCAAGGCTCTTAACACCAGAATCTATTTTTCCATTTATTTCCCATGATGGAAAACCAGTAATTTCTTTTTGCTGGCATAGTTCTGTTTGACTATTTTGCCCATCAGGAGCACATTCGACTAATAAAAGATTTGATGAAGCCTCTTTCCCAAATAACTCTTTTTGGTCATGACAGTGCGGGCACCAATAAGCATTGTAAAGAATAATATTCTTTTCTTTTAGATGCTTTGCGAGTTCAATTGATGATTCACTGCTTACTGACTGAATTGGTGGTGCTAAACCTTCTCTATTGATTGGCAAATTTGCTCTACTTGGATCAGCTAATGATGACCAAACTAAACCTGATAATAATACAATAATTGATAAAATAAGTCCTCTAAATATTAAATCTCTTGGGTCATCCCACCCTCCTTTAGTGATAGTTAATATCAGAATTAATGTTGATAATAAGGCTGAAATAACACAAAATAAACAAAATGCTTTGATTTTATAAATCATTATTGCCATTAACAATCCACTGAACATGAACATGCAAGTTGAAATAAAAAATAAACCTAACCACGTTGGCCTAGCTAGATTATGCTTCTTTTCAGATAAACCTGGTAAAAAAGGAATGATTGCTAAAATTAGTACTATCGAATAACTAATTAAGCCAACGGATGATAATGGAATTGATAAATTCCCTATTCCAACAGAACCCCATGCACTACTGAGTACTTTGTCACAACCTTGGCCACCGCCAGGACATGTAAGAACGCCTAAAATCCCTAGTCTATGTAATGTGATTGAACCGGTATCAATAACTCCAACTGTTGCTAATATTGCAATCAGTATTCTCCCCCATTTGGAACCTTGATCTTGGCGGCGGCGAGTTTTCAGACGAGAATTACCCATATCTCTAAGTAGGTTTTTGTATTCTTGCAGTTTTTTCTAAACGGTGTTGTATTTAGAATAAGTAAGCTAATAACCAGTTTGAATTTAATGGAGATAATAAGTCAAGATAATTCAAGGAAATAAGAGAATATGACTTCTACGTCTATGAAAGATTCAAGTTCCACAGTGGCATTTGTTCACCTTGGATGTGAAAAAAATTTAGTAGATACTGAACATATGATGGGATTGTTGAGTAATAAGGGTTATGCATTGAGAGAGAATACCGAAGAGGCGCAGATAGTAATTGTTAATACTTGCAGTTTTATTGAAGATGCTCGAGAAGAGTCAGTACGTGTCTTAGTTGAACTTGCTGACAAAGGAAAGGAAATTATTATTGCAGGATGTTTAGCTCAACATTTTCGAGAACAATTGCTTCAGTCAATACCTGAAGCCAAGGCCATAGTCGGAACTGGTGATTATCAAAATATTGTGAATGTTCTCCAAAGAGTTCGAAAAGGAGAAATAGTTCATGAAGTTAGTGATAAGCCAATTTTTGTTGGAGATGAAAATCTTCCTCGTTTGCGAACTACTAGAAATTCAGTTGCTTTTTTAAAGGTTGCGGAAGGATGCAACTATAGATGTGCTTTTTGCATTATTCCTAAACTTAGAGGTGATCAGAGGAGTCGCTCAATTGAATCGATCGTTTCAGAAGCAAATCAATTAGCAAAGGAGGGTGTTAAGGAGTTGATTTTGATTAGTCAAATAACAACTAATTATGGAATAGACCTGTATGGCAAACCATATCTTGCAGAGCTTTTACGAGCACTTGCTTCAGTAGAAATCCCTTGGATTCGTATTCATTATGCATATCCAACGGGATTGACTCCAGATGTTTTAAAAGCTTACAGGGAAGTGCAGAATGTTTTACCTTATTTGGATTTGCCTTTGCAACATAGCCATCCAGATGTTTTAAAAGCGATGAATAGACCATGGCAAACAAATATAAATGAAGAATTGATGGATCAAATTAAAAGTCAATTGCCTGATGCAGTCTTGAGAACAACATTCATTGTTGGTTTTCCTGGTGAAACAGAAGATCAATTTGAGCACCTTTGTTCATTTATCAACAAGCATCAATTTGATCACGTTGGAGTATTTACCTTTTCTCCAGAAGAAGGGACTAAAGCTGCTAGCTTGACTGATAAAGTTCCTTTTGAAATTGCACAGGCTAGAAAAGATAAAATCATCTCTATTCAGCAACCAATCTCAGAAGCTAAAAACAGTTCTTTTATAGGTAAAAAGCTTGATGTTTTAATCGAACGCCAAGATAGTGAGACTGGAGAATTTGTTGGCCGTTGTTTTAGATTTGCTCCTGAAGTTGATGGTGAAGTCAGATTGCAACCTGATATAGGTGATCTTTCAGTTCATCCAGGAATGCTTGTTCCAGCATTAATTACTGGTGCAGACTTATATGACCTGACTGGTGAGTTAGTAGGGGGGACGCTCTAGCTCTGACTAAATCAATTTAATTGCCTTTAGTACTTTATTAATTGCAATTGCTGATCCAAGGCCAAGACCAAGAATCGCTAAATAAAAAATAATTCCCATCAGAAAATAACTAACCAACTACTATTACAACAGATAGATGAAACTTTTTAGTGTTTTTGATGAGCTTTTTTAGATTTAATCTTGAATATAAGGTAATTCATTAATCAGGCAGTACTCTGCTTTTTGCAATTCTCTGCCAATATATAAAGCATGGTCTAGGCGACTTATAGGATGAGGCTCATCCCCTTCAGTTAGTTGAATACCAAGTTCTTTAGCGGTTTTCCCTGAGTAGATTTTTATAGGTAATCGTTCTTTGCTTTCTTTACAAGATATTGGGTTACCAGTTTCTGGATCTATTGCGATACCATTTTTATCAATTTGGTTGCTGTAATGCTCAACAATTAGCTCTAGTGAATTTCTGCTTAACTTAATTAGAAAATAACCACTTGGATCTAGCGATATAAATCTATTTGAGTAAGCCTCATCTATATTAGCAATTTTTTCAGATATAACTTTAAAGTCCATTCGTGATCTTTTTTAGATAGTTTAGATTTAGTTTGATAGTAAGTTTTTTAGAACAAGTAAAATTATTAAGTTAACAACAATAAAAGAAATATAAACAATCCTTGGATTTTTTAGACCTTTTGGAGCAGTCATCTCAAAACCAAATATATTGAACAATGATTGTTGTTCATCATTGTCATAACTAAGAATTCCTTTTTCTTTTTCTTCTTCTACAATCTCAGATTCGTTCTTAGACTGTTGGTCTTCCATAAGAATTTAAATGAAAAACTTATTAATTATAATTCCTTATAAGAAGATTTTATCGGAGCTTCATTGTTTGATGTATTGATCTTGTCGTTCATTAGTTTATTTAACTTAGGCAGCCAAACTTCCATTATAGATTCCATTCTTTTGTCATACCATTTGTGAAGACTAATTTGCGGTTTCGCGAAGAAACCTCTTCTGCTTTTATGACTCCCTCCAGCTCCGGGATCAAACTTTTCAATACCTTTCTCAATCGCCCATTCTATTGGAGAGTAGTAGCAAACTTCGAAGTGTAAGAAATCGATATTTTGATTGGCACCCCAATAACGCCCCCATAGTGTTTTCATATTTGTCATGCATAATGACATTGCTATTGGGTTGCTCACGTCACCCTTATGAGCATTGAAAATTACAATTTCATTTTTTTGATTTGAATTTCCTAGTTCTATAAAGAATTCTTTTGTTAGATATTTGCTACCCCACTCTCCCCATCTTGCACAATGTCGCTCATAAAAATTGTGCATGTTCTCCATAATACTTGTATTGATACTTTCTCCTTGAAGGGGCGTAATTATTAAACCCGACTCTTGGAGATACTTTCTTTCTTTTTTGATATTGCGCCTCTGGTTTGCATTAAATTTTCCTAAGTAGTCAGAGAAATCTTTTTCACCTGAAGATTCCCAAAGGCTTTGACTATTTATCCATGATTGGTATTTTGCTTTGATAGAATAAGAACTCCACTTTTTATCTACATATAAGAAATTGCAGCTTAGAATACCATTTTTTAAAGCAAATTCTTCAATAATTTTCATCATCATTAATGTTATTTCCTCTTCATTTTCGTTTGGAGATATGAAAAATTTATAGCCTTCAATAGGGCTGATAGGACTCATGCCTATCAGCTTAGGATAATAACTCAAGCCCAGCTCTTCTGATAGACTGATAAAAGTATGATCAAATATAAACTCTCCATAACTATGATTCTTAAGATATAAAGGTGCTACTGCTATTGGAGAACCTTCTTTCCAAAGAGATAAATGAAACGGTTGCCATCCTGTAATATTGCAGATACTTTGAGAACCTTCAAGTTTTGATAACCAATTCCATTTGTAAAAAGGTATTTCCTCACTTGGCAGTAAAGCATTCCAGTTCTCTTCAGATATTTCCTTAAGAGATGTATGCCACTTTGCAATAAACTTTACCATGGAACTATATATCTAAATTTTTAGTATTTATTATAGTCAAATGATCTAAGCCTATGCAGATTAATTAAGTATTTTACGATTTCTATAATATCTAAGCATGATTTCATTCTCGCTTAATCTTTTGTTTTCCATTAGAATCCAAGAAGTTGTATCAAACATTTTCATAGGTAAATTTTTAGATTTATATGTTGTCCAAGAGTTTTCTCCTCCTAATATCTTTGGAACTACGGTTAATTGTAATTCATCTACCTTATCTTCTTCTAATAAAGAGTTAATTAACCTCGCTCCCCCTAAAAGAACTATTTTTCTTAATCCGTTTTCATTTAATTTGTCTAAAGTTTGAGACCAATTGCTTTGAATTATTATTTTTTTATCAAAACCTTTGATTTTTAATTCTCTATTTTGATTTTGTTTATTAGTGATTAACCAGCGATTAATTGGTTGATTAAAGAAAGGCCATTTTTCATTAAAGTCTATTTTACTAGCTACAACTAAACAAGTTGGCTGAAGCTTAGTCCCTTTAGCTTTTCTCTTTTTAATTAATTTTTGGTTTTGAATAAGGCAAGTGCTTTTGTGGATTCGTAAAGTTTCTGCTCCCATTAAGCTCGCATCTGACCATGCAAGTGCTTCTTCTAAAACTTTTCTATCGCCTTTGCCTCCAAGATTACTTTTGTTAGAAGGTGTAAAGGCGATTCTGCCGTCAAGGCTAATTGCTATTACTAGCTTTACCCATGAAGAATTCAAAGATTTACTTTTTCTATTTCTTCAATTGAGGAATTTTGCTTAGAGTTAAATGAATTATTTTCTATATATACTTCTGCAGCATTATTCGGACTTTCCTGCAGCCTAATCTTGTGTAAGGTTGCTCCAATTTCCTTAATTGGATTTTTAATCCGATCAGAAATGTGAAGTGCAATATTTTCTGCCGTAGGAACGCAATCTTCAAAATAAGGAATATCTTTATTAAGAAAACTATGATCAAAAGGCTCTATTACCAATTCTTCTACTAATTCTTGTAAGGCTGTGAGGTCACAGATCATTCCAGTTCTTGGATCAATAGAACCTTTAACTGTGACATCTAGAAAATAATTGTGACCATGACCATGAGTTCTGGCACATTTGCCATAGATCATGTCATTTTCTTTTTTAGAGAGTTCTTCTCTTGCAAGACGGTGAGCTGCTGAGAAGTGTTTGCGAATAGTTAGGTAAGCTTCCATAGCATTCCCACAATAGTCTGCCCAGAGACGTTCTTGTTCATAAAGTCTTATAGACACGATTGGAATATGTGGCTTTAACTTTTTCCAAATAATGCGAACTAAAGCTTCTGTTGTTGGTAAGCACCCTTGGGATTTGGAAACATCGAATTCAGACCATGTTGTATTTAAGAATTGAAAATCTAGTTGGTTAGTTACTTCTTGACTAATAGCATGTTTAACTTCAGAAAGATTTAGAACCATTCCATCTTGATTGAGTCTCCCTTTCATTGAGACAATCAACTCATAGTTATGTCCATGCCCAGGAGCTAGTGCACACTTGCCAAAGCATTTATCATTTTCTTCGGAAGATAACTCTGGCAACCAATATCTATGACTTGCACTGAAACATGCACGTCTAGTTATCACACAGTTTCTACCTTGACCATGTTTGGGTTGAGATTTGGTCTTTGTCATGAAATGCTCAATCAAAGTAATCCTAATGAGCTTTATGCATTTATGAATGATTTAACTTGTCTTATTTCTGTAAAGCAGACCTTAGGTGGCAGCAATCTTTATCTTGTTGGCATGATGGGATGTGGTAAGAGTCAAACAGGTCCTCATCTTGCTAAAAAGCTTGGATATGCTTTTGTTGATATTGATGAAGTCATAGAAAAGGCTGCAAAAAAAACAATTCCAAGAATTTTTGCAGAGGATGGTGAATCTTGTTTTCGGCAATTAGAGTCTCAATTTCTTAAGGAAATTGGTACAAGACATTCTTTAGTGGTGGCAACAGGTGGTGGATTAGTTACTACACCAAGGAATTGGGGGATTTTGCATCAAGGAGTTGTTATTTGGCTTGATCCAGGTAGAGATCGTTTATTACATAGAATTCAATCGGATCAAAAGATTAGACCTTTATTACAAAAAGCTAATTTCATTGATACTTTTGATGCTTTGTTAAAGGATAGAAATCCTATTTATTTGCAATCTGATCTGCATGTGAATGTTGAAGATCAATCACCTCAAGAAGTTTCTTTATTAATTCTCGATCAATTGAATTGTTTACTTAAAAAGCAGGGGGATCTAAACGTATAGCAAACCATTGAACTTTAAAACCCGGTTTAATTTCGAGATCACATGAAGTATCAAGTAATCTTTTTGCAGCAGCTTTTATAGAAGTTTCATTTTTAAGGTCTTGAGGTAGTTCTTCGAATTTTTCGAGCAATTTTTCAAGCCATTGCAGAGTTTCATCAGAGTTTAAAAATCTTTCTTTTTTCCCAGGCTCCATAACTAAGTAATCATCACAAGCATGAATTAAAGGGTTTGACATAATTTTTTTGTTGAGGTTATACAACAGCTGGATCATTTTGCATTAGCTCAATATCAAGTTGATCGCGCCATTCAAAAAGAGAAATTAACTTGGGATTATCACTGAAACCTTTGCTTCCTTTTCCAGCAAGGAGATTTCCTGATGATGAAGGAAATTTAATTAGTGATAGTTGAGCTGCTATTGCGATATCTGCAATAGATATTGACTCTCCAACTATCCATCTATTTGTCTTTACTAGGTTAGATATGTATTCAAGATGGGTTAATAAATTTGAAATCTTTTCTTGATTAACTAAGTTAGTTAATCCCTTGATGACGTCCAATGATAAGTGACTTGCTACTTTTCTAAGTTTATTTTGAATTTCATTTGGCAGTAAGGCTATAAGTAGGTCTTTATCTATTGATGCTGCTTTAATCAGTTCTGCTCTACTAGCTTGTGCAAGTGTTGTGTCAGCCCAGTCTTCTATGAGATGAGCTTGCGCTGCATGCTTTGCTTGCTCAGGGATTAGCTTGGGCCCTTGAAAGTTCTGGTCTAGATATTCAACAATTTCAGTTGAATCAAAAATGATATTGCTTCCATCAACTAGAATAGGTACTTGTCTTTGTCCTGATAAGCGAAAGGTCTTGATTTGTCCAATTCCCGGTGTGACATTAATGATTCGGTAGCTAAGATTCTTAACCTTTAAAGCCATTCTGACTTTGAGACAGAATGCTGAATGGGGAAATTGATATAGCTCCAACATTAATTTTTTTCGCAAAGAACTGCAGAGTAGCTATTAAAGGTATGGAATAGTCAATTTAATGGGCGAGTTTTTTTCAAATGTTTCCAGATATCCTAAGTATCTCATCACGATAATACTTGGGGTATTTACAGCATCGCTTCAGCCATTAATTCAAAGAAGTAAAAATCCAGTGACTGCTGTATCACTAGTTTGCGCTTTGGTTAGTGGACTGATTACGTTTTATTTTGTAGTCAAGGCAATGGTTCTCCCATCATCTTTTAGTTAACAATGGCACAAAGCCGACGTGTTGAAAAAGTTGCTGCACTTATTCGTAAGGAAATGAGTGAACTTTTAATGACTGGTATTCGTGATCAACGTCTTCAAGAGGCAATGATTACCATTACTGAAGTCGAGCTTTCAGGAGATTTGCAACATTGTAAGGTTTTTGTCAGTGTGTTTGGCCAACAAATTCAAAAAGATAGAGTATTAAAAGCGCTGGAATCAGCAAGTGGTTTTTTGAAAGGTGAATTAGCGAGAAGATTGCAAATGAGAAGAACACCAGAATTTGTGTTTAAGTTAGATAAAGGAATGGAAAAAGGAACTTCAGTACTTAACCTTTTAGGAAGATTAGAACAGGAAAGAAAATCAAAAGATCAACTCCCAAATTCATTGGAAGAAAAACTTTGAATATAAATAATCTTAAAGATCTTAGGAATAAAGTTGCAGAGCTTTTTGTTATACGGGCTAGCAGCTTTGGTTTGGATGAATTACGAAAATATCCACAATGGGAATTAACTAATAAAGATTTAAAAAGATTGTTAGAGCAAGGGGTTGGCGGGGTTATTTTGCATGGTGGATCAATTCAAGACGTAAAAAATCGAAGTAAGCAATTGCAAAGTTGGTCTAATAAGAAGATCCTTCTATGTGCTGATGTTGAGGAAGGAGTAGGTCAGCGATTTAAAGGAGGCACTTGGTTTGTGCCACCAATGGCCTTAGGCCGTATATATGAAACAAAGCCAGAAGAGGCAATTATTTTAGCTAAAGAATATGGCAGATCTTTAGGTCAACAAGCTCTTAATTGTGGAATTAATTGGGTTTTAGCGCCAGTTTGTGATGTAAATACTAATCCTTTAAATCCAGTAATTAACATGAGGGCTTGGGGAGAAGATCCTGTTTCAGTTGCACGACTTGTATGTGCTTTTAATAAAGGCTTAATTTCTCAAGGTGTTTTGAGTTGTGCAAAGCATTTTCCAGGTCACGGGGATACACAAAATGATTCACATCTTTCATTACCAGTTTTAGAGCATGATTTATTCAGATTAGAAGAGAAAGAATTTGTTCCTTTTAAAGCTTTAATTAAGGATAATGTAAGCAGTATTATGACTGCTCATTTACTCTTAAAGAAGATAGATTCAAAATTTCCTGCTACTTTATCTTCTAAGGTTATATCTCATATTCTACGTGAAAAGATGAGATATGAAGGATTAATTGTGACTGATGCCTTGGTGATGAAAGCTATTACTAATAAATATTCTTCTGGAGATGCTGCTCTTATGGCGATGGAGGCAGGAGTAGATTTAATAATTATGCCAGAAAATGCTGATGAAGCTATTGATGCAATTGTAAATGCATTAATTAATGGGAGGATTTCTATGGAAAGATTAAATAATTCATTGAATAGGCGTAAGAAACAATTACTAAAATTGAAAGGTGTTAATTCTTCTTTTAATTTGAACTATTTAGAAGATCAAAACACTAATTCTTTGGCAAATAAGCTAGTCAGTTTATCTATAGAATCTAGAAATTACTCTTCCATTAAAGATATTAATAATGGCATTAACTTGGTCAGAGTAGATCAATTAATATCTAACCCATTTTTGAATGAACTTTCTCCTGCTCTTAAGATACCTGAGTCACTTGGTTTTGAAAATATAGTAACTCATTCTATGGGATTTCCAATTCTTCAGAATAATAAGGAGGACCCTTTAAATCTTAGAATTTTTGGTAAACGTAAATTTATTCTTCAGTTATTTATAAGGGGAAATCCTTTTGTAGGAGATATATATTCTGAAGATTTATGGATATCAGTTGTTAAGCAATTACAGCGCAATAATTCCCTCTTGGCATTATTAATTTATGGATGTTTTTATTCTTGGAAAAATTTAACTAACATTCTAGAATCATCTATACCATCTTTTTATAGTCCTGGGCAAATGCCTTTAGCTCAGCAAAAGATAATGGATATAGTCTTTAGTTCTAAATCTTTAAATAAACAAGTTAAACCTAGTATTAAATCTCAAATTGAGTTTACAAACTAATCATAATTAAGATTATGCTTTTTAATTCAAACTTTGCTTTAAGTGGAAGAACTATTATTATTACAAGAGCAAAGAATCAGCAAACTGAAACTCGTAAATGTTTTGAGGCTGCAGGAGCTAAAGTATTAGACCTTCCTGCATTAGAAATTGGGCCGCCAGATGATTTTTCTGCTCTTGATAAAGCTTTGAGAAACATAGATAATTTTAATTGGTTAATTTTTTCAAGTATCAATGGAGTAAATGCTATTAAGGAAAGATTGGATATACAACATATATCATTATCTTCTATACCTAATACCTTAAAGATTGCAGCTGTTGGTAAAAAAACAGCTGGATATCTTGAGAAGCTAGGAGTTAAAGTAGATTTTGTTCCGCCTAATTTTGTAGCTGATAGTTTAATTGAGAACTTCCCTATTGCTTGCTCTGGTTTGAAAATATTAATTCCTAGAGTTCAAAGTGGTGGGAGAACTATTTTGACACAAGCTTTTTCAAAATTAGGAGCTGAGGTTGTTGAAGTTCCTGCGTATGAATCAAGATGTCCAATTGATTTCCCTGAAATTACAGCTAATGCTTTAGCAAAAAAAGAAGTTGATATAATTGCTTTTACAAGTGGAAAGACAGTACAATATACATCAGAGTTAATGAAAGGATATTTTAAAAATAAATTAAATTACATATTAGAAGATGTAAAAATAGTTTCCATAGGCCCTCAAACAAGTATTAGCTGTAAAAGATTTTTTTCAAGAGTCGATCAAGAGGCTAGCCCTCATGATTTAGATGGTTTAATTTTGGCATGCATTAAATCGGTATCAATATAAAATTAATACTTACTCTCAACAAGATTTTTAAAATTATTTAAATTTGTTTGCAGTTCATTAGTGACTAAATTTCCTAAAATATTCTTTTCCATGATTCTTGCAACTATTTTTGGTAATTCATAGGAAATCCTTAATTTTACTAAAGTCATATTGTTCTCTTCTTGCGAGAAATCCACAGATCCTTTGGTAGGTAAACCACCAATAGATTGCCATTTCAGTCTTTCATTATCAACTCTTTCATTAATTTGTGCTTTCCATTTAAAACGGAAACCATTTGCTGCCAGTGTCCATTCAGTTAAATCTGGTAAAACATTTGTTTCATCATCAATTGTTTTGACTGATTCAATCCATGTCATCCATAGAGGCATGGAGTCTAAGTCACTCCAAACAGTCCATACTTCTTCTACAGAAGCATTGATTTTGCTAATTACTTGATGTTCAAGCCAGCGTCCCATTTTTAGGATACAGATGAGTTTTTTTCTAATTTTATCGGCTTATTCAATATTGCTGATGCAGCTAAATTTCCACTCATAGTAGCACCTTCCATGGAGTCAATATAATCTTGCTTCGTATAACTACCAGCCAAGAAGAAATTGCTGATAGGTGTTTTCTGGTCTGGCCTATAAGGCTCCATCCCTGGAGATTCTTTATATAGTGATTGTGTAAGCTTGACAACATTCCCCCAAGTTAACTTTAGATTTTTTGAAGAAGGGAAAAGATCACGAACTTGTGAATCAGTATGTTTAATAATATTTTCGTTTGATTTAGATATCCAAGGATCTCCAGGAGTTAGAACGCATTGCAGTAGAGATCCTGATCCTTCTATTCTATAATCTTCAGGACTTGCAAGAGCAAGGTCTGCGAAACAACTGAAGTCCGCATCAGCAGTGTACAAAAGATTATTAAGTCCAGATGGTGACGTTATATTATTCATTTTCTTATTGTTATTTAATTCAGTTACCCATCCATTATATCGAAGTTGAACAGTAGCTACTGGAACAGTCTTGAGTTTAGTTATTCCCTCAAAAAGAGGAAATCTATACCAATCTTGTGGAATTATCTTCTGAATACCTGGAACATCACATGCAGCAAGATATACATCAGCGTTAATTGTCTTTTCCCCTTCTGGTGTATTTAATTGAATACCACTAATCTTGATTTGATTATTATCTTCAAAAAATATTTCTTTTACTCTATGTCTAAGAAAAAACTTACCTCCTTTTGCCTCAATATATTCTTGCATTGGTTTTGTAAGCCATTTATGTGGTGACCCTTTAAGTAGATTTAACTTAGAAGCCTCTGTTTTGGCTGCAAACATCATAAAGATAGTAAGCATGCATCTCGCTGATATTGATTGACAATCAATGAAGCCCAATGCATATGCAATAGGATCCCACATTCTTTTGATACTGTTTAGACTACCTCCGTGATCTACGAACCATTTTTGAAAACTAATTGAGTCAAGTTCGCGTATTGTTTTCATTGCACCTTCATAATCAATCAGTCCTCTTACAATTGGACTGGTACCCAGTGCTAATGCATTACGTAGCTTATCTAATACATTTAATTGAGATGTAGTGAAGAATGCTTTTAATCCATTAAAAGGTGCTCCTAATGCAAATCGAAAATCTAGAGATTTAACTTTTCCACCTCTATTTACAAATAAATGGGTATGTTCTTTTGCTAAGAGATTGTCAAGGGCACCAACCTTTTTCATGAGCGCAAAAAGATTTGCATAGTTAAAGAAAAATACATGTAAACCCATTTCTATATGATTGCCATCTTCATCTTCCCAACTTCCCACTTTACCTCCAATAAAAGGCCTTGACTCATACAGTTCTACTGAATGGCCTTCATCAACAAGATCAACAGCGGCTGAAAGCCCAGCAAGTCCAGCTCCTATAATCGCTATCTTCACCTGTTTTTTTATAAACAACTTAATTACTCTATGTACAATTGGACAAATTTTGGGAAAGATAAAATACTAAATTTCTGAATAGACTGAACCTAGGCTATAGAATTCATTGCATGATGAGTGATCAATCAAAAATTCCAACTCACTTAGCCAAAGATGGCAAAGGAATTTTAATTACAGATACTGCTATGACGCAATTAGGCCAACTTTGTCAGCAGCAGGGAGAAGAAAAATTCTTGAGAGTTGGTGTACGTTCTGGAGGCTGTAGTGGAATGAGCTACACCATGGATTTTATTTCTTCGAATGATGTTCAAGACTCAGATGAGGTTTATGAATACATTCCAGATAATGGATCGTTGTTCAAAGTGGTTTGTGATCCAAAAAGCCTTTTATATATTTATGGAATGCAATTAGATTTCAGTACGGAATTAATAGGTGGGGGTTTTAATTTTACGAATCCTAATGCTACTCAAACATGCGGGTGCGGAAGTTCTTTTGCAGTCTAGGTTTAGGTTTCTTTAGCTCTTTTTTAATTTAATTCTATGACATCTAACCAAGAGAATCTTTTTGAAAGTGCAATGTCTAGATATCAAGCTGGAGAAGATGCTAGTGAACTTATCAAGGACTTTGAAACCATTACAGCTTCCACGCCAAATCATTCAGCAGGCTGGACGTGCTTGGCATGGTTGCAATTGTTATGTAATAGGAATGATGATGCATTGCGATCAGCTCGAACAGCTGTCAAGTTAAATGCTCAGGATCCGCAATCAAGAATTAATTTGAGCTTGGCATTGTTGGAGACTAATGCTACTGGTGTGAGAGATCATATTGAATTTGTTAAAAGAGCTTTATTTGTAGTTCCTGATTTGGAAAAAGAATTAAAAAATTCTATTGAAGATGGTTTAAGCAGAAAGCCTGAATGGTCTGCTTTAAAAAAGATTCAAACCTGGTTGTTTGGTTAGCTCAAAAATTCATTAAAAGATTTTCTTGACAGTTTCTTCATAGCAACTGATATTTCTGGATAAAGAAATTTGAAACCGACTGTCTTTAGACGATTAGAAATTACTTTTTGTCCTTCTAAAACAACTTTTGCTCCATCACCAAGTAAAACTTTAAGTATTGTTCCAGGGACTTGAAATAGGGTAGGACGATTCAGGGCTTGACCTAATGCTTGTGAAAATTCTCTCATCGAAACAGGATTGGGGGCAACCGCATTAAAAGTCCCTGACCAAGCTTTTTTTACTATTGCTTGAGCAATAATTTCACATAGATCTGTTCGATGTATCCAGCTCATCCATTGCATGCCAGTTCCGATAGGACCCCCTAGTCCTGCGCGAAATATTGGAAGCATTTTCCTTAAAGCCCCTCCTTCTTTTTCGAGAACAATTCCTATTCGTAATGTCACTAGCCTTGTAGATTTAGGCTTTTGTGATGCTGCTTTTTCCCACTCATAACAAACCTCTGCTAAAAAATCATCACCTGCCTGATTAGATTCATCGAATTGATTGTCTTGACTAGTTCCATAAAAACCAATAGCTGATGCATTTAGAAGAAACTCGGGTGGAAGTTTTAGCTGATTTATTGCTGTGATTAAGTATCGAGTTGTATTTATTCGACTATTCTTGATTTCATCACAATGCCTATTACTCCATCGCTTCTCAGCAATTGGTTCACCTACTAGATTGATTATTCCTTCTGAATTTCTTAGTGATAACAAAAGATCTTTGTTTTCCCAACTTGAAGGAGATGATGGATCTAGTTGGATATAAATATTTTCCCTAGAATCAATACCTTTGCGTCGACTCACTATGGTTAATTCATGTCCTTCTGAAATTAATTTTGGGACTAGTTCTTGGCCTATGAAACC
>CACPKH010000012.1 GCA_902634515.1 uncultured Prochlorococcus sp. | reverse complement strand
ATCTACGACTTCTCACGAAAACTCACATGATGAGATTTATCAAGCTATTGCAGAAATTGAGAACATAAATGCTCATCTATTTTCGATTGAAGTTTTAATGGAAAGAATTTTTGATGTCAAAGTTCCAGAAACTGTAGAAAATAAATTCAAAGAATTAGCAGGAGAACTTGCGCCAGACCCGCTCAATGCAGATCGTCTTAGATTAAACCGGCTCCTTCATCAAACACCAGATTTACCAGATAGGAATTAGTAGATTTTTTGAATCTTATTATTCATTTAGATCGCATGTAATTTCTACTTTAAGAGGATCTACATTCCATATTGTTTCACAATATTCACGAATAGAGCGATCTGATGAGAAGAAACCGGATCTAGCAGTATTTAATAAAGCCATACGATTCCATTCTTTAGTATTTTTCCAAGCAATACTTACTTTATTCTGCGCATGAAGATAATCTTCGAAATCTGCCATTACGAAATAAGGATCATATCCAGTAAGACTATTTATTAATGGTCGAAATAAGTCTGTATCTCCATTGCTGAAGTGACCTACTTCTATTAATTTCAATGCTTCATATAGCTCTGGACAAGAATCTATATAGTTTTTGGGTTCATAACCATTGTTTCTCAACTGGACTATTTCACTTTCAGTATTACCAAATAAGAAAAAGTTTTCTGCACCTACTTTTTCCCTTATTTCTATATTTGCCCCATCTAGTGTTCCAATTGTTAAGGCACCGTTCATTGCAAACTTCATATTTCCTGTACCTGAGGCTTCTTTCCCAGCAGTAGAAATTTGTTCTGATAAGTCAGTTGCAGAATAAACTTGCTCTCCTAGCTTTACATTATAATCTGGCAAGAAAACAACTCTTAAAAGACCATCCATATCAGGATCTGCATTAACAACTTCGGCGATTCCATTAATGAATCTAATCATTAATTTTGCCATGAAATAACCTGGTGCCGCCTTGCCTCCAAAGATGACAGTTCTAGGTGCTATATCATTAGAGTGACCATTTTTTATGCGGAGATATTGAGAGATTATTTGCAATGCATTTAGATGTTGTCTTTTATATTGGTGTATTCGCTTAACTTGTACATCAAACAAACTAGAGGGATCAACTAATACGCCTGTTTGTCTATGTATATAACCTGCAAGTTTTCTTTTTCCTAGCAACTTTGTTTCTCTAAATGAATCTAGGAAATTGGCATCATTCTCTTTTTTTTCTAATTGAGAAAGCATATCCATATTTGTAATCCAACTCTCTCCAATCTCTTTATCTAAAAGTGATGCAAGTTCTGGATTGGATAGTGCAATCCATCTTCTAGGCGTGACTCCATTAGTAATATTTGTGAATTTCTCTGGCCAAAGTTCTGCAAATTCTGGGAAAAGTTGTCTTTTAATTAAGTCAGAGTGAAGTGCAGCAACTCCATTTACATGATGGGCACCAATAGTAGCTAGATGTGCCATGCGAATAGCCTTAGAACCTTCTTCATCAATAATGGAAAGTTTTCTTAAAATAGAGTCATTTCCAGGATTGCGGAGACGAACTTGTTGTAAGAATCTTTTATTGATCTCATAGATAATTTCTAGATGCCTAGGAAGTAGACTTTTAAATAGGTTTAGATCCCATTTCTCTAAAGCTTCAGGTAATAATGTGTGATTTGTATATGCAACTGATTTAGTAGTAATATCCCAAGCTTTTTCCCATTCGAAATGATGATTATCAATTAGCAGACGCATAAGTTCTGCGACTGCTATTGCTGGATGGGTATCATTAAGCTGGACAGTCCAATGTTTTGGAAAATCTTCAATAGAGATTCCTCTTTTATCAAGACTTCTAAGCATGTCTTGAAGCGAACAGCTAACAAAAAAATGTTGTTGCTTTAAACGAAGTCTTCTACCTTCATCAGTTCCATCATTTGGATAAAGTACTTTCGAAATTGTTTCTGAAGCAACTTTTTCTTCAACCGCCCCGTAATAATCTCCAATATTAAAAGCATAAAAGTCAAAACTTTCTGTTGCATCTGCTCTCCATAGTCTTAAACGATCGCAAGTATTAACTCTGTATCCAAGTATAGGAATATCATGAGGCACTCCTATTGCATGCTCAGAGGGAATCCAACGAGAACGATAATTACCTTTGTCGTCTATATAACTTTCAGTTCGACCTCCAAATCCAACAAAACAAGATTCATCTGGTTGCGGTAATTCCCAAGGCCATCCTCCTTTTAGCCATTTATCAGTTACTTCAACTTGCCACCCATCTCGAATTAATTGATTGAATATTCCAAACTCGTATCTAATTCCATAACCAATTGCTGGTACTTCGAGACTTGCTAAAGATTCCATATAGCAAGCTGCAAGTCTTCCTAGTCCTCCATTACCTAGGCCTGGTTCTTCTTCTACTTCCAAAATATGACTTAAAGATTCAATGCCAAATCTCTTTACAGCATTTTCAGCTTCTTTAGTAATTCCAAGATTCAGCAAATTATTGTTTAATTGTGGGCCAATCAAAAATTCAGCAGAAAGATATGCGACTGTTTTTTGAGGCTTTGCTCTTATAGCTTCTTGAGTTGCAAGATATCTAGTCATTAAACGATCTCTTATTGCATAGCTCAATGCCATATATAGATCTCTTAAACTCGCTGTTGTAGCTAGTTTTCCAAGGGTAAAAAATAAATGTTCTGTCATTCCATCAAAGACTGCATCAGCATCTATGCCAGCTTTAATGGGATCTGCATAACAGCCTGGCGTGGGTAATTGAAGTTTTATCGGCTGTAAGCTGCTCATTGATTACTTTCTATATGGTGGGACGCTAGCTTGGTTTGTTAAAGGAACTGCTTAGTAACTTCAGATCAACACTTGACTTTATATTTTTTTATAAATACCTAAAAAACACTATTATCTTCCCTGTTGAAAAAGGCTTTACAAGATCTAGGAAATGTTGGACCTCAATTTCTTTTCAATACTCAGTACTCATGACGTTGAGGTGGCTGAGACACTAATAGGTGTTGTGAGGTTTTTATTGATATTTGTTGCTGCAAGAGTTCTTGCTGAGGTTCTAGTGAGATTGAGCTTGCCAACAATTGTTGGTGAATTGCTTGCGGGTGTATTAATAGGAGCATCAGGTTTACATCTTCTAATTCCTCCTAGTGCTCATACATCTTTAAATCAAAGTTTTGTTAATTTCATTAGTTCCTTGGCTTCTATACCACCAGAAGCAGTTCCTGATCTTTATTTTGAAACGTTTCCTTCATTGCAGGCGGTAGCAACTCTTGGCCTATATGCTTTGCTTTTTCTTACTGGTTTAGAGAGTGAATTAGAGGAATTGGTTGCTGTAGGTGCACAAGCTTTTACTGTCGCAATGGCAGGAGTGATATTACCTTTCGCTTTTGGGACATTTGGATTGATGTTGCTCTTTCAGGTTGATTTAATACCAGCAATTTTCGCAGGAGCATCAATGACTGCAACAAGTATTGGAATCACAGCAAGTGTATTTGGAGAACTTGGTTATTTAAAAACACGAGAAGGTCAAATCGTTATAGGAGCCGCTGTGCTTGATGACATCCTTGGAATTGTTATTCTTGCTGTTGTTGTTGCACTGGCAACTGGCGGTTCATTAGAAATTGCTCCAATAGTAAAACTTGTTGTTGCAGCAACAGTTTTTGTAATAGCTGCAATTGCTTTAAGTAGAACAGCCGCTCCTGGATTTGACTGGTTATTGGATCGTTTAAAGGCTCCTGGTGCAGTCGTTGTGGCTTCTTTTGTAATTCTTGTACTTAGTTGTTTCGTTGCAACAGCAATTGGATTAGAAGCTGCTTTAGGGGCTTTCGCCGCAGGATTGATTCTGAGTAGTTCAAAAAATAACCACGCAATTCAGCAGTCAGTACTTCCATTGGTCTCACTATTTGCAACTATTTTCTTTGTTTTAGTTGGAGCTGGTATGGATCTATCTGTAATAAATCCACTTGATCCATCCAGCCGATCAGCATTAGTGGTCGCAGGTTTCCTTTTGGTAGTTGCAATCATCGGCAAGATTGCTTCTGGATGGTCGTTCATGATTGATAAACCAACTAATAGATTAGTAGTTGGTTTAGGAATGATGCCTAGAGGAGAAGTCGGGTTGATATTTTTAGGTTTGGGAACTAGTGCTGGCTTATTGACCCCATCTCTTGAGGCAGCGATTCTTTTAATGGTAATAGGCACAACTTTTCTTGCTCCCGTTCTACTTCGAATAGTTCTTAAAGATAAAAAACCTGGTGGTGGAAATTCAATACCTGATGAAGTAGCAGCTGATCCAGTAGGTCTTGTTTAAAAAGTTTTGACTATCCTCATAATTAAAGTTTCAATCTTTTGATGGCTGATTTAGTCGCTACTCCAAATGTCCCATGGAGCTATCTAGGTCATGAGATCTATTCTGTAAGCAGTCAGGATAATGCAATCTCAGAAGGGATAATTTCCCACAATAATCCAGTGGTATTACTGGTTCATGGGTTTGGTGCTTCGACCGATCATTGGCGATTCAATATTCCAGCAATTGCCCAAACTCATGAAGTTCATGCAATTGATTTAATTGGATTTGGACGAAGTGCAAAACCCTCAGAATTAGATTATGGCGGTGAGTTATGGAAGGAGCAGATAGTTTCATATGTCAAAGAACGCATTCAGAAGCCAACTGTGATAATAGGTAATTCATTAGGGGGTTATGCAGCTCTTGCTGCAGGAGCTGCTCTTGAGAATCAATCTGCTGGTGTTGTTTTGTTGAATGCTGCAGGATATTTCAGTGATGAAAAAATTACTTCTGAACCAAAAGACTTAGGTCAAAAAATTAGAAAGTTTATTGGGGCTGGTCTTTCTAAAGACTTTTTATTTAAGTCACTTATTTATCCATTAATACAACGTTTAATTTTTGAAAATCTACGCCGACCTAACGTTATTCGAAGCACTTTGAATCAAGTTTATATTAATTCTACCAATGTAGATGATGACTTAATTGAATCTATTAGGCGGCCTTCTTTAGATCCTGGTGCCTTTAAAGTCTTTCAAAAAGTTTTTCAGGCTCGTGGTCTCAAAGGTAAACCTATAGATGAATTGTTTATGGATTTACAAGCGCCTCTTTTGTTGTTATGGGGTGATAGTGATCCTTGGCTAAGGGATGCAAAGGCAAAACAAGAAAAATTTAGATTATTTGCTCAAAAGGCTTCTTTAGAAGTTAAAGAAGTAATTTTAAATGCAGGCCATTGTCCTCATGATGAAATACCAGAACGCGTGAATGAAGAAGTTATTACTTGGTTGAAAGGCGCATAATTTGATGCAATGCTCTCTTATTGAAAAAGATGTTCCTTATAAACATTGGGAATTTTCAGATCTGGAGAGTGGAGATAAATTAAGAGTTGTTCCTGATAGAGGTGGTTTAATAACTAGTTGGGTTTCTAGTGGAAGAGAAATCTTTTATTTTGATCAATCTCGCTTTAAAGATCCTTCAAAAAGTGTTAGGGGTGGAATGCCAATTCTTTTCCCTATATGTGGTGATTTATCTGGCAATCGATTTTTTATAGATAAAAATGAATATTGTCTTAGTCAACATGGATTTGCAAGGGATGCTTGCTGGAATTTAAGCCTTTTGGAAGATGAAATGGGTATTAGATTATCTTTGAAAGAGAATAACAATACTTTAGCCTCTTACCCATTTCATTTTAATTTGGATATAGATGTAAAAATGACAGATCAAGCATTATCTGTCATTTCTAGAGTGAGAAATAATAGTGAATATTCTATGCCATTTAGTTTTGGTTTGCATCCATATTTTAAGGTTAAGGATCTTTCAAAGATTCATCTACTAAATCTTCCAGAAACTGTTATAGATCAAAAGAATATGTTGCGGGAAGAAACTGTATTGCAATTATGCAAATTGAATCAAGGAGTTGATTTTTTATTTGAAACAAATAATTCAATTAAACTTATTGACAAAGTTGATAATTTCTCTCTTGAGTTAAAGTCTGAAGACCCTTTTCTCTTTAATGTTATCTGGACAGATCCTCCACGAGAAATGATTTGTTTAGAGCCATGGACTAGTCCTAGAAATTCTATGCTTACTGGTCAGAATATCTTGACTCTTCTGCCTAAATCTTTAAAGGAAATTAAGTGTCAGTTCTTATGTAAATCATTAAATTGAGGCCATAGTTTAATTTACAATTTTATGTTTTGAATAATTTCTTAAACCTAAATTATTTAACATGTATTTATTTTTTGCGTTACCTTGAGTATATAAATACTTATTTTTTAGTTTATGAGGAATGACAGACTTCTAGAACTCGAAGTAGAGCTTAAGAATATTGTTGGTTCTTCAAATCTCTTAGTAGGTGAGAAAAAAACAGAATTTTACAGAACAGGAATAAGAGTTGGTTCAGGAAAAGCATCTATGGTTGCAATACCTAGAACATTATTACAACTTTGGAAAATATTAGAGATATGTATTTCCTTGGATAAAGTAATTATATTGCAGGCTGCTAATACAGGCTTAACAGGAGGCTCAACCCCTAATGGAGATGATTATGATAGAGATGTTGTGATTATAAATACAGTTGCTATTAATCAATTAATCATACTTAATAGAGGGTTGCAGGTTTTAGCTTTTCCAGGCACTACTTTATATCAATTAGAAGAGAAGCTTGCACCTTTAGATAGATCTCCTCATTCAAAGATAGGCTCTTCTTGTATAGGAGCATCAGTAGTTGGTGGAGTATGTAATAATTCTGGTGGTAATTTAGTTAATCGCGGACCAGCTTATACAGAACTATCTTTATTTGCACAATTAAATGTTAGAGGTAAACTTGAACTTGTAAATCATTTGGGAATTGAACTAGGTTCTTCACCTTTGGAGATATTAAATAATTTAGAGGAAATAAATTTTAATCAAGATAATATTTTAGAGTCTAAAAAGCTTGCTTCTGATAAAGAATATCAGAATAGAGTAAGAGATATAAACGCGAATACACCTGCTAGATATAATGCTGATGAAAGGCGTCTATATGAGTCAAGTGGATGTTCCGGTAAAATTGCTGTTTTTGCAGTTAGATTAGACACTTTTAAACTTCCCAAGAAAGAGAAAGTTTTTTTTATAGGTACAAATGATCCTCAAGATTTTAGTTATCTTCGTGAAAAAATTCTTTTAGATCATCCTATCTTACCTGATATGGGAGAATATATGCATCGTAGTTATTTTGAAGGAGCATCCAGATACTGTAAGGATAATTTCCTTTTTATAAAATTCTTTGGTACTAAATCATTGCAAAGAATCTTTCTTTTAAAAAGAGTATTGGATAATTTCTTCAATAATATATCTTTTCTACCTAATAATATTACAGATGCACATCTTCAATTTTTTGCAAGCATACTTCCTGAACATCTCCCAAGAAAGATAAGAAATTTCAGAAAGAGTTTTGATCATTACATGCTCTTCTTATCTAGTGATAGCTCTATAGATAATATGAGGCAAACTCTTAATGATGCTAAATCCAGTAGTTCATTTGAATTCCTAGAATGTTCAGAGAATGAAGGCAAAGACTTACTATTGCATAGATATGTAGCAGGATCAGCTCCCTCTAGATATAAGAAACTCAATCCATCTAAGGCAGGAGATCTTTTACCTTTAGATATAGCTCTACCTCGTAATTGTACTTTTTGGTATGAAGTCTTGCCAGATGAGATTCTTTCTCAAATGGCAGAATCATTTCAAATGGGACATTTTTTATGTATGGTCTTTCATCTAGACTTTGTTGTTAAGGAAGGGGTTGATTTAGAGGATATAAAATCTAGTATATTGAATATATTAGATAATCAAGATATTAAATATCCAGCAGAACATAATGTAGGTCATTTATATTCCGCTGAAGAGTCTCTTCAGCTTTTTTACCGTAATCTTGATCCTACAAATAGTTTTAATCCAGGCATTGGTAAAACTTCTAAGAAGAAAAATTATAGCTAGAATTATGTCTATGTAGTAAAGATCTATTTCGACTAATTGCGCATTCTTGATTCTTTCTTAAATTAATTCCCGCTTTATATTAATATAAAAGATAATAATCAATTAGTCTTCACTCATATGGTAGCTAATGTATCATCCCCAAATGTTGTAAATATTAGCGATCTTCGTCTATTGGCAAAGAAGCGCTTACCTCAAATGGTATTTGACTATATAGATAGCGGAGCTGATAGAGAGCAAACTTTATCTCAGAATTGTAGTGCTTTTCAAGAAATATATTTTCGACCTCGTTGTGCGGTAGCTACTCCTGTATGTGATCTATCAATTTCAGTTCTAAAAGAAAAGTTTCAGCTTCCGTTTCTTTTAGCACCAGTTGGAAGTAGCAGGATGTTTTTCCCAAAAGGTGAAGTTGTTGCAGCTAAAGAGGCAGGGATCGCTGGAACTGGATATACCTTGTCTACATTGTCAGGTTGCAGGTTAGAAGATGTTAAGGCTGCTACAAATTTTCCTGCTTGGTATCAATTGTATTTACTTGGAGGAAGAGATGTTGCTTTAAAGACTATAGAAAGAGCAAAAAAAGCTGGTTTCTCAGCAATAGTTGTAACTATAGATACTCCAATATCTGGCTTGCGAGAGAGAGATTTACGAAATGGGACTAAAGAGTTGCTTTCAAAAAATCCTGTAAAAATGCTTCCTTATATTGCCCAAATGTTAGTTAAACCATGTTGGTTATCCCAATGGTTAGGTGATGGAGGATTAATGAGTTTCCCAAATGTTGAGCTTGATAATGGTCCAATGGGTTATACAGAAATAGGACCAGCTTTAGAAGAGTCTGTAGTTACTTGGGATGATCTTCAATGGATTCGAGAAGCTTGGGGCGGAAAAATCATTGTTAAAGGGGTTCATATCGCTGATGATGCTAGAAAAGCTATTGATTTAGGAGTTGATTCAATTGTTGTTTCAAATCATGGAGCAAGACAATTAGATAGTGTCGCACCTACGATTAGAGCCCTGCCTGAAATAGTTCAAGCAGTTAATGGAGAGATAGATGTTCTTTTAGATGGTGGAATTCGTAGAGGAGGAGATGTTGTTAAGGCTTTGTGTTTAGGTGCGAAGGGGGTTTTGGTTGGAAGAGCTTATGCTTATGGATTGGCTGCAGCTGGTGGAGTTGGTGTTGCTAGAACAATAGATATTCTGAAAACAGATATTTTAAGAACTATGAAACTTCTTGGATGCGATTCAGTTGCTAAGTTAGATCGTTCTTATGTAAATATTCCCTCAAGTTGGGATTAATAAAAACTATTTCTTTTCAGTTTCTTATATTTTAATTCAAAATTGATGAATATAATTGTATTTGATGATGATCCTACAGGTTCTCAAACAGTATATGATTGTCCTTTAGTTTTGAGGTGGGATAAAGATAGTATTTCCCGAGCAATTGGAAAATCATGCTTATTATTTATTCTGGGAAATACAAGATCTTTAACACCTGATATGGCTGAAGAAAGAACAAGAGAAATTTGCAGATCTTTTTTATTAGCTATAAAAGAAAAAGAACTATCAGTCGAAGATTTCTTTATAGTTAGTAGGGGTGATTCAACTCTTAGAGGTCATGGAACTTTGGAACCTAGAGTTATTAATGAAGAGTTAGGTCCTTTTGATGCTACTTTACATATTCCTGCTTTTTTTGAAGGAGGGAGAACAACTATTTATGGTACTCATTTTTTAAATGGAATACCAGTTGATAAGACTATCTTTGCCGAAGATAGGATTTTTGGTTACTCAACAAGTTTCCTACCTTCTTGGATTGAAGAAAAAAGTAAAGGCAAGATAAAAGAAAGTGATGTAGTTTTGATTACTCTTGATCAACTTAATGATGCTAAAAAATCTGAAAATAGCATGAATAATTTGATTGGCTTACTATCAAGTTTGGCATCTAATAAAACTGTTATTGTTGATGCTAAGGTGGCAAGTGATCTTGATGTCTTGTGTAAGGCAGTCAAAATTTTAAAGAAGCAAAAAAGATTCTTATTTCGATCAGCAGCAAGCTTTATTAATAGTCTATCTAATATCAATACTGATTCTAATAAGCTCAAAGACTTCTCATATTTAAGAGTTGGATCTGAAGATTCTCAATCTAAACCAGGCTTAGTACTTGTTGGCTCACATATCCCTATTGCCGATCAGCAATTAGATATCCTACTTAAACACGAAGAATGCTTGGGAATAGAGTTGCCAGTCAAAAGAATTTCAGAAATATTAGATAATTGTAATACAGCTTCATCTCCTTCTCTTTCTGAGTTAGAGAACTATTTTATTAGAAGATTAATAGAATCTCTGGATCAAAATAAGACAGCTGTGATTTATACATCTAGAGGTGAATTATATTTCTCATCTGATTTATCTAGAATGATCTTTGGTATTGCTTTGGCTGAGTTCATGGCTAGATTGACCTCAAGAGTTATTAATAGATTAGGATATATAATTAGTAAAGGTGGGATAACTACAAATATTCTTTTAAAAACTGGTTTAAATGCTGAATTTGTTATCTTAAAAGGTCAGATTATGCCAGGCTTATCTTTAGTGTGCACACCAGAAGATTTATTAGGATTCTCTTTACCAGTTATTACATTTCCAGGGAATTTAGGTGATAAATATTCTCTTATTAATGCTTGGGAAATAATGGAATCTAATCTCAAATAATCGAATCAATTTAGAATCTATCAATAACAGATCTAGCAAATTCACTGCAACTTAATGCTTGTACCGGGGGTTCCATCAGACGAGCTAAGTCATATGTAACTTTCTTATCAGATATTGATTGACTTATTCCTTGCGTTATTAGGTTTGCTGCCTCTTTCCAGCCTAGAAATTCCAACATCATAACTCCACTAAGTATTACTGAACCAGGGTTTATTCGATCTAGACCAGCATGTTTTGGTGCTGTTCCATGAGTAGCCTCAAATATTGCAGCTTGATCTCCAATATTGGCTCCTGGAGCCATTCCGAGACCTCCAACGATTGCAGCTGCAGCATCTGAAATATAATCTCCATTAAGATTGAGAGTTGCCAGGATTGAGTATTCTTGTGGACGAGTTTGAATTTGCTGAAAAATACTGTCTGCTATTCGGTCATCAATTAAAACCATTTCTTTCCATTTACCTTGTCCATGTGTTGAGTTAATGCTCTCAATAACTAATTGAACTTCCATACATATTTGATCTTTCTTTTGATCAGTTAGAGAATTAAATCCAGGCTCAACCATTGCAGCATTTGCTTCAATAGTTATGGAAGGATTTGTTTCTATATTATTTAATATCCAACTTTCTCTTTCAGTAATACAGACATTTCGGAATTCATTAGTGGCCAACTCATAACCCCAGTCACGAAATGCTCCTTCAGTAAACTTCATGATATTTCCTTTATGCACCAAAGTCACATGTCTTTTTTTGCCAGTTAGCTTTAATGCATGTTGAATTGCCCTACGAATATGTCTTTGACTACCTTTTTTACTTATAGGCTTGATTCCCAGTCCTGATCCTTCAGGTATTTGTTTATTTTTTATTCCTTTGCTAGCGGGAATTACTTCATTATTGAGATATTTGCGTAGCTTGGTACCTACTGGGTCATTTGCTTCCCATTCAATACCCATATATATATCTTCAGTATTTTCTCTGTAGACAATTACATCTAAGTCTTCTGGATGCTTGTGAGGACTTGGCGTTCCTGCGTAATAACGGCAAGGTCTGATGCAACTATAAAGATCAAAGATTTGTCGCAGAGCAACATTTAATGATCTAATCCCTCCACCAACTGGAGTTGTTAATGGTCCTTTAATTGCAATTCCATATTGTTTAATTGCTTCAATAGTGTCATTTGGCAGATATTGAAAAGTGCCATATAGCTCACAAGCTTCATCCCCTGCATAAATTTTGAACCATTCAATCTTCTTCTGCGAGCCATATGCTTTTTCTACAGCTGAATCAATAACCATTTGAGTCGCAGGCCAAATATCAACCCCTGTTCCATCCCCTCGGATAAAAGGGATAATTGGATCATTTGGGACTTGAGGTAAACCATCAATAAATGTGATTGTTGATCCTTTGCTTGGATGGACAAGCTTTTCAAATTCAGCCATTAATGTTGGATTTCTTTTATTAGAGATTCTTTGAGACTATGACTTTTTGGACAACCTTTGAATAAATCTGCTATTTAGAATCAATTTTTTTGGCTGATTTCAACATCTGGATTCATACTATTTATATGACACTGTCATTTTGGATTTGAGGAACTGATAGGTGAACGCAGCTGAAAACGTACAAAGCGTTGCTTCTGCTCAAACGCTTGCTTCAATTGGAACTTTAGTGAGAAATTATTTTCCAGCAGCGTCTTTAAGTCTTAGTCCTTGGAGAGATGACCCACAAACAAGACTTTGGGTTGGTGAAGAAACACTTGATTTAGCTTTTCATTTTCCTGGCTGGAGTCCAAAGATTCAATGCAGAAGCCTATTGATTCAACTAAAGATTTCAAAAAATACACATTCTTCTTTGCCTAGACTTCTGGGGATTGTGATGAGAGGTATGACTTTCGATGGTGAAAGATGGCGCCTTGCAACAATAGGTGACTGGTCTCCAACTGGGTCTCATTTGCCACAACCTTTAGAGATGATTCAATTCCAATCAATTTGCCGTGATTTGTTTGAACTCTTTCCTAAATAGTCTTTAGGAAATTATTTTTTAGATCTTTTTTCCTAAAGGTTATTAGAGTATGAATATTATTTGTTCTTTTAGAAAGCTTGCAAATGTCTATAGCTTTGGCAGAGCAACTCAGGGAAGGTACGAAGAAATCTCACACAATGGCTGAGAATACAGGCTTTGTGAGTTGTTTCCTTAAAGGTGTAGTAGATAAAGCTACCTATAGAAATTTATTAGTTGATCTTTACCTTGTCTATTCAGCAATGGAAGATGAGATTGAAAAGCTTTCAAAATCTGGTCATCCCGTAGTGCAAGCAATTGCTTTCCCAGAACTTAATAGAGTGGACTCATTGGAGAAAGATTTGAACTTTTATTTTGGTAGTAATTGGTTAGGTTTTTTAGAGAAAGCCTCCACACCTGCTCAAGATTATGCAAAACGTATTAGATTTGTTGCCCAAAATTCTCCAGAGTTATTAATAGGTCATCATTACACCAGATATATAGGAGATCTTTCAGGGGGGCAAATTTTAAAGAATATAGCTCAGAAAGCAATGAGTCTTCGAGATGGAAACGGTCTGAATTTTTATGAGTTTAATCTTATAGATGATGAAAGAGATTTTAAGATTAAATATACTGAAAGCCTCAACTCTTTATCACTTGATCAAAAGGTGGTTGATAGAATTGTGGAAGAGGCAAATGCTGCTTTTAAATATAATATGGATATGTTTAAAGAGCTTGAAGGTAATCTTATAGCTGCAATAGGTAAAGTCTTATTTGGATTTTTAACCCGGAAATCCCGAAAGGGAAGTACTGAAGGTGAATGAATCTTTTCTAACGATAAAATCATGGAAATTACTTCTTATAAATTATCATATTTATGAGTTTTAAAGCTTTTAATATGTTTGATTTATTGCTAGATAACCTGACTAATAAAATTACTTCTAGGGGTGGTAATCAAGTTACAATTCCTGACTATTTTAAGGAACATCATTCAGATAAGAATAATTCTGTAATCAGAAATTGGCTTTGGGATGTTCCTGGCTTTAGACGATGGCGAGTAACAAGAATGGACGCTGGTAATAAGATGCAAGTTCTCAATTCAGTTGCATATCCTAATTTTAAAAATGATATGCCAATTATGGGTATAGATCTTTTATGGTTTGAAGTCAAAGGAAAGTTAGTAGCAATATTAGACTTTCAGCCTTTAGAACAAAATAAGAATTATTTTGATAAATATTTTGATAAACTTAAATTATTAAAGAGTAGATTCCCAGATTTTTCAAATCAGAAAGATATGAATTCATATGATATAAATAAATACTTTTCTCCATGGGTCATTTTTTGTAAAGGAGACTTTCGAGATATGAACGATAACTTACCATTAGTTTTTAATGGCTTTTTAGATTCTTATTTTGAACTATACAATCATTCCCTTGCCTTAAATTCTCAAATTAGTTCAGATGATATTCGTAGGCTTCATATTTCATATGATATTTACAATTTTGAAAGAGATCCTGCGCATGGATTGTTTAAAAGCTATTTTGGTAAAGAATGGGCTAATTCTTTTATCAATGAATTTCTTTTTCCTTTAAAATCTTATGATCAGAAAGTGGATAATTCTGGTAAGTCATGATTATCTCGCGTGGTAATAGCCTTGATCCCATAGGGATGCCCGAATGGAGATGGATGAGTTTTCTTGATGAGATAATCTGTTCATTCTCAAGTTTTAAACCTCTTCCATATCCTATTCATATTGACTATCTTAAAAAAGAAGATTTTTTTGGTCCAAAAAATAAATTACAAAAAGCGACAACAGTTACTTGGGCATTTAGAACTGAAAAGATTAGACAGGCCAGAGCTGCATGTATAGATGCAGGAGATAGAGCGTCAGTTTTAAATTTTGTAGTTAGTCCATCTCATAATTACGACCTTCCATTTTTTGGCGCAGACTTTGTAACTCTTTCTTCAGGCCATCTTTTGGCATTAGATTTGCAGCCTGCATTAAAAGATGATCCTATACATACTAAAAATGTTTGGAATCGCCTAAAACCTATTCATAAAAAGTGGCAATTATTATTGCCAGCAGGTGGCTCGATACCTTCAGAGGCAGAATCTTTTTTTTCCCCAGGATTTCTTTGGAGTAGAATTCCTTTAGGAGCAGAGGGAGAAAAACTTATCGACAAGATACTTAAGCCTGCATTTATTGACTACCTATCTCTCTATATTGATTTGATTAATAATGCAAGTGAGGTGGATCAAGAGCGCTCTTTAAAGCTTTTGGATGGGCAAAGATCTTATATGCAATATAGATCTCAGAAAGATCCAGCAAGGGGTATGCTCGCAAGTTTCTATGGAATGAATTGGACAGAGGAATATATAAATACAGTCCTTTTTGATTTAAAATAATTCCACTGAAGAAAGAAATTTTCTTATTAAAGTATGAAGAAAAAAGTCTTATTTGTTTGCCTTGGAAATATATGTAGATCTCCAGCTGCAGAAGCTGTTTTTTTAAATCGAATTCATAAGGAAAAATTAAATAATCAATTTGAAGTTGATTCAGCTGGAACTGGAGGCTGGCATGTAGGACGCTTAGCCGATTTACGTATGCGTGAGGCTGCTTTAAAGAGAGGAATATCCATTGAGAGTAGGGCAAGACAAATCTCTCTTAAAGATTTTGAAGATTTTGATTTAATTTTGACAATGGATAATTCTAATTTTGCCGATGTAAATTCTCTTGCAAAAGAGTTAGGAAAAACTTTTAAGGCTAAAATTAGACCTTTACTTAGTTATTCAGATCGTAAAGACTTTACTGAGGTGCCTGATCCTTATTATGGAGGAGATAGTGGCTTTGAAGAGGTTCTAGACTTATTAGAAGATGCTATAAACGGTTTATTGCAGAATATGGAATCTTAAGGACTTGGCCAAATCTCTTCGGGAATTTGTAGTCTAAATAATTCTATTAGAGTTTCTACAACTTCTTCAATGCTCATTCCATCCGTAATTAATTCTTTTGCATCTTTGGCTTTTAACAAAGGTGCAATATCTCGATTGCTATCAAGTGCATCTCTTCTTACTATTTGATTTTCTAATTCTAATAAATCTGGAACTTGGAAACCTTTACCCTTCATGTCTAAAGCTCTTCTTCTTGCTCTTTCTTTAGGAGTTGCTGTGAGGAAAATCTTTAAGTCTGCATTAGGGAAAACAGCTGTTCCAATATCTCTTCCCTCAGCAACAAGACCTCCTGAATGTCCAAGTTTCTTTTGCTGATTGGTTAATTTTTTCCTAACAGAATGCTTGGAAGCAATTATAGAAACTAATTCAGTGACCTCTGGGGAACGTATCAATTCGGTTATGTCCTCAGAATTGAGTAATACTTTGAGTTGACCTTTGTTAGATGTTTTGAGATCAACTTCTATATCCTGGATTATTTCTGAAATATGTTGATCATCATTAGGATCTATTTTTTCTTTTAAAACAAACCATGTTATTGCTCTATACATTGCTCCAGTATCTAAATAAAGCAGACCGAGCTTGTTAGCAAAAGTTTTAGTAACTGTACTTTTACCTGCTCCAGCAGGGCCATCGATGGCAACTATTGGAGAGCGATTCATTAAAAAGATGTGATCTATAAGACGAGTATTGCCACATCGCACTGCTGCGGCAACTAAACAGATTGACTTTGCATTCTCAATTGGTGTTAAACAGTTTGGGTCTACTGCTTCTACATACTCCACCTTTAAATCATTTTTTTCTAAAGAAGATTTGATTCCTTGAAGATTTACCTTTTTAGTTTTTTTAAATTCTTTGAGTGCTTTTTGAAGAGCCTTAGGCAATTCCAATGCTTTTATATTTTCTAATTTATTTAAGTATTGATTTCTTGAACTTAACGCTAAGCCATTCGGATCTCTAACAGTTGCAATTCCTTTTATCTTGACTGGAATTTCAAAATCATTAATAAGTTGTCGAATAATAATGTATTGCTGCCAATCTTTTTCGCCAAGAAAAATGACTTTTGGTTTTGCAAGTCTTAAAAGACGAATGATTACTGTAGCCACTCCATCAAAGTGATTTTTTCTATGAGCTCCACATAAATAGTTCGTAAGCATTTTAGGTGCCTTTATCTTGAAATTTGCTGCTTCGCCGCCAGGATATATATCTTCGTATTTAGGAACCCAAACAGCATCTGCGCCAGATAATTGGGCTAGTTCTAAGTCTTTTGAAAAATTTCGAGGGTATTCTGCGAAATCTTCATCATCAGCAAATTGGAGTGGATTCACAAAAATGCTTAATAAGACTGAAGCAGGCTTTTTAAATTGAGTTCTTTTTGCTTCTTTTATTAGTTGTCCATGTCCTAAATGCAGACCTCCCATAGTCGGAACAAAATGTACTTGGTTCTTGTGTTGATTGCGCCAGTAATCAAGTTCTTTGGTTGTTTTAATGATCTGAATTGTCACTATGCATCAAGATTTAGGTTTTTGGTTAATAGATCTTTTGTTTTGAATGTCAAATAGTATTTATTTCATACTGGCTTAAAAAGTACCTACATAGGAAGATCAAAAGATGTCGAAAAGATGATTGAGGGCAAAATCATGGATTACAAATCAGCGGGTGTGGATGTTCAGGCTGGGAGAGCTTTTGTAAATCGAATTAAATCTAGCGTTGAAGATACTTTTAGATCAGAAGTCATAGGCGGGATAGGAGGCTTTGGAGGATTTATGCGTTTGCCTGAGGGAATCAAGCAACCCGTTTTGGTCGCAGGGACAGATGGTGTTGGTACAAAACTGGAGTTAGCACAGGCTTATAAATCCCATTTTGCTGTTGGTATTGATTTAGTTGCCATGTGCGTGAATGATGTTATTACCAGTGGCGCTCAACCACTTTTTTTCCTTGACTATATAGCTACTGCACAATTAGGGCCTAGCGCGTTAACTGAGGTGTTAGAAGGTGTTGCTGAAGCATGTAAGACATGTGGTTGTTCACTCTTAGGTGGAGAAACTGCTGAAATGCCAGGCTTTTATGCAAAAGGTCAATATGACATGGCAGGTTTTTGTGTAGGAGTAGTTGAGGAAATGGAAATCATTGATGGCAATACAATCAAGCCTGGTGATCAAGTTATTGGTTTAAGTAGTAGTGGTATTCATAGCAATGGATTTAGTCTGGTTCGCAAGGTCCTTCAAATGAATGATGTTGATCAAAGAACATCTTTTGGATCAGAGAATCTCCCATTAATTGATGTTTTATTGAAACCAACAAAATTATATTTCCCACTCATTAATTCTCTTTTACAAGAAGATTTTCAAATTAAAGGTATGGCTCATATCACGGGAGGTGGTTTGCCAGAAAATTTACCAAGATGTTTACCTAATGGATTGGATGCTTTTTTAGATAAAAGAAGTTGGGAAATACCAGAAATATTCCTTTGGCTAAGAGATCATGGACAAATCCCAGATGATGATTTATGGAATACTTTCAATATGGGCATAGGGTTTTGTTTAATTGTTTCTCCTGAATCTCTCGAAAAAACTTTAGAAATTTCTAATCTTCATGGATTTGATGCCTGGAATATTGGAAGTATTCAAAAGACTGATTCTTCAGGAGTCTCAAAAACTGTTGGTCTGATGGCCTAAATATTCATTTGAATTGAATTAAGAATCTAAATTTTTTGCATCGGAATTAAAAAACAATGACTGTTGCACTTAATTAGTTCATATTGGATACTAATATCTAACCAATGCAAACCGAATATTCTTTCGGAAGCTGCGTAGCTAGATCTTGAATTAGTTCAATGCCTTTTGAAAAGCAACAGCGTTTAACGCGCAGACGTAGTTCAGCTGGACCAACACCTCCAAGGCGTCCATTAGGAAATTATCCAAATGCTGATAATCGCCAACAAGGTCCAAGACCAACCTTTTTAACATTGAGGGATCATGGGAAGGTTTATGTTGCAGATTTGCCAAATCTTTCTGATGGTCAGCTTTCTCATATTTTCAAAGAAGCTGAAGAGGTTCTTGAAAGTCTTCAAAGAAGAATTACTGAGTTGGAAAATGACCCAGAGAATCCTGCTAAAGATACTGACACTTTGATTAAGGCTTCTACTAAGCATGAGGTCACTCTTCGCTTTATTGGTGCAATTGATGATGAGCAGCAACATAGAAAAAATAACCCTGCTCTTAAGGATGCCGCATCTGAATCTTTACCAAGAACATTTCTTGAGATAGCTAGACATAGATTGCCTGGAGCAACTTTTGATTCTTTATTACGCGAAGCTCTAGAGGCTTGTTCTAAGGAAGAAAATCCTGATACAAAGGAAGTACTTGAAAAAGAATCATCTATTGATTCTTCTAAGGTAAAGATTGTTGATTTACCTTCGCAGAGTGTTATGCCTGTTGTAATGACTACAGATGAAGATTAGTTCCCTGTGATGGTTGAACACCTTAAGGGAAAAGCTGGTCACAATAAAGACAACTTTTCAAAACCATTATCCATTGAATTAGAATTTGAAGAGGTATTATGCGTCCATTGCAAAAGAACAAAAGATAATGGAATAAGATGTTTAGGAATTTGTGTATCCGAAAATGATTATTAGACTATAATTACTTTTCTTATCGAAGGTCAAAACATTATTAAATTATCAACTAAAAAATAGTCATACCCTTATTTTTCAAAGAACTTTTTATTTTTAAGTATTCAATTAAAATTTATCAACCTGAGAAAGGGAAGAATACTTTTTCATATCCTAATAGAGCACCAAGAGAAGCGATGATGATTGCTGAAATTTGAACAACAGCAAAAAACCCATATAGGTTCTCTTGTGGTTGGACTCTTGGCGCCATAAGACTTATTAATTTGAAGAAGACTCTATAAGACTATTTCATGAATGACAAAATCTCTTAATATTTTTCAAGTTCTCATTTTTCCTTTATCTAGCAAATTCAATTTCTTTTGCTTTTTTTACGCTTTAAAATTTTTCAAATATATATCTGAGAAAGTGATTCACTTCTCTGTGGTTAGTGAAGGAGCTAATAAGATAGATCAACTTTTTGCTCCAAAAGAGGCTGTTATGAATGTTTGATGCAAGCTTTGGATAACTAACTTCATAAGTGTTTCATTAGTCAAAAAATTTTGTCTTGCAAGAAATTTATAAAATTTTCTTTGAGATTGGTATAGTAATAAAGGACACTCCTCACACACTTGTCCATAAAGGCGCTACTCGTTGAGGGCGCCTTTTTCTTCCTTTTTTATAGAAGTTTTTTGGTTTTGTCTTAACGATATGAAAATATTGAGTGGAATAAAAAGTGTTTTACTGAATTGCGTTTGAAATTCCTCTAGCATCCAATAGCAATTGTGAAGGTTAGGGTATAGCCCTTGGAGAAGATTGTTAAAAACGGTACCTAGATTTGAGCTGGCTTTCATTAACCAGATCGTTGTCATATCCTATTTTCTATATAGAACATCTCGGAAATCTACATGAGAAAGAGAGATCTTATAATTGAGTTTCTACAGTTGATCTGGAGAAAAAAGAAAAAGGCGGCACCCAGATTCGAACTGGGGATAAAGGATTTGCAATCCTCTGCCTTACCACTTGGCCATGCCGCCGATTTAAGTAAAAATTTTACTATTGCCGATAGTATCAGCAATGAGAATCAAACTCTTTTAGTGATCTCAAATGGTCATGGAGAGGATTTGATTGCTTTGCGCATAATAGAGGCCTTACATGACCAAAGGCCTGATTTAAAGATTGAAGTGCTTCCTTTGGTAGGAGAAGGGAATGCTTTTAACAATTTAATTTCTCAAGAATGGCTTAATAAAATTGGTCCTTCATTAGCCTTACCTAGTGGTGGTTTTAGTAATCAAAGTCTTAGGGGATTGATTGCTGATATTTTTGCAGGGGTCTTTCAGGTTGCTTGGAAGCACTGGGTTTATGTTAGGTCAGCATCATCTAAGGGCAGAGTCATTCTTGCTATAGGAGACTTGCTCCCATTGTTTTTTGCATGGTGTAGTGGAACATCATTTTCTTTCATTGGGACACCTAAGAGCGATTACACCTGGACTACTTCATATGGAATGTTATTGAGTGATTATTATCATCGATTAAAACGAACTGAGTGGGAATATTGGGAATGGTGTTTGATGAGATCTAAAAGGTGCAAGATAGTAGGTGTAAGAGATAAGTTAACTGCTAGAGGTCTGAGAAGAAAAGGTGTAGAAGCATTAGCTTTTGGAAATCCTATGATGGATGGATTTAAGAAAATATCATGTCCAACGGAATACAAGACTAAGAGCAGGATTTTATTGCTATGTGGAAGTCGAACTCCTGAAGCTTTTGATAATTTCAGACGTTTAATGAAAGCAGTTTTAGAAATTAGAAGTAATAGGACAGTAGTGGTATTTGTGGCGCTTGGTTCTGAAACAACTTTGAATGATATTGAAGATATTTTAATTGAATTAGGATTTGCGAAATCTATAGATGATCTAATAAAAGCTGAATCATTTTGGACAAGAGGAATTTATCATTTGTTTATTGGTATTGGTAGGTTTGATGAATGGACATCTTTAGCTGAAGTTGGATTAGCGAATGCTGGAACAGCAACTGAACAGTTAGTTGGTTGTGGAGTACCTTGCGTTTCCTTGCCCGGTAAAGGTCCACAATTTACAAAGTCCTTTGCTATCAGACAGAGTCGATTACTTGGTGGAGCAGTGATCCCATGCAATAACCCAAAACAACTAGCTTTACGTGTTGAATTCCTTTTTCGAAATAATCAATTTCGAAAAAAGTTATCTATTCTTGGATCAAGACGTATGGGTGTATCCGGAGGAAGTATTGCTATAGCCTCTAATGTTTTAGAGTCATTAATAGATAGTTGAACACTTGTTACATATGGCAGGCATTAAAGAACACGATTATTTAAAGATATGTGCTGAACTTGCTTCTTGTTTAAGCATCAGCATTGCAGCTGCTACTAAGAAGATTGATATTGCAGCTGCAAAAGAAGGTGCTAAAGATGTTTCTTCTAGAAAACAGATAGCAGAGTCTCTCTTGAAGAAGGCAAAGTCTATAGAAGCTAAAAATGATGGAACTATGAGTAATCAATTGGACAACTTATTAAAAGCTCTTGCTGAGGAAGAAAATTTCTTAGTAGAAGATTAATTTGAATATTTTCTAATGTTCAAAGATATTCCCAAAACGATGGATATCTAATTCAGACATAACAGGTATGCATTGAAAACACTTCTTAGCTAAATCCCATCTACTTTCTCGTTTGAGCATATTCTCAAGCTTCTCTTTTGCTTTTATAAGATATCGAACATCATTAGCTGCATAAGATAATTGTTGGTCTGAAAGATTTTGACTATTACCCCAGTCACTACTTTGAGCTTGCTTATCAAGCTCGACTTTCACCAATTCTAAAATGACTTCTTTCAATCCATGCCTAGGGCTATATGTTCTTCCTAATTTGCTTGCAATTTTCGTACAAAAGATTGGATTAACCTTAATTTTGAGATTGCTAGATAGTGCTGCAACATCAAATCTAGCAAAATGAAAGACCTTTTCGATATTAGTATTTTCCATTAATTCCTTTAACCTTGGCGCTAAATTCTGACCTTGTTCAATTTTTATACATGCCACATTATCTTCTTCATCACAAATTTGCACAAGGCATAGCCTGTCTCTTCCATGAATAAGTCCCATTGCTTCAGTATCAACTGCTAGGATTTTTTTTACACCAAATCTTTTGGATGTAACTTCGTCAAGGTCTTTGTCAAAAATGTGAAAGCTTTTTGGTGATGAAGTTGTATTGGACATAATTAGATTTGGTTTTGTACGTATTAGAGGAAAGAATTCTTTCTTTTCATAATTAATGTTACTTTATGAGTGCATTCGAGATGGTTTTTACAATTATCATATGAAAATTTAGTTTCTTTATTAAGAATGCCAAAACTTATGATTTTTATGGCACTTATTTGTTTTTAATCTTTAATATTGATATATATATCTTTTTTAGTTATCTGACTTGATAATTTAGATGCAAGCTTCATACACATCCACTTTTGTATTGACAATATTGCTAGCAATAGGTTTAGCATTCTTTTTACGTGCAGCAAGTAAAGATAGAACAACTATTGTAGATGTTGCTTCTCCATTACCACCTTTGGAAGTCCTTAATGGCATTAGTAATTGGCTTGAAGAACGAGGTTGGAAAATGGAAGGAGGAGATGCAGATCAAAAAATTCTCTGTTTCAATGGAAATGTTTCATACAGCAAACCACTTGCATTTTTTTTATCGGTATTATGTGGACTAGGTGGATGCTGCTTGGGTTTAGTTCTAGTGCAATTGTTCCCGAAACTTGATTGGTGGCCTTTGCTATTAATTAATCTTGGTCCATTCGCAGGTATTTTTTATAGAAGAAAAGCTTTAAGAACCGAGTCAGTTGAGCTTAAGTTATTAAGTTCAGGGGAGAAATCCAATACTGTTTTGCGAGTTAGAGCTCATAGAGATGAATTGATTGCCCTAGAAATAGAACTTGGCAAGACTTTGAAGTTAAAAAGTGATGGATCTTTACTTTCATCACCTATCTAAATTGATTTATGTTTAATAGATATTTAATTTTTAAAAATATTCTTTTACTTTTTATTTTAGGTTTCAATTTTTCTTTTTACTTCGTTATATTTCAAGAAAAAGTTAAGTCTAATCAGATCTCTCAAAAAATCTTTACTTTAAATCCAAGAAATATTAATAAAAGTATTTGGTTTGGCAATAGAGTTGTTTCTAAAAACTTGCCAATACTTATCTTGGCAGGTCATGCAGACTCTCAAGGAATTTCAGGTTCAGGTACTTCTGGAGAGGCTGTTTCTTTAAAAGGTTTAAAGCCAATGGATAAAAGCATTACAGACGAACTTTTTTGGAATTTAAAAGTATGCAAAGAAATTGTTAAATTAGGAAAAGAAAGAGGTCTCAATATTAGTTTTTATGATCCTGAGTTAAGAACAATTATTGATGAAAATGATAAAAGAACTAATTGGTCAGTAGGTGCTAATTTTGCAAAAAATGGAGGCTATCCTTTAGAAATTCATTTTGATTCTTATGGAGAGTATGGTTTTGGATCTGGATTAATTCCTCCTGTTTCTATGAATTTAAATCATATTGATGAATCCCTTGCTAGAAAGTTCGGCAGATATCCTCTTTTTTTTCGCGGTGGATTAGGTGGCCCTAGAAGACAGATTAGAATTTTAGAAATTGGTAAATTAGAGGGCAATCTTGAAGCAAACTTAAGAAATACTAATACTAGAAAAAAGATTATTCAACAAATATCAATTGAAATAGTAGATTCTATTTTGCATGGCATTAATCAAAAAACTTCTTTTAATCCACAGCGTGAAAAGGGTGACATTTTTCTTCCAAAGTCTCATCTTTAAACCAATCTTGAGGCTTTGTAAATAAATCTGTTAAAAGTTTTTCTCTTGACCCATCATTTGCTTGAAAACCATATTCCCACCTTGCGAGTGGAGGTAAAGACATCAAAATTGATTCTGTTCTGCCATTGGTTTGTAAACCAAATATTGTGCCCCTGTCCCATACAAGATTGAACTCTACATATCTTCCACGCCGATAAAGTTGAAATTGTCTTTCTTTGTCGCCGTAATTCTGATCTTTTCTTTTTTCGATAATTGGAATATATGAAGGTAAAAAAGCTTCTCCGCAGGCTTTTGCTAAAGAGAAGATTTCTTCCCAGTTCATTTCTAGATTTCCTAGTTTTCCAGCAATATTTGCAGCTTCACCATTTGGATTTTGACCTTTGTATACCTTTCCAGAACCATCTTGATAATCAAAGAAAATGCCTCCAACACCTCTGGTTTCATTGCGATGCTTGAGAAAGAAATATTCGTCACACCATGGTTTGAAGATTTTATGAAGACTTGGATTGATTGAATCGCAAGCTTGCTGAAGTGTCCGATGAAAATGCCTAGTATCACTTAAGTATGGATAGTAAGGGGTTAAATCTGCTCCTCCTCCAAACCACCAAACTGGCCCTGCTTCAAAGTAGCGATAATTCAAATGAACCGTTGGGATATATGGACTTCTTGGATGTAGGACCATTGAAGTGCCTGTCGCATACCATTCATGTCCTTTTGCTTCAGGCCTTTGGTTAATTATTGATGGTGGTAATTCTTTCCCTTCTACCTCAGAAAAATTTACCCCAGCTTGTTCAAATATGTTTCCTTCTCGCATAACTCTTGATCTGCCACCGCCACCTTCTGGTCTTTTCCAGCTTTCTTCTTCAAACGCACCTTTCCTATCAACAGCTTCGAGCCCTTGGCAAATCTTATCTTGTAGATTTAACACAAGATCTTTTGCTCTTTTTCGTGAATTTTGCGGTGGATTAGCAATGTTTGTTGATGCCATGGCTTTATATCTGTATTTTCTTCTTGAGGCTAAGTCACAGAATCCCCTCCTAGGATTAATGATATTAGATTGCAAATTATGACCACGACTGACGAAGCAATTGAAGTTTTATCTTCAGTGAAAGATTCAGGAAGTGGTAAATCACTATTAGCCTTGGGCTGGTTGAGCCTAATAAAAGTTGAACCGCCTCGTGTCACGGTTAGGTTGCAGCTTCCTGGTTTTGCTCAAAATCAAAGAGACCGAATAGCAAATGAGATAAGAGAATTACTAGCAAAACTTAATGATATAGAAAAAGTACAAATTGAACTTGGAAACCAGCCTGAATCTGGAGGGATTGGTCAAGCTGGCCATGGAGAGACAAAGCCCCTTCAAGCAATAAAAGGTGTGAAAAATATTATTGCTGTTACTAGTGGCAAGGGAGGAGTAGGCAAAAGTACTGTTGCAGTAAATCTCGCATGTGCCCTTGCTAAAAAGGGATTTAAAGTTGGTTTATTAGATGCTGATATATATGGACCCAATACCCCTATTATGCTCGGAGTGGCAAGCGAATTGCCTGATGTATCAGGAAGTGGCCAGGATCAAAAAATTCTCCCAATAGAATCTTGTGGCATATCTTTAGTTTCAATGGGCTTTTTGATTGATGATGATCAGCCCGTTATTTGGCGAGGACCCATGTTGAATGGAATTATTAGACAGTTCTTATATCAAGCCTGTTGGGGAGAAAAGGATTTTTTAATAGTTGATATGCCCCCTGGAACTGGTGATGCTCAATTGTCTCTTGCGCAGGCAGTTCCTCTTTCTGGTGTTTTGATAGTTACAACTCCTCAGAAGGTTTCACTTCAAGATTCCCGGAGAGGTTTAGCAATGTTTAAGCAAATGGATATTCCCATTTTCGGAGTTATTGAAAATATGACGGCTTTTATTCCCCCTGACTTACCTAATAAAAAATATGAATTATTTGGTAAAGGTGGAGGAATTCAACTTGCAAATGAAAACTCTGTGCCTCTTCTTGCAAAAATTCCAATGGAGTTAAATATTGTTGATGGAGGAAATGAAGGCTGGCCAGTTGTCAGTAAATACCCTGACTCTTTAAGTGCAAAGGCGTTTGAATCTTTGGCTGCTTCAATTTTGTCTAGTAATTTTGTGAATCTCTAAAAAATTAGTGCTTTATTTAAATCGAAAAATTAATTTTCTTAAAAGGTTATTCATTTTACCTAAAAGATGGAAAGTTTATGAATTCGTTCTTTGGTTTGTGCCTTTGTTATTAGTTGCTTTATCTGGCTTATTAATTTCAAGCACACAAAGGCAACTTAATTATGCAAGTTGGTATCAGCATTGGATAACGGCATTTGTTGGTTTTTTGTTAGCTTATTTTCTTTCACAGATACCACTAGACAGAATTAGATTTTTTCTCATACCTTTTTATCTAGTATCAGTTTCAGCTCTTGTTGCAGTTAAATTTATAGGAACATCTGCGTTGGGTGCACAACGCTGGTTAAGTTTTGCAGGTTTTAATTTTCAACCTTCTGAGATGGCTAAAATCACTGTAATTATTGCACTTTCTGCTCTTCTTGAAAGAATAAGGTTTAATAATCCATTGAATCTCTGGAAACCAGTTCTTGTTATTTCCATTCCTTGGTTATTAGTTTTTATTCAACCTGATCTAGGAACTTCATTGGTTTTTGGTGCAGTTCTTTTAATAATGCTTTATTGGGCAGGGATGCCATTTGAATGGGGATTTCTAATATTATCTGCATTATTTACAGCAATTTTCTCGGGAACCATACCTTGGGTACTTTTTATTTGGATTCCTTTGTTGGGATGTATTGCTTATCGCTCATTGCCTGTAAAAAAAACCTTGACTTTTTTAACTATGTTCTTTCATGGATTAATTGCTTTTATCACCCCTTGGTTATGGATTAATATTTTAAAAGATTATCAAAGAGACCGCTTAATTCTATTTCTTGACCCTGCAAAAGATCCATTAGGAGGCGGGTATCATTTAATTCAAAGTACTATTGGTATTGGTTCAGGAGGACTTTTCGGTACTGGTCTTTTTCAAGGAGAATTAACTAAATTAAGGTTTATTCCTGAACAGCATACAGATTTTATTTTTAGTGCTTTAGGAGAAGAAACTGGGTTTTTAGGAAGCATATTTGTAATAACATTATTTCTTATTTTTCTTTCTAGACTGATAATAATTGCTCGTGATGCTAATAGTGATTTTGAATCTTTAGTTGTAATAGGCATTGCAACTATGTTCATGTTCCAAGTTATTGTTAATATTTTTATGACTATAGGGCTAGGTCCTATAACAGGAATTCCACTTCCATTTATGAGCTATGGACGTACTGCCTTATTAGTGAATTTTGCTTCTTTAGGTTTGTGTTTATCTGTTGCTCGAAGAGGAAGATCATTGCATAAAAATTGGTGAATAAAACTGTCACTATTAATTCTATTCAATTGCGAATGGCAGAAGGAGTCCCTGCTGGACGAGTGGATGAACAAATAGTTAGAAGATTATGGTGGGCAGCTTTAGATACTTTGCAAGAAGAAATTTTGTTAAAAATGAATCTAAGCAGGGGCCTATGGTTTGCCGCGCCACTACCAGCACTTTATGAGTCAAAGTTATTAAATCGTCTTAATGGATGGGTATGGGCCCCAGATGAATTGGCAACTCTTCATCACCCAAGCACTGCCTTTGTATTACCTTCACATTCCAAGTCAATTGAACATGAAAAGAAATTAAATAAAGGTAGTTTTAATCGACTTCCTTTGAGAGAAAATGATGGATTTGACCCCCTATTAATGATAATTACACCAGAAGTTCAAGTCGCCTTAGCTTTGCAAGGTAAACCAGGCGAACGTAATTTGCTTATGAGAAGTGACCCTGAAACATTAACTGATTTGTTGACTATGTTAGATCAAAGACTTGATAGTGAAGATTCATCCCAAGCTAATCAAATAAGAGAGTTGTTAGCTGGACTTGGACAACTGAAAACTAATGAAGACCTTTCCAAACTTTTTTGGCCTTTGTTATCTTCAAAATTGGCTGGCATAGCTCCAAGTTTAAATATTCAGACTCTTTCTGACTCCCAAAGCTTGGGTAATTCTTCTAAAAAATTTAATGGAGAGATTTCTTTATTGGAAGCAATTACTCATGAAGTAAGAACTCCTTTATCAACCATTAGAACTCTGATAAGGTCAATTTTAAGAAGAGAAGATCTTTCTAATGTTGTAGTTTCAAGGCTTAAAGAAATAGATACTGAGTGTACTGAACAAATAGATCGTTTTGGATTGATATTTAATGCTGTAGAACTTGAGAGAAATGAATCACAAAAATCAAGTCTCGCGAGTACAGATTTAGGACAGATGCTCGAAACACTCTGTGAGATATGGGGTAAACAACTGGAGAGAAGAAATTTAAAATTGCAATTAGATATAACACCAGATTTACCTCATGTTTTAAGTGATCCTCAAAGATTGGAATTAATGCTTGGAGGATTGATTGATAGGAACTCTAGAGGTTTAAAACCAGGTGGAAGGATATTGCTCAAACTCAGGCCTGCAGGCCCACGTTTAAAACTTCAATTAATTGGGCAAAGCTCTAAACCTAGTAGTGGAAAAAATTTAGATTTGGAAGAAAATGCTGATTTAGGAACTGTATTGAGTTGGAATCCAAATACAGGCAGTTTACAGCTCACTCAAGCTGCTACACAAAGATTGTTGGAAAGTCTTGGAGGTAGATTAACTCGTCGTAGGGATAGTGGAATAACAATTTTCTTCCCTATATCTGATCCTCACTAATGTTGACACGTGTGAAGGTTCTTTATTACAAGTAGCAAAAGGTACAAAGGTTAGTGCTACTTTCAACTTGTAAATGATGGCCTAGTAAAGAGATTAGCAATGACAGAAGTTTTAAAAGGCACTCTTCCACAAAGCATCGGTAGTACCGGTGGTTTACTCAATTCAGCTGAAACTGAGGAAAAATATGCAATTACTTGGACTAGCAAAAAGTCTCAAGCGTTTGAATTGCCCACTGGAGGAGCGGCAACAATGAACGAAGGGGAAAATCTAATGTATTTTGCTCGTAAAGAGCAATGCTTGGCATTAGGGACTCAACTTAGAACCTTTAAGCCACGCATTGAAGATTATAAAATTTATAGGATTTTCCCTGGAGGAGATACTGAGTTTTTACATCCAAAAGATGGTGTTTTCCCCGAAAAAGTTAATGAGGGTAGAAGTATTATCAATCATAATGCTAGAAGAATTGGTGAGAATCCAAATCCATCCAGCATAAAATTTTCTGGTAAGAATACTTACGACTCATAATAAATTTACTTAGCTTTTTCATTATTCATTTGAATAACGGTGCAATTGGCTGAGATGATTAGTGCATGCATATTTCAGATCGAGATTCATTTCTAAAAGCTGTTTCAAAAGGTAAAACATATATTCCAATTGTTAAGAGTTGGCCTGCAGATCTTGAGACTCCTTTATCCACATGGTTAAAAGTAGGGGAGGGTAGACCACCTGGCGTTTTATTAGAGTCTGTAGAAGGGGGAGAAACACTTGGAAGATGGAGTGTGGTTGCCTCAGATCCTTTATGGGTTGCTAAAGCTTTTGGGGAAAGATTATCTCGTACTTGGAGAGATGGAAGTTGTGAGGAGTTAACGGGAAATCCAATTCAAGCTTTAAAGCAATGGTTGGTTCCATATAAATCTGAACCTATTAATGATTTGCCTTGTTTAGGCCAGTTATATGGCATGTGGAGTTATGAATTAATCAATTGGATTGAACCAAAAGTACCTATTCATCAAAGAGATTCAACACAATTTTCTGACGGTATTTGGATGTTTATGGATAGAATTTTAATTTTTGACCAAGTTAAAAGATTAATTACTGCAGTTGCATATGCAGATTTAGTAAGCAACCAATCTCCAGAGGAAGCATTTGAGAAGGCACTTTTGAGAATTCAAGAACTTGAAGAACTTATGCAAACATCACTCCCTTCTATAAAACCACTTCCATGGAAAAAATCTAATGATCAATTTAATAACAATGTTCAGAGTAATTGGACTAAGAAAGATTTTGAATCAGCCGTAAATTTAGCCAAAGATTACATCGCAAAGGGGGATATTTTTCAGTTAGTCTTAAGTCAAAAGTTTAATACAAAGGTTAATAACAATCCTTTCCAAATTTATAGAAGTCTAAGGATGGTTAATCCATCTCCTTTTATGGCTTTCTTTGATTTTGGTAATTGGCAGCTTATTGGTTCTAGTCCTGAAGTTATGGTTCAGGCAACTCCATCACAAGATGGGATCTCAGCAAGTTTGAGACCTATAGCAGGTACAAGACCAAGAGGAAGCAATGATGAAGAGGATCGGTTACTAGAAGAAGATTTATTAGCTGATCCAAAGGAGAGAGCTGAACATGTCATGTTGGTTGATTTAGGTAGGAATGATTTAGGACGTGTTTGTATTCATGGCAGTGTTTCAGTTAGGGAATTAATGGTTATAGAAAAGTATTCACATGTAATGCATATAGTGAGTCAAGTGCAAGGAATGCTTGCAAAGGATAAGGACGTTTGGGATTTGTTGAAAGCATCTTTTCCTGCAGGAACCGTATCTGGGGCTCCAAAGATAAGAGCAATGCAATTGATTAATCAGTTAGAACCAGATTGCAGGGGTCCATACTCTGGTGTATATGGGTCTATAGATTTGAATGGAGCATTAAATACTGCAATAACTATTAGAACGATGATTGTTTCTTCAGAATCGGATAATCTTTGGAATGTTGAGGTACAAGCAGGAGCAGGAGTGGTAGCAGATTCGATTCCTGAGAAGGAATATCAAGAAACAATTAATAAAGCAAAAGGCATGCTTACTGCTTTAGCTTGCTTAGAATCTTCTAACTTATGACAGATTTTCTGCTTAAAGGGTTTGAAGTTGAACTTTTTACAGGATTTACATCTGGAAAACATTTTGGTGTTTCTGAAGATGTCACAAGAGAATTTCCAGATTTTGTTAAAGAACCTGATAGAAGAAATTTAGAATATATTACCGAACCTTCATTAGAATATTCAATTTTAGGAGAATCTTTATTGGCTCCTAGAAGAAGATTACGCTCCTGGCTTGCTAATCGAAATCTAACAATTTTACCTGGAAGTACATTAAGTTTAGGAGATAGTAAGATCTTTGAAAGATCAGACCCTTTAAGTAAATATCACGATTTCATTGAATTGAATTATGGGACTGATGTTGTTACTACAAGTGTCCATATAAATTTAGGAATTGATGATCTAACTCACTTGTTTTCTGCATTGAGATTAGTACGATGTGAGGCTGCTTTGTTTTTAGCTATTAGTGCTAGTTCACCATTTTTAGATGGTAGTATTACTGGTTCACATTCCCAACGGTGGATTCAATTTCCAACAACTCCCAAAAATGTGCCACTTTTTTTTAATCACCAACAATATGTACGCTGGATCGAAGAACAATTGAAGAAAGGAAGTATGCATAATGAACGACATCTTTGGACGTCTGTAAGGCCTAATGGACCTAAACGACCTTATGAATTAAATCGACTTGAACTTCGTATTTGTGACTTAATAACTGATTGTGATTTGCTTTTGGCTGTAACTGCTTTGTTGGAGTTAAGAGTGATTAGTCTTTTAAATAATCCAACTCTGTTCGATCCTCTTAGCGCAAGTCAACTCGCTCTAGAAGATTTGCCTGCTTTAAGTGATATGAATGAGAAGGCAGCAGCTCAATATAGTCTTGATGCAGATTTGCATCATTGGATAGATGGGAAAAAAATAGGTTGCCGCGAATGGATCAATCAACTTCTTGATCAAGTCTCACCTTTGGCAAAAGAAATGAAAATGGATAAATTATTGTCTCCTATTTATGAAGTCTTAGAAGGAGGGAATCAGTCACTAAAGTGGCTGAAGTCTTATTCAGAGGGGAAATCTCTGCAAGTTGTTTTAAAAGAGACTATTAATGAAATGGAGAATGAAGAAGCTTTATCACTTAAGAAATCTCAGAGTTTTAGATGAACATGTCAAAAAAAGAAGTTAAAAACAAATCTATGAATGATTCATGTTCGAGCAGTAAAGCGTTTTTAGATAAAAACTCAGGAAGACTTTTGCAAAACCGATTAGCTTTAGTTGAAGATCTTTGGCAAACAGTTCTGCGTAGTGAATGCCCTATAGAACAAGTCGATAGAGTACTTCGCTTAAAGAAACTATGCGACCCTAGTGATTTGTTAGGGGAGAAACAAACCAATCCAGTTGATGAAATTGTTATCTTGATTAGCAAGATGGATTTAGCTGAAGCTATTTCTGCAGCCAGAGCTTTTTCTTTGTACTTTCAATTAGTGAATATTCTTGAGCAAAGAATTGAAGAAGATACATATTTAGAAACTATTTCAAATATTCAAGGTGAAGATCCGAATAATGCTTTAGATCCCTTTGCTCCCCCCTTGGCTAGTCAGACAGCACCAGCAACTTTTAGACAACTTTTTGAACGATTAAAGGGATTGAATGTACCTCCAGGGCAACTTGAGGAGTTGTTAAGAGAGATTGATATTCGGTTAGTGTTTACGGCACATCCTACTGAGATTGTTAGACATACAGTTCGACATAAGCAACGTAGAGTTGCTCATCTTTTAAAGAGTCTTCAGTCTGATTCAGTTTTCTCTGCTTCAGAAGAAGATAACCTTAGACTGCAATTAGAGGAAGAAATTAGACTTTGGTGGAGAACTGATGAACTCCATCAATTTAAACCAACTGTTTTAGATGAAGTTGATTATGCACTGCATTACTTCCAAGATATTTTATTTGATGCAATGCCTCAGTTACGGAGACGTATAAACCTAGCATTGAACGAGAGTTATCCTGATGTTGAACTCCCTCAAGAGGCTTTCTGTACCTTTGGCTCTTGGGTGGGTTCAGATCGGGATGGCAATCCTTCCGTTACACCAGAGATAACCTGGAGAACAGCTTGTTATCAAAGGCAATTAATGTTAGAGCGATATATCCATTCCGTTCAGGAATTAAGAGATCAATTAAGTATTTCTATGCAATGGAGTCAGGTTGGAGCTCCATTATTAGAGTCTTTAGAAATGGATAGAGTAAGATTTCCAGAAGTTTATGAGGAAAGAGCTGCGAGATATAGACTAGAACCTTACCGCTTAAAACTGAGCTATATTTTACAGAGATTAAAATTAACACACCAACGAAATCAAGAACTTTCTGAAGCTGGCTGGAACACATCCCTGGAGAAGGCTCAGTCAGTTGATGAACCTATTCAGCACAGTAAAGATTTTCATTATTGTTCAATTGTTGAATTTTGCAGTGATTTAGAGTTAATAAGAAATAGTCTTATAGCTACTGCCCTTAGTTGTGAATCATTAGATACACTTTTAACTCAAGTCCATATCTTTGGTTTCTCATTGGCTAGTTTGGATATTAGGCAAGAAAGCACAAGACATAGTGATGCGTTAGATGAACTTACCAAATATCTAAATTTGTCAATTTCTTATGGAGAGATGAATGAGGAGCAAAAGGTTGATTGGTTGAAGGAGGAACTGCAAACTCGTCGACCCTTGGTTCCAGCGGCAGTCAAATGGTCAAAGGCGACAGAAGAAACAATCTCTGTTTTTAAGATGTTACATCGTTTGCAAGCCGAGTTTGGTAGTCGTATTTGCAGGTCATATGTCATCTCTATGAGTCATTCTGTATCTGATCTCCTTGAAGTAGTTTTATTGGCAAAAGAAACTGGACTAGTTGATATTTTCACAGGTTCTTCCGACTTACTTGTCGTTCCTTTATTTGAAACAGTAGAAGATTTACAAAAAGCTCCATTAGTAATGGAAAATCTTTTTAAGTCAGAGTTCTATTTGAACTTATTACCTCGTGTCGGTGAGAAATTACAGCCATTACAAGAACTTATGCTGGGTTATTCAGATAGCAATAAAGACTCAGGTTTTTTATCAAGCAATTGGGAAATACATCAAGCACAAATTGGATTAGAAAATTTAGCTAGTAGTCATGGTATCGCGTTACGTTTATTTCATGGTCGTGGTGGTTCTGTTGGGAGAGGTGGAGGCCCTGCATATCAAGCAATATTGGCACAACCAAGTGGGACATTAAAAGGACGAATAAAAATAACTGAGCAAGGTGAAGTCCTGGCTTCTAAATATAGTTTGCCTGAACTTGCTTTATACAATCTAGAAACAGTTACAACAGCAGTTTTACAAAATAGTCTTGTAACCAATCAATTGGATGCAACCCCTAGTTGGAATGAATTCATGACAAGATTAGCCGCTAAGTCAAGACAACATTATCGTGCCCTTGTTCATGACAATCCAGATTTAGTTCCATTTTTTCAAGAAGTGACTCCCATTGAGGAAATAAGTAAATTGCAAATATCTAGTCGACCAGCTCGTCGTAAGACTGGGAGTAAGGATTTTTCGAGCTTAAGAGCTATCCCTTGGGTCTTTGGTTGGACACAGAGTAGATTTCTTTTGCCAAGTTGGTTTGGAGTTGGCACTGCCTTGGCAGATGAATTGCAAGACGATCCTGATCAGCTTGCTTTATTGACAAGACTTCATCAGCGTTGGCCCTTCTTTAGAATGTTGATCTCTAAAGTAGAGATGACTCTTTCTAAGGTTGACCTAGAGGTAGCCAATCATTATATGATTAGTCTTGGGAGTGAGGAAAATATTGATGCTTTCAACAGAATTTTTGAAATTATTTCCAAAGAATATAGTCTTACTAAGAAATTGGTATTACAAATTACAGGCAAACCTAGCTTATTAAGTACTGATCCTGCATTGCAGTTGTCTGTCGATCTTCGTAATCGAACTATAGTTCCACTTGGTTTTTTACAAGTTGCCTTATTGCGTAGATTACGTGATCAGAAGCGTCAACCTCCTATCAGTGAGACCTTATTGACACAAGCAAATATTGGGCGAACTTATAGTCGAAGTGAACTATTGAGGGGAGCTTTACTTACTATTAATGGAATTGCTGCGGGAATGAGAAATACAGGTTAAAACTTGCTTCCTTTTCAAGATTCAAAACTTTCAAAACTTCCAGTAGGTTTTCATTTGGAGTTCAATGAGACTCCTACTCCTCAGGGATTGAATAAATTGCTTTCTCGTTGTTCCCTTGAAACTCACCCTGTTAGAAAATTATCGAAAGCATTAGACAATAGTTTTTACAACATTAGTATTATTGAGGATAAGACTGGAATTCTTTTTGGATTTGTACGAATAACAACTGATAAAGGACTTAACGCTAATCTTTGGGATCTCGCAGCAGATCCAGGAAAATATCAAACGCAATTTTTCTCTGTGCTTGTTAATCGAGCATTGGCCATTATTCGAAGAAATTTGCCTGGGTGCAGTGTTTCTTTAGCAGCCCCATTAATAGCTAGTAAGGCTTTGCAGCAACAAGGGTTTTTAATTGACCCAAATGGTATTCGCGTTATGGGGTATACGATTCGATGAGTTTACTAGTGAAGACGAGCATGGAGGGACTCGAACCCCCGACTCTCAGAACCGGAATCTGATGCTCTATCCAGCTGAGCTACATGCCCAAATTGGCATTTCGTCTTTACATGAGACTAAATTTCGAAAGTCTCAATAGAATTAGCTTAGCTAAAGGTTGTAAAGAAGATTAGACTTCAACATCTAGAATTGAATTGTTTCCGAAATTACAGGCGGCTTCAGCTTGAGGTTACTAAAAAACGTTTATTGATTATTGGCTCTAATGGTATAGGTAAATCAAATCTTTTAGAGGCTGTTGAATTACTTGGAAGTCTTCGCTCTCATCGTGCTGGGCATGATAAAGATTTAATCTTTTGGAATGAAAATAAAGCTATTCTCAGGGCTATTGCTGAGACTGATGAAAAGCTTGAATTAGAATTACGAGTACGCGGTGGAAGAAAAGCGTCTCGTAATGGAAAGCTTTTAGAACGTCAATTAGATTTACTAGGACCACTGCGGTGTGTTGGCTTTAGTGCTTTAGACCTTGATCTAGTTAGAGGAGAACCATCGCTTCGTCGCAGCTGGCTAGATAAAGCTGTCTTGCAGCTAGAGCCAATTTACTCTGACTTAATTAGCCGATATACAAAATTACTGCGTCAGAGGACTCAACTTTGGAGGTACAACAATGGTGCACCTCCTCAGAAGATTGATACTTTGTTAGATGCATTTGATTCACAAATGGCTTTGATTAGTACTCGTATTCATCGTCGAAGAAAACGATTATTAACAAGGTTGCAACCATTAGCAAACGTATGGCAAAGAAAACTTAGTCAGGGTAATGAGGATTTAGTACTGAATTATCTACCAGGGAGTTTCTTAGAAACTAATGAAGATGAAGTGGGCTGGAAAAATTCTATTGAAAATCAACTTTTAAATCAAAGAGAAAATGAAGAGAAGCTTGGCATTTGTAAAATCGGGCCTCATAGAGACGAAGTTGAATTTTTGTTAAATGGCATGCAGGCTAGAAGATTTGGATCATCTGGCCAACAAAGGACAATAGTTATATCTTTAAAATTGGCTGAATTAGAATTGATAGGTCAATTATACGGAGAGCCACCTTTACTATTATTAGATGATGTCCTAGCAGAGCTTGATCCTCATCGACAGTTGTTACTACTGGATGCAGTGGGAAATGAACATCAGTGCTTAATTAGTGCAACCCATCTCGATGCTTTTGAAAAAGATTGGAATTCCAATTCCCAAATTTTGAAGTTAGATAATTAGCATATTCCCAAATCTAAGCAATGATTTTTGATTGAATATATGGAACCAATGACTTCTGTTTTGCATCTGAACTCTCGGTGGGCAAATTCGAATAGCCCTGATAAAAGACAATTTAGCGAGATGGTAAGCAAGCATTGCATTCTTGAATTATTTGAATGTGATGCAATTAAGCTTAATGATGAGGCTTTTGTAAGAACAACAGTTATGCTTGCTGCAAAAATCTCTGGTGCTCAACTTCTTAATTTGATTACGCATAGATTTCAGCCTCAAGGTGTTACAGGTTTAGCTCTTTTGGCTGAGTCTCATATCTCGATTCATACCTGGCCAGAAAGTCGGTATGCAGCAGTTGATGTATTTACTTGTGGTTATCACACAATTCCAGAAAAAGCGTGTGAATTTTTATGCAAAGAGTTTGAATCTCAAAGATTTTCTTTGCAAAACCTTCGAAGAGCAACTCCTCCTCAATTAACAAATAATTATCGAAAATCCAATAAGTCTTAATTTTCCTTAAATTAGAAGTCAAGAATCAAGTTATAAACTTTTTTCTTGACCAATGCGATTGAGCTTACCGCTCACTAATCCTTCAAGGTCAAGACTTACAGATGTGAATCCGATTGATAAGAAATAGTCTACAAGCTCTTTTCTGCTTAGGTTTTTCATAAAATCATTAATGCGATTTACAGGAATTTCAATCCTTGCTGCATGACCTTGAATTCTAACTCTTACTTTTGGGAAACCATTTTCAATTAACCATTTTTCCCCTTTCGCTACCTGCAGGAGTCTTCTAGAAGTAATTGACTCACCATATGGAAATCTGGATGCAAGGCATGGTTGGGATGGTTTGTCCCACCATGGAAAGCCAAGTGCTTTAGATATTTTCCGAATCGTAGATTTGTTGATCTTTACTTCGACCAGAGGCGAACGCACTCCTGCTAGGCGAGAAGCTGTAATGCCTGGTCTGTGATCACCAATGTCATCTAAATTGACACCATCTATGACTTGGGTTGCTTTAAATGATTGTGCTATCTGACTTATGTGAGCATGCAATTCTTGTTTGCAGGCAAAGCATCTGTCTCTAGGGTTCTTATAGTACTTTGGATCTTTAATTTCATTAGTTTTGCATTCACGATGAATAATTCTCATCCAAGAGGCTTGATTACGAGCTTCTTCAAGAAGATGAGGAGCTAATGATTCCGAAACACCGGTGATCGCGATTGCATTTTCCCCGAGTTGTTCTTGTGCGATTGCTGCTATTAATGAACTATCAATACCTCCAGAATAAGCAACACAAGTTTTACCTAGTTCTTTAATTGAAGTTCTTAAATCATCAAGCTGTTTCAGTTCTAATGCATTAAGGTGATCTTGGAGTTTGAAAAGCATTTGTTGATCATCCCTATTGAAGGTTATCTTTATAGTTTGATTTAGTTAAGCTTTCTTTGTAGTTAAATCTTTTCATGGACTCTAAGCAGGTCAGTGTTAATCAAGAAGAGTCTAGTAAAAAGTCTGGATCATCCTCTCGTACAAAAGCAATTGGTATTGTTACCGCAGCTGATAGCCGAGAGCGTCGTCATGGCCAATTGCACATTTATGATGGAGAAGGTAAAGGGAAAAGCCAAGCAGCATTAGGAGTAGTACTGAGAACAATTGGTTTAGGAATTTGCGAGAAAAGACCAACAAGAGTTTTGTTACTTCGTTTCTTAAAAGGTCCAGGGAGGTCTTATGACGAAGATGCTGCAATAGAGGCATTACAACAAGGATTCCCTCATTTAATTGATCAAGTAAGAACTGGCAGAGCAGATTTTTTTACCGCAGAGCAATCAACAAAATT
>CACPKH010000011.1 GCA_902634515.1 uncultured Prochlorococcus sp. | reverse complement strand
ATAAAATCTATTTAGCAGAACAAAGTATATAGAACTAATCATAATAAATCCTTAGTATTCTCCAAACCTTGCTGCTACAGAAACCCTTCTTATCAGTTTGTATTCTCTTATACTTCTAATTGGCATTCTTGCTTGAACTTTCATGCCAATTAAATCTGAGGAAGTCAAGCCAACCTTCTTTTTATAACTAACATTTGTTGATAAACCTGTTTCGACATGTAGAGGAATAGATAATGAATCAAGTAATTCAAAATCATCAGCATCTAAAAATGAAATTTCAAGTCTTGAGCCTGGGTTTATAAATAAGTTTTCAAAGGTTGGTAAAGTTGCACTGACTCTCTCTACATATGCATTAATAATTAGCTCTCCACCTCCTCTACCATATTGTGTCTCATCATTATATTTTACAGATGATTTAACTCTTATCTTACTGCCATTAGGGAGTATAAAAATATTATTTCCAGAAAGTTTATTTGTTAGAAAAAATCTAGATCTATTTCTAGAGTCTAATAATACCTTTTCACGGCGATCAATAATATCATTACAACTTGGTAAATTCCTTCTAGAAGACGATGTTCCTATTGTGCAATCTCTCAAGTTACCATTCTCATCTAATTCTTTTCCAATAATATCTCCTGTTCTGGTGTCTACGAATCCAGAAGATGATTCTTTTATTCTATTCCCAGAGTCTTCAGCCTGTATTTTAATATTATAATCTTGAACACTGTAATTTGTTCTTACATGATGATTAGCTAATGAAGCAAATTCAAATACGGCAAACGATGCAAATACCGTTAAAACAGGGTATAAAGTTTTTGAGAGGAAAGGCTTCATAAAATAGATTAAATTTCTGCGAGCATATCAAAAGCAGCTCTTGCTTTTATACGTTGTTCTTCAGATTCTTTTGCTCTTAGTAATTGTTGCTCTATTCTCGCCTTTTCTCTTGCTCTATGTGCATCAATAATTTCATTATCCATTTCAGTATCACAATAATTCATAGCTTGATTCAAAGTATTTAATAAATTATTACTCAAATCTTCAGTTCCTGAAAAAATTGATATCTCTTCAATAGTATTTTCTACATAACTATCTAATTCAGAAGCAATAGGTTCAGCATCCTCAAACATATATTGAGAGCATAATCCTGCAAGTCTTCTTGCTTTACGAGTTGCTTCTTTAGCCAATTTTCTTGTCAAAGTAGGTCCCAAAGAAGAACCTGGCAATCTATTTTGTCCTAATGAAAGTCCAGAATATGATTCCAACATATTTATCATTCCTGAAGCTTGCTCTCGATCATTTAAGACAAAAAGAAGAATCTGAGGTTTCTTATTTCTATCCACATAACCTATGCTGAATTGGTGATCTTCACTTTCCTTCGCTGTAGCATCTAGAACCCATTGAGGGATTCGATCTCTTTTCCACCATAGGATGCCTGTCTTTCCAGCTAATTTTTTCCATAAGACCAAGTCTTCATCCATTTTCAGAGTTTTTCTAGTTGCTAGAGCTACATACGAAATTTGTTGAGGCCAAATCCTAATTTGTCTAGACCCTTTAGGCATAAGCGTAAACATTGTTTTACTAAATAATGCGTTACATTTTTCTGTAAAATTAGAACTCATAAGGAAACCACATTTACCTTGATACATATATGAACTTGCTTTTACAGGATTCCCCAATCCTATAAAAGTACTTCCTAAACCTATAGAAAGTGAAGCAATAGTTGCCGTGGCTTGTGTTATTGTTTTCTGAAGATTCAACATCTTGTCTAAAGAAGCATCTTATGAGATCTACTATAAAAGTTAATGGAGAATTATTCAAACATCTGTGATATAAAGATTACACTATATTTGAAAATAGTTTAGAAATGCAGTAATAAGAATATATAATATAAATTATTATTTGTTCTGAGAAAGATTAAAATTATAAAGTTCATTAAACATAAATGAAAAATTTCTATCTATTTATTCTCACTTTTTATTTTGGTTCTACCGGAATAAATTCTCTTTCAATAGCTTCTGAGATCAGGCAGCCATATAAGAAATTAAAAGACTCAACCCTATATATAAACAAAACATGTTTTCGAATTAAAAACAAAGAAGAATATATACCTGGAACTTATCTCTCGCCTGGTTATGTCAGATACTGGAAAGAGTATGTTGGCATTAAATGTCCTAATCGAGTAGAAGGTGGTAATTGTTTTGTTCTTAAATATAATGAAGAATATATACCTGGCAATAATAACTATTCCGGTTATGTTAAGTCTTGGAATCAAGAAGTAAGGGTCCCATGCAATCGTCAAAATAATAAAGAATTACCTCAGGAACTCATTAAAAAGTCTAGAATTAATTGACCTTAAAAATTTTGCATATAAAACTTTTAAAGAAGTTCTTAACTAAAGATAATTTATTATTCTTAGAAAGTTCTACTGCTAAATTGTTATTTAAACCTTATTTAACTCTGTAAACTTATAATGGCAAAAATCGATCTCTCGTCTTTCATTGATAAAGATCATTAATTCAAATGGCTTTTGTTTCTATGTTCAAATCTTTTCCAAATAAATTTGTTTCCTTAATAAAGAAAACACCTCCTCTTGTATTTGCTATGACGGTTCTTTCCTTTGGAGGATTAATAGGAGCATCAACCGTTCTAGTTAAAGGGATTAAATCTATTGAAAATTCAATTACAGTTACTGGAACAAGCACTGAGCGAATCGAAAGCGACCTTGCAACTTGGCTAATTAAAGTTGAAAGTTCAGGCAAATCACAAATCTCATCATATAACAACCTTAAAGGTTCCATGGATAAAACAATTTCATTTCTTTCTGAGAATGGTATTAAAAATAATTCAAAACATTCATTAGATTTATGGCCAGCAGAATCAAAGAATAATGAAGTAAGGAATCCAGAGAATGGAGAATTAGTATCAATAGTTTGGACAACTAGTCAATGGATAAGGATAGGCAGTAATGATGTTTGGGCTATTTACAAAACCCATCAAAAGATTGGAGAGTTACTTGGTAAAGGTGTTTTAGTTAAACCCAATGGTCCAGAATATACATATTCAAAGCTGGCTGAAAAACGTATAGACATGCTTTCTAAAGCAACTAAAGATGCCCGTCTTCGTGCTGAAGCCATTGCGAGAGAAGCTGGCTCATCAGTAGGCTCACTTAAAAAAGTGAATACAGGAGTATTTCAAATAACAATTCCTAACTCAACAAGAGTTAGTAGCTATGGGTCATATGACACTAGAACCATAAAAAAAGATATAACCGCAGTAATGGGAGTAACTTTTCAGGTTAAATGAAAAGAACTTTACAGTATTAGTTAATTAAGATTTTACAGAATGCATGACAATATCCAGAACATCAGTTGCATGAACTATTTCAACAAATCCATTATCAATATCTAAAATTTGAAAAAGCGTCCAACTTTTTGGCTCCTTTGAACCACTAATACATTTAAGAACGTACCCCACATATTTTCTTTGATGCAGCTGGTTCTGTACAAGGACATAGTCGCCCTGTTGAACGGCTAAGAAACAAGTATCTTGCTCAAGCAAACCACTATCCGATTAGTACTTATATACTAGAGCTCAAAGCGCCTCTGTTTGGTGAAAATAAAAAATCATTATGCTTATATTTAATATGTTTCCAAAGTAGTCTTCTTTTGTGATTTCTAGCTAAGCAAAAGCAGCAAGAATTTATTGAAGATTGACTTGATAAAAAATCATGTTTTTAAAATAAACCCTTTATTCACTAACTCTTGGTATAGATACCTAGCCTGAAAAGTAAAGATTTGCTCCTCTTTCTCGCCCCTTCTTACATGAAAGTAATTGCTGTCTAACTTATTTTTACTGAAAATAACCTCAATTTCTCCTTTCTGCATAATCCATTGACCATTGTCTGAATAGGGCTGGGTTGGTCCGCCATCCCATGGCACACACTCTGGATATTTAACTTTTTTCATTTCTAAATCCTATGTCTTTTAAAATAGTACCAAAATACAAAACAAAAATGTCAACATTATCTAGGCATACAGATAAGCTAGAGAAGACCTTGAAAGTTATTTAATTCAGATGAAGTCACTTATCATTTTCCTTTGCATTTATTTTGTTTTAGCTCCGACAGCTATTTCATACCCTAAGGATCAATTTGAGGAATGTGTCCTTTCGGCAAAGTCCAATCCAGAGATGGAAGGAGTACCAATAAAATCTATAGAAGGCTTCTGCGACTGTGCCTTAAAGCAAATATTAGACAAAGGTAAAGATGAAAAGTCCTCAGCCAATAAATGTGCAAGAAAAAATTTCAAGCAATAATTAAAGTTCAAGCTTTAATCATTAAATATTCAAACCATGCATTCTCAATAAAGGGTTTATAGAGTTTGAAAGAAAGTATTGATTATATAAACTACAAAAAGAAGAGTATCGAACCAGCCATAAAACCAGTTAGATGACCCGAAAAGCTAACTCCAGGAAGTAAAGACCATAAAAAACCTATCCCAGTGATGACGATAGTTGCTTCCTTGACTTTAGCGTTAATTGTCAAACTTGTTTCAAGGCCTAAGAATCTTCTTTTCCCAAAGATAGAAGAAAATAAGATAAACGCATCTACTCCATATAGAATTCCACTAAATCCAATTAAAAAAGACATTGGATTTTCAAACAAATAGATATCTAATAACCACTGAAGACTTGTTTGAAGAGGTATTAAAAAACAAATAAGAACTAGAAAAAGAAAATTATTTTTGAGTTTTAATTCATTCAAAAAAAAGCGGGCAACTATTATTCCTCCAATATTTGCCAATAAATGTCCAAAATCAGCATGTACAAGATGTGATGTAATTACACGATAAGGTTCTATCAAAAGCCCACCAGAGAAATAAGCAAGCTCCAACTTATTTAAATTGAAAATAATATCTGTACCAACAAAGACAATAACAATCACAAAAGCTGGAATAAAGTATTGCCAGTCTTGTTTTGGGAGTTTATCAATCATTTTCTAGTTTTACAAAAGCGATTTTAAAGAATTAGAAAAAGAGGCTTAATATTTAGCCATTAACTATAGAAATGCATAACCACACTATTAGTATAATTACTATACAAGAACTATTAAATGATTCATTTAATGGAAAGTGTGAGAATACTATTAAGCATTTACCTTTTTAAGGCAGAAAGAGTAGGTAACTTATTTGCTATTCTTGACCCCACAATAAAAACGTTTATATGGATAACAGCATTACTAGGCCCACTAAGTATTACTTGCTTGATATTGCTCCTTAAAAAAATTGAGAAGGCTGATCCAAATAAAATTAGATGGCGTTAAAAACTAATTCCTTAAGCTAAGTAATTTAAAGACTGGTTATAATTAAAAGATTCAATTATTAAGAAAGTTCATTGTCATCTGCAACAAATGGGTCGCAGTCGTACTCGACTATCTCTCCATTTGGGAGGCGATGAGCTAAGCGCGGATTGGTCTCATGTAATCCTCTTTCATTGTCCTGGTAGCTCCATAACCATTTTTTATCAGTGAAGCTAATCTCACCTGCTTGAAATGAAACCGGCAGCATAAGATTTATTTCCTCCCCATCTAGAACAACAATTGCCCCTTCATCCAACTCCTCTAAGTTAGTTATCTGAGCGAAGTCACCATTTAAATTATTTCTAATAGTCGCCTTTAGTAAATCGCCATCGCATTTATAACTTGTAGGAGGAGTGATAGTAATAACAATGCTTAACAGAAAAGAAAAAAGGTTCATCAAAAGTAGGGTTTCGCGTAGTTAGTAAAATTACAGTAAAGATAAAAGACATAAAATAAATTACTCCACAAAAGGAGTAGCCACTTATCTACCTATATCTCTTACGAGCAAGAAATATGATTTTCATTTAAAAAGCATAATTGATTTTTAGAAGTACTTAATTTCTAGTATGAAGTCAGAAACGACTTCGTGAAATATCAACGATACGTCATTTCGCAAGAATAGAAATTTTCTAAAGATGAAGACCATTATTGTTCAAAGAAGAATTGGAAAGTGCTCAGAAGCAAGCTATGCAGCACTACCAAATTGATTATCAATCTTAGACCATCCAGAAGCTATCAACTCTTCCCAGGTTTCGATTGCAGGGGCCAAACCAACTTTTCTTCGGTTTAAAAATCTATTTGGGGTGCCAATAGGTGATACGTCCCACTTATCCATATAAATTTGTGGCAATCGTTGAGATGACATCGGGTCTTTCAAAAAACACAAGAGCCATTTACCACCCGGGTCCCTTAGCCAGCCTTCTGGAGCCATAAAACATAGATTAGTATATACGTACTAGCACAATTTCTCTAGTACTGTCAACCATGGAAAGAAAACTTGTGCAAAAAATCCAATCTTTCTTTATACAACGAAAAAGAATCCTAGTGGTAAATGGCTATCTGAACTCAGATGAAATTGCTTGGTCTACAACAAAATATCCAAAAGAATCAAAAGTTAGAGAACTGCCTTGCCGTGAGACCTCAGAGCATCGACCTGGGAAAAACCAGAATGGGATGCAAAGTGTGGTTCCATTTCCAGTAACAAGACTGGTGTACTTCTCCAACACGACAGCATCCCTAAGTCGAAAAAGAGTCAGATCAGAGCACTTGGGAAGTCTTCACCAACAAGGAAGCTCATCTTCAAATCTAATCGATTTCAGGCACATAAATAGGCCATATAGAACGTATTTTTTCTATAAAATCTAATGCTTTAATTCTTCTTAGCTCAATATCTCTATCGTATAAAGACAAAGTGATGTGGCCTAATTTTCGGCCAGGTGTTTCGTCATCCTTTGAATACCAATGAAGTTGAGCAGATTCAAATTCTCTGAGTTTTTTTAAACGCTCATTTAAATCATCTCTCTCTCTTGGCAACCCTAATAAATTAACCATTAAGGCTCCTGGAACTTTTAATTCTGTTGAGGGAGTAGGCAAGCCAGCCGCTATGCAAACTTGTTGATCAAATTGGCTACTAGTACAGGCCTCAATTGTAAAATGCGCAGAATTATGAGTTCGTGGAGCAATTTCATTGACGAGTAATCCATCTATGCCATAAAAAAATTCAATCGCGATTACCCCCACATAATTAAGCTCTCTCAACAAAGATGCCCCAACGTTATAGGCCATAGCTTTAACAACATGAGGGGTATCTACTGGAGCCATGACCCAATCACAAACTTGCTTGTATTGGGAAGTCTCTGTTAAAGGAAATGAATTTATTTTGCCATCAAGATCCCTACTTATAACTAGTGCTAACTCCTTTTCATAATCTACCCATTTTTCCAAAAGCCAATTACTAGGGTCAACCGTTAAAAGTAATTCCTTAAGTTGTTTGAAATTTTGAATTACCTTAGTACCCTTCCCGTCATATCCTCCGCGACCAGTTTTAGCCATTAGCGGAAATTTCCAACCATTAGGAAGCTTCATGTCATTAATTTTTAAACTAGAAAGTTCTAACCAATCTGGTCCTGGAATATTTAAGTTATCAAGTAATTTCCTCTGAGAGAGTTTATCTACTAAAGGGGCTATTGCTTCTAAACTTGGAATAAATGAAGCACCTTTCTCCTCTAATAAAGCAAAAGCATCTAAATCTATCCATTCATTTTCAAAAGTGACGCATTTACATTTTTCAACTAATTTCTTTGTTCCGTTAATATCATTTGTATCAGAGAGAACCAAACCACTTGCTTGAGATACTGCAGGATCGGTTCTTGAACCAGTCTGAACAATTAAATCAATGCCTCTCTCCCTAGCAGCCTGGGCCAACATTAATGCCAACTGTCCTCCGCCTACGACACCAATTGTTCGATCTGCCTTCTTATTAATGGACAATGCAAAATTTCTCATGCAATGAGCTTAATTCCCCCTACACGACAAACTTAGACGAACTAGCCTCAAATTCATCTCAAGTATTTTGAAACACAATTCCATTCGTATAAAAGTAAATTTGAAATTCAATCCCTATGAGGTTGTAATTGGCAATGATTACTTAAATGAAATAGGGAATGAGCTAAGTCGGCTAGGAATAAAGCCTGGAACGAAAATACTCGTAATATCAAATCCAGATGTAGCTGGGCCCTATAGCGATTTGTTCATCAAAAATTTGAAGGAAAGTGGTTATCAAGCGGAGTTATTAGTGATAGAAGCGGGAGAAGATCAAAAAAACCAATCAAGTATTAACCTTATACATAACGCTGCATACGAGCTAAAGCTAGAAAGAAGTTCTGTCATGATCGCATTAGGTGGAGGCGTAATAGGAGACATGACTGGATTTGCTGCTGCAACATGGCTAAGAGGTATTCCTTTTGTGCAAGTACCTACAACATTATTAGCAATGGTTGACGCTTCTATAGGAGGAAAGACAGGAATCAATCATCCTAAAGGTAAAAATCTCATAGGAGCTTTTCATCAGCCAAAGGTAGTAATAATTGATCCAAAGACCTTACAAACATTACCAAATCGTGAATTCAAAGCCGGACTTGCAGAGATAATTAAATATGGAGTAATTGGAGATAAAAAACTATTTGAAACATTAGAAGCCGCAAATGAAATCAAAACGCTGGAATTGCTTGGGAAAGATCTTTTAATTGATATTATTCGCCGCTCAGCGAACTCTAAAGCCTTGATAGTTAAGCAAGATGAGTATGAAGGAGGCTTAAGAGCAATCCTTAATTATGGACATACATTTGGCCATGTAATTGAAACCCTTACAGGTTATGGCGTATGGATTCATGGAGAAGCTGTATCACTAGGAATGATTGCTATTGGTGAATTAGCACTTCAAAAGAAACTTTGGACAAGTGAAGATAATAAAAGACAAAAAGATTTACTTTATAAAGCAGGGCTTCCAATACACTGGCCAAAATTAAAAACAAAGGAAGTACTTAATTCTCTGCAAAGTGATAAAAAGGTGAAAAATGGACATGTAAGATTTATAGTGCCAACTAGTATTGGTGAAGTTAAGATATCAACTGAAATTACAAATAGCGATATAGAGAATTGTTTATCAACCCTTAATGCTCATTCTAATCAATAGGTTCATCAAGAAAAGATTTATCAAAGACTGTCTTTCTGACGTGATCCTTAGGACTAACTTCGAATAAAAACCATCGAAACCCTCCTAAACCATTTGGGTCCACTAGCCTTAGGAGAGATTCTCTTTTGTTTAGAGCAGTTGAAATCTCTGAGTTGCACGTATCTCTTAAAGAAGAGATACGTCCTGCCAAACCTAATGATAACAAAGCTAGAGATTGCTTTGTCTGACCAATGAATCTTAAGTTGTTCTTCTCTGCCTCCATTATCAATATTTCATTGCATAAGTGAGCTGTTATATCACATAATCCTGGTAGGTTAATAACTTCATTACTCATACTCTGTTTTCTATATGAAACTATTGTGCCTGACCTTCGTATTTTATTATAATATTTATTAGCTGATAATGCATAGTCAATTATCAATAGAGTGCCAAGCTTTAAAGATGATGATACTTTGCTAAACCAAGGTTCTAGATTAATATGTAACTCCGAATTCCACCCGTCTAAAGCATCCTCAGGTGGGATGATCAAATTACATTTATCTTTATATTCTTCAAGTTTAACTCGAACTTTCTTAGTCAAAGGAATATCATTATATTCTAAAAAATAATTTGTTTCTGCTTCCCTTAATGTTACTCCTATTTGATATAGTTCTTTATTCCTCAGAATCACTCTCTCTACAGGTAATGCATCTAATATTTCGTGAGCTAGTATAACACCAGAAACTGGATTTTTTATCAAATCATCTAGATCAGTCCATCTGATTTTTATATTAGAAAAAGAAATTAATTTCTTTTTCTGGCGTTCCTTCATTGCATCATTGATCTCAACCAAAACAAGTTCAAATTTATTAAATATCTTTTGAGGACAAATGCTTTCTATGGCAATTAATAGATCAAAAGAGAGATTTCCTTCACCTGGACCAATCTCTACTAAAGAAATAGTTTCACAGTCTGAATAATCATTGTCTATATCTTTAAACCATTCAGTCAATTGAACTGCTAGTAATTCAGCAAAATCATTACTTAAAGAAGGAGAGGTTACAAAATCTCCATCAATGCCAATCTTAAGATTTCCAGAAGAGTATGCGCCATGAACAGGGTCATTCAAAGACCAGTCCATAAACTGAGAGAATAACGCTGAGCCGCCTCTCTCTTTCAAATACTTGGCCAACCACTTTGGGCATTTCGCAGAACTAGACTCCATTAGAGAGAATACCTTTAATTAAAAAAGGACATGAAAGTCAAAAAACTAGTCATTAGCTTTTTAAGCATCACTTGTTTAATAATTTCACTTGTTTTTAGTAGTCCAGCAAATGCATACGATAACCCTGATCTTCTCCCAAGCCATCCAACTCCAGTAATAGACCTTGCAAAATCTTTAACTAATGCTCAAAGATTAAAATTAGAGGCAGAGCTCACGGAGTATGAAAAAGATTCTGGATGGAAGATAAGAGTGCTTACTCAATATGAGAACACACCGGGTTTAGCAATTAAAAATTTCTGGGATATTGACGAAAGAACACTTTTATTAATAGCAGATCCAAGAGGTGGAAATCTAATTAATTTCAATGTGGGTGATGCATATTTTGCCTTAATGCCAAGAACCTTCTGGGTAGAGCTCCAAAACCGTTTTGGGAATCAATTCTTCGTTAACGATTTTGGAGAAGAAAGGGCAATAGTTGATTCAATTAAATCTATTGAGCAGTGCCTAGATCGAGGAGGTTGCCAAAAGGTACCAGGCCTTACAAAAGAACAATTACTTTGGACACTTGCTGCTTCAATACTGGGAGGGTTAATAGCAGGTATTGCATCATCGCCACGCAACGGTGAGTTCATCGCCTGGAAATGGTTATTGCTTGTTTCACCTATCTGGATAATTCCTTTTGGAGTAATTGGCATCGCACAAGTTGTTACTAGAACAACTGAGATTGTTCCCCTAATGAGAAATGTTGTGGCATTTCTATCCTCAGCTATAGCTGCAAATATTTTTGCAAGAAATACTCTAGAAAGAAACATAGATGCAAATTCCCCAAAATAGATTCCTTTTATATATTGCTTTTGATGTTTTCAAATAAAATTTCTTCATTAGCAATAGAGCCATCTGCGCGAAACCATCGATGAGAGGCCTGAATAAGTTGTCCGTTAGAAAATTTAACCCATGAAAAGTGACGTAGGACATCGCCTGTTTCATTAACTATTTTTCTAGGAACGATTGCAGCATTTAAAAAAACAGTACCAAAATGGTCCTGATAAAAAGTCTTCCTAAAACCCTTGCCCCGCTTTAACTTGTGATGCATATGACCAAAAACAACAAGATCAATCTTTCTTTGCTTTCGAATACGATCGATAGCAATATCAAGATCCTTATCTCCCCAATCAACCTCAGGCAGTTTCCAGTCTCTACCACATGGGCTTGAAGCATCTGACCCCAACCCTGTAGGCCCTGAGTGAGCCAATAAAACAAGAGGCCATTTCTTAGAAGCTTGACCTGCTGCTGAGACGATTCGATTTATAGATTCTTCTAGAGTAACTGGACCAAATAATCCCTTCACTTCAGAGGAAAGATAATATCCTCCTCCTGAACTGCAAGGCCTTGCTCCAACAACAGATAAAGGTGGTAATGTCCATTTCCGTAAACGCCAAGAGCAATCTTTATCTCCTAGCAAAGACAAATAATTTCTTAATTGATCGCCATAAGAATCATTCCCTCTATCATGATTTCCAAGAATGACAGCAGTAGGAATAGTTAATTTATTAATGCACTTAATTACGCGAATATCTCCTTCCCCTAAATCTCCAACAAAGAGAATTGCATCAGGATTAAGCTCCTTTAAAAGGCTGTTATCTTTATCAGTCCAAGCTCCATGTAGGTCGCCTGCAATAGCCAAATTAATATTTGCCAGAATAATATGCCAGTCTCCCTATATACTGCCTCAAATTGCTTAAAGAAAACTGTTTACAAAGGTTGCTAGTAAGGATATGAGTACTCCGACGCTCAAGAGGAAAGAGGAGCTCAAAAAACAGATTGAGAGACTATGTAAAGACAAAAACGCTTTAATTCTTGCTCACTACTATCAAGAAGATGAGATTCAAGATATAGCTCATTTTATTGGAGACTCGCTTGAGCTTTCTAGAAAGGCTGCAAGTACTGATGCTGACATCATCGTTTTCTGTGGCGTACATTTCATGGCTGAAACAGCCAAAATTTTGAGTCCTGAAAAAACTGTGTTAATTCCTGATATAGAGGCTGGATGCTCATTAGCAGATGAATGTCCAGAAGATGAATTCAAAAGTTTTCTTCACTCAAATCCAGATCATTTTGTTATTAGCTATATCAATTGTACTGCTGCTGTAAAAGCCCAAAGCGATTTAATTTGTACAAGTAGCAATGCAGTGGAGCTTGTAAATAAAATCCCAAAAAATAAAAAAATAATATTTGCTCCAGATAAAAATCTGGGTAAGTGGGTTGAAAGTAAAAGTGGTAGAGAAATGAAATTATGGGAAGGCTCATGCATTGTTCATGAATCTTTTAGCGAAGAGTCTTTAATTAAACTAAAAATAAAATATCCAAATGCAAAAGTTCTTGCTCACCCTGAATGCCAACAAAATCTTCTTGATCATGCAGATTTTATAGGGTCTACAAGTAAATTATTAACTTATAGCCAAGAAAATGAATCAACTGAATTTATTGTATTAACTGAGCCCGGAATAATATACCAAATGAAAAAGGATATGCCCCAAAAAATATTCCTAGAAGTTCCAAATATCGACGGGTGCAGTTGTAACAAATGTCCTTACATGCGTTTAAATACAATAGAGAAAGTAATTGACTGTTTAAATAATATGAGTCCAAAGATAATAATGGAAGAAGAAATCAGGAAAAAGGCTCTGAAACCAATACAAAGGATGCTGGAAATGAGCAACTAAATACTAGATCAAGATATAACTTCTAATTGATAGTGTAGTTTTAATATTAAAAATAGGGCCAGTAAAATCAATCATAGCTCGTAGATAAAATTATAGTTTTTAGTGAAGGATATTATATTATTCAATGGCTTATTAATATCCCTAAGTAATAATTTCTCAGCAATAATATATTGGCTATCATTATTTGTACCTAAATCATATAATGTAATTCTCTTTCTTTTGTTTAACTCAAGAGTTGCTTCAAAATTGGGTTTGATTCCAAACTTATTGATATCTGTGCCGTTAGGAGTGAGATATTTTGCAACGGTAACAGTAAGTCCTGAACCATCAACCAATGGCCTTACAGACTGAACAAGCCCCTTGCCGAATGTTTTCTTGCCAACAAGAATTCCTCTTTTGTTTTCTTGAATTGCACCAGCTAATATTTCGCTAGCACTTGCTGACCCTTCATTCACTAATACAACAAGAGGTTTCTGAGTCAATGCAGTACCATTTGCTTTTCTAATATCATTAATTCCATCTCGAGATTTTGTTATTACTATTATTCCATCATCAATCCATTGTCTTGCGATAATTATACTTGACTCAAGTAATCCCCCAGGATTTCCTCTTAAATCAAGAATATATCCAGAAGGGACTTCTGCTTCAAGTTTATAAATTGCATCTCTCATATCCTTTGCTGAGCTAGCACTAAATTGCTTAAGGCGTATATATCCAACTTTTAATCCATTTTCTGTGTTATTGATTCTGCTAACAACAGAACTAATCTCAATAAGATCCCTTACTAATGAGAAATTTAAAATTTCATCTTCACGACGAATTCCAAGTCTTACAGTCGAACCTTTCTTACCTCTAATCAACTTAACTGCTTCATCTATATTCATGCCATCGGTATAATTATTATCAATAGATATAATAATGTCATTAGCCTGAATACCTGCTTTGAAAGCTGGTGTATCTTCTATAGGTGATACTACTATGAGATTTTTAGTCTTTTCATCAAGCGAAAGTTGAATACCTATTCCAGTCAATTCTCCAGAGGTATCAATACGCATCTCCTTGAAATCTTTAGGGTCTAAGAATCTAGTGTATGGGTCATCTAATCTCAACAACATTCCTTTAATAGCATCATGTGCATCTGATGATTCATAATATTTATTTCCAAGGACTTCGCTTCTTAAAGAGAGCCATTCCTTAGAGTTATAGTTTCCATTTGAGTCAAGATAGTCTCGGTAAATGATCTGCCAAACTTGATCTATGACTTCCTTAGGACTATCCTTTATTATTAAAGATGCTGTTTTAGGAATCGCAATTGCTGGAGTTAAAATACATATAGCGAGTGTAGATGCATTAGCAAATCTGCTAACAAAAGACCTACTTAATATTTTTTTCATGGTTTTAAAGTTAATCATTATGAATTGTTAGTCATCAAGTTATGGATCAATCCATTTACCATCTTGTTTTATTAATTCTACTAATTCATTTACACCTTCCTCTTCAGGGACTTTCTTAATCTCTTCTCTTCCGCGATAAAGAGCGATAATGCCTTTGCCCTTACCGACATAACCATAATCTGCATCTGCCATTTCTCCAGGCCCATTAACAATGCATCCCATTACCGCAATATCTAGACCAGTTAGATGGTGTGTGGCCTCTCTTACTTTTGCAACTACTTCTTCTAAATTAAATAATGTTCTCCCACAACTAGGACAGCTTATATATTCAACCATTGTTTTCCTTAAACCAACTGTTTGCAGAATTGAATATGCAACAGGTATTTCTTTTTCAGGAGCCTCTGTGAGCGAAACTCGAATAGTATCTCCTATCCCTTCTGAAAGGAGTGTTCCTATACCAACAGTACTTTTGATTCGACCATAATCACCATCGCCCGCTTCAGTAACACCTAAATGCAAAGGGTAATTAAAACCTTCTTTATCCATAACGTCTGCCATCATCCTATAAGCAGCAAGCATCACTGGTGGCCTGGAGGCTTTCATGGAAACAACAATGTTGTGAAAATCAAGAGAATCGCAAATGCGTATGAATTCCATTGCAGATTCAACCATTCCAAGTGGAGTATCTCCATATGAGAACAACATTCTTTCAGCCAAAGATCCATGATTAACGCCAATCCTCAATGCCTTATTCTGTCTCTTTAAGGTGTTAACAATAGGTTCAAAGTTTTTTATTATCTTATCTTTTATAGACTGAATCTCTTCCTTTGAAAATTCTGTTCTATTGGGATCAGGTCTTTCAAAAACGAACAGCCCAGGGTTTATACGAACCTTATCAACATGATTTGCGACCTCTAAAGCAATGTTCATTCCATTGTGATGAACATCAGCAACCAATGGAACTTTCTGATATTGCTTTTCAAGCTTTTTTTTAATCTCTCCAACAGCTTTTGCGTGAGAAAGAGAAGGAACTGTTAATCGAACTATCTCACAGCCAATTTCGTGCAATCTGCGAATAGCATCGGAAGACGCGTCGATATCGATAGTATCCTCATTAATCATTGATTGAACAGTAACTGGATGGTCACTGCCTATAGGAACATCTCCAATCATCACAGTTCTAGTCTTGCGACGTTGAATCTGAGTGCTATATCGGCGAGATAGCAGACTGTCGTTTGAGACTTCAGCTAATGTCATGGATGACTAATCTTTTTCTCTGCTGAGAGATTGATGTCAAGTGATAATTTAAGTCTATCAAGTTTTCTTTTAACGTTCGATAAATCTAACCTTGTTAGTTCAAATGGACTTCCACAAGCTTTTGAGGGATTTCTTAATAAGTATGCAGGATGAAAAATTGGCATGACATCAATGGCATCTAGTTTTTGCCAGGTTCCTCTGATTTGACTAATTTTATATTTTGTTCCAAGAATTACTTCAAGGGCAGTCGCTCCAATAGTAACTATTACATAAGGGTCTACTGCTTTTATTTGTTGATTTAACCAAGGCAGATGCCTATTGATTTCCGCTTTAGTAGGTTTTCTATTATTAGGTGGTCTACATTTAACAACATTGCAAATATAGACATCTTCTTCTACGTCAAATCCAATAGATTCCAATAAATTATCAAGCAATTTACCAGATTTACCAACAAAGGGTTTCCCTAGCTTTTCTTCTGAAGCACCTGGAGCCTCTCCTACTAGCATTAAGCGAGACTTAACATTTCCTCTGCCAACAACAATTTGAGTTGAAGAACTTGCAATACCATTAGCCACACAAACAGGTTTGTCAGAAGATAATTTTCTTTTCATATCTTATTTATATTTTTCTCATCGACTCTCAATAAAGGTACAAAAAGCAAAAAGTAATTTCCTTCTGGATCTGACATCCAAGCCTCTGCTCCAAAGGATTCAGCCCTAGGTTTTTTATAAGTTTGCGATCCTAATGCTATGAGTTCATCACACCATTCTTTTAATTTGAAGGAAGGGTCAAGGCTTGGCTCTTTTTGAAAACAAATTGAAAATACCAATGGTTCTTCAACAGACTTAAAAATTTCAGTGGAGGGCTTATAAATTTGTATTTTATAATTTTCGCTGTACATTATTAAATAATGGTTAGAGTTAAAACCTTTAATGACCTTTCCATTGCAAACCAAAGCATAGAACTGGGAAAGTTCTCTAGGCTTTGCTGAAGCTATTAAAAAACTTGTCCCTATGAGATCCATTACCAAACATTAATAACTTTCTAAAAGTTATTTTTATAACAAATACATCAATTATACGATCAATCAAAAAATCTCTAGGGAGAAAATGACACAAAAATGACTCAGTTCAATTCAATATCACAAAGAGCTGCTGCATTAAAACCTTCATTGACACTTGAAATTAGTGCCTTAGCAAAGGCTCTTAAAAAAGAAGGAAAAGATATTTGTAGTTTAAGTGCTGGAGAGCCTGACTTTAATACTCCAGAATTTATTGTTGAGGCTGCTATTAAGGCTTTGAAAGATGGTTTAACACGTTATGGTCCAGCCTCAGGCGATAGTGAATTAAGGGAAGCAATTGCTTATAAAGTTACAAGGACTAATAAGGTTCCAACTAAATCAGAAAATGTATTAATAACCAATGGAGGTAAGCAAGCGATATTTAATCTTTTCCAAGTAATTCTTAACCCAGGAGATGAAGTCCTTATACCCTCACCTTATTGGCTTAGTTATCCCGAAATGGTAAGACTAGCAGGAGCGATCCCTATACCAATAAGCTCATCTCCAAATGATGGTTTTAAAATTCAGCTTGAAAGCTTAGAGAGCAAGATAAATAATAAAACTCGTTTGTTAATACTTAATTCTCCTTGCAATCCAACAGGACGAGTCATGCAAAAGGATGAACTTGAATCCATAGCAAAGATTTTGCGACACCACCCACAGGTATCTGTAATGAGCGACGAAATCTATGAATTCTTAATTTCTAAAAATAGCTATCACATAAGCATTGGAGAGGTTGCACCTGATTTATTGAATAGAATATATATCGTTAATGGCTTTGCTAAAGCATGGGCTATGACCGGATGGCGTATTGGATACTTATCAGGAAATATAGAGGTAATTAATAAAGCAATTGCATTACAGAGTCAAAGCACTAGCAATGTTTGTAGCTTTGCTCAAAGAGGTGCTCTTGCAGCTATTCAAAGTCCTAAAGAAGCTATTCAAGAAATGGTGGATAGTTATAATGAAAGGAGGCGTCTACTTACACAAGGCTTAAGCAACATTAAAGGCATTTCAGTTTCTCCACAAGAAGGAGCTTTTTATGCATTCCCAAAACTTCCTGAAGATATAACTGACTCATTAAACTTCTGCAAAATGGCTTTAGAAAAAGTTGGACTTGCAATAGTTCCAGGTATAGCTTTCGGAGATAACCAATGCATTAGACTTTCTTCTGCAGTTTCCAAAGATACAATTTTCGATGGTTTAAACCGTCTCAATAAATTTTTATCCAATAGATAAAATCGATAATGAAAAAACTTTTTATCCGAATTTTTAAAAGTAGTGGTTTAATTAGCCTATTGCTACTAGTAAGGTTATTCACTAACCAAACCCATGTACTTTCGCAAGAAAGTTTAAAGATAAGCGCTATTCCTGATCAGAATCCAGAACGTTTGAACCGAATGTACAAAATTCTAGCTAATGAACTTAGCAAAGAACTTCAGGTACCCGTTAAATATATACCAGTTATTAATTATTCTTCTGCCGTAACTTCTTTTAGAACAAAAAACCTTGATTTAGTATGGTTTGGAGGATTAACAGGAGTTCAAGCGAGGCTACAGACTCCTGGTTCTAAAGCTCTTGCTCAAAGAGACATAGATGCAGAGTTTTATAGTGTTTTTATCGCAAATCATAAAAGTAATCTTCCAGTGATAAATGATATTGATGAACTTAGCCTTTTAAGAGGTAAACGATTTACTTTTGGCTCTGAATCCTCTACCTCAGGGAGACTTATGCCACAATATTATCTCAAACAAGCAAAGGTTAGTCTTTCTGATTTCCAAGGTGGAAGACCTGGTTTTAGTGGGAGTCATGATGCAACAATAGCTCTTGTTCAAAGTGGTTCATATGAAGCTGGTGCGCTTAATGAGCAAGTCTGGGAAGAACGCTTAGCCTCTGGAGAAATTAACTCTTCAAAATTAAAAGTGATTTGGCGTACTCCTCCATACTTTGATTACCACTGGGTAGTTCAACCTGATCTAGACAATCGTTTTGGAGAAGGCTTTACAGATAAGTTGCAAAATTTCTTTTTAAACATGAATAAAAGAAATTCCTCAAATCAAAGGAAAATATTAAAGCTGTTTGGTGCAAAAAAATTCATACCAGCCTATAACTACCAATATAAAGAAATTGAAACCATTGGGAGAGAAATAGGGAAAATCAGGTGAATCCTATTCTTGAATTTAAAGATGTAAGTCTTATCAGTACCAAAACCAGTAGACTTCAGAAAATCAACTTCTCTGTTTGGTCTCATGAGAAAGTTGCTCTAATTGGTAAAAGTGGAGCAGGTAAAACTACTTTAATTAAAATTGCTAATGGGACTATCAAGCCAACTAAAGGAACAATAAGATTGAAAGGAGTAGAGATAAACCAGGTTAAAAGGAAAGCTAGGTCTTGTATAGGTACAATATGGCAAGATCTAAGGCTAATTGAAGAATTAACAGTTGCTCAAAATATTAATGCAGGTGCATTGTCCAAACATAGTTTCTTATGGGCAATCCGTAATATCTTTGGCCTAGTAAATGTTGATCTTTGCAAAAGATACCTTGAGTTAGTAGAGCTTCCTCCGGAGATAATCAACCTTAGAGTAGACATGTTATCAGGCGGTCAGCAACAAAGAGTTGCCATTGCTCGTCTTATTAGACAAAGTCCAGAATTACTTCTAGCAGACGAACCAATTTCTAACCTTGACCCTGAATTAGTAAAAAAGATTCTGTCGCTTTTACTTCAAAGCAAAAAGATAAAGAATTTCAAGATTCCTTCAACAAGTATTATTTCCCTACATAGACCAGAATTTATAAAAGACTTTTCAAGAGTTATTGGATTGAAGAATGGAACAGTGCTTTTTGATCTTCCAACAAGTGAAGTACATAATTACTTATTGAAAAGTCTTTACGAGTAGTGCTTAAGAAAATAAACCTGGCACCCCAAATTATTTGCTTCTTGCCAATAGTAGCGATTATACCAATAGGAAAAGATATATTTCTCGATTTTCACTCTGGAGGGATAAATACATTATACAAGTTCTTCTCATCAGCATTATTTCCTTCTTTTGATTATTTAGTCATAGAAAATTCTATTAATGGCATAAAAGTAACTTTATCAATTGCATTCATTGGATGGATAATCAGCATTATAAATGGTTTATTTTTAGGATTAATCTGTTCTGATATTTTCTATAAGACTTTTAATACGCCTAAAATAATTCATAAAATCATTAAATGCTTATTAGCTATACCAAGAGGTATTCACGAACTTATCTGGGGATTACTTTTATTACAAGTATTTGGTCTAACAACTTGGGTGGCAATTTTAGCAATATCCATCCCTTACTCTGCTCTAATGGCAAGGGTTTTTGCTGATCAAATTGATGCTCTAGGTACAAGAAAAATATATGCATTAAAGAGCAGCGGAGCTGGTTCACTTGAGGCGTTGATAACTGCTCTAATGCCTAAATTATTTCCTATAATAATTTCGCATAGTGCTTATCGCCTTGAGTGTGCAATTAGAGGAGCGACATTGTTAGGAGTTTTTGGACTTGGGGGAATTGGTACAGAATTACAACTAAGTATTCAATCACTTCAATTCAAAGAAGTATGGACTTCATTATGGATTCTAGGCATCGTTGTCTTTACCCTTGAAGAAATAATTAAATTAGCTCAAAACTCATTTCAATCCTCAATAAATATAAGATCAACTTCAATTATCTTATGTAGTACTTTATTTTTCTTATTGTGTTTTAGTTTTACATACTTAAAGAGTATAGACATAGGCTTAGCATTTAACTTTATTCCAGTTACCTTATCTCATAAGAGTCATTTTATTGCCGCCCTAAAAGATCTCGAGATAATAAGGTTGTCACTTGAAAGTATTAACATGATGCTACTTGCATCTGGTCTTGCCATTGGAGCTCCTCCACTGATTTGCCTATTACTTCCTGGAGAATTCAGCCGAAAAGTAATTAGTATAATCTGGCTAGTTTTAAGACTAGTTCCTATTCCCTTATTAGCTATCCTTTTCTTGCTATTTATAAATCCAAGTATTTCTGTAGCAGCACTTGCACTCGGAATTCATAACATGGGAATCATGGGCAAAATTCTTCTGGATACCGTTAACAATACTGATGATCGTATTTCTTTAGCAATAAAAGCATCTGGGGGGAATGAAAGAGTCGCTTGGCTATATGGCAAGCTAAGCCCAAAAAGCATAGCTTATCTTTCATATTCTCTGTACAGGGCCGACATTATTTTAAGAGAAACAGCTGTAGTTGGAGTCGTTGGTGGAGTTGGATTAGGATGGCAGTTGCAAGAATCATTAACCTCCTTTGCATGGGCCGAAGTTATAATTGTTGTTTCCACATTTGTGCTGTTAACCATGATTGGCGAATTAATAAGTGAAAAGTTAAAATCAAATTTAAAGAATGATTCGTTAAGCCTCAAAGCTGTATAAGCAAGAAAGGCTTCTATCTCTTATAAATGTCTTCATCTCTAAAGCAACTAATTATTTTAGGAGATAGTTCTGTTTATGGGTGGGGTGATCCACTTGGAGGAGGTTGGTGTGAAAGGCTTCGTCAACAATGGATGAAAATCAAAGGCTATCCTATTATTTATTCATTAGGAATACGAGGAGATGGCCTAGAAAGGGTCGCTAAGCGATGGAACCAAGAATGGAAGTGCCGAGGTGAGTTGCGAAGAAAATATCCAGATGGGCTATTATTATCAATTGGACTTAATGATACAGCAAAGATTGGTAGACAAGATGGGAGACCTCAACTATCACCAGAAGCCTTTAGATTTGGCCTAGAGAGACTTCTTCGAGAGATGAAAGATGTAACCAATATAATGGTAATAGGACTAACACCAGTAAATGAAATTAAGATGCCTTTTGCAGAATGTCTTTGGTATTCAAATAAGGCTTGTGCAAAATATGAAAGGCAAATAGAAGAAAGCTGCCTTGAACTTGACATACCATTTCTACCGATATTCCACGCTATGAAAGGAGAGGCTTCCTGGGAAAATCTAATTGAAAAGGATGGTATACATCTCAACACTGAAGGACATAAATGGATATTTAAAAGAGTAGAAAAATGGAAGTCCCTTCAAAAATGGCTAGAGCAAGTTGATAATTAAAGAAAAAACTCTTGATTAACTCAGAAGTAAGAATACTGTCATTGCTAAAAGAGCAGAGATTCCAGTCTGTATGCCATTAACTACTTCATTAGTAAGCCAATTAATTCGATTTTGGAAAATTGCACCAATAAAACTCTCTAATATTGTTGCAAAGAAGCCTGCAAAAACAACAACGATGAAGGGGACTAGGCCATTAAGGAAAGAAAGAATATACATGACTAATGTCATTAAAAAACTACCTAATAAGCTCGCAAATGTTCCTGCAATACTGATTGCTCCGTCAGTTCCGGGAGTAACTGGTTTAAGAGTCGTAATCAAAAACGCCTTCTTCCCCCATCTTTTACCTATTTCACTACCAAAAGTATCTGAAAGTTTTGCTGCAAAGCTGGCAGCATAGCCTACGAAAATTAGTTGTTCCCCAAAACCATCTAAAAGCCTATAAATAATTGCAAGGAAAGCACCTGTAAAGGCTGAGCCCCAAACATTCTCTGGTCCACGCAATCCGCCTCTCCCTTCGGCTATACCCTGTGATTGCTTGTAGGCAAAGCCAAGCTTAGTAACTAAATAGCCAAGAAGAAGGTATATAACAACCGAAAGCCAACCACGCCAACCTAAGCATCCCCAAAGGATTGTGCCTAATATTCCGGCATTTACCCAACCGGACTTTGTAAGGACTGGGAGGCCTTGAACAAGAAATATAAGAATGAAATTCAAACTAAAAGCCCAAAGCCAAATATTTTGCAAGAGCAGTGAAAAGTTATTCAATTTATGATATTAGAATTGGTTAAAAGTTAATTTTTTTTACATAAAGCTTTAAGGCAAACTAATTCAGATTACTTAATCTGACCTTTCTTTTCCATGAAGCCATCAACTGAGATGCGGATATTGCAGCAGTAGATGTTCTCATTATTGTATCGCCAAAATGAACTACAGGAAAAGATTGTTTTCTAGCCAATCTCAATTCATTATTGGTCCAACCTCCTTCTGGACCAATAGCAATCCAAACTTCATTAGATTGACTTGGCACATTACCTAACCAAAATTCGAATCCATCGCAATTGTTTTGTCTAGTAGCTCCTATTGAAAATGAAATATTAGAAGGACAACTCATTACCCAACTATCAAATTTCATAGTGTTCCTTAACTCTGGTTTCCACAGCCGTTCAGATTGCTCAACAGCCTCATTTAAAATTGAGTCCCAACGAGCAGTAGGGTATTTGCCTAATTCTTTATTAATACTTCTTTCTGAAATTAAGGGCTGAAAGATATCGATACCTATTTCAGAGCTCATTCGAAGTATATCGCTAAAGCCTTTCTTCGGAATAACTACCGCAAGACAAAGAAGTGGTTTTAATAATGATTTCTTTTCCAGGGGATCATGAAATGATGAATTTAAAGTGATTTTATTATTCATCCTGATAGTTGCTTCCCAAAGATTTCCCAACCCATCTGTAATCAAGACAGAGTCTCGATTCCTTAGACGTAAAACTCTAGTTAAATAGTGTTCTTCTTTTGGTAACAAATCAAGAGAAGATTCATTATCTAGCTTTTTAAGTCGACTATGTTCGATGAAAAGTCTTCTTAGTTCTGCCACAAGATCTAATATCAGGAGTCAAAGACGGCGTCTGGGTGAATGTCTACTGGCCAATCGTCATTTTTTCCACCAATTAAGAGTTGTCGAAGTTGAACGACTTCTCCATTTATCTGTAGCAAAGAGTTGATCAAAACATCAAGTGCAATAGCATCAGATGTTCCTAAATCAACCCAACATCGAGCCCATTCTCCTTCATATTCAAAATGTCCAAGATTATGCATTACAGAAGGTAGAGTAGCTTGTGCTTCATTATTGTCGTATGACATCCAACTCAAATCAGAAGAATTGTGGTGAGCCTGAAGATTTTCAGAATTAAATCCTCCCAGACGACCAATTACGTACCAGCTATCAAATATTCCATCTATATAATTTTTTTCACCATCACTAGGTATTTCAGAGAATCGCAACCAAATCCAACAATTAAAAGGATCGATTTCACGAAAAATGATTTCCATAACCATTACTACCTATCTAAATCTTTTAATTAAAACCAAGATACTATTTTTAAAGGCAATAAACCTCTAACAGAAACCTCAAGATAAAAGTTTTTAAATTTGACATGCTAGAACTAAAAAAGATTTGCTATCACCCTGCCACTGCTGAAGAACCCGTATTACAAGAAATCAGTCTTATTGCCAGGCTAGGGACTCCTTTAATTATTTCAGGTCCAAGTGGAAGTGGTAAGACAAGTTTGATTGAGATAATTAGTGGTCTATCAAAACCCCAGAAAGGAATTATTACTTTCAGAGGGGAGAAAATCAAAGCTAGTAAAAGAAGATCAATCTCTGGTGTTGTATTTCAATTCCCTGAAAGACATTTTATAGGATTAAATGTATTGCAAGAACTGCGCTTGGGTCATCGTAGATTAAGCCATGAAGAAATTTATGCAGCGTTAAAGAGGGTAGGGTTATCTAACATAAATATCAAAAAAACTCCTGAAGAGCTTAGTGGAGGACAACAAAGAAGGCTTTCTATTGCAGTTCAATTGACAAGAAATCCAGAAATTCTTTTACTAGACGAACCAACTGCAGGACTCGATTGGTCTGTAAAAGATGAAATAATAAAATTAATCAAGCAAATCTCATCAAATATAATCCTAATCATTGTTACCCATGAGCCTCAAATATTCAAAAGCATAAATGTTTCTTCTTATCAACTTAGGAACCGGAGACTTAAAAGAATGCCACTACAAGAACCTTGAAGAAAAAACATGGCTGATAAATTAGTAAGAGCTACAGCCGCAGAAGGCTCAATTAGACTTGTAGCAGTCCTTACAACTGAAGCTACACAAGAAACGCAAAGGAGACATAATCTCTCTTATTTAACATCAGTGTTAATTGGTAGAGCAATGAGTGCAGGTTTATTACTCGCTAGTTCAATGAAGGTGCGTCATGGGAGAGTCACATTGCGTATGCAATCTGATGGACCTTTGAAAGGGTTAATGGTTGACGCCGGAAGAGATGGAACAGTAAGAGGATACGTAGGCAATCCAAAACTTGAATTAGATTTAATCAAAAATAACAAGGGGCAATACACATTTGATTTTTCGACTGCATCAGGAACAGGCTATCTTCATATAATCCGGGATGACGGAAAAGGTGAGCCATTTAATAGCACTGTGGAATTAGTAGGAGGTGGAATTGGAGAAGATGTAGCATCATATTTATTACACTCTGAACAAACTCAATCAGCTGTTTTTGTTGGAGAGAAAATTATAAAAAATAATCTTATATGTACTGGGGGGTTGATAGCTCAGATATTACCTAAAGCAAAAGACAATCAATCAGTTATTAATCTTCTAGAACAAAAATGCAAGCAAATAGATTGTTTTAGTGAAAGACTTATTGAAAGCAAAGATAATCTCGAATCTCTATTTAACTTACTTTTCCCTGACCTTGAACCTAAGGTTTTAAGTTCAAAAGAAGACTCTGAGGTGGTGAAATTTAAGTGCAGATGTTCTAGAGAAAGAAGTGTATCTGCACTTAAAATACTTGGCAAAGATGAGCTAATTAATATTTTAAAGGAGGACAAAAAGGCTGAGCTTGTTTGTCAGTTTTGTAAAAATAAATACTTGGTTGAGGAAGAAGAATTAAGGAATTTAATTAGAATTTAAAGTCCTGATGCTTATAAAAGTATCTAGAAGAGAGAACCTATCCAAATCAATAATATTGATACCAAGCCTTGAACTTTGTTTGGGGTCAATATATTCATACTTTCTGAAATATTGGCCATCCCACTTACAAAGATACCTCCAAATATTAAACCAAGAGACAAGAAGACAACACTCCAACCTAAAGATCTAAGCAACCCTCTGCCACCCTTCACATAACTAATAAAAAGAAAAATCGTTGATAATGAAAGTATAACTTGAGTACTCTCATCAGGTGATATTAAGATCAATACTATGCCAAGGAAGCCAAGCGATATTCGAGTAATTAGATCTTGACCCTGAGGCATATTAATGTCAGGTAGAATATTCTGATTATCATTCTCTTTCTTTGAAAACTTTAGACTATTTAACCGAGTCAAAATATTACTCCCGCCTACTACATTCTTAGAATTCTCTCTTTTAGAAGCATCTACAGCATCATTGCTAACCTTGCCAAGTTGTCTTGCTTTCAAGCTGTCCATTAAGAGGGAATCAAAAGATGCCTCAATTTTTGCTTTTAAAATTGGGTCGTCGCCAATTTCAGAAAGCCGATCATTTCTTGCTTTCTGCACCTCCTCAAAACTGGCACCAGGCTTTAACCCAAGTGTCAAATATGGATTCTGAGAGCCTTCGTTAGAACTAGATTTCTTTTCTGACACAGATTAAAATGATATAAATCTTACCTGAGCCTATCTTCGAAAGAGAAAAAGCTTAAAGGTATTAATTGTTAAAGAGCTATTGGGTCTACTCCACTTACCACAGGAGCAACAGAACTCAGCTCTAATTCAGGATGCTCTTCTTTGAGCTGATCTAAATTCCAAACATTTTTAAAAAGCAACACAGGTCTTTGCCAAGAATCACGAACTGTCTTGCAATTAAATATTCTTCCAATATCCTCTAAAGCTGACCACCCTCCAGTTACCCATCTAGCGACTTGAAAACCCATAGGTTCTATTCTCGTCTCTACACCATATTCATTTTCCAAGCGATGTTGAACAACATCTAATTGAAGCTGCCCAACTGCTGCCAAGATAGGGTCTCTCTTAGATTGATCAACATCATAAAGAACCTGCACAGCTCCTTCTTCTCTAAGCTCATTAACACCTTTCCTGAAGTTCTTAAATGAAGATGGGTTTGGATTACGAAGCCAACTAAAGATCTCAGGACTAAAACATGGGATGCCTTCATACTCAATTCGTTGCCCTGAATACAAAGTATCTCCTATAGCAAACATTCCAGGATTATTTAGTCCAATGACGTCCCCGGGGAAAGCATCTTCAACAACAGCTCTATCTTGAGCAAAAATCTTTTGAGGCCTAGATAATCGAATATTCTTTCCTGTACGTGCATGTCTTACTGTCATATCTTTCTGAAACCTACCGCTACAAACTCTGACGAAAGCCACTCGATCTCTATGGCGTGGGTCCATATTTGCTTGAAGCTTAAAAACAAATCCACTAAAACTCTTACTCATAGGGTCAACAGGTCCATCGCTACTATTACGGGCCACTGGTCCTTGTGCCATTTTTAAGAAAGTATCCAGAAATGGTTTTACTCCAAAATTTGTCATTGCTGATCCAAAAAAAACTGGTGTTAATTCACCCGCTCTAATTAACTCCAAGTCCATTTCTGAACCAGCTTCTTCTAATAACTCAAGCTCTTCCAAAGCTTTTTGCAAAAGCTCTTCTTCTACTAAATCCTTAATTTCAGGATCTCCAAGTTTCAACCTCCTTTCTATTGATTGCTTCCCTCTCTCAGTTCTAGTAAACAAGACAATCTCTTTTGCATGTCGATCAATTACACCACGAAATAAATCTCCACTCCCTATTGGCCAATTAACTGCCCATGTCGCAAGATTTAATTCTGCCTCTATTTCATCCAAGAGAGAAAGAGGTTCTTGTCCAGGGCGATCCATCTTATTGATAAAAGTAAAGATAGGAATATTCCTTAATCGGCAAACTTCAAATAGTTTTCTGGTTTGAGGTTCAAGACCTTTTGCGGCATCTTCAAGCATTACAGCATTATCTGCAGCAGCAAGAGTTCTGTAGGTATCTTCCGAAAAATCTTGATGGCCAGGGGTGTCTAATAAATTAATAGTGATATTTTTATAATCAAATTGTAAAACGGTAGAAGTTATAGATATACCTCTTTGCTTCTCAAGTTCCATCCAATCAGAAGTAACCTTTCTTTGTTCTCCTCTTGCTTTGACTGCCCCCGCTTGCTGAATAGCACCCCCATATAAAAGGAGTTTCTCAGTAAGAGTAGTTTTACCAGCATCTGGGTGAGAAATAATGGCAAAGTTTCTTCTTCTATCAACTGCTTCAGCAAGATCATTTTCCGAAATTTCTTCTTGCAAAGCCTTAGAAGGATTGTTGTTAGAAGGGATAGCTTTCATCAAAACCGTTAAATTATTCTATACAGGGATTTAATCATCAAAAAATTCCAACAATATCAAGATAGCGCTCCTCTACTTCAAAAACTTTTAAACGACTTAGCCCTTCAATCTCAAGCTGTTTTCTTATCTCTTCAACAGTAAAAGCAGCATGTAGAGAAGCAATATAATCAGTTTTTAGAACCTCTGGTGCATTAGGAAGATATTCCTTTTGCATAGCCAATACCTCTTCGGGAGAACCAGGTCGCCGCAAATCTCGATGGAACTGCAAAGACCCTTTGGCAGAAATAGTTTTAATTGAATTCCAGAAAGTCTTAGGGTTATGAATATGGTGTAAAAGACTATTGCTTACAACAACATCAGCCAAATCATCTAAAGGCAATAATTCACCTGCGAGTACAGAAAGATCTGAATGCAAAAAGGAAAGTCTTTTCACTCCATAATTTTCACAAAGCTGATTTCCTCTCCTCTTTGCTAACTCAAGCATTTCTAATGAACCATCTATTCCAATGGTCTTAGCATAAGGCCATTGCAAGGCAATTCTTTCAGAAATATTTCCAGGGCCACATCCTAAATCAACTATTAATGTATGTTCATCAATTTTCTTTTCAGCCTCTTTAAGTAACAAATTTAAATTCCTAATAATTTCTTTATCTGTTTCAGAAAAGTCTGCATCTGCATAAGCATTGACCTGTAATGGGCTGCACATCAGCTCTGGTTCTGTAACACGTTTCACTGAAGAACTCCAGGAACTATCTATAGTTTCATTTATACACTGTAAATGGTGTTAAAAAAACTTGCCGACGCTACTAGTGGCGTTAGCCTGCTTTTACTTACTGAGCAAAAGATCTTGACCATTACATCCAGCAATACTGCAACTGACAGTTCCCCTTCAGAAGACAATTCTCAAAACGGAGATTTTCCTTCAAATGCTCCAGCTGCAAATCCTGTCTTTTATAGAACCTATAGTCGCAAAAACGCCTCTGGTAGAGAAAGCTGGGACGAAGTCGGTTCTAGGAATCTTCAAGGTTTAAAGCAGCTAGGGGACCTTAACCCTGAAGAGCTTGAATTAATGGCACGTATGCAAGCCGAGAAAAAAGCACTTCCCTCTGGAAGATGGCTCTGGATTGGCGGAACTGAATGGATAAACAAAGAGAAGAATTTCTCTGGCTCATACAACTGCACTTCAACAAACCTTGTAGATTGGGAAGCCTTTGCCTTAATGATGGACCTAGCAATGATGGGCTGTGGAACAGGTGCAATAATTGAACCTAATCTCATCAAAACTCTTCCTGTTATTTTAAATCCTATAAATATAAAGTCAGTATCAGATATAGGCATAACTAAAGCCGAGGAACGCAGTGAAACTACAACCTCTCTTATTAAAGGTAATAACGTAGTTATAAAAGTAGGAGACAGTAGAAGAGGATGGGTAGATAGTTATCAACTTCTATTAGAACTAAGCAGTGATAAACAATTTAAGGGAAACACTATTCAAGTATCAATTGATCTAACAGATGTTAGACCTGCAGGCGAATCTCTAAAAGGATTTGGTGGAATGGCAAATCCAGTGAAATTAAAAGACTTATATCCTCGTATAACCAAAATTCTTTCTAGAGCAGTTGGCAAACGTGATTCCTGGGATGTATTTGGTTTATTTAAAGGCAAAGGTCGCCAACTAACTTCTATTGAATGTTGTCTACTTATAGATGAAGCAGCAGTAACTATCGTTGCTGGCAATATCCGAAGAAGTGCAGGAATGCGTCAATTCTCATCAAATGATTCCTTAGCCGCAGGGGCAAAGGAGAATTTATGGAAACAAGATTCTGAAGGGAATTGGTGTATTGATCCTGAAAAAGATGCCCTGCGGATGGCAAACCATACTCGTGTTTATCACTCGAAACCTAGTCTTGATGTGGTTACCGAAGCAGTGACAAAGCAATTTCACTCAGGAGAAGGTGCTATACAATTTGCGCCAGAAGCTATAGCACGTTCAAATTCAGACCTATTGTCAACTAAAGAATCAAAAGAAGAATTCATTGACATCTATTGTAAGCAAGGACGGCAAGGAGCAGGAAAATGGTTGCAAACAAAATTTGGACCTATAGAGGAATATGAACTAAATCATCGTCTTGGTAGGTATGGGCTTAACCCCTGTGGAGAAATTATCGGTGCAGATTTTCACTGCAATCTTGCAGAAGTTCATCTTAATCAAATCAATCCCTCTGACAAGAAATCACAAACAGATGCCTTTAAGGCTGCTGGCTTATCAGTAGCATGCCTGCTTAACCATCGTTTTGAAGTTGAGCGTTATCGTAAAAGTCGCTCATTAGATCCAATAGTAGGGGTTAGTTTTACTGGTTTGTTTGACTTCTTCGTTCATGCATTTGGAACACCATGGCTAAAATGGTGGGAAAAAGGGAGGCCAGATTCTGAAGAAGGCAAGAACTATAAAAAACTAGAAGCAGAATACCTTCAGCGTTGGAAAGAAACTGTTAATGAAACCGTTTGGGATTACTGCGATAGGCATAATTTAAGAAGGCCTAATAGATGTACTACTGTTCAACCTGCAGGAACTAAAAGCTTATTGACCGGAGCTGCTCCAGGTTGGCATCCACCAAAAGCTCAGAGGTTCATTAGAAGAATTACTTTCCGCAAAAGCGATCCAGTGGCTATGGCATGCATGGATTATGGCTACACAATAGTTCCATCTCAATCAGATAAAGATGAGACTGGTCGCCTTCTGGATGATCCATTTGATCCAAGATGCACAGAATGGCTAGTTGAAATTCCAACTGAAGTTAGCTGGGCCAATATTCCAGGAGCCGATGAAATTGAAATAAACAATTTCTCAGCTCTAGCTCAATTCGATTTCTATATGCAAGTTCAAACTCACTACACTGAACACAACACTTCTGCGACAATTGAATTTCGCGAGAATGAAATTGAACCTTTATCTATTGCAATTCATAAGGCCATAAAAAACAACCAAGGATATATTTCTGCAGCACTACTTGCTCGATTTGATGCTAATGCGACATTCCCTAGACTTCCCTTTGAACCAATAGATGAAAAGACTTACCAAAAGTTACAAGCAGAGGTTCTTACAAAAAGAATAAGTACAGACTTCTTTGAAGCACTTAACAGATATGACATTGGAGATTTAACAGAGGCTGGACCAGCTGGTTGTGATTCAGATAAATGCTTACTACCACTTGCAAAACCAAGTTAAAAGCAATTGAGGATCACAAAAAAACATAGACAAAGCAACCCCCTAAAACTAATTAAAATATATGTAATGTTTTCTCAAACTACATTTCCAATAGAAAATAATTATTGGCAGATGCACCAATAAGAGCTAATTGTTAGTAAGGAGGAAATTTGTTTCAAAAAGAATCAAATAATGACCACTTCATCAAGAAACTTAAGTGTTATGAGCAGAAATACCCATAACGCAATTATTGATCAGTTAAGGGCATGTGAAACTACTGAGGAAATACTGGAATTCGAATCTTGGTTCAATTCAAAAGTAAAAGAGTTTCCTCTCTATTCTGTGATCTCAGAATTATTGCGTAATAGATCTATCTCAAGAGCAACAGCTTCAAAATGGTTTGAAACCCTTTTACAAGATAGAGATAACAAGCTAAGTAGCAAATAAATATAATTTTAGCTCTCTATACTTCTAGCCAGTCTTTGTTACTTAAAAAGGGAAAGGACCAGATACTCCTGAAGAAGAAGTAAAACCTGTTAGCGCCCAAATTCCAAAGGAAAACAAAGCACATCCAATGAAAAACATTAAGTGAGAGATATAGCGAATTTTCTCTTTCTCAGATATTTGACCCGACATAGGCAAATCTCCAAGGAATCGTGACTGGTCGCTCTTAGCACTAGACATGAAAATTACTGATCAATTTGATCAGATTATGGCACAGAATCATCTGATCTAAGTGTTTTACAAATGGCCTGAAACCTTTTTTTTGTAATTATGATTTTCCTCAAACCTTAGTTCTCAAAAGATTGCTAAACTAGAGCTGGCCGAAGATATTCGCCAAAAGTCTGGAGGGGTGGTCGAGTGGTTGATGGCTCTGGTCTTGAAAACCAGCGATGTGAGAGCATCCGTGGGTTCGAATCCCACCCCCTCCGTTCAATTGAAATTATCAAGTTGAATTAATAAGACAATGAATCAAAAACCTATATTTAAGCTTATTCTCTTTATTTTATTTTTTTTACCCGCTCAAGCGAACCCAAAAGAGAAAACATTTTTTTTTACTCCAAATATTAAAGGAGATGTCTCTTACTACGCGGGTTCAAATATCAAAAGAATTTATTGCTCTGTAAAATCAATAGGTTTTGATCTTCATTTCAATAGCCAAACTGGAGAGGTATATTCTTTTGATGATTTCTCAGAAAAGCTAGTCCCATTCGACTTGAACCTAGAAGTGCCATTTGGCGAAATTATTCCCAAAGAAGATATTCAAGACTTTTTAAGAGAATTTGATAGAACTGTGAAAGGTCCTGAAACGAGAGTTGAAGGAAACAAGTTGATGATACAAATATCAAATCCTTCCAACTCAAATGAGTATATTATTGCATCAATAGATTTAGACAATCTCAAATTAAAATTTAAAGTTAGTGCTATTGATTCTGAAGAGAAGAGAAATATGATTATAGCTTTAAATCAGGCAGAAGGAGTGGTTAAATGTGAATATATTAACCCTGAGTCCACAAAATTAAAATACTTACAAAATAATAAGAATTACCCTTCATACCAAAACTATCCTGCCCGTTATTAACTATTCAGGCTTAGTACAAATAACACTTAAATAACCAACTAAATCTGATATTAATTTAAAAATATACTTAAATGGAATATATTATTGATGCAAGCAAATTTATAATTTAAAAGCATAATACCTAAATTTCTCACCAATGATTACAAGCAGCTGCTAGCTACTTCATGCCATCACATTAAAGCCATCAGGAAAACGCCAATCCAAAAAAAGAAAAACTGGAATCTATGAACAATCCATACAGAGTCTATAGACACTTAATACAGACTATACTATAATAAGGTTACTGATTTACAGCCATGAGTAAAAGTTGGGGTGAATCAAGAGATAGATGGCTTCAAGAGACTTCTCTGCCTGAGGAAATATCTTTATGGGCTCTTGAGTTATTACGCAAAAATGAAAATGAGATCTATGCTATCGAGGCATTGATAGCAGAAAAAGAGCAGAGCTTGTTAAGCGAAAAGCTAAAAGCTCTAAGAAGAAATATCAAAGAAGAAGTGACTTCTAAAGAGAATAGCCTTGATGATTTATCTCTAAACACTCCAAATTCATACAAGCTTCAAGTTTCAGTACCTTCCAGTCTTAATTATTTAATGAAAGCATGGGCTGCCGCAGAAGGAAGAGATCTTTCAAGCGTAGCTCTCCAATGCCTTGAGATTGGATTAAGGGCTATGAAAAGCAAAGGCTCTATTCCATCAGCAGCTGTCGCAAGATATGACGTTGCATGTGAGAAGAGAATTGCTTTGGCGGAAGTAAATAATGCTTGGGATTCTCATGACTCTAAATACCTAAATAAAAATATCTAATTGGCCATGAATTACAAATTTTTCGAGAAAACACTCCTAAAGCCAATTATGGAAAACAAGATTCTGCAAACGCTAAAATATCAAAAAAAAAATAGATGCAATCAAGGTTATATATACACTTTAAGCAGCAAGTCAAATAATAGAATTAAGATAGGTTTTACTAAATCAGCTAAGGACTACGAAGAATTAAAAAGTTATTATGAATATAGGCTTATAGGAAGAAGAGAAGGGACAGAGAGAGAGTTTAAGCTTTTAACTTTAACTTTAAATGAGATGGGTTATAAATCTAATGACAACGAATCAAATTATTTATACTCTAAAGATTTCATCAAGCATTTAGCTTTGTTAGGATTGCCTGTTGGATCTTTTAAACAATTAAAGAAGAAGAAATATTTTAATACTAAATAAGAATTCTAATACTATTTGCAATTAAGGGTATCAACTGTCTTCTTGTTACTTATAGGGCTTATACCATTTGCTATAGAGCATAAATAATCAAGCTCTTGCCCCGTTACTAATACATTAGTAAAATCACTCCCTGTAATATCAACATTGTTAAATTGAGTATTAAAGGCAAATGCATCTTTTAAGTTTGCATTTGTAAGATTGGCTCCATCGAAAATAGCTGAATCAAGGGTGGCGTTTGTAAGGTTTGTATTGCTTAAATCAGTGCCTTGTAATTTTGCATCAAAAAAACTTGCCCCCTCTAAGTCACTTCCAGATAAATTTGCATCTTGAAGATTAGTTAAATAAAAATTAGCCCCTTTTAAATCAGTATTAGAAAAGTCGGCTCCTATCAGTGTCTGTTTACCATAATCAACTACTGCAATAGCAGGTAATGTAAAAGAAAAGAAAATCGAGAATGCAAGAGAAAAGATAACGTTCAATTTTAAAATCTTATTTACAGATAAGTTCATCAATAGATGTTTCATATCTATCAACTCAATTAGTACCTAGATGAAATTCTATCAAGAATTATCACTAAAACTTATAGAACTTTTTCAAATTTATATCATTCTGGCCATGTTTAGGTCAAAAGTAGCTAGAAATAATAAAAGTTTCATGTTCAGATGCTTTCTCCCTCCTCAAGAAGTCGAATAAAAGAAATTTTATCAAGAGTTGCTCAAGGAGAAACTGTAACTCTTGATGAAAGGCTTTACATTCATAAATTGGCAGACAAAGATCAAACAGTTAATGCTTGGCTTACAAGAGCACGACGTGTTCAGACGAATGAAAAATCAAATGATCCTATTGATGAGCTTTTGTCAGGTTTAGACTTAGATCCAACAGAACCTAATTCTTTTTACAATCCTGATCAAGAAGACCTAGGGGATTGGTTCTCAGGTGCGCCTTCTTGGATTGGTAGAAGTTAAAACCCTTTATATATAGCAATTATTTTAAACTTACAGTCAAAGATTAATGTTATTAACTAAATCTCTGTTCTTTAGTAAATTAAATGTAAGTTAAAAAATAAAGCTATATATATTTAATGCAAAGTAATTACGATGCAATAGTTGTTGGGTCGGGAGCTACAGGTGGAGTTGCTGCTCTAACTCTAGCTCTAGCGGGTATAAAAGTTTTAGTAATAGAAGCAGGTCCTGAATTAAATGAATCAGAAGTGCTTGGTTCAGAACCTATAAATACATTTAAAAGAATACTAGGATTAGTTGATGGGAGAAGCAGATACCAATCGCAACACCCTGGTTTTTGGAAAACAAATCCTTCGCTTTATATCAATGAGAAAGAAAATCAATACAAAGTCCCTCAAGATCAACCCTTTTTATGGACTCAAGGCAGGCAAGTGGGTGGGAGGAGTCATACATGGGGAGGCATTACATTAAGACTATCTGATCTAGACTTCAATGCTCCAAAAAAAGATGGTTTTGGATCATCTTGGCCGATAAGCTATGTAGATTTAAAATCGCATTATGAAGCTCTAGAAAAGCTTTTAAATGTGTCAGGCGATAAAGATGGTTTAGAACAATTACCTGATGGTTATTATTCAGATCCTCTTCCCTTCACTAACAGTGAAGAGTATTTTCTAAACAAGATAACTTCAAATCTTAATTACCCAGTAATACATTCTAGAGGTTTTGGACCTCATACAGATAAGAGCTACCCAAAATATAGTAGCCAAGGTAGTACTTTAAAAATGGCTATAGAAACTGGGAATGTTAGATTATTGACTTTACATATTGCTGAAAAATTAATACTAAATAGCAGTCAAGATAAAGCAGAAAGTGTAGTAGTTGTAGAACAAAAAACAGGTTCTAGGAAAAAATTTACTAGTGAATTAATTGTTTTATGTGCATCAACTATTCAAACACTAAAAATACTTCTTAATTCTGAAGAGACTAGAAGTAGTAAGGGCTTAATAGAACCCTCGGAAAGTTTAGGTTGTAATTTAATGGATCACGTTTCTACATGTAGATTTTTTTCGTTACCTTATGATCAAAAAGGAAGAAATGATAATAGCAATAAAAAGCTTTCGGGGGCTGGTAGCTTTTTCATACCATTAGGAAATAAATTGCAGGAAGGTAAGGACTTAAATTTTATACGTGGATATGGTATTTGGGGAGGAATAGGACGTTTTGAACCGCCAGGGTTTATAAAAAAACATCCTAAATCAGACCTTGGATTTCTAATTGGCCATGGAGAAGTCCTTCCTTATAAAGATAATAAAGTTACCCTTTCTAAGGAATTAGATAAGTGGGGAATCCCTATTCCTCTTATAAGTTGTAAATGGAATAAAAATGAAAAGGAAATGGTCAAGCATATGAACAAAACAATTGAAAAGTGTATTAATGTATCTGGTGGGAAAATGAATTCAATTGACAACCTTATAAATATTCCATTTTTGAAGATTATTGCAAATAATTCATTGGCAATGAGACAGGAGGCTCCACCCCCTGGTTATTACATTCATGAAGTAGGTGGAGCCCCAATGGGTACATCTCAAGAAGATAGTGTCTTAGACAAATGGAATCGACTATGGCAATGCAAAAATGTCTTGGTTGTCGATGGTGCCTGTTGGACGACTTCTGCGTGGCAAAGTCCAACACTAACTATGATGGCAATTGCAAGAAGAGCTTGTCAAAAGGCAATCAAGCATCTGAAAGGTTGAAAATGTCATTTAGATATCTCTCTGTTACAGCTCTATCTTCACATCCATTTTGAAATAAAAAATTAGCAAGAGCAGAACTCATTACTTTGTACTGATCCCAATCAGGGTTGCCTCCAATAAAGTCCTTCATGCCTTTGTAAAGGGCTTCAGGGATTTCTGCCTCTAAGCTAATGCAATCTTCTATTACTGATTGATCTGTAGTTGATGAGGAGTCTCTTTCAAAAGTTTTTAGTTGGGTTAAATCCATTCGGCTCCTATGCCATTAATAAAAATTCCTAAGACAAGGATCTACAAAGTTGGTCATAGAGTCAAAGGTAAATTAAATCTATATGCGATTATTAAGACAAGGCAAGACTCATTGCAGACCAGTCGATTGCAAGGCAACGGTCAATAGTTGATTTTCTAATAAAAAAAAATAATTAAGATCCTTCATTACTTTGAAAATATCTTTCAGAAACCACAGATTTTCATGTCACTTCTGAACTCAAAAGGTTCTAACACAAAAAAGCAGTGGAAAAAGTCTTTTTTTTTGTGGAAATCTATTGGGGAAAACAATAATGCTTAATTGATTAGTCCTACTTATATGCCGCGAGTCCCTTGAGTCGCACGCAAGAAAGAGACTAATGAGTCAGGCATTTATACCTAATTTTTTCATAATTCCTTCTAATTTGAACTGTGAAGTGTGACAGGGCCAAAAGGATGGTTTGAGTGCGGATAAGGAAGCCGTGCATGCTCATGCTCATTGTTTGTTTTCTCTATCAATTCACATTCACTAGTGCATTCACTTTCACAAAGAGTGCAGCTTTCAATCCCTTCAACATGATGGTGATGACTGATCTGAGGCAAGCCAACTTCTTTTTCGAAACCCAATAGATCAGATCTATACTTGCAAAGAGAACAATTCATAGAATTATCTCCACTAAAAACTTCATTTACTCTTTCCAAAAAAGTTTCTATGACTAAGGGGTGAGCTCCTAAATAATTTGCATTTAAGAATTCAATGTTTGGATTTTCTGAAGCTATTTCTTTAGTTTGCTTTCTTATTCGACTAACTAAGACTCCTGAAAATAAAAAATAAGGGAAAACGATAATCCGACCAAAACCTAATTTCACTAGATTACGTAAACCTGGCTTAACCAGTGGAAAAGTCACTCCAGAGTAAACAGTTTGCCCCCATCCAAAACCAATACCCTCTACCAAGAGTCTAGTTATTTTAGAAACATTTGAATTTGCATCTGGGTCGGATGATCCACGTCCAACTACTACTAAAAGAGTCTCAGAGATTGGATGGCTTGATGCAGCTTTAATTGATTCATTAATTCTCTGTCCTGCTGCACTTATCATCAAATTATTGATTCCAAGTTCTCTACCGTAAATTATTTCTATGCCATTTTTTTCTCCATATGAATTAAGCAAAGCAGGAATATCATTCTTTGCATGACCTGCTGCAAATAACATTGCGGGTATGGCAATAATTTTTTTTATAGACTTATTTTTTAAACGATCCAAGGCCTCAGAAATAATAGGCCTTGCAAATTCTAAATATCCATATTCAAAAGGTATTCCAGGGAAAGAGGCTTTAATTGAATTTGCAAGTATTGCAAATTCTTTTATTGCCAACAAATTCCTACTTCCATGGCCAACAATCAAGATACCAATAGAAGGATCAAGTTTATGCAAAACAGTTTTAGTCAAAATCTAAAATAACGCAGGGAGAACATTTCTTGATTAAAGATCAAAATCTGATTTCAGTTTATAGCTAAATTCACTTCTAGAGATGGAAAAAGCCATTCCAAAAATATTAGTGCCAAACACACAAGCTAGAAATTTTAATTTAGCTGGTGTTCATAATGAAATTAACCCTAGCTTAATAACGCTTATAAAAGAAGGAAAATTAAACCCAAAGCCATTAATGGTTTGCTCTGGGGGGACATCTACTAGATGCGCTTCTGAAAATCATTGGACATTAGATCTTAGAGATCAATACAAATCGATTAAGTTTGATCATTCAAAAAATGAAGTGGTTATAGAAGCTGGAGTAACAATGAAAGAGCTGATTTTAAAATTATCTAAAGAAAAAAGGACTTTTCCAATTGGGTTGTCTGGTTCTACAGGAATTGGTTATATCTTAACTGGGGGAATTAGCCCCTTAAGTAGAAGCTATGGTCTTGCAATAGATAATATCATTGATATCAAAGGAGTATGGGGTAATGGGAATATATTCAAAATTTCTAAACCTAATTTGAAATCATCAATAGATGAAAAGTTTCTATGGAGAGCCCTTTGTGGTGCTGCACCCTTCCTGGCAATAATAACAAGTTTAAGGTTAAAAACTCAATCAAAGAATTCAATCTATGTTTGGGAATCAGTTTTAAATCCAATGCAATTAGCAGACTTAATTATCAGGGCAGAAGATTGGCCTCATTATGCAAGCTTATCTTGGAGTTGGCAAAAATATATAAAAGTATCTGCAGTATTCGAAATAAAGGATTCAAAAACTGCAAAGGGCATTGACTTACTTATAGATGAATTACCAAAAACAAAAGGTTCTAAATCATATATCATATCCACTTTACTTGACCTACCAAACTTAAACTATTCAGATAGTGGTTTTAGTGTTGAAAGAAAAAAGTATTCTGAAGTTTTAGGTATTCTGGGAAATAAATGGGGAAATAAAGCTTATGAAGTAGTTAATAAACTAGAAAGTTTAATGAACCAAAGGCCAGATATTTGCTGTTCTATTTCCGCTCAACAATTAGGTGGATATACATCAACAATATCCAAAGAAACGACTTCATTTATTCATAGAGATTCTGTTTGGAAACCATGGATAACAGCATCATGGGAGGCTGAAGATCACTTCTCAAAAAACAAAAGTCTTGAATGGTTAGAAGAAGTATGGAAAAGTATGGAACCAATATGTCCAGGAGTTCATTTAGCGCAATTACATCATCATCTTTCATGGCATAAAAAAGAAACAAATGCTGCTTTTAATGATTGGATGCCAACCCTACAGAAATTGAAATCGAAATATGATCCTAAGGGTATTTTGCCATCTATATGAAATACTAATTGCTTAAACAACATTTTTGAATGCCAATTACAGCTCGCAGGAATCTAATTAATCATTGGTTTTCAAACCCTAGGAAAGACATACTATCTGGACTTGTAGTTGCGTTTGCAATGATTCCCGAAGCAATCGCTTTTTCTGGGATAGCAGGCGTGGATCCTCAAGTTGGGCTTTTTGGCGCTTTTTGCTTGTCAATTACCATTGCCTTTGTTGGAGGGCGGATGGGAATGATTACATCAGCGACTGGATCAACTGCTCTTTTAATGACTGGACTAGTTGCAACTGGTAATGCTCAAGGAAATGGACTGGGCCTTTCATATTTAATGGCAGCAGGAATTTTAACTGGGATTTTTCAAATTTTATGGGGATATTTACGACTGGCTTACCAAATGAGATTTGTTCCAGCTGGAGTCCTCAGTGGATTTGTGAATGCATTAGCCTTATTAATCTTTCAAGCTCAACTCCCTCAGCTAGGGTTAAATTTTCACTATGGAGAAGAAATTAAAGGTGAGAATTTAACCCATGTTTTACCTACATTATCTCAAATACCTATAATTTGGATATTAGTATTAATAGGACTAACTATTATTTATGGTCTTCCAAAACTAACAAAAGTTATCCCTTCGCAACTTGTTGCAATTTTAATACTAACAGTTATATCTATATCATTAAATTTAGACATCCCGACAGTAGAAGATCTAGGCAAACTCCCACTTGGTCTTCCTAGTTTCTTTTTCCCATTTGGTTCGATTTCTGATGGAAAAGTACCTTTTAGTCTGGAGACATTTGGTATTGTTCTTCCAACAGCTCTTGCAGTCTCGTTAGTTGGTCTTATTGAAACTTTCCTAACCCAAGATATTATTGATGACATTACTGATACAAATTCTAATAAGAATGTGGAAGCAAGAGGCCAAGGAATAGCTAATATAATCTCATCTCTATTTGGAGGAATGGCCGGATGTGCTCTTGTTGGCCAATCAGTAATGAATACAGAAAATGGAGGTAGGTCTAGACTTTCAACTCTTTCTTCAGGTATAAGTCTTTTAATATTAATTCTACTTTGCAAGCCTTGGTTAGAACAGATACCTATGGCTGCATTGGTATCCGTAATGATTACAATTGCTATTAGTACTGCAGACACAAATGGTTTGAAAAATATATCGAAGATTCCTAGGAGTGATACAGCTGTAATGTTAATGACTTTTTCGGTAACAATGTTAACAACACCTCATAACCTTGCTCTTGGAGTAATAGCAGGTGTTGCATTAGCTGGAATATTATTTAGCAGAAAGGTAGCTAAAGTAATTAAAGTAACTTCTAAACAGGTAAGTGATAATGAAATAATCTATGAGGTTAGCGGGCAATTGTTCTTTGTTAGTAAGGTTTATTTTCTTCAAGGCTTTGATACTCATAAACATCTAAAAAAAGTAACTATTGATATGAGCAATGCCCATATTTGGGATCAAAGTGGAGTTGCTGCACTAGATCAAATAATCAGGAAACTTTCCTTAGGAGGCTCAAATGTGAATGTAATTGGTTTGAACGAGGAAAGTCTAAACCTGTTTGATCGCCTAGGGGGCCAGGAATCAGCCCATTAATTGTCTATGCGAACTGGATTCTGGAATAAATTTCTTAAAGTAAGTAATTTCTCCTAATTTAAAACAAAAAACAATTTATAAAGAGAAGGTATAAAAATACTGCCTATTGGGTATGATTTTATGCAGTTACTAATATCGATATGGCTTACAGTGAGGCCTTAGTTTTAGCTGGCGGAGTAGCCCATGTACCAATTCTGATAACTATTCTAAAGTTTTTTGATGTAAAAAGCGTAGGAAGATATAAAACAAAAGAAGCTTCAAATCAAGCGAAAGTGAAGGCAGAGGCTGCAGCAAAAGCGCAAGCAGCTGCAAAAGCAGAAGCAGCTGCAAAGGCAGAACAAGCAGCAAAAGCAAAAGCAAAAGCTGAAGCCGAGGCTAACGAGGCTAACTCAAAAGAGTAAAAAACATTTATTTTGTTTAATCACCTCAAATCTATAGGCATAGCCATAACAACTATATGTTCAAGTTATATATGATCTAAAGGTTAAATTAACTCTAATATCAAATACTTTTTTCCTTCTTGGCACAGAATGAAGCCAATTATCCTGGCATTCAGGGCGCATAATTAATAAGTCACCATGGCCAAGAGAAATTTTCTCTTTTAGGCTTTTTTTTCTATGTTTAAAAACAAAATCTCTAGACGTACCTAAAGATAATGAAGCGATTGACTCTTCCGATTCAAGTTCTTTCTCATTATCTGCGTGCCAACCCATACAATCATTTCCGTCTCTATAAAGATTAATCAAACAACCATTAAAATTAACATCACACTCATTTCTAACCTTTTCTAATAAAGGCATAAACCAATCAGGCCAAACACTCCCAATATGCTCAATTCCACTATAAATGTATGAAATTCCATCATCAGCCAAAAAGCAAGTTAACCTTGGGACTTTATAAAGTTTTGAATAAACTCTTATTATCGGCTGTTCCCAGTTTATCTTGTTCATAAGATGCCCTTGCCAATAGATACCTTCTAAAGGAGTAAGCCATGAAGGCATAAATGTACAGGGAATGTTCTTAATAAAGTCCACAATCTCTTTATTAAATAAATATATTTAGTATCCCAAACTAACTTGTTGATAACAAAACCAAAGCCATTGTTGAAAAAGTAAGTTTCGATGTGATCTCCAAGATGTATCAGGAGTTAAAGAGCTAAAGTTCTCAGGAGGAGGAACATCTCCTCTTGCTTTATCTCTTTCCATCTCAGTTAATATTCTTGCAACATTGTATTCGGGATGACCTAAGTGCATTAACTGCCTTTGATCAGTAGTTTCAAAAATTGTATATCCTACCTTTTCTCCATAGGCAAGTAAATTCAATAAACCTCTTCTTTGAGCATCCTCCATTTGTGCATCAGGGAGTCCAGCGTGCCTACTTTGAGGACAAAGAAAATTATCGTCTTGAGTTCCCATTATTGAATGGGCTGGAACAAGACTTCTCATAGGATAAACACCAAAAAGTTTCTTAGAAAAAACTTCTTTTTGAACTCCTGCAAGATATGCAAGAGCAAAACCAGCCCAACATAAACCCAAAGTACTTGCACAATTTATTCTTGCCTCTTCAATAAGTTGAACCAACTCCTTCCAATAAGTCACTTCTTCAAAAGGCAAATGCTCTACTGGGGCACCAGTAATAATTAAGCCATCCAAAGGATCAGGAGACATTGCTTCATCCCATGGAACATATAGCTTATCTAAATGAGCCATATCCCAGGTTTTGTAGTTATGAGACTTTAAACGTATCCAAATTGGTTCTATTTGAAGTGGAGATAATCCTAAAGGGTGAAGCAAGTTAAACTCATACTGTTTCCCAAGAGGCATAATATTTAATATCCCAATTCTCAATGGTCGAATATCTTGCCTTTCTGCAAGTTCAGGTTCAATCCATGAAATATGGTTCTTCTCCACCGAGGAAATCTTGTGATAACTGCGTGGAAGTATTAGAGCCATATCATTTATTTAAAATCAAGGAATTTTTCTTAAAGCTTGCTCAAAATCTTCCTTTATATCATCAATATGTTCAAGACCGACTGATACCCTAACCATAGTAGGTGTAACACCAGCTGATTCTTGTTCTTCTGAAGAAAGTTGTTGATGAGTAGTTGAAGCTGGATGTATCACCAAAGTCTTTGCATCTCCAACATTAGCCAAATGACTAGCAAGATTTAGTGAATTAATAAAACTAACTGCATCATCAAATCCTCCTTTTAAAGAAAACATCAACATACAACCCATGCCTCTTCCAGTGAGATATTGCTTAGCTCTTTTATGGTATGGGTCAGATCCTAAACCTGGATAACTCACACTTGCGACCTTCGAATG
>CACPKH010000010.1 GCA_902634515.1 uncultured Prochlorococcus sp. | reverse complement strand
CCAGAAAAAAAACCAAGAATTAATACACCAAAAAGATTAGCAAGTAAATCCTGTGATATTAACCATCTAAATAAAGCACCAGGCACTGCACCTGATGAAACGAGAAAGAATCTTCTTAGAATGCCATAATAATCATCTTGCATAGAAAATTTTATAACCAAGAAAAGCTGATAGAAGTCCACCGAATAATGAAATAAAAACTATACAAAAAGCATCAAATATTTTTCCTATTTTTATTTTTTGAAAAACTTCTAATATAAAAGCGGAGAATGTGCTAAAGCTTCCCAAAACTCCAACTTTAAAGAATAACATGTCATTATTTATTAATAAGTGATTTATATTTTGCCTTTCAAAGGCAACTAAAGAGCCTAACAAAAATGTTGCAATTATATTTATCAAAATAGTAACTGGAAAATCTTTAATAAATCTGAGATTAAATAGTCTAATAAATTCAATTCGTAAAGTTGCTCCTAAAGCAGAGCCAAGCGATATCATTAAAACACTTATTAAACTTTCAAACATTAATCCAACCGCGCACTGGCAAAATATTCTTTTCGAGAATATCTAAAGAAGACACCTGGACTTGAATCCAATACTCGCCATCTATACTCTTCCAACTTCTAACAAATCTAAGAGGAGTTCCAATTGGAATAAATCGAATGCATAATCCATTTAAAGATGGAGAAGCTCTAAGAAAGCATTTATTACTTGCATAATATGAATTAGATTTTTGATGTTGAATAATAGTTGAATTTTTCTTAATAGAGCCTCCAGCTGGTAAATCAACTGGAATTAATAAAGCAAGGAATAATATAAAAAATGTCAAACGAGAAGAAAGTTTCATGTCTTTATATATCCAAAGTAGCCATATCTAGCTCAACACTATGAGATTCAATAAATTGTCTTCTTGGAGCAACCTTATCACCCATAAGGATGGTGAATATTCTATCCGCTTCTAAAGCATCTTCAATCTCTACTCTTTTCATCATTCTTGTAGAAGGATCCATTGTTGTTTCCCATAATTGCTTTGGCATCATTTCTCCTAATCCTTTAAATCTCTGAATATTATAATTAGCTTTTTCACCAAAATCCTGAATAGTTTTCTTCAAATCTTGCTCATTATAACAATAATTATGTTTCTTACCTCTTTCTACTTTATATAAAGGAGGACAAGCTATATAAATATATCCACCTTCTACTAATTCTTTTTGATAGCGATAAAAGAATGTAAGTAAAAGAGTTCTAATATGAGCTCCATCAACATCAGCATCTGTCATAATTACTACTCTATGATACCTAAGGTTCTGGACAGAAAACTCTTCTCCTTTAATACCCAACCCTAAAGCAGTAATCAATGCTTGAATCTCAGTATTTTTATATATTTTTGAATCATCTGTTTTCTCAATATTTAGTATTTTCCCTCTTAAAGGAAGAATAGCTTGAAATCTTCTATCTCTACCTTGCTTAGCAGAACCTCCAGCTGAGTCTCCCTCAACAATATAAATTTCTGATTCAGATGGATCTCTAGAACTACAATCTGCCAATTTGCCTGGAAGAGTAGAACTTTCTAAAACACTTTTTCTACGAACAAGTTCACGCGCTCTTCTAGCAGCTTCTGCTGCATTAAAAGCTTGTATGGCTTTCTCAAGAATCAAATCAATAACCGATGGATTAAATTCTAAATATTGGCTAAGCGATTCACCAACCAAAGAATCTACAATGCCTCGAACTTCTGTATTGCCTAACTTAGTTTTTGTTTGTCCCTCAAATTCTGGTTCAGGCACCTTGACTGACAAAACAACGGTTAAACCTTCTCTTATATTTTCTCCAGCCAAGTTAGAATCACCTTCCTTACGTTTACCTCTTTTGCGAGCAAATGTATTGAGAGTTCTTGTTAAAACAGTTTTCAATCCTTCAATATGAGTTCCTCCATCAACAGTCCTAATGTTATTTGCAAACCCAAGGATATTGTCAGAGTAAGCATCGACACACCATTGCAATGCTGCTTCTACTTGAACTCCATCTTTATCAGAATTGACATAAATAATGTCAGGATGCAAAGCATCTTTTTCCGAATTCATATAAGAAACATATTCTTTAATTCCTCCTTGATAAAAATAAACTTCTTCATAGAACTTTTGTTCAGAATTCTCAGAGGGTCTTCGCTCATCACGAAAAACTATTCGAACACCTCCATTTAAATAGGCTAGTTCTCTCAATCTTGAAGACAAAATCGCATAATCAAATTGAATGCCTCCTGAAAAGATTTGAGGATCTGGCTTAAAGCAAACTGTTGTTCCTGTAACCCCTTTTTCAGAAGAAGGTTGAGGCTTAGAAGTAATGCTGCCTATAGGAACGCCCCGTTCAAATCTTTGAAAATAAACCTTATCTTGACGACAAACAGTAACTTCAACTAATTCACTCAAAGCATTTACTACAGAAATGCCAACACCATGAAGACCACCTGAAACCTTATAACCACCACTACCAAATTTACCTCCTGCATGAAGGACCGTCAGAACTGTTTCTAATGCACTTTTACCAGTTCTTGGATGAATATCAGTGGGAATACCACGCCCATTATCGCTTATGGAAGCAGAACCATCCTTTTTAAGGACTACTATTATTTCGTTGCAATGCCCTGCAAGTGCCTCGTCTACAGAATTATCTACAACTTCATATACAAGATGATGCAGTCCTCTAGGCCCTGTAGAGCCAATGTACATACCTGGCCTTTTCCTAACAGGTTCCAATCCTTCAAGAACTTGAATCTGCTCAGCGCCATAGGCTGCTTGAACTTTATTAACCTTTGAATCTGAACTCATTCGTAAAAAGTATTCCCAGGAAAGGTTGGTTAGTAAAAATTACATCAGCCAGAAGCCTATACCTGGCATGCTTAATTTACCACCGAGTAACCAAAAAGGCTCTGAAAAAACTTTGTAAATCAATCAAAAATCTACTTAAAGCTTTTTTCCTAGAAAAAACCTTTGCAACCTAATGAAGCAAAAAAAACCTCTAATAATAGTCCTTCTTGGTCCTACAGCTAGTGGGAAAACTGATCTATCAATTGAAATAGCTCAAAAATTCAACTTAGATATTCACAACATTGATTCTCGTCAAATCTATAAAGGTATGGATATAGGAACAGCAAAACCTACATATGACCAACAAAAACTTATCAAACATTTTTTAATCGATCTTAGAAAACCTAATCAACAAATAACACTTCATGAATTCCAACAAGAAGCAAAATTGAGTTTACAAAAGAACTTACAAGAAAAAGAAATTGGCTTTCTTGTAGGAGGGAGTGGTCTATATTTAAAAGCTTTAATTTATGGTCTAGCTCCTCCTGCTATTCCTCCACAACCATTGCTTCGTAATCAATTCAAAGAAATTGGCCAAGAATTCTGTCATCAATTACTGCAAAAATGTGACCCTATTGCTGCTAAAAGGATTTCTCCTTCTGATCCTTCAAGGACTATTAGAGCTTTAGAAGTATTTTATGCAACTGGCCAACCAATCAGCACTCTCCAATCTTTAAAACCTCCTCCTTGGAATTTTCTTGAACTAGGTCTCAATCCAAAGAATCTGCAAGAGCGAATTGCCCAGAGGACTAAAAATATCTATAAAAATGGCCTCATTGAGGAAACAAGTGCTCTTATCCAAGAATTCGGAAAAGAACTTTCTTTACTAAAAACCATTGGGTACAAAGAGGCATTAAATGTCATTGAGGGTTCTTTATCTATAAAGGAAGCTATTGCACTGACAACGATTAGAACTAATCAATTTGCTAAAAAACAAAAAACTTGGTTCAAAGGGCAGCACAATGCAAAATGGTTAAATGAAAAAAACACTCTTTCAGAAGCACTATCTTTGATCCAAAACGTTATAGGGTGAAGTAGGTAGAGACAAGATCTGTTCATTTTTCTTTCTTCTGCTTTATTCCCTAATATCACTGAATGCCACCTCGTCCTCGTTTTGATCGTCGCGCTCCAGTCAGAGAGCTTCCAAACATTAATGAACGTATCAAATATCCAAAGTTGAGGGTAGTTGATGCTGATGGCACTCAACTAGGAGTCATTAGTAGAGAAGAAGCTTTAGAAATATCTAAAGACAGAGAACTAGATCTTGTTCTGGTTAGCGAAAAAGCAGATCCACCTGTCTGCAGAATTATGAACTATGGAAAATTTAAGTTTGAACAAGAAAAAAAAGCAAAAGAAGCAAAAAAGAAATCTCACCAAACTGAAGTGAAAGAAGTCAAAATGCGATACAAAATTGATGAACATGACTATCAAGTACGCATTGGCCAAGCAACTAGATTTCTAAAAGCTGGAGATAAAGTTAAATGCACAGTCATTTTTCGAGGAAGAGAAATTCAGCACACAAATCTTGCTGAAACACTTCTTGCAAGAATGGCGAAAGACTTAGAAGAGCAAGCAGAAATTCAACAAGCAGCAAAGCGTGAAGGACGAAACATGATCATGTTCCTTACACCTCGCAAAACGCCTTTAATAAAAAATGAAAAAGAATTAACCACCTCAAATAAAGCAGAAAGAACAATCAGTAAGTAGAACACACTTTATTTAGCAATTTTCTTCAAAAAAATTGAGGAGATATTAAAAATCCCAATCAGACCAATTTCCGTCACATCATCTTATGACAAACAATGAATTGTCACTGTGAACCGAACTAAACTATTGTGGTCACATTAAAACCTGGCATAAAGGAGTGAGATTCCATATCCAACAAGAGAGTGACATTCCTGCTTCGAGTCAACTCTATAACCAAATTTGTTTTGCCATAGCAGCAAGACATTATCCTCCTGGTCACAGACTCCCTAGCACTAGGCAACTAGCTATGCAAACAGGTCTGCATAGAAATACAATAAGCAAGGTTTACCGACAACTAGAAAACGATGGGGTTGTAGAAGCAATAGCTGGTTCAGGAATATATGTGCGTGACCAACAAAAACAGAGAGAAATTAAAACCTCAACGAATTTCCGCACTAAAACTGTCACTGATATAGATCACGAAATTAGAAAATGTGTGGATGGCCTTTTAGAAGCTGGATGCACTTTGCAGCAAACAAGAGAGCTTTTTACTCAAGAAATTGACTGGAGGCTGAAATGTGGAGCGAGAGTGTTAGTTAGTACTCCAAAGGAAGATATAGGAGCTTCTATGTTAATAGCTGAAGAATTAAGGCCCAACTTGAATGTTCCTGTAGAAGTGGTTCCCATGGAAGAATTAGAAAATATTCTTACAAATTCAAATAATGGCACAGTAGTGACAAGTCGATATTTCCTTCAACCACTTGAAGAACTAGCAAAAAAACATGGTGTTCGAGCCATAGCAGTGGATCTAAGCGATTTTAGTCAGGAGCTTTCAATGCTTAAAGAGCTCCGAGCAGGTAGCTGCGTTGGCATTGTCAGTATTAGTCCAGGCATCCTTAGAGCTGCAGAAGTAATTTTGCATAGTATGAGAGGTAATGAATTACTTCTAATGACTGCGAATCCTGAAGTGAGCAGTCGTTTATTAGCTTTATTGCGAGCAGCAAATTATGTTTTATGCGACAGTCCTAGTCTCCCATTAATAGAAAATACATTAAGGCAAAATAGATCTCAATTAATGCGAATGCCTCAAGTACACTGTGCTGGAAACTATTTAAGCGAATCTACAATTAAACAACTTCGCAAAGAAATAGGCCTTACTAAATAGATAATTGAAATGCTAAAAACAATTAAATCAGACTTTGCCATTATTCGAGAAAGAGACCCTGCAGCAAGAGGCCTTTTTGAGATAATCCTCTGTTATCCAGGGTTTCAAGCACTAGTTCTTCATAGAATTAGTCATCGATTGTGGAATATGGGTTTACCTTTATTTCCAAGAATTCTTAGCCAATTAACCCGATCCTTAACAGGTATAGAAATACATCCAGGAGCAAAGATTGGGAGAGGTGTTTTTATTGATCATGGGATGGGGGTCGTTATTGGAGAAACTACAGAAATAGGTAATAGATGTCTTCTTTATCAAGGAGTCACCCTTGGAGGCACTGGAAAAGATCATGGGAAAAGGCATCCCACTCTCTCAGAAAATGTGGTAATTGGTGCTGGAGCAAAAGTATTAGGTTCTATAACAGTTGGTACAAATACAAGAATTGGAGCAGGCTCAGTGGTTGTTAGAGATGTAGAAGCCAACAGTACTGTAGTTGGTATACCAGGAAGAGTTGTCCATCAAAGCGGCGTACGAATTAATCCTTTGGCTCATTCAGCTTTACCTGATACAGAGGCGAATGTAATTAGAAACCTAATGGAAAGGATTGACGAGCTGGAGACACAAGTCAATTCATTAAATAACGTCTTAAAAACTCTCACAAAAGGAGAAATGTTAAATAAGACATTATCTGGGGAAGCCCAAAGTCTCAAAGATAGAGAAATAATTGAATTCCTAGGTGATAACTAATTTATTTAATTAGTTATCATTATCTTCATTAATATTGTCTTCTGAGGATGGAGCTGGAGCTGGCTGGAACATGAACATAGAATATATAACATTCCTTCTCATATTCGTCATCATTTCCAGGAACATATCATAGCCTTCATTTTTATATTCTATTAATGGATCTTTTTGCCCATAACCCCGTAAACCAACGGATTCTCTAAGAGCATCCATTGCTTGTAAATGTTCACGCCATAAAGTATCAATTTGCTGAAGAATAAAAAATCTTTCAGCTTCTCTCATTAATCCAGGTTTTTGCTCTTCTATTTGATTTTCCTTAATATCATAAGCATTACGTAATTGTTCTTGCAGAAAAACTTTTAATTCATCAATATCTAAACCTTCTAAATCTTCTGGTTTTAGATCATCTAACAAATAAACGAATTCCTTAACTTTTGACAACAATTGTTTTAAATCCCATTCTTCTGAAGGTAGCTCAGGATTTACATAAGCATATACAATTTCTTGCATAGTTTTTTCGCCATAACTAATTACCTGTTTTTTCAGACCAACTCCTTCCAGAACTCTTCTTCTTTCTGAATAAACTGCCCGTCTTTGATTATTCATAACCTCATCATATTCAAAGACTTGTTTCCTAATATCGTAATAGTAAGTTTCTACTTTCTTTTGAGCACTTTCTAAAGAGCGAGTCAACATTCCTGACTCAATAGGCATATCCTCATCTACTCTAAAAGCATTCATTAACGAAGCAACTCTTTCACCACCAAAAATACGAAGCAAATTATCTCCCAAGGACAAAAAGAATCTCGTACTTCCTAAATCACCTTGCCTACCAGCTCGACCACGTAACTGATTATCAACTCTTCGTGATTCATGGCGTTCAGTACCTATAACATGCAATCCACCGGCTTCTCTAACTTGAACTTCTTCTTGTTTAACAACAACATCATATTCTGATCTAACTATGTTAATAGCTTCTCGCAAAGATTGAATCAATGAGTCATCAGTAGGAGCTTTTTCTGCTGCTGTAGAAATACGGTCTTCAAGCTCTATAGAAGTTAATTTCCTATCTCCCCAATCTTTTACTAATTGTCGTTCTAAATCAATAAGTAATTTCTCTGTATCATCTGTCAATACACAAGGATATAAATTACTAATTGCATTAATTTTCTCAATTTTCTTGCCAAGACTCTCATCCCCAAAACCACCTGATGCTTCACTACGACGTTGTAATGGAACAGGAGGTTTATGTCCATCTTCAGGTTTAACTAATTTTGGCAAAAGGACTTCCCTTAACTTTAACCTAGCCATATAGTCACTATTACCACCAAGAATAATATCTGTACCTCGCCCTGCCATGTTAGTGGCAATAGTGACAGCACCAGCTCTACCAGCCTGAGCGACTATTTCTGCTTCTCTCTCAACATTTTCAGGCTTAGCATTTAAAAGATTATGAGGAATTTTTTGCTCCTCTAAAAGAGAACTTAAAAGCTCACTTTTCTCGACACTAGTAGTGCCAACTAATACTGGCCTACCTTTTTTATGAATATCTGCAGTTTCATTCGCAACAGCTCGCCATTTTCCTGATTCAGTTTTATAAACCTGATCAACCCAATCATTTCTAGATCTGGGCCTATTAGTTGGTATCACTGCTGTCTCAAGTTTATATGTTTTTTCAAATTCAACTTCTTCTGTCTTTGCCGTACCTGTCATGCCAGCAAGTTTTGGATATAAAAGAAAGAAATTCTGATAAGTAATTGAAGCTAAAGTTTGAGTTTCAGACTGAATATTTAATTCTTCCTTAGCTTCAATAGCTTGATGCTGACCATCACTCCATCGACGACCAGGCATAACTCGCCCTGTAAATTCATCAACAATTACTGCTTCTCCATTTCTCACTATATAATTAACATCCTTAATAAATAACTCTTTAGCTTTTAAAGCATTAGTAATATAATGAGCCCATGGATCCTTAGGATCATATAAATCACTAACACTTAAAAGTTCTTCAGATTTTGTAAATCCCTCATCTGTAAGAGTGCAAGTTCTCTGCTTTTCATCTACTTCATAATCACCTTCTGGATCAATTCCATCTTTACCCATTTCAGCTGCTCTTTTTAAAGATGAAACAACTTCTGCAGCTTTTTGATATTTCTCTTGTGGACGTTCAATTTGTCCAGAAATAATTAAAGGAGTTCTAGCCTCATCTATCAATATGGAATCGACTTCATCAATTATGCAAAATTGAAACTTTCTCTGAACAATTTCATTGATATCACTAGCCATATTATCCCTTAAGTAATCAAAACCAAGCTCAGAGTTTGTAGCATAAGTAATATCACATTCATAATTCTTAGCTCTTTGAAGGGGATTCATATCTTGCTGAATTAAACCAACTGATAAGCCTAAGAATCTATGTACTTGTCCCATCCATTCAGCATCACGTCTTGCAAGATAATCATTCACAGTCACTACATGCACTCCTCTACCAGTAAGTGCATTTAAGAAACAAGGCAAAGTTGCAACTAATGTCTTTCCTTCTCCCGTTTTCATTTCAGCTATCTGACCTTCATGCAAAACCATTCCACCAATTAATTGAACATCAAAATGTCGCATTCCTAAAACTCTTTTACTTGCTTCTCGAACAACAGCAAAAGCTTCGGGAAGCAGCTCATCTAACAATTCTTGTTGCTTTTCAAGAGAAGAGGCCTTTTCTACAAGATTTCGAAAATCTGATGTTTTAGATCGAAGTTCTTCATCACTCAAAGGAATCATTTCGTCCTCTAAGAGATTTATATCAGTAACAATTGGCTGATATCGCTTCAGCTTGCGAGCATTGGGATCTCCCAACAAAAGCTTGAGCATAATTTCAAAATTAGCAAGAATTTTATTCAGCCTAACTAACAGAGACAAAAAAAGTTCGTCTAACTAGTATTAAGCGCTATAAATCAATTATCTCTTATATAAAATCCAAATATCAATGTGGTTAATAAATCTGGTTCAATGACACGCCTAAGACTAATCAAGCATGCTCCAGGAGCCCCTGGTTTAAGAATCTTAGGGCTAGGGCCCAATTTACTACCATCAAAAGGCTTATTAAAATTACAAAAGCTTTTTGACGAGCATGCTTTCTGGGCTCAAAAAAGAAATCTGAAAAATCTTCGAAAATTATTATCTGGTAGCACAGTAGTTGTAAGTCTTTGGCGAGGGAAACGAATGATTGGCTTTGGAAGAGCAACAAGCGATCAGATCTATCGAGCCGTGCTATGGGATATCGTTGTGGCAGATGATGTGCAAGGCCAAGGCCTAGGAAGAAAAGTCGTTGAGGCGCTTTTATCAATGAAAGCAATAAAAAAAGTTGAGCGTGTTTATCTCATGACAACTCATGGGACTGAGTTTTATAAACAAATTGGTTTTTCAAATAAAGAAGATCAAAAATTGCTAATCAAAAATAATGCGCTTTTGAAAAGTATATAAATATTATGTTCTATTTAACTAATAGAATTTTCTAAGATTTATAAGTTTTTCAAACTAATCTTTTGATCCAAGGCTTTAGAAAAAGAGATATCAGAATTAGAAGAATGAAGAAATTACTAAAGAAACTAATCCTAGAAATGATTTAAAAAATAATAAAAGCAATAATTCACAAGCCCATTAAAGAAAGCGGATGAAGAGATTCGAACTCTCGACCCTCTCCTTGGCAAGGAGATGCTCTACCACTGAGCTACATCCGCAAAATACAAAAGGTGAATTTACCCTTGTTCAAAGCAGCATGCCTTAAAAAAGGGGTAATGGTCAATTAAATATTGAAATTAATAATGGTTTATGAATTAAGTGCTTTCATTAAAGAAGCCATTTCAAGAGCTTGTAATGCATAACTCCATCCCAGATTACTTTTTATACCAGCTCTCTCTAAAGCCTGCTGCATAGTATCAGTTGTCAAAACACCAAAAATTATTGGCAAACCTGTATCTCTTGAAACTGAGGCAATGCCTTTACTAGTTTCCCCTACTACTACATCAAAATGAGGAGTATCGCCTCTGATAACAGCTCCCAGTGTAATTAAAACTTGATACTTTCCCGATCTTGCGAGTGATTGGCAAATTACTGGTAATTCAAATGAACCAGGAACCCAGACTATATCTAATTGAGGACTAGAATCAGATATATCAATACCATGTCTTCCTAGGCAATCAATACAGCCGCTTAAGAGTTTATTGGTAATTAAATCGTTGAATCTAGCTACAACGATTCCTACTCTGATACCAGACGCATCAGTAAAGCGCCCTTCAATTGAAACCATTTATTCTTGGCAAAATGCCTAATTAGCTAGTTCTAGCTTCGCACGGAGAGTGTGCAAATTCAAACAAAGTAAGAAAGCAAACCGTTCACAAGAACAAGGTGAAACCAAACACCACCAATAATCTCAATCTTTTTAATTTCACTATTGCGACGGTCTTGAGGATTGGTTTGGGTCATATAAAGAACCGGAACACCAACAACCAATAATAATGAAGCGAAGAGAAGAGCGTTAATGGCGACAGAACTAATTAACTGCATAGGGAATGGAGCGATGGAGCAAGAGCTCTTTTCAATTGCCTAATTGTCCCATGCAAAAAGACATTTTCTAAAAAAGATGACAATGGTTGTCGCGAGGCTTCACATCCAAAATGCAAGATCGCATTTACTATGCCAATTAATAATTGTCAGAAAAGCAGTATGACTGCCGAAACTGAACCACTGCAAGGGAGTTTATTTGGAGAAAATCAGGAAACTCCTGAAATTAAAAATTCATTAAAAAACAACAAAAACTTCACAAATGATGATTTCACAGATTCAGAACTAACTAAAGAAGCTAAACAAAGACCTCGAGAAAGAAAAAAGGTCCAATCACAAGATGAAGTCACCAAATCATCTGATGCAATCTCATCAATAGATTCTGATCGAAATAAAAACAATCTCCCTTGGTCTCATCACAGTCAAATAGAACTCGATCAATTAACTCCTGTGATGCGTCATTATGTAGAACTAAAAATAACCAATCCAGAAAGAATTCTTCTTTATCGATTAGGCGATTTCTTTGAATGTTTTTTTGAAGATGCAATTCTTTTATCTCAACTTTTAGAACTCACGCTTACAGGTAAGGAGGCTGGCAAAAAAATTGGCCGAATACCTATGGCAGGCATTCCTCATCATTCTGCAGAAAAATATTGTTCCTCACTAATCCAAAAAGGTTTTTCTATCGCATTATGTGATCAACTTGAAAGCTCACAAAATAAAGAAGGAAAGCTTCTAAAAAGAGGTATTACAAGAATTTTGACACCTGGGACAGTAATAGAAGAAGGTTTACTAGATGCAAGGAAAAACAACTGGCTTGCAGCAATATCAATAGTATCCAATCCTGAGAAGAATTCCTTTAAATGGGGTCTTGCGAATGCAGATATCAGTACTGGCGAATTTTTAACAAAAGAAGGTTTTGATATTAATTCTTTAGAACAAGAATTATTGAAAATAGAAGCATCAGAAATTATTTGTGAAGCGTTAGATCCAGATTTGCCAAAAGATTGGTGGCCAAAAAATGTTCACATAAATCAAATTGAGAAGACAGCTTTTACTCTGCTAGAAGCGAAAACAACACTAAAAAAACACTTTAAGCTTCAAACACTTAGTGGTCTTGGCATTAATGAATGTGTAATGGCAACAAAGGCTGCTGGAGGACTCTTAGCGTATTTAAAAGAAACCAATCCAAGCCCAAAAAATCAAGCCAATAAAGATTATTTGGAAATACCTCTTGATTTACCCCAAATCTCCTTGTCATCTCAAGCACTAATTCTTGATGCTCAAACTAAGAGAAATCTTGAAATCACAAGCACTCAAAGGGATGTCCAATTTCAAGGTTCCTTGCTTTGGGCAATCGATAGGACTCTTACAGCTATGGGAGGAAGATGTCTAAGACGTTGGATCGAAAATCCTTTAATTACTTCAAATGAAATTCTTGAAAGACAATCAATAGTAAGTATGTTAGTTGACCAAAGGGCTCTAAGACAAAGCATTAGAAGGTTATTGAGAGCAATGGGAGATCTTGAGCGTCTATCAGGCAGAGCTGGAGCTGGCCAAGCAGGGGGAAGGGACTTAATAGCAATAGCTGATGGCATAGAAAGATTGCCTCTTCTCGCTCAAAAACTGAACAAACTTCCTTTGATTTATCCTCCATGGCTAAAAGATCTAAGTAATATCAATCAAGAGCTAATAAATTTAGCAAGATTAATTAGAAGTCAATTAATCAATAATCCTCCATTAAGTCTTACTGAAGGAGGCATAATAAATGATGGTGTGGATGCATTATTAGATGGGATAAGAAATAAATTGGACGATCAAAATGAATGGCTTAAAGGCCAAGAGATTCTTGAAAGAAAGTTAAGTGGAAATACAAATCTTAAACTTCAATATCATAGAACTTTTGGATATTTCTTAGCTGTTAGTAAATCAAAAGCAAATAATGTTCCATCTCACTGGATAAGAAGGCAAACTTTAGCAAATGAAGAAAGATTTATTACTCCAGACTTAAAAGAAAGAGAAGGAAAAATATTTCAATTGCAGGCAAGATCATTTCAACGTGAATATGATTTATTTTGCAACCTTAGAAAAGTAGTTGGCAATCATGCTCAAGAAATTAGAAAAGCCTCAAGATCTGTTTCTGGATTAGATGCTCTTACAAGTCTAGCTGAAGTTGCAGCAACTAATAATTATTCTCCACCCTCAATTTTAGAAAAAGGCTCTTCAAGAAAAATCAATATTAAAAACTGCCGGCATCCTGTTGTAGAACAAATGTTAGTAGAAAAGAAATTTGAACCTAACTCAATTAATCTTGGTGAAAAAATAGATTTAGTGATACTTACTGGACCAAATGCAAGTGGTAAGAGTTGTTATCTTAGACAAATTGGATTAATACAGTTACTTGCTCAAATTGGAAGCTGGATTCCAGCTGAAGAAGCATCAATAAGTATTGCAGATAGAATTTTTACTAGAGTTGGTGCAGTTGATGACCTGGCAACAGGGCAGTCAACTTTTATGGTTGAGATGTCAGAAACTGCTTACATACTTAACCAAGCTACTAATAATTCCTTAGTTCTCTTAGATGAAATTGGTCGCGGGACATCAACTTTTGATGGATTATCAATTGCATGGGCTGTAAGCGAATTTCTTGCCATGGAAATTCAAAGCAGAACAATATTTGCTACTCACTATCATGAACTTAATAGCCTCTCAAAAACAATAAAAAATATTGCAAACTTTCAAGTTCTTGTTGAGGAAACTGGAGATGATATTTCTTTTCTTCATAAAGTAGTGCCTGGTGGAGCTAGCAGAAGTTATGGAATAGAGGCCGCACGTTTAGCAGGAGTTCCTAAAAAAGTAATTAATAAAGCAAAAACAGTTCTCCAAATACTTGAAAATAAAGATTAAGTATTGGCAGCATTAAATCATTTAATTGAAGCCCTTAATAAAGCATTTATTGAAGCAGCTGCAAGTGCAGCCCCTCCTCGATTACTCTTAATACTTATCTGATTAACTTTTGCATGAGATAGACGCCTTTTACTTTCTAAAACTCCAATAAAACCTACAGGCATTCCAACAATTAAATTAGGAGAAAAGCAATCATTCTCAATTAAATCTAGTAATGATATTAATGCTGATGGCGCACTGCCTATAACAACTATGGGTGATCGTGCATCCCTAAATTCATTTGAGAGTTCAATATAAGCACTTTTCATTCCACTAGCCGTTTTGGTAAGGCCTTCTCCTTCAGCCTGATTTTGATTAGAGACCCAATCCAAAGCACAATATATTGAAGTATTCAGTGTTTTAGAAGCCATAGGAGTTATTGCTGCAGATGCCATAAAAGTATCAGTAATAATTGGTGCACCTGCTCTAAGAGCCAATATTCCAGCCTGACAAGCACCATTGGAAAACTTCAACAAAGACTGAATACCAAAATCACCACTGGTATGAATCAATCTTTCAAGAACTTGTTGCTGTAAATCATCTAATCCTGTATAACCAAGCCTATCCTGTATATAACGAATGCTTTCCTTGAAAATTGGATGGTCAATTGATTTCAATTTTTCAACAAATAAAAGATTCGTTTAAGGCATAAACCCCGCAAGTAAACAATCATACTGAAATGCCAATACATTTAATATGGGGTGAAGATCATGGATCTAGCGAAAGAGCAATTGATCTTTTAATTAAAAAAATCATTGATCCAGACTGGGCAAGTATTAATCTTAGTAGACTAGATGGTCAAGATAGTTCACTCGCAAACCAAGCTTTAGAAGAAGCTCTAACCCCTCCTTTAGGAAACGGAGGAAGATTAATTCTCCTAAAAAAAAGTCCATTTCTTAATGGATGCTCAATCGAACTAGCCTCGAAGTTTGAATCAATAGCCAAACAAATCCCAGAAAAAACACATTTACTTTTAATTAATAATAATAAGCCAGATAAAAGATTAAAAACTACAAAGCTAATTCAAGATTTAATTAAATCACAAAAAGCTTTTGAACATAAGTTTGAATTGCCCAGTATTTGGGATATAACTGGACAACAAAAATTAGTAGAAAAAATTGCTGCATCACTAAATCTAGAAATTGAAAAAGATGCTATTAATTACCTAATTGAATCAATTGGTAATGATAGTAATAGGATTGTTTCAGAATTAAAAAAGCTTGCTTTATTAGAAGAATCAAAACTAAAAAAAGATATCGGGATAAATGAAAAAATAATCATTAAAGGGAAATCAGTGCGTGAGTTAATTGAAGGCATAACAACAAACTCATTAGAAATTGGGAATTGTTTATTAGAAGGAAACTATGCAAAAGCTATTTCAAGAACTGATAGTTTATTGGATAAAGGCGAGCCAGCCCTTAAAATCATTGCAACACTATCAAGCCAAATCAGAGGATTACTATGGGTAAGCTTATTAGAAAGTGAACAGCAACGTGACGTTAACTTGATTGCAAAGCAAGCAGGAATTGCCAATCCAAAAAGAATTTATGTCATGCGAAAACAAATAAAAGGAAAATCAACTAAATTTTTAATTGATTTATTTAGTAAGATTTTAGCAATTGAAGCTTTACTAAAAAAAGGAGCAATCCCTAAAAATGCATTTAGAGACTGTCTTTTCTAAAATGTTGAATTATTTATATTATCCATCAAGAAATTCACAATGTTTTCACAATAATTAAATGGCTATTTTAGTTCAAAAATTTGGAGGAACCTCTGTTGGTAGTGTGGAGCGTATTAAATTAGTTGCAAAAAGAATTGCTCTAAGCCGAAGTCAAGGGAATGACTTAGTGATAGTAGTTTCCGCAATGGGAAATACAACTAATGATTTAACAAACCTTGCTAGATCAATTAGCAAAAAGCCACCTCAAAGAGAAATGGACATGCTCCTCTCTACAGGGGAACAAGTTTCTATCGCTTTACTTTCAATAGCTCTTAACGATCTTGGTATATCAGCGAAATCTATGACTGGCAGTCAAGTTGGAATAGTCACAGAATCATCTCACGGAAAAGCAAGGATTCTTGAAATTAAGACTGAAAGAATTACACATCTCTTAAATGACGATCAAGTCGTTGTGGTTGCAGGATTTCAGGGAACTAGTCTTGGAAATAGTGGTACTGCAGAAATAACAACTCTGGGAAGAGGCGGATCAGATACTTCTGCAGTTGCCTTAGCAGCAGCAATTAATGCCGATGCATGTGAAATTTACACTGATGTACCTGGAGTACTGACAACTGATCCACGAATAGTCCCTGACGCACAATTAATGAGAGAAATAAGCTGTGACGAAATGCTTGAATTAGCCAGTTTAGGAGCAGCTGTATTGCATCCAAGAGCAGTTGAAATAGCAAGAAATTATGGGGTCAAGCTTATTGTTAGATCAAGTTGGGATAATGCACCAGGTACAACTTTGACAAGTCAAATCAATGCCACAAAAAGTCTTAATGGATTGGAACTGAATAAACCTGTAAATGGTGCAGAATTAGTTGACATGCAAGCAGTTCTTGGACTATCTCATATACCTGATAAACCAGGCATTGCAGCAGATTTATTTGAAACTCTATCTGAAGGAGGAGTAAATGTAGACCTTATTATTCAATCTACGCATGAAGGTAATAGCAATGATATAACTTTTACAGTATCGAAAGAGCATCTCAATAAAGCAAAATTACTCTGTAATGACCTTATTAAAAACTTAGGTGGTGAACTTTCCAGTCAGGCTGAAATGACTAAATTAAGTATTAGAGGTGCTGGCATAATGGGTAGGCCAGGAATTGCAGCAAGTTTATTTGAAACATTATCTAAGGCAGGCATTAATTTAAGGCTAATAGCAACTAGTGAAGTCAAAGTAAGTTGTGTCATTGATTCAGTGATGGGAGCAAAAGCTCTACGAGCTGTAAGCGAAACTTTCGAATTAAAAGAAAAACAAATTAAAATAAATCCTACAATTATTGGGAAAGGAGAACCTGAAGTCAGAGGTGTAGCCTTAGATTTAGAGCAAACACAAGTAAGTGTTATTAACGTACCTGATATCCCTGGAATAGCAGCTTCTATTTGTAAAGCTTTTGCAGAAGCTGGTATTAGCTTAGACACTATAATTCAATCAGAAAGGAAACATAAAAATGTTGGAAGAACTATCAGTTTTACTCTAAATAAAAATGATAGAAAAGATGCAGACCAAGTTTTAGAAAAAATTCTAAAAGAATGGCATGGAGCTTATTTAAAAGATGGAAAAGCAATAGCTCGAATAAGTGCTGTGGGAGCTGGTATGCCTGAAACTTTAGGCACTGCAGGGAAAATGTTTAGAGCTATTGCTAATGCAGGAATTAATATAGAAATGATTGCAACAAGTGAAATCAGGACAAGTTGTATTGTGCCAGAAAAAGATGGTAAGAGAGCACTTCAAGTCGTACATGAGCTCTTCAAATTAAATCAGCAAATAAGATAGGCTACCTTACTAAATTTTTACGTAATTGATGAATACGGTCTCTTAGATTTGCAGCTTTTTCAAAATCTAACTCCTTGGCTGCTATTTTCATTTTCTGCTCTAATTTATCAATAACCTCAGGTAATGATTCTATTGCAAGACTCATATCATTATTATTTTTTAAATCATCTATGGCATTAACTGTAAGCTTAATCAAGTCTTTATCAGATCCATCTTTTTGCAATCTTCTAGATAACTCTAAAAAAGAAAGTATTGAATTTGTAGCTTTCTTTCCTGCTGGTGTAGGAGTAATTCCATGATTTTTATTATATTCTTCTTGAATAGATCGACGTCGTTCAGTTTCTTGAATAGCTTTCTTCATAGAGTCAGTGAAATTATCTGCATATAGCAAAGCAGTGCCATCAATATGTCTTGCAGCTCTTCCAATAGTTTGTATTAAAGATCTTGTAGCTCTAAGAAATCCTTCTTTATCAGCATCTAAAATTATTACAAGAGACACTTCTGGAAGGTCTAATCCTTCTCGCAAAAGATTTACACCTACCAAAACATCATACAAACCAACTCTTAAGTCTTGAATAATTTCAATTCTCTCAATGGAATGAATTTCCGAATGAAGGTAACGAACTTTAATATTGCTATCTGCTAGATAATCACTTAGATCTTCAGCCATTCTTTTAGTTAATGTTGTAACTAATATCCTTTCCCTTTTGAGAACTCTTGTACGTATCTCGCATAACATATCATCAACCTGACCTTTAGTAGGTCGAACATCAACTAATGGGTCTAAAACGCCAGTTGGTCGAATTACTTGTTCAACAATTTTCCCAGAACTTATATCTAATTCCCAATCACCTGGAGTAGCACTAATAAAAATTGTTTGATTAGTTTTAGCCCAAAATTCTTCTGACTTTAAAGGACGGTTGTCTGCGGCACTTGGCAATCTAAAGCCATGTTCTATTAGAACTTTTTTTCTTGATTGATCTCCGTTATACATAGCTTTCAACTGAGAACAAGTTACATGACTTTCATCTACAACTAACAACCAATCATCTGGAAAATAGTCCACTAAACACTCAGGTGGTGTACCAGGATCTCTACCAGTTAAATGAAGTGCATAGTTCTCAACTCCATTACAATATCCAACTTCTTTTAACATCTCAAGATCATACTTTGTTCTTTGTTCCAATCTCTGAGCTTCTAATAATTTACCTTCTTTATTAAAAAGATTTATTTGACTATTCATTTCTTTCTTAATTGCTTCGATAGCTGTGAGAAGACGATCCTTAGGTGTAACAAAATGCTTTGCTGGATAAATATTTATAGATTCCAAACTTTCTAAGATTTCACCAGTAATTGGATCTACATATCTTATCGCTTCTACTTCATCGCCAAACAATTCTATTCGTACTAATCGGTCTTCATAAGAAGGTCCGATTTCAAGGACATCGCCTTTCAATCTAAAAGTACCTCTAGAGATATTAATATCATTACGCGAGTATTGATTATTAACTAATGCCCTTAAAGATTGCCTAAGATTAATATCATTTCCCACTTTAAAATGAACTGAAGCTTTCAAGTATTCACTAGGAATACCTAAGCCATAGATACAACTAATCGAGGCTACTACAATAACATCTTTGCGCTCAAATAATGATCTTGTCGCAGAATGCCTGAGCATATCAATTTCTTCATTTATAGAAGATGTCTTCGCAATATAAGTATCACTTACAGGAACATATGCCTCAGGCTGGTAATAATCATAATAAGAGATGAAATATTCAACTGCATTGTTTGGGAAAAACTCTCTTAATTCATTGCAGAGCTGAGCAGCCAAAGTTTTATTATGTGCTAAAACGAGAGTAGGTCTTCCAGTTTTAGCGATAACATTAGCTATAGTAAATGTTTTTCCTGTACCTGTAGCACCCAAAAGAGTTTGATATTTGTTACCTGAATTCAAACTCCTAACTAGATTTAATATTGCTTCTGGTTGATCCCCTTTAGGAGAATAAGGAGCTTCAAGTTGATATTTATTCATATAAAAAAGCCAAACCAAAGAATCACTTGCGAATACCTTTTTCCAAGGAATCTCTTTTGTAATTAGACTTATATTGTCTTATGAAAAGTCTTCTTTGAAGCATTAATTGCATCTCTTAGACTTCTAACCATAGCAATCATTTCCAATTCATTACTGAGACGATTTATAACTGAACCTACTCCTACTCCTGATGCACCAGATCCAATTGCCATTGATACGGTAATTTCTGATAAACCTGATGCACATATCAAAGGAATTTCATAGTCAGCTTCATCAAGACTTTTAGATATTGCATAAGTAGCAGCTAGTGTTGGAACAGCTTTTTCTATTAGGCCAATAACTCCTGCTTTCTTAGGAGTAACTACAACACCACCTTCAGTCTGAATAATATCAGCACCAGCATTTACTAAATCTAATGCGAGTTTAGCTTGTTCATCTAAAGGCAAGACATGAGGGACAGTAACTGATAAAGGAATATTTCCTATAATCTTTCTAGCTCTATTTGTTATATCAAGAACTTCTCTTGCATCAAAAAAACGACCTTTCGGATAAAAAGAGTCAAAGTTTCCTATTTCAACCATTGAAGCTCCAGCTTTAATTGCATCTGGAAATAGTTCAGGTTCAACCGCACTCACACAGATTGGCAACCCTGATAATGATAAAGAAAGATCGACTAATTCAGGATCACATGCAACATCAATCAAATCTGCTCCTCCAATTCCAGCGGCTTTAGAAATTCGAGCAACGGAGTTTTTGTCAAAATTGTTAAGTCCAGAAATCACCTTAAGTAGAGAACGACTCTCAAACTTTTGGCGAAGAGCAATTTGAAAATTGTTAGAACGCGACATCAAATCAATAAAAGATATCCTGATTTTGGCACCCTTCTTGCAAAAGAACTATCAAAATAAAGCTAGTGGCTTTTTGAAGCTGAAATGTCACAATCCACCAACAAAGAAAATCCTTGGAGCCCTTGGCACAATCGGCTTCATAAAAGCCTGAAAATAAAGAAAGATTTGCTTCCATTTGGCTCAAATCTTCTTCTTTCTATTTCTGGAGGCCAAGATTCTATGGTTCTCTTAAAATTAATTACTGACCTTCAAAGGTTATATAAATGGAAAATACATATTTGGCATGGGAACCATGGATGGCACAAAGAATCACTAAAAATAGCGAAAGAGTTAGAACAATGGTGTTGCAATCAAGGTTTTAATTTTGAATATCAAAACGCAATTACAGAAAAAGTTTCAACCGAAGAAGCAGGGCGGAACTGGCGCTATCAACAATTACTAGAAAAAGCAAAACTTATTTCAACCAACAATTTACCTTGTGAATATATTCTCACAGGTCATACAGCAAGTGATCAAACAGAAACACTAATCATGAACTTAGCTAGAGGAGCATATTTAGCAGGCTTAAGTAGTTTAAAAGAATCTAGAAAACTTGAAAATAGAATTAATCTCATCAGGCCTTTACTGATTTTTAGTAGAAAAGAAACTTATCAAATTTGCAAAGAGTTTCATTTACCAATATGGGTTGATCCATCTAATCACAACTTAAAATTTCATCGTAACCGAGTAAGACATGAAATTATACCGGTCTTAGAAGACATGCATCCCGGTAGTAGTAAAAGAATTTCTTCACTTGCAGAGAAATTAGCATTACTAAAAAAGAATCAAGATGCATTAACGAATCTTGCTTTAGAAACAATAAAAAATAAAGACAATCTATTTAGAGAAGAAATAATAAAGCTCCCTCAGGAAACAAGAGCAATCATTTTAGAAAGATGGTTAAAAGACTCTGGTGTGCCAAATATCTCATCCACTCAATTAGAAGAAATTAGTCATTCTATAGGAAAAAACTTACCGCCTAGTATGAAAAGTCTTTCAAAAGGATGGCAAATATCTTGGGACAAAAAATTAATCAAACTACTTAGACAATCTGATAAAGAAACATCATAAAAAAGATCTAATTAACAGCTGATCTTCTTCGTCTTGTTCTTCCAACAGGTTCTTCTACATGACGATCATCTTTTTGATTTTTTGTTGAATTAACATCATTATTTTTAAGACTGGCTGAAGATGGATTCATCGTCTTATTGATTGATCTAAGTTTGTTATTAGATGATTGATTAGAAACTCTATTGGATTGCATTGAAGAGAGTTCTTCATCAGCTCTCCCTTTATATTTTGGTGTACCAGATGGAGCTGGTTGAACCAAGCAAAGAATCAAAGGTTCAACCTGAAATTCTCTTCTTAGTCTTCTGGCAATGCCAGTTTCAACTTCTCTTTGGAAACCAATCCAATCAACCTCAATAGATGTATTACTAGTTTGACGAGAGAGTTGTTTCCAACGATTTTCTAATACCCAATTAATTTCTTTTTCAGTCCATAATGAAATTTTCTTTGGTTCAGCAGTTGTGACTACGCCACGAAGATTAACTCTAGGAGGAGCAACCATAGCTGCATCTGTACTCACCGCGGCTAAAACAGTAATCACGCCATCTTCTGCTAATTGTTGTCTTTCTTTTAAAACGCGAGCATCAACAATTCCAGTTCTCGAACCATCTAAAAGTTCTATCCCTGCTTTAACCGAATCACCTCTTGAAATGGAATCTTTAGTCAATTGAACAACATCTCCATTTTCCAAAATCAAAATATTATTTTCTGGTACTCCCATTGTCTGAGCACTTTTACTATGACAAATCAGCATCCTATGCTCTCCATGAACTGGAACAAAATACTTTGGTTTTGTTAAAGCCAACATCAACTTCTGGTCTTCTTGAAAACCATGTCCAGATACATGAATTCCTTCTCCTTTTCCATAAACAACCTTTGCTCCAAGTTTCATTAAACGATCAATAGTATTAACTACAGAAATAGTGTTTCCAGGAATTGGACTGGCTGAGAAAATAATGGTGTCAGTGGTTTTAACCTGTACATGTTGATGATCACCACGTGAAATACGACTTAATGCAGCCAAAGGTTCACCTTGACTCCCTGTCATCAACAAAAGTGTTTCTCTATCAGGTAAATCTCTAATTTGTTTAATAGGAACAAAGAGTTCATCAGGAGCCTTCATATATCCAATTTCTCTAGCCTTAGCAATAACATTAAGCATTGATCTTCCTAATAGACCAACTTTTCTTCCATGCTTTAAGGCAAGCTCGAGAATCATTGCTACTCGATGAATAGAACTTGCAAAAGTTGTAATAATTACTCGACCTTGAGCATCTGCTACATGACGTTCTAATGATGGGAAGACGGTACGTTCAGATGGGCACCATCCTGGAACTTCTGCATTAGTAGAATCACTAAACAAACACAAAACTCCTTCATTACCATGATGAGCGAGTCTTTCAAGATCAAAATGCTCTCCATCTACAGGAGTATGGTCGAACTTAAAATCGCCTGTAAAAATTATTGTTCCTACAGGGGTCTTAATAGCTAAGGAAAAGCTATCGGCCATCGAATGAGTGTTACGAATAAACTCAATGGAAAAAAACTGGCCAACCTTAACTTGATCCCTTGGACCAACCGTTTGAATGGTAGTTCTATCAGCAACACCTGCTTCCTCCATTTTCCCTTGAAGCATCGACATAGCCAAACGAGGGCCATAAATTATAGGAATATTGAAATGTTTTAAATGATGTGAAATGCCACCAATATGATCCTCATGTCCATGAGTCACAATCATTCCTTTAATACGGTGCTGATTTTCTCGTAAATAAGTAGTGTCTGGCATAACTACATTTACGCCATGCATTCCATCACTAGGGAAAGCAAGCCCAGCATCAACAAGCATTAAGTCATCACCATATTCAAAAACACAAGTGTTTTTTCCTATCTCATGGAGACCTCCAAGAGGAATAACTCGTAAGGCTGGTTGTTTTGTTTTTGGATCTTTAGAAATTTGATTTTCAGAAGAAGAACTTGAGAAACTAGTAGTCATTTGGAAAGTATGGGAAAACAAATACGTTTTTTTCAGATAGACAAATCACCTATTAAAGCCAATAACAGAAAAAGCTTTTTATTAAATTTGTCGCAATGAATTAATTATATCTTTCAAATCATCTTTCATATCCTTTTTGAGAGAAATCAATGGACTGCGAGGAGGTCCAACTTCCCATCCCATGATCTCAAGAGCTGCTTTCACAGGAATAGGATTTGTAGTAGCAAATAAAGCTTTAAAAAGAGGTTGCAGTTGTTCGTGATACCCTAAAGCTTCACTAATTTGACCCTTGTAATAAGCCTCAATCATTTTCTTAATACGACGGCCAACTACATGACTAGCAACACTCACTACACCTACAGCACCTACAGATAACATTGGCAATAACAAGCCATCATCACCGCTATAAACCGCAAAATCATATCCACATTGCATTCTTAATTCTGTAACTTCATTAATATTTCCACTGGCAGCTTTGAAACTAACAATATTTTTACAATTTAATAGTCTTTTAACTGTAGTTGGTTTTAATGAACATCCTGTTCTTCCAGGAATGTTGTAAAGCATTAGAGGCAATTCTGGAGCCGAATCAGCTACAGATCGAAAATGAGCTTCTAAACCTTCTTGAGGGGGTTTGTTGTAATAAGGAACAACCACTAAAGCTCCATCTGCTCCTGCTTCAGCTGCCTTTACAGTTGCTTCTGAAGCCTCAGCAGTACTATTGCTACCAGTGCCAGCTAATACTTTAACGTTATTACCAACAGCCTTTTTAACTGTTTGAAGCAACTGATGTTGCTCAGACCAACTCAGAGTTGGCGATTCGCCTGTTGTACCACAAACAACTATTCCATCAGAACCTTCATCTACTAAAAATCTCGAAAGTCGGCCTGCTAAAGCAAGATCTACATTCCCCTCTCTATCAAAAGGAGTAACCATTGCAGTAATTAATCTTCCAAAAGGATTTGGTGATAAGTGTGCTGACGAACTCATGAACTTCTCACCAATAATTCAGCAATCTGAATCGCATTTAAAGCAGCACCTTTGCGGATTTGATCACCACAAAGCCACAGTTCCAAGCAATTAGGATTACTGATATCTTGACGAATCCTTCCAACAGCAACATCATCTTTACCAGTTACATCAGTAGGCATAGGAAATCTATTCAGTTCTAAATCTTCAAGGAGTTGAACGCCTGATGAATTCTGCAAAGCTTTTCTAGCATCTTCTACTAAAACAGGCTCAACAAATTCAATATTTACAGACTCTGAATGAGCACGTAATACAGGAACTCTTACACAAGTTGCAGTGAAAGCCAACTCTGGTAAATCCATGATCTTACGAGTCTCATTAATCATCTTCATCTCCTCCTCGCAGTAGTTGTTTGATTGAAGAGGTGAATTATGAAGGAATAGATTAAAAGCTAGTGAATAAGGTAAAACTTCACTTTTTGGAGAATTACCCATAAGGACATCATGGCTTAATCTTTTTAACTCTTCCATAGCCCTAGCACCAGCACCACTAGCAGATTGATATGTAGAAACAACGATTCTTTTTAGAGGAGCTAATGATACTAAAGGAGCTAAAACTATTGATAACAAAATTGTTGTGCAATTCGGGTTAGCAATTAAGCCTTTGTGAGAAAAAACAGCGGTTGGATTAACTTCTGGAACGACTAAAGGAACATCTCCATCCATTCGAAAAGCATTGGAATTATCAATGATTAATGCTCCTTTTGCATTTATTTCCTCTCTCCATACTTTTGTTACTGACCCTCCAGCAGATGCAAAAACCAAATCAATATCTTGAAATTCTTCAGCACAAACCTCACGAAGCTTTAATTCTTTGCCTTGCCATTGTTGAGTACTTCCAGCTGATCTCTCTGAGGCCAGTAATCTCAAATTATTAATAGGAAAAGAGCGTTCATCCAATAACTGCAGCAGTTCCTTCCCTACTGCTCCACTTGCACCTAGCAAAGCTACATTCAAAGGCCTATTTGGGAGATAATTCTTAAAAGCCAAACCAGTGAGAAAAACTTGTTTTTTGTAAGTGAAGAAGAAATTCTTAAAAAATCCAGTCAAGGATTACCAAAAAATCTATAAAGGATCAGCAGGTTTTGTTAGCTTGTCTAACTGTTTCTTAATGTAATGAGCCAATAGGTTCATTTCCTTAGTATCCAATGAGTTCTTCAAAATTAAAAGTTAAAACCAATAGCAAGCCTTGCAGTCGCTTGACAATTGAATTAGAGATCCCTGCCAAGCAATGCAAATCAAGTTATGAAGAGGCATTATCTCAATTAACTAAATCTGCGAATCTGCCAGGATTTAGAAAAGGTAAGGTCCCTAAAGCGGTTTTAATTCAACAATTAGGGCAAAAAAGAATTCAAGCTTCTGCACTAGAAAAATTATTAGGAACAACTTGGGATCAAATACAAAAACAAGAATCAATTCAAGCCCTTTGTGAACCAGAATTAGTTGGAGGATTTGAAAGCATTTTAGAAAGCTTTGACCCTGAAAAAAATCTCACCATTACTTTGGAAACTGATATACCACCTAATCCAAAATTAAAAGTCACTACAGGCTTAGATGCAGAAGTAGAAACCATAACTTTTGACCCTAAAAAAGTTGATGACTTAATTGAACAATCACGTAAACAACTTGCCACACTGATTCCAATAGAAAATAGGAATGCAAAAAAAGACGATATTGCTGTTGTCAGCTTTAAAGGAATTTTTAATGATGATAAAAGTGAAATAGAAGGTGGAAGTAGCGAGTCTATGGATGTCGAACTAAATCAAGGGCAAATGATCCCTGGATTTGTAGAAGGCATTATTGGAATGGAAATTGGAGAAACAAAAACAGTTCAATGCACATTTCCAAAAGACTATTCGCAAGAAAAAGCTCAAGGGCGCAAAGCTGACTTTGAAATCAAATTAAAAGAATTAAAGACTCGTGAATTACCGAAACTGGATGATGCATTTGCAAAGCAAACAAGTGATAAATCGAATATGGTTGAACTAAGAGAGGACCTGGAAGAACGTCTTAAAGAAGATACAAAGCTACGTAATACGAAAAACAGGCAAGAGTCTTTATTAAAAGCCCTTGTAAGTCAATTAGAAGTAGAATTACCAAAAACTCTAATTGATCAAGAAATACGCAATTTAATTGAACAAACTGCAAGAAATTTTGCAGAACAAGGAATAGATGTTAAATCAACATTTACTCCAGATTTAATTAATAAGCTTATGGAATCTTCACGACCAGAAGCTGAAGATAACTTACGTCAACAATTTGCTATAAAAGCACTAGCTGAAAAAGAAGATATCTCAGTCACTGAAAAAGAAATAAAAGAAAAATTCAATGAAATAAAAAATGAGTTTTCAAAAGAAAAGAATATTGACCAAGAAAAACTTAAAGACGCTATACACGCTGACTTACTTCAAGAGAAAGTCTTTGTATGGCTTGAAGAAAATAATAATGTTTTAGAAAAAATCTCCCAAAAGAAATCTCCCTCTAAGAACTCAACTCAAGAAAAGGCTAAAAAAAGTAAAACAAAAGCTGAAAAATCTAGTCAAAAATCACCCAATTGATATTAATAACTTTTAGATTGTAAAAACATTGCTTCCTAAACTTTCTTGTGATCCAAGCCAACTGCAATCATCCAATAAAGAATCGTTGGGAAGGGACATTTCCAATATCTATGTCTACTATTCTCCCTACAGTGGTTGAGCAATCTGGAAGAGGAGATAGAGCTTTTGATATTTATTCCCGTCTTTTAAGAGAAAGAATAATTTTTCTAGGTACTGATGTTAATGACCAAGTGGCTGATTCCTTAGTTGCTCAAATGCTTTTTCTTGAAGCAGATGATCCTGAAAAAGATATCCAGCTCTACATAAATTCTCCAGGCGGTTCTGTCACAGCAGGACTAGCTATATATGACACCATCCAACAAGTCACTCCAGATGTTGTGACAATTTGCTATGGACTTGCGGCAAGTATGGGAGCTTTTTTATTAGCTGGAGGAACAAAAGGCAAAAGAATTGCTCTCCCAAATTCCAGAATCATGATTCATCAACCACTAGGCGGAGCACAAGGCCAAGCTGTGGAAATAGAAATCCAAGCAAAAGAAATTTTGTTCTTAAAAGAAACCTTAAATGGACTTCTCGCAGAAAATACTGGTCAACCTATTGAGAAAATTTCTGAAGACACGGACAGAGACCACTTCCTTTCGCCGCAAGAAGCGGTTGAATATGGCCTGATAGACAAAATAATTTCAGCCACCAACTAAATAGGAATCGTTAAGGAAAGCTGACGAACCAGCATTTAGGAACGATCCTATGAATAAGGGCTGAATTCACTTGTCAGATCCTTTAATTCACACGGCATTGTTTTAAGCACGATGGCAAAGTTTGAAGCCCATTTAAAATGCTCTTTCTGTGGTAAATCCCAAGAGCAAGTCCGAAAATTAATTGCTGGTCCAGGAGTATATATTTGCGATGAATGTATTGATTTATGTAATGAAATCTTGGATGAGGAGCTAATCGATGGTCAAGGAAAAACTAGAACGGCAAATGATCCAAATTTAAAAGGCAATTCTTCTGAAAATAAACCTTCTAAACCAGCACCAACCCTAGCTTCTATCCCAAAACCCATCGAAATTAAGAATTTCTTAGACAATCAAGTGGTGGGTCAAGAATCAGCAAAAAAAATTCTCTCTGTAGCTGTATATAACCACTACAAAAGACTGGCTTGGCAAGGAGATAGTTCTAGTGAAGCAGATTTAACAGCGACAAAATTGCATAAATCAAATATCTTGCTTATTGGTCCTACGGGAAGTGGAAAAACTCTTCTTGCTCAAACCTTAGCGGAGCTTTTAGATGTTCCCTTTGCAGTAGCAGATGCAACAACTCTCACTGAAGCAGGTTATGTAGGAGAAGATGTCGAAAATATTCTCTTAAGACTCTTACAAAAATCAGATATGGATGTAGACCTTGCACAAAGAGGAATCATCTACATAGATGAAATAGATAAAATTGCAAGAAAAAGTGAAAACCCGTCCATTACTAGAGATGTCTCTGGAGAAGGGGTTCAACAGGCATTATTAAAAATGCTAGAAGGAACCATAGCTAATGTCCCTCCTCAAGGAGGAAGGAAGCATCCTTATCATGATTGTATTCAAATAGATACAAGCCAAATCCTATTTATATGTGGAGGTGCTTTTGTAGGGCTAGACGATATCGTTCAAAAACGACTTGGAAAAAATAGTATTGGATTTATGCCAACAGACACTAAAGGTAAAAACCTTACTAATCGGAATCTCCAAGGAAATGAGATATTAAATAATTTGGAACCAGATGATTTAGTTAAGTATGGTCTTATACCAGAATTCATTGGAAGAATGCCAGTTAGTGCAGTATTAGAACCTCTCAATGCTTCAGCTTTAGAGGCAATTCTCAAAGAGCCTAGAGATGCTCTAGTCAAACAATTCAGAACATTAATGAGTATGGATAATGTAAAGCTTGAATTTAATGAAAATGCAATTTCATCAATTGCTCAAGAAGCATATAGAAGAAAAACTGGGGCACGAGCATTACGAGGAATTATTGAAGAGATAATGCTCGATCTAATGTATCAATTGCCATCAGATGATAGTGTTAAAACTTGTACTGTAACAAAGAAAATGGTTGAAGAAAGTATTAATGGAAGGAAAATAGTCCCACTTCCTCCTAAAGAAGAAATAAAAGAAAAAGAGTCTGCATAAGTAATAAAAATTATCTTAAAAAGAATAAGAAGCGAATTGATTAAATCTACAAGTTATGAGTAATAATTACCTGCCACTTCATCACAAATATCGTCCTCAACGTTTTGATGACCTTATAGGTCAAGAAATGATTGTAAAAACTCTAAAACAAGCTCTTATTACTAATCGAATCGCACCTGCTTATCTATTTTGTGGTCCAAGAGGGACTGGTAAAACATCAAGTGCAAGAATCTTAGCTAGGTCATTAAATTGTCTTAGTAACAATCAAGCTACAACTGAGCCATGTGGAAAATGTGAAATATGCAAAACAATATCAACTGGAACAGCGCTAGATGTTATTGAAATTGATGCGGCTTCTAATACAGGTGTTGATAATATTCGTGACTTGATAGAAAAATCACGTTTCGCTCCAGTCCAAGCGAGATGGAAAGTTTACGTAATTGATGAATGCCATATGTTATCAACAGCTGCATTCAATGCATTATTAAAAACTTTAGAAGAGCCGCCAAATAAAAGTGTGTTTATTTTAGCAACTACAGACCCACAAAGATTACTGCCGACAATTATTAGTAGATGCCAACGTTTTGATTTTAGAAGAATATCATTATCCCTATTAGAAGATAATTTAGAAACAGTATCTAAAAAGGAAGATATTAAAATAAACAAAGATGCTTTGAGCTTAATAGCTAATAGATCTCAAGGTGGATTAAGAGATGCTCAAAGAATGCTTGATCAATTAAGTCTTCTTCCCCAACCAATAGCATTAAAATCTGTCTGGGATTTATTAGGTGAAGTACCTGAGAAAGAAATAATCTCGTTAGTATGGGCACTAATAAAAGAAGAACCTATTAACCTAATTAAGGTATGCAGAACTATTATCGATGATGGGAATGAACCAATAGCAATTATTCAAGGTCTGGCAAGTATTTTAAGAGATATAGTTATTAAAAAATCAGCTCCTAATGAACCTAATCTATGTAGTATCTCTGAGGACTTACATCCAGATCTAGAGCGTATAAGTCTTGAAGTCGATAGAGATAAAATCCTCATTTGGCAAGCAAATTTAAAAGGAAGTGAAAATCTAATTAGACAAAGTTATCAACCAAGATTATGGCTAGAAGTTTTCTTAATAGGAATGCTTGCAAAAAAAACTACTATCATTGAGAACAAAAACTTTCAAGAAAAGAAAGAAATTTCAATCGCAAAAGCTAAGTCTATAGATATTAAGCAAATCGATAATGTTGCATATAGGGAGGAGAATAAAATAAATCCAAAAAAAATAGAAGAGGAAATTACAGATATGAATTTAGATGAAATATGGAATACTATTATTACTAAGGTTGAATTACCTTCAACAAGAATGCTCCTGTCTCAACAGGCTAGGTTGTCTCATCTAACAAAAGAGAACGCAGAAATACATGTTTCTTCTAATTGGATAGGAATGATTCAAAGTAGAAAAAATCTTCTTGAAGAAGCAATAACAAAAACACTAGGTAAATCAAGAAAAATAATCTTAAGTTCTGAAAAAAGAATTCAATCCAATAAAGTTCTAGACAAATATAGTAATAAGGATCAACAAATAAAAGATGAAAACAAGAAAGAAGATTCCAGTAAAAAAAAAGATAAATCTATAGAAGAGATTGCCAATAAAAAGACACTAAATTTAGAAAATGATCATTCTATAGATGAAAAAACCCAAAGATTTGCTGATTTCTTTAATGGAGAAATAATTGACACTTAATTACCAACATGAGTGGTTTTAAGCCAAATCAGTTTCTTAGGGAATAAAGCCATTTTTACAGTCATCCAAGGAATAACAATAAACCAATGAGTCAAATATAATATTGCTATTATTAAAGTAAAGAATTTAGGTAAAGGAATTTCTGGCCCTTCTACTTTCCTCCTACATCCGCGGAAATATGCAAATCCAGAAACAGCAAAAGCAATTAAAGAAAGAGGCCAATAAAGAGGAAAAGTACGAAGCAATAAAGAAGTAGTGATATCTACAAAAGATACAACTGGTAAGACATACTGCAAAAGGAAGAAAGAAGTAAGGTCTACCTTCTTAATCAAAGATAATTTCCCAGAAATCAAATACTTCCAATAGTCAAAGAAGCGTTGCAATCCTCCTTCAGTCCATCTTTTACGTTGATGCCATAAAGCCGGAAAAGTCTCTACTGCTTCTTCCTGAATGGGAGGATTCCATAGAATTCCAATAGACACTCCAGCTATTAACAAGCGGAAACTTAAATCTAAATCATCTGTAACTGTTTCCTCATTAAATCCTCCACATTCATCAAGAATTTTTCTTTTAATCAATTGTCCATTTCCCCGGAGTTCAACAACACCGCCAGCTACTAAGCGTCCTTGCTGAATCATGGCATCCATTGCCATTTCCATTGCTTGGCAAATAGTAAGAATATTTTTTCTTGAATTAATTACAGCTTTTCTTAATTGAACAGCTGACCAACCTCTTTGCAAAACCTCAGGCAATACTTTTAATAAAATGTCTGCATTGAATTTTGCATCTGCATCAAGTATTAAAGCCCATTCTCCTTGAAGGTTTTGTAATGCATAATTCAGTGCTCCAGATTTTCCACCTCCAGAATTCCTAGCACGATTAATAATATTTAAATCGGGAAATTCCTTGATTAACTCCCCTAATATTTTTGAAGTATTGTCATTACTACCATCGTTAATAATCACTATTTTTAACTTGTCTTTTGGATATTCAATAGATGAAAGCCTTTTTACAAGCTTGTCTATAACATTTTCTTCATCTCTTGCTGAAACTAAAACATCAACAGAAGGCAATGAAAAATACTCTGTTTTATTTTGAACTGGAGCATTAGTTTCACCAAAATATTGATCAATATTTTGCATCACAATGCCTAAACCATATCCTCCTAATAACAAAGCTAAGACTATCCCTGGTAACAAACTTATCTTTGATTCCAACAAATGCGGAGCAATGCCAGCACAAATACAGCAAAGTAAAAAAACTAATGCCTTGCTTCTTCGGTTTTCAGCATTAAAAGCTGATGATGCCATGGAAAGCACGACGTTTACCGAGTGACTCTAAGCTCTAATCACAGAACTATCGTAAAGATTCATATGTTGTACCTGGGTAATAATGTTGAAGAATCCTTTTTGTAGACCATCCTCTTAAAGCCAAATCAATTGCTCCAGCTTGAGACATGCCTGCACCATGTCCAAATCCTCCACCCTGAAACTGCCAAACACCTTTATCAAGCTCTTTGATAACAAAAAGGGTGCTCGGTAAACTTTTAATAATTCTTCTAATTGCATCACGACGCAAAATAACTAAGGAGTTATTACTCTCATCAATTATTTCCAAAGCTAATACTCTTCCACTAGGACCTCTTTCTAAAATCTTTAATTTTTTAGGTTTTTCTTTTCTGATTTCCAAAGAATGCAAATAGTCTTCCAAATCTTTTGCATGTACTTTTCTAGTCCACCTAAATAAATAATGGTTATTTCCATAAGCTCCATCTCTCATACTTAAAAAAGAAATTAAAGCATTATTGCTATTTAAGGGCATTGAGGATTTCTTAATCCATCTTTTCGAGCCATCTAAATTGGCCTTCAAATACGGCAGAGCTTCAATATCCCAAGCTTCATTAGAAGAAGCCATTATGCCTCCATTAGTGGCATGATAAACAGCATGAATGGGTTCTCCCTTCCAAGTCAGAATCTTATTGGAAGTTTCTCGAATAGCTCTTTGCACTTCAAGATCTGCCTTATCTGGGTCTTTATAAACCTGACATTGAGTATCACTACATAAATGATATCCATCAATAGCAAAGCGAGAACTATTAGCAACTGCCCATGTCCTAGCTAATACTGCTTGAGCTGCCTTAGAGCTCAGTGGTGATGATGGACCAATTTCATGAGGAACAACTCCAAGCAAATATTGCTCAAGAGAAACCTTTTCTATAAATGTCCAACTTCCATATGAATCTGGCTTTAAAACAAATGGACCTTTGTAAAGTCCTCCATTCCACTTCAAACCATCAGGTGAAGAAATCTCAATAGGACCAGATAAAAGAAATTCACCAGTTGTTAATTTTAAAAGAGGTTTTACTTCATCAAAATTCTTTTTTATAAAAGAATCTGCTTGAATCTTGGGAGGTAAGGTTATATCTTTTGGGATCCAAACCTCCCATTCAAAAGGGTGCGCGATGACATTTGATATTCCTGCAGAATTTAATTTCTTAGAAAATGTATGGGCAGATTCATAACTTGCAAAAGGTCCAACTACTTGTCGATAAAGATTCTCGGGAGATTTTAATGGAACTGTTATCCACTCAATTTGAATTTGACGTGATTTATGGACTAATCCAGATGCATCCCTTAAAATCAAAGGTTTTCCAGCACTAATTAAATGAAGATCTTTTGAATGAGAGTTATTTAATAGGCCCCTTCCAAGATATGCCTCTAAACCAACAAGCAACTCTTTAGAAGGTAATAAAGATGGTGATGTTTGAACCCCCAGATTAGTTTGGTAATTAGTATTAATCTCATTATTCGCTCTAGAACCATTGGCAAATGGAGATAAAACGCACAAAAGGCCAAGAAAGCCAACTTTTTGAAAAAATGAGTTCCTAATCAAGGTTGAATGACCAAATCACCAAAAAATGCAGACTGATTTTGCTATAGGTTGCTTGAGGAAGTAATCTATAGGATTGTATTTGTAGTTTGTCAAAAGAATGCCAAAACTAAAAACTCGCAAAGCAGCCGCTAAGCGGTTCAAAGTTACTGGCACTGGCAAATTCTTACGTCGTAGAGCCTTTAGAAACCATTTGCTTGATCATAAAAGCACAAAGCTTAAACGACACCTAGCGACAAAAGCAGTGGTTGATGATCGAGATGCAGAGAACGTAGCTCTGATGCTTCCTTATAGTTAAAAGGATCTCCACAAAGAACTTTATTCAAATCTTCTAACCATCATTAATTTCTGAATTATGTCTAGAGTCAAAAGAGGAAATGTAGCTAGAAAAAGAAGAAATAAAATTCTTCGAATAGCTCGCGGATACCAAGGAGGAAGCGGAAGTCTTTTTAGAACTGCGAATCAAAGAGTAATGAAAGCTCTTTGCAACGCCTATAGAGATAGAAAACGTCGTAAAAGAGACTTTCGCAGGCTATGGATTGCTCGAATCAATGCAGCAGCAAGAATAAATGGTGTTTCCTATAGCAAGTTAATGGGAAGTTTAAAAAAAGCAGACGTGAGAATTAATAGAAAAATGCTGGCACAATTAGCAATGGTTGATCCAAAGAGTTTTGAAAAGGTTGTATCATCCTCCAAAGGATAAGGTCTCTTGGCATGCGGTCATTAATTTTTGAAGCATTTTGATTCCTAAAATAATTATTCACAATTATATGTAAACAATATGCTTTGCAGAAAATTATCTAAATTATATTAGATATCTAAGAAATTATTAAACATATAGAAATGTCATTCTCATTACCCCAAACATACCTTATAGGATTAAGTGGCCTTTTATTAATAATAGCAATTTTAGTAGGTAGACAGTTTTTTAAAGTAAGAAAAGATGAAATAGAATTAGTCAAGCTAGAAAAATCTAATTCAAATCAATCAAAAAATGCAGAGAATCTATATGAATTAGCTTCTGTTCAATTACGCAAAAGGCTTTATCCACAAGCCATCATATCCCTTAAGGAAGCTCTTAAAAGCCTAAAAGAAGAGCCAACAGAAGCTAAAGCAATTATTGAAAATGCCTTAGGTTTCGCACTAGCAGCTCAAGATAACTTTAAAGAAGCTGTTATCCATTACCAAAAAGCAATTGTAGCGAAAGAGGAATATCCAGTAGCTCTAAATAACCTTGCTTTTGCTAAGCAAAAATTATCACAAGAAGAAGAAGCTATTCTTCTATACAAGAAAGTATTAAATCTTGATCCTAAAAATAAAACTGCTAAAAGACAACTAGAAAAAGTACAAAAAAGACAGCAAAATAGTTCTTCTAATATTATTTATAAGAAAGGTTTCTAATTTCAACCAAACTACTAAATTAAATGCAACTAAATAAAATGTCTTTAAAAATAGGTAAGAAAATTTTTAAAAGCAGACTGCTTATAGGTACTGGTAAATATCAGGATATAAATCAAATGAATAAAAGTTTGATTAATTCTAATTGCGAAATTATTACTGTCGCAGTTAGAAGAATCAAGTCATTTGAATCTTCTCACCAAGGGCTAATGGAAGCCATTAATTGGCAAAAATATTGGATGCTTCCTAATACTGCCGGTTGTGAAAATGCTGATGAGTCAATACGTATAGCTCGTTTAGGAAGAGAGCTGGCAAAAATTTCTGGACAAGAAGATAATAATTTTATCAAACTAGAAGTTATACCTGATAAAAACTATTTATTACCAGACCCCTTTGAAACACTAAAAGCCGCAGAAAAGCTTATTAAAGAAGACTTTGAGGTGCTCCCATACATAAACGCAGATCCATTACTAGCTAAAAGATTAGAAGAAATTGGATGTTCCACAGTTATGCCATTAGGATCACCAATCGGCTCCGCACAAGGGCTTCGCAATAAAGCCAATATTGAAATTATTATCGAGAATTCTCAAATACCTGTAATTGTTGATGCAGGAATTGGAGTACCAAGCCATGCTGCTCAAGCAATGGAAATAGGTGCTGATGCTGTACTGATCAATAGTGCTATTGCATTAGCCAACGATCCTCCTTTAATGGCTGAAGCAATGCACAATGCAGTTAGTGCAGGTAGAAAATCATTCTTAGCTGGGCGTTTAATTGAAAAATCTCAAGCAATTCCTAGTTCTCCCATGACTGGAATTATTAAATGAAGAAATAAATTCATTTCAACCAAGACAGCTAAGAGAAGCAAAAAAAAATGCTTTTATTCCCATATTCTTACCCAAGATGATCAAATTAAATGACAGTTACAGAAGAAAGTGGAGGCCGTCTTAATGTATTTGCAAAAGAACCTGAGATTCAGATAATTGATGAGAACCCCAGTATTAATAGGCTTTCTCGGCTATTATTACTTGGGTTACCAATCATTTTAATTAGTGTTTTTGGATGGTATTTGAGCACTAAGTGAAACCCCTTGTAGTAGCTTTCACTATTGTGGGTGTCTTGATCTTTCCTGCGGGAGTTTTGGGTGAAAGTTTTTGTTCTTGGTGGTGATGGCTTTTGTGGCTGGCCCTGTTCAGTCAATTTGGCCGACAATGGTCATGATGTTGTCATCATTGACAATCTAAGCCGCCGCAAAATTGATATTGATCTCGAAGTTGAATCTTTAACTCCAATTACATCAATTGGGGAAAGATTAAAGGCTTGGGATGAGGTTGGTGGTAAACCAATGAAATTTATTAATCTTGATGTTTCCAAGGAATATCAAAGATTGGTTGAACTATTGATTGAAGAGAAACCTGATTCAATTGTTCATTTTGCAGAACAAAGAGCAGCTCCATATTCAATGAAAAGCAGCTCTACAAAGAGATATACAGTTGATAACAATGTAAATGGGACGCACAATCTTTTAGCAGCAATTGTTGAATCAGGCCTAGATATTCATATTGTCCATTTAGGAACAATGGGAGTATATGGATATGGTTCTCATCGAGGGGCAACAATTCCAGAAGGCTATCTAAAAGTTGAAGTACCCCAGCCAGATGGAACTCGATTTGAAGAAGAAATTCTTCATCCAGCAAGCCCTGGAAGCGTCTATCACATGACGAAAACTCTAGATCAACTACTTTTCCTCTATTACAACAAAAACGACCGTATAAGAATCACAGACCTTCATCAAGGGATTGTTTGGGGGACTAACACTGAAGCAACCTTAAAAGACCCTCGCCTAACTAATAGATTTGATTATGACGGCGACTATGGAACCGTCCTAAATAGATTTTTAATGCAAGCAGCAATTCAATACCCATTGACTGTTCATGGAACTGGAGGGCAAACCAGAGCATTTATTCATATTCGTGATTCTGTAAAATGTGTTCAGCTTGCATTAGAAAACCCACCTTCACAAGGCGAACGAGTAAAAATCTTCAATCAAATGACAGAAAGTCATCAAGTAGGAGAATTAGCCAAAAAAGTTGCTTCTTTAACTGGCGCAGAAATTAATTATTTGCCCAACCCTCGTAACGAAGCTGTCGAAAATGATCTTATTGTTGACAATCGTTGCTTTATTGAGCTAGGTCTTAAACCTACAACCCTAGATGATGGGCTATTAACAGAAGTTGTTGATGTTGCACGTCGATGGTCAAATAGATGTGATAAAAAGCGTATTCCATGTATATCGGCATGGACTTCGACACAAGCAAAAGCCATTAAAAATTAGGCTCTATCCCGCTCATCTAATGATTGCTTAAATCCAGTGAAGATTGCTTTTTTTACCGAAACTTTTCTTCCAAAAGTAGATGGAATAGTTACTCGGCTTACCAAAACAGTAGAAAATCTTACTAAGGCGGGTGATGAAGTTGTTGTCTTTTGTCCAGAAGGTTGCCCTTCTGAATATATGGGAGCAACCGTTGTTGGCGTTCCAGCAATGCCTTTACCTCTTTATCCTGAATTAAAGCTTGGTCTTCCAGGTCCAGCAGTTTCAGAGACGCTAGAGAAATTCAAACCTGATTTGATTCATGTTGTAAATCCTGCTGTTCTTGGCCTAGGTGGAATTTGGCTTGCAAAAACCAATGGCATTCCCTTAGTGGCTAGCTATCACACACATTTGCCTAAATATCTGGAACATTATGGAATGGGCATGCTGGAGCCACTTCTATGGGAATTATTAAAAGCTGCTCATAACCAAGCCACTTTAAATCTTTGTACTTCAACTGCAATGGTTAGAGAACTAAGCGAAAAAGGCATACAAAATACTGCATTGTGGCAAAGAGGAGTAGACACTGAAAGTTTTAGGCCTGACTTAAGAAAAGATGCAATGAGAAAAAAATTACTAGGAACATTTGATGATCAAGGTTCAGTATTAATTTATGTTGGAAGACTTTCAGCAGAGAAACAAATTGAACGAATAAAGCCTGTCCTAGAAGCTTTGCCTAATACAAGACTTGCTCTTGTTGGAGATGGTCCATATAGGCAACAACTTGAGAAAATCTTTGAAAATACTGCTACTACTTTTGTTGGATATCTTTCAGGAGAAGAACTGGCTAGTGCATATGCTTCCGGTGATGCATTTCTATTTCCTTCAAGTACCGAGACCCTAGGGCTTGTACTCCTCGAAGCAATGGCAGCAGGATGCCCCGTTGTTGGAGCAAATAAGGGTGGAATACCAGATATTATTGATGACGGAATAAATGGATGCCTTTATGAACCTGAAGGGGAAGATGAAGGGGCCAAAAGCTTAATCAATGCAACAAAAAAACTTCTAGGTAACGAAATAGAGCGTCAATCAATGAGAAATGCAGCAAGAATAGAGGCCGAGAAATGGGGTTGGGCTAGTGCTACTGAACAATTAAGAGCTTTTTATCGCGAAATACTGACTAAAGAACAATCTTCAAACGTTGCAGCTTAGATACTCAAGCTGCCTGAGGAGGAGGAGTTGGTGATCCCAGAGGTTGAAAAGGTAAGACTAAAGTTGCCCATCTTTCTGGCCTATTTGGTCTCTTCCTTCTAGGTTGTCTAACTCCAAAAGGCACTCTTAACACATTCGTACCATCAACTTGAAGCAACTTACCCTTACTAAGAGCAGAATCAATAGTATTGGAATCAAAAGGTAAGCTGACCTCTTCTTTGGCAATTAAATCCGATGATTTTGTCCCAGAAATGTCTTTCAACATCTTTCCCCAAGCGATGTGAAACACTGCATTAAAAAAATGCTTTGATTAATTAATGCAGCAAGTTAAAACCAAAAAATGGTATTCGCTGAAAACTTAACTATTAAATCGGAAACACGCTAGTAGGAAGACACAACTAATCACGAACATATTCCTCTATTGGATCGCAAGTGCAAACTAAATTTCTATCGCCAAAAGCATTATCTATTCTTGCAACTGCAGGCCAAAACTTGTTTTCAATCTGATCTACTAATGGAAATGCTGCTTGATGGCGAGAATATGGTCTTTCCCAACTATCTGTAGTAATCATCTCTAAAGTATGAGGAGCATTTTTCAAAAGATTATTAGATTTATCAACCTCACCCAATTCAATAGCATGTATTTCATGCCATATAGAAATCATGGCATCGCAAAAACGATCCAATTCTAAAAGACTTTCACTCTCTGTAGGTTCTACCATTAGTGTGCCAGCCACTGGCCAACTTACTGTAGGGGCATGAAATCCATAATCCATAAGTCTCTTTGCAATATCATCAACTTCAATACCTGTCTTTGTTTTTATTTGTCTTAAATCCAAAATGCACTCATGAGCTACTTTTTGATTTAATCCTTTAAATAAAACTGGATAAAAATCATTAAGACGATGCGCAATATAATTTGCAGACAAAATTGCTATAGAGCTTGCCTTGCGTAAACCCTGCAAACCCATCATTCGTATATACATCCAACTAATAGGCAAAATACTTGCACTTCCAAATGGGGCAGATGCAATTGAACCTATTTGATCAATTTCTTTAGAATTTTCAAAACAATGACCCGGTAAATAAGGGACTAAATGTTTAGCGACGGCAATTGGTCCTACTCCAGGGCCTCCTCCCCCATGAGGAATGCAAAAAGTTTTATGCAAGTTTAAATGACATACATCAGCTCCATACATTCCAGGTCTACACAGACCAACCTGAGCATTTAAATTTGCACCATCCAAATAAACTTGTCCGCCATGTTCATGAACGAACGAAGCAATCTGAGAAATATTAGGTTCAAATACACCATGAGTTGATGGATAAGTGACCATGAAAGCTGCTAATTCTGCAGAATGATTTTCAACTTTTTTCTTTAAATCATGAATGTCGATATTACCGTGACTATCACAATTAACAGTTACTACTTTGAAACCAGCCATAACTGCACTAGCTGGATTTGTACCATGAGCACTAGTAGGAATTAAACAAATATTCCTATTGCCTTCACCTCTGGATTTATGCCACGCACGAATAACAAGAAGTCCAGCATATTCTCCTTGAGATCCTGCGTTTGGTTGTAAAGAAACACCTTGAAAACCAGTCAGGTATCCAAGCCAATCTTGCAAATCATTAATTATTTTTTTATAGCCATATGACTGTTCAGAAGGAATAAATGGATGCAATGAGGCAAATTCTTTCCAACTAATAGGTACTAATTCAGCTGCCGAATTTAGTTTCATAGTGCAACTACCTAAAGGAATCATTCCATTAGTGAGAGAAAAATCTTTATTTGCCAATTTCTCTATATACCTTAATAATTCAGTTTCAGATCTATATTTATGAAATACCTTTTGAGTCAACCAAGGTTTCTGCCGAAGAGGTACTTCTTTCAAAAAAGACTCAGATTGCAAATCAATATCTTTAGGCAAGTTACTTGATCTACCTTTTGCACTAGCAAGGATTTTATAAAGAATATTAAGTTCATTATCAGTTGTTAATTCATCTAAAGAAATACCAAAACCACCAGCATGTGAAATTGAAGAGCCTAAAGGTAAAATCCGCAGGTTAATTGATTCTAATTTTGCAAGCTTATGAATATTAGGCGCCTCAGAGCAATAAACTTCAATAGTATCAAACCTGCTAATTGAGTCTATTGGATAATCTAAATGCCTTAAATAATGCTCAAGTTTCATACGGTATTTCAAAACTCTTTTAGCTATTTCTTCTAAACCATCTGGCCCAAAGAAAACAGCATAAAAAGAAGCTATTACAGCTAATAAAACTTGAGCTGTACAAATATTGCTCGTTGCTTTATCCCTTCGAATATGTTGTTCTCTAGTCTGCAGAGCCAAGCGCAGGGCTTGATTCTTATTCCTATCAACCGATTGCCCAACTATCCTTCCAGGAACTTGTCTTTGAAAAACTTTTTTTGTTGCAAAAAAAGCTGCATGAGGACCACCAAATCCCATTGGAACCCCAAAGCGCTGAGCACTACCAATAGCAATATCCGCACCAAGTTCACCAACTGGTCTCAACAAAACTTGAGCTAATGGGTCTATAGCGACTGTAACTAAAGCTCCTACTTTTTGAGCCTTTAAAATTGCATTTAATGGATTACAAACTCTTCCATTAGAACCAGGCATTTGTATAAGAATTCCAAAAACGTCATCATTTATCTCTAATTTATTTATATCGAATTCTTTCACTACAATATTCAAAGGTTTAGCTCTAGTCTCTAAAACATCTAAGGTTTGAGGAAAAACCAATTTATCTACCATAAAAATTCTTGCGTTCTTATTTGTTGCAGCCGAAAACGACAAACTCATTGCTTCTGCTGCGGCAGTTCCCTCATCTAACAAAGAGGCATTAGCAACAGGTAAGCCAGTAAGTTCAGTTATTAAAGTTTGAAAATTAAATAATGCTTCTAATCTACCTTGAGAAATTTCAGCCTGATATGGAGTATATGATGAATACCAACAAGGATTTTCTAAAACATTTCTCTTAACTACTATTGGTGTTGAGGTCCCATAGTATCCAAGCCCTATTAAAGAACGATTCATAATATTTTTTCGGGCAATTGTATTTAACTCTTCTAAAGCCTCTATCTCATTGCATCCCTGAGGCATATCCTTATTTGAAAGGTTAGTTTCAAAAATTTCATTAGGAATTACATCAGAGATAAATTTATCTAGATCTTTATAATTTAAAGATTTAAGCATTAACTCTTGATCAAATTGGTTAATTCCAATATGACGGCCTATAAACTCTTCAGAATTCTTTTTTTTTTCGTTCATCTAATCTTTTTTAAGTTTGAAAGAAATAGTTTAGATAGGAAAAAACTTTTTAAAGTTAAAACTAGATAAATGCATTTTTTAAATTGCTGAAATTTTAGTTGAATATGCTTCAGAATCCATCAATTCATTAATTTCTGAATTTTCAAGAGGACGCACAAGTAATAACCATCCCTTCCCGTGAGGATCGTTTTGTAATTCCTCAGGGTTAGACAAGACTGTTTCATTTCTTTCTATTACTTCGCCACTGATAGGTAAAAACATTTCCTCAACTGCTTTCACTGACTCAACTGAGCCAAAAGGATTCCCTCTATTCAAGGAAGTTCCTACTTCTGGAAGATCAACAAAAACTATGTCGCCAAGCTGATCAACAGCATATGCACTAATGCCAATACGAACTAATTCTCCTTCAAACGAAGCATATTCATGACTGTCGGCGAAGCGAAATTGTTTGGGAAAGTTGAAGGCCATTAATGAGGGGCCAAATAATGTTTACAAAGTCTTAGGGACATGAACTAAGTCTGCCTGCATAAGCAAAACAAGAGCCCTAATAATAGCAATTTTAATATGAGAGCGATGCGTTCCACCCTGTATATAAAGATTAAAAGGAGAAATTAATGGTCCATCCGCAGAAAACTCACTAGTGCTCCCATCAACAAATGTTCCTCCTGCCATTATCAAATCTTCTTTATAACCTGGCATTCCAGAAGGGGTTGGTTCTAAATAAGAACCAACTGGAGAAGAAAGTTGAAAAGCAGTGCAAACTATTTTCAAAGCTTCAGGAGTTCCAAAACAAACTGATTGAATTAAATCACTACGATTTTTACCTGGTAAAGGATTCACATCAAATCCAAGTTTATAAAAAACTGAACAAATAAGTTCTGCACCAATCAAAGATTCTGCAACCATTTGAGGAGCTAGAAATAATCCTTGCAAAATCAATCTATTCAAATCTAAATTTGATCCTCCCTGACTACCTATCCCTGGTGAAGTAAGTCGGCAACAAGCTTTCTCCACTAAATCAATTTTTCCTGCTATATAACCACCTACAGGAACAATCGTTCCTCCTGGATTCTTTAATAAAGAACCTGCCATCAAATCTGCCCCTACTTGGGTAGGTTCCTGAGCTTCAACAAACTCTCCATAGCAATTATCCACAAAACAAACACAATCAGGTTGCATTGCATGGACACATTGACATACAATCTCTATATCATTAATAGATAAAGAAGGTCTCCAAGTATAGCCACAACTTCTTTGAATAAATATCATTTTCCTAGGTCTTTTTAAGGCATTTTCTAAAACATTTAAATCTAAATATCCTTTCTGGAATATTGATACCTCATCATAGTTTATACCAAAATCGATCAAAGAGCCTTGCCCAGATCCTCTAATTCCAATCACTTCTTCCAATGTTGCATATGGTGTTCCTGTAATTGATAGCAGATTATCTCCTGGTCTTAATGCACCAAACATTGAAGCAGCAATAGAATGCGTTCCACTGACAAACTGCATTCTTACAGCTGCTTTCTCAGCCCCTAAAACCTTAGCAAAAAATCTTTCAAGCCACCTAGGTACTTTAAATGAACGATGTGATAACAGCCTGTGATAACCAAGTGTCACTCCTAGACAAGCAGTAACCCAATAAAGTATTAGGAAAGCGCTGAAAGCTTGCCAGCTCCAAAATTTAGGTAACAAAGCAAATATTGTTAAAGCATGGATGATGAACATAAAAACAATTGTTCCCCATCTT
>CACPKH010000009.1 GCA_902634515.1 uncultured Prochlorococcus sp. | reverse complement strand
TAAAAAATAACCAGTCATCATTGCTGATGCTAATAAGTTTCCAAACTGATCCCTTGAAGAGGTTACTTTGACTTCAAATTGTTCTCCAGGCAACATGCCTAGTAATCCTTGAACATTATGTCTAATAATATCTTGAATATCTGTACTAGCTGATTTCGCCACTCGTTGCAAAACGTCTGGAGACTGCTCCTGAAGGTACTCAATGAGAGCATTAACCTCATTGCCGTCATTGTTATCTGTAGTAAGAAACTCCGGGTTAAACATCCCAGTGTGCTCTCTATTCATTTATGACCATATCGTATTACGGTCTTTTTTTTAAGCTTTACGAGATGGAGAGAACCGAATACTTCCAATTTTATTTAAAGGCCAATACCTGAAAACAGCCTTCCCAATTACATTCTTAGCTGGTAATGCCCCCCAGATATGAGAATCCAAACTGTTATTACGATTGTCACCTAATACCCAATATGAATCTTCAGGCACTTCAAATAAGTCTATTTCATATTTCATTGGAGATTCTAGCCAGGGTTCGGACACTGACTTTCCGTTGATTATTAGTTTTCCTTCTTTTATTTCGATTTGATCCCCTGGTATACCAATTATTCTTTTAATTAGAGCAGAGTTCTTATCAAAGCCAGCTTCTATTAATGAAATTGGCGGTTTGAAAACAATTATTGATTGACGCGTTTCTGATCTATTTGCAAATTTGTTAATCTTTGGGCTGACTTTCTCAACTAATATTCTTTCTTTAATTTCTAGGGTTGGAAGCATTGATCCTGAAGGTATCCATCTAGGTTCTATTACTAGCCATCTCAGTAAAAGAGCAGCTAAAAGAAATATTATGAGGTTTACCCATTCAAATTTTTTGTTTGCAGAATCTGTTGATTTAGGAGAAGACATTTAAACCTTTTTGTGAGTTAGTCAATTTTGTGAGTTTTTATCCGAGGATTGTATTAGTTATTTCTCTTTCTCTGTCTCTACCAAGATCTAATTTCTTTATTTGCTTAAAGCTTTTAACGGCTTTGCAAAAAAAAGGTATGGATAATATCGTCCTTTGCTCAGGCAGTCGATCTGGCCCAATCGCCTTGGCTGCAGGTGCTTTGGCTAGTACTAGCGGCTTAAAGCTCTTCACGGCAATTGATGAAAGGTCAGCAGCTTTTATGGGGTTAGGAATAAGTACTGCTATTGGTAAAGCAACTGTTGTAATAACAACATCAGGAACAGCTGTTAGCAATCTATTGCCAGCGGCAATCGAAGCTGATCGCTCTTGCCAGCCAATAATCTTTATTACTGCAGATAGGCCTGAAAGACTTAAGAATTGTGGCTCAAATCAAACCGTCAATCAGGAGGAATTTCTTTTACCAGCATGCCGTTCTATTCAGCAAGGTCCAGAGGAAGGTATTCACCTATTAAATGAAAAGAAATTAAATCATCTTGTTGAAGCTATATGGAATTCAGCTCATTCTTTTCCTGGACCAGTTCATTTTAATGTTCCTATTGAAGAACCATTGCATGCTTCTTTCTTAGATCAAAAGGCGGTATTTAACGGTTGGGAACCTAAGTCTTATAAAGAGAACGACTCCGCTTTGGATAATCAAAAACTTGAAACCTCTAAAAGAGAAAAACTTTATGATTTAAACTTTGATTCTGATGGAATTATCCTTGTTGGTCCTTGGAGAGGAAGTAGTAAAGAATTACCTTCATTTAATAAAGCCCTAACAAAAATACAATTACTTTCAGGATGGCCAATATTTGCAGACCCATTGTCTGGATTACAAGCAACTATTCCTGGGCTAATTAGATATTGGGAATTTTTACTTTTAATAGGCTGTTCATCTATAAAAAAAGAAATACAAGTTTTGAGACTCGGCCCAATGCCTTCTAGCCGAATTTTGGAAGAATGGCTAAATACTATCAATGGTGATCAAGTATTAATAACAGAAGGAGATGCGAGGCCTATAGATCCACTTAAAAAGTCTTATCAATATTCTTCAGGATTAAGCATCTGGTATGAGGAATTAATGCAAAAAAATAGTTCTTTAGGTCTGACCAAGAAAAAACAAAAGTTAACAGGCTTATTTAACAAACTTTTTAAGATTGATGATCTTATCGATAGTTGGATGAAGACGAATTTTATGAATAAAAGTGAGATTTCTGAACCTTCATTAGCTCATTGGCTTCCTAAGTTATTACCGTCGGATATCCCAATAATGCTTTCAGCTAGTAGTCCTATAAGAGATTGGATAAGTTTTGCTGGAACCGATGCTTTGTCTAATAGATGTTTTGGGTTTAGAGGCGCCTCAGGAATAGATGGAACCTTGTCATTAGCGATAGGTTTATCTAATGCCATTGGACGTCTTGTATTAGTTTCAGGCGATTTATCATTAATGCATGATTCGAATGGTTGGTTATTTGCTAATTCACAATCTCCACCTTTAATTGTTTTGTTAATTGATAATGCAGGTGGAGGAATCTTCAAACAGCTAGGAATTGAAAAACTTTATAGAGGTGATTTCGAAAAACTTTTTATTATGCCACAATCAGTAAACCCAAAAAACATTGCTTCGGCCTATCAAATACCAACAAGAGATGTATCCTTTATTGATGAATTACAAGAAGCAATTGCATGGGCTATGAAGTACTCCTGTCCTGTTTTGATTAGAGTTTCAACTAACTCGGCAAAGGATGTTCTTTTAAGAAAGAGTATTTCTTATGAGTTAAAAAAATATATAAATTCCTCTATCAACAAAGAATCTCTTAATCATGATTGACAAATCAAATTCTTTTCCTTCTAGAGTTGTTTTGCCGGGAAACAGTTCTATTAATTGGGAGCCTTGGAGAAATTATCAAGATATATATCTTGATAAATCCCAAATAGGAATAGCTAGAGTTGCTATTAATAGACCTGAGAAAAGGAATGCCTTTAGACCTCAAACTGTTTTTGAACTTTGCGATGCCTTCACAAGAATTAGGGAAGAAAAGAGCATAGGGGTTGTTTTGTTTACAGGTGTAGGTCCATCAGCAGATGGTAAATATGCTTTCTGTGCTGGAGGAGATCAAAGTTTAAGAGTTGATGGAGGTTACCAAGATGATTCTGGAATCCCAAGACTAAATGTTCTTGACTTGCAGAGGATTATTAGAAGCCTTCCTAAGGTTGTTATTGCTTTAGTTGCAGGCTACGCGATTGGCGGTGGTCAAGTTTTGCATCTTTTGTGCGATTTAAGTTTGGCCGCTGATAACGCAGTTTTTGGACAGACTGGACCAAAAGTTGGAAGTTTTGATGCTGGTTTTGGAACAGCATTCTTATCTAGGCTTGTCGGCCAAAGAAAGGCTCGTGAAATATGGTTCTTATGTAGGCAATATGGCGCCGAAGAAGCTTTAAAGATGGGACTGATCAATGCTATAACTCCCATTAATGAATTAGAGATAGAAGGAGTAAAATGGGCCAAGGAAATTCTTCAACATAGTCCTACAGCTATCCGTTGCTTAAAAGCAGCTTTTAATGCTGAAACAGATGGTATGGCAGGTTTACAAGAACTCGCGGGTCATGCAACACATCTTTTTTATAGAACAGATGAATCAATTGAGGGTAAAAATGCTTTCTTAGAAAAAAGAAATCCTGATTTTTCAGAAACTCAATGGTTACCTTGAAGGACTAGGATCACAATCAACTTTAATTTCTTCTTTTAGCAACTCTCTATATGCGCGTTCTTTTTGCTGCAGCCGAATGCGCCCCGATGATAAAGGTCGGTGGTATGGGGGATGTTGTTTCTTCTTTGCCTCCTGCTTTAGCCAAACTTGGTCATGATGTCCGATTAATTATTCCAGGCTATGGGAAGCTTTGGGGCCAGCTTAAGATTTCAGAAGAACCTGTCTTTCAGGCTCAAGCAATGGGCTGTGATTTTTCTGTTTACGAGACACTGCATCCTTCTAATGGATTGACTATATATTTAGTAGGTCATCCTGTATTTGATCGAGAAAGAATATATGGAGGAGATGATGAGGATTGGAGATTTACTTTTTTTGCGAATGCAACTGCCGAATTTGCCTGGAACTTTTGGAAGCCACAAGTCTTACATTGTCATGATTGGCATACAGGGATGATTCCAGTTTGGATGCATCAAGATCCTGAAATAAGCACAGTCTTTACTATTCATAATCTCAAATATCAAGGACCTTGGCGTTGGAAGTTAGAGAGAATGACGTGGTGTCCTTGGTATATGCATGGTGATCACACAATGGCTGCAGCAATGCTTTATGCGGATAGAGTAAATGCTGTCTCTCCAACCTATGCTAAAGAAATTTGTACGACAGAATATGGTGAGAAACTAGAAGGTTTATTGAATTATATTTCTGGGAAATTAAGAGGTATATTGAATGGTATTGATCTTGAAGAATGGAATCCCTCTACTGATAAATCCTTGCCTTGTAATTTTGATTCCAATGATATCTCTGGAAGAGCAGTAAACAAAGAGTATTTACAGCGTCAAATGGGTCTAGAAGTTAACCCTGATAGCTATTTGCTAGGTATGGTGGGTAGATTAGTAGATCAAAAAGGAGTCGATCTTTTAATACAAGTTTCTAGACGTTTACTTGCATATACTGACTCTCAGATCCTAGTCCTAGGAACTGGTGAAGCTTTTTTAGAATCTGCATTATGGCATTTGGCTACTGAATACCCTGGTCGGTTTGCTGTTTTCCTTACTTATGACGATTCCCTCTCTCGTTTGATTTATGCAGGCAGTGATGCTTTCCTTATGCCTAGTAAGTTTGAGCCCTGTGGCATTAGTCAACTACTTGCTATGAGATATGGCTCAATTCCTGTTGTCAGAAATGTTGGTGGACTTGTAGATACAGTTATTCCACATGATCCAATTAATAACAAAGGTACAGGTTTCTGTTTCGATAGATTTGAGCCTATTGATTTCTACACTGCATTAGTAAGGTCTTGGGAAGCTTTTAGGCACAAAGAAAGTTGGGAAAAACTTCAATCTAGAGCGATGAGACAAAAATATAGCTGGGATCGATCTGCACAGGATTATGAGCTCATGTATAAAGAGGTCTGTGGTATCAAAGAACCATCTCCTGATGCTCAAGAAATTGAGAAATTCTCTGTAGGACAGGATGCTGACCCTTCTTTAAAAACATAAGAGAATATTGCTAAAGACAAAAAATTTCTCTGATCTATACTCATGAGCCTTCATTTAAATGATCTAAAGAAATTATGGGGTGAACCTACTTGTTGCAATTCAAGTTTAAATGAACCATTAGGCCCTGTTTGTACTGATAGTAGATTAGCTACAAAAGGATGTTTCTTTGTTCCATTAATTGGTAAAAATTTTGATGGTCATCAATTTATTTTTGATGCATTCCATGCAGGAGCTCAAGTAGGCATCGTTTCACTAAATTATTCATCACCTCTTCCTGAACAGTTAACCTATTGGAGGGTAGAGGACACCTTAAAGGCTTATCAACAACTCGCTTTGTTGCACAGAAGTACTCTAGATATGCCAGTTATTGCTATTACAGGTTCTGTTGGTAAAACAACAACTAGGGAATTAGTAAGTGCTTCTTTAAGTTTATTTGGATCAGTTATATCAACAAAAGATAATAACAATAATGATATTGGCGTCCCTTTGACTTTGCTTCAAGCAACATCTAATCATATTGCAGCTGTTATTGAGATGGGGATGAGAGGATTAGGTGAGATAAAACGTTTATCATATTGTGCCAATCCCGACATAGCAATTATTACGAATATAGGTAATGCCCATATTGGCCGTTTAGGGTCTCTTCGAAACATAGCAATTGCAAAAACAGAAATTACTTCGTTTTTAAATCCAGAAGGTACTGTTATAATCCCCGCCAATGCCCCTCTACTAGAGGATGCTCTCAAAACTTGCTGGGATGGCAAAGTACTAAGAGTAGATGTTAGGAACTCACTGTCTGAGAATACTCTATCTGCTTTCAATGATGGAACAACTAAAAGCCATCACGCTAATTATCTAGGAATATTAGACAAGTCTCAAACCTCTCTTGTTTTTCAAGACAAAACCTTTCAATTGCCTTTTCCTGGAATGCATATAGCAAAAAACTTTATGTTTGCATTAACCGTTGCTATTGAACTTGGCTATCCGATATCTAGTCTAAAAAAAATTTATTCAGTAGGTTCCACAGGAAGGAATAGATGCTTTAGAAAAGGTCAGATCACAATACTTGATGAGTCTTATAATGCTTCACCTGAATCCGTTAAGGCATCATTAGAGCTTTTGTCTACAAAGTCAGGTAGACAAGTTGCTGTACTTGGAACCATGATGGAGTTGGGAGAAAAAAGTATTGAACTTCATCGAGAGATTGTGCGCAAGGCTGTTGCAGTTGGCCTTGATGTGTTAATTATTTTTTCTGAAGGTTTAGAGGCTGAAGTGATGCTGGAGGAAGGGTCTAAACTACCTTATTGTTCAGTTCATCATACACTCTCTGAAGTAGCCAATGAATTAAAAAACATCTTGAGACCAGGAGACAATCTATTGCTTAAGGGTAGTAGAGTTATGGGTTTAGAAAGATTAATACATTTAATTGACTCTCCAAATAAACCTAATTGACGCTATTCCATTTTTCTTTATTAAGTTGCTTTGATCTCTCTACTGCTAAAGAAGCTTCTGGAACGTTTTTAGTAATTGTAGAACCGGCCCCTATAGTTACTCGCTCCCCAAGTACAATTGGTGCAACAAGCACTGAGTTCGCACCTGTTTTTGAGTAATCACCAATCACTGTTTTGTTTTTTCGTTTACCATCAAAGTTAGCTGTTATTGTTCCAGCACCTATATTTACTTGTTTACCAAGCACTGAATCTCCTATATAACTTAGATGATTAATTTTTGTACCTTTTGAAATTTGGCTTTTTTTTATTTCAACAAAATTCCCAACTTTGCAATCATCAGATATCTCGGTTTTTGGCCTTATGTGGGCAAAAGGCCCTATGTGTACATTATTCATTATTATTGAATCTTCAATTACTGATTTTATGACTAAAACTTTACTCCCTAATGTTGAATTTGATAGTAAGCTATCAGGACCTATCTTACTGTTATCACCAATAATACAACTTCCTCTTATATGTGTTTGAGGCTCTATTATAACGTCTACTCCAATTTTACAGGAATCACTTAGAGTGCAACTTGATGGGTCAATGAATGTTACCCCATTGCTCATCCAAAAGCTTCTCAAACGTTGTTGAAGAATTGCCTCACACCGTGACAACTGTATTTTGTCATTAATGCCCATCAGCTCATCTGAATTATCTACCTGAAGATGAAAAGCATTTGATAATTTAGCTATTGCATCAGTAAGGTAGACTTCATTTTGCTTGTTATTGGAAGATAATTCTTGGAGAATATTTAGTAGGCTTTTCCAATTAAAACAATATACGCCTGCATTTGTTAAACAATTTTTAAGTTGTTCTTTAGAACAGTCTTTGTCCTCAATAATTTCTTTTACATTCCCTTGATTATCAGAAAAAACTCGTCCATAGCCAGTAGGATTTTCCAAGTATGTCGTAAGGAAAGTAACGCTTGCTCTAGAAGCAAAGTGCTTATTAAGAAGTTGTTTGATTGTTGATTCCCTTATTAATGGAACATCACCATTTAAAACTAGTAAGTCACCTGTGAAATCTTTTAAAGTAGGTATTAACTGTTGGATAGCGTGTCCAGTCCCATTCTGAGGCTCTTGAAGGACAAACTCAATATTAGGTATATGCGCTAAAGAGCTTTTTATTTGTTCACCTTTATGACCAATTACAAGTATGCATTTGTCTGGTTTGATGTTTAGCGAACAATCTAATACTCTTTCAACAAGTGTCTTCCCTGCAACTTTATGAAGCACCTTAGGTATGGCGCTTTTCATTCGAGTGCCTTTGCCGGCAGCTAATATTGCAATTGCAAGCATTTACTTAATTCGCTCAAAGCAAATCTAATCAATAAAGGTACTTTTTGCTGATATCCATTTATTTTTCCAAGCACTAGTACTCTCTAACAAACTTTTTTGCTGTTCCTTTAATCTTCTTTTTATGATTTCTTTAATATCATCTGTACCATTGGGATCTCTATAAGGTATAGCAGCTCTCGTTAGGAGATGTTCTTCTTCCATTCTACTTAACGGCCTCAGTAATCCTGAGTTTAAGTTTAATTTTGTTCTTGCATCGCTTGCAATCCCTACCGTTCCTATGCTCCATAGAGAAGAATTCCTATCGATCGGTACTGTAGATAAAACTTCAAGCTGAGAATCTTTTAAGCTTTTCCTTACCGCTGATGCTGTGCAATAGGTTATCAACCTACCTTTTAAAGCTAGTTTTCTTGAGAGTGCATTAAGGAATTCTGATGTCCATAAATGTGGACATTTTTGAGGGGAAAATGCATCAAGTAGGATTATGTCAAATTTTTTTGAATTAGGAATTTCCTGAAGTTTTTTTCGGGCATCTCCCCAAAGAATTCTCCCTTTCCCAAGGTGTTCATTCCAATTATCATTGTTATTGATTGAGTGGAAGATTCTTAATACATCCTCGGACCAACATGAATTAAAAGCATTATTGTTGATAGCAAATTTTAATGGTCTTTTATCTAATTCTAGGCCCCACCATTCGACATGTAGTTCGTTTTTTTTGAAGTATTCAAGGAAGCATCCAGTGTTATAACCTAGTCCTAAGCAAACATCTAGCAAAACTATTTTTTTACCTTTTTTAAAACGATATAATTCAGCCGGATTTATATATTTCTCAGTAGCTTCTTTTAGAGCACCTGAATTACTGTGAAATGATTCTTTGTAGTTATGACTATAAAGAGTTACTGTTCCATCATCAGTATCACATATAGCTAACTCTCCAAGGCTATTGTTTTCTTTACTACTAAGTTCTAAGTCTTTCAAGATCTTCCCAAAAAGCTGGGTATGAGACTGAAGATGCATCACTTCCTGTAATTGTCGACTCATGATTAGCAATTATTGATGCAATTGCTAATGTCATTGCAATGCGGTGATCTGTTTCACTGTCAAGAGAAGCTCCATTAAGCTTATGGACTCCATGCACAGTCAATCCGTCTGGATGTTCAATTATATTTGCACCCATTTTAATTAACTGCCTTGTTATTACTGTTAGCCGATCTGTTTCTTTAATTCTCAATTCAGATGCGTCATTGATATGGCTTACACCATCACAAAAGCAGGCAGCTAGGGTTAATATTGGTATTTCATCGATCAACCTAGGCATTAGTTCTCCATCAATCTTAAATGGCTTGAGATTTGAGGTATGAACTACTTTGATATCTCCGATGGGTTCACCAGCAATATCTTTAGTATTGAATATTTTATAATTAGCACCAATTTGTTTCATGACTTCAAGTATTCCAGTCCTAGTTGGATTTAACCCAACATTTTCTATGGTTATATTTGAGTTAGGTATTAATGTTGCTGCAACCAGCCAAAAAGCTGCAGAACTTATATCGCCAGGAACAACTATTTGTTGAGCTTTTAGATTAGCTCCCGGATTAACAGTTATATGTCTACCAAGTTCTCCGCTAATTTCAATATTAGCACCAAATCCTTTTAGCATTCTCTCACTATGATCCCTAGAACTCGATGGTTCAATTACTTTAGTCGATCCTTCTGCATTTAATGCTGCTAGTAAGATCGCAGATTTAACTTGAGCACTCGCAACTGGTGTTCCAACAACAGCACCATGCAGTTGTTGACCAGATACTGATAATGGAGCGAAATTACCATTGGAGCGTCCATTTACTTTTCCACCCATTAGTCTCAATGGCTGACCAACTCTTTGCATAGGTCTTCTTTGAAGAGAACTATCACCTATAAGTACAAAATGTCTATTTTTACAACCAACTAATAATCCAAGCAAAAGTCGCATAGTTGTTCCAGAATTTCCGCAATTTAATATTGCATCAGGTTCTCTTAGTCCGTCTAAACCTACCCCTTCAACTTTTACCATTTGATTGTTATCTATAGGACTAATTCTCACCCCCATGGCTCTTAAACAACTTGCTGTGCTGATTGGATCTTCCGCAGGAAGCAAACCTTTTATTACTGTCTCTCCTTCTGCGATTGCTCCAAAAATAAGAGCTCTATGTGAAATTGATTTATCTCCTGGCACTTTTACTGTCCCTATTAACTTTCCTCCACTTGTTATTGTCCTAAAAGATTTTGGCTCTTTGCTTAACACTAAACTGAATAATATTTAGTAATTGAATCTTATTATCATTAGATGATTTTAAAATCAATAAGTTAAATCTATTTATTATTTTGTCATTTGCTTATATTTTATTAGTTCATCTATTACATAGCCAAATAATTCTGGATTTGGTTCTTTGTTCTCAAGGTCGCTTAGTCCAAGTTCATTCCATTTAGATTCAATTTCTTTTAAAAGTTCTTTAGAATGTGAAAGAGGCTCACCCCAGTCATGACGCTTTTCAGGACCAACTTTTGTCGTTGCATCAATAGCCAATCTACCACCCAATCCAATGTACTCACTAGCGAAGTCAAGACTATCGAAAGGAGTATTGTCTACAACGACTAAGTCTCTTTGCGGATCAACTTGACTTGCAATGGCCCATACAACTTGTCGAGGATCTCTTACATTTATACTTTGATCCACAACAATAATAAATTTAGTATAAGTAAATTGTGGAAGTGCGCTCCAGAATGCCATGGCTGCTTTTTTTGCATGTCCTGGATATGTCTTGTCTATTGAAATGATGGCTAACTTATAACTCAAAGCTTCCATTGGAAGGTAAAAATCGACAATCTCTGTAACTTGTCTCCGAAGAATAGGTGTATATATTCTGTTTAACGCAATGGCTAATATTGCTTCTTCTTTTGGAGGCTTCCCACTGAAGGTTGTTAGATATATTGAAGATTTCCTTTTGGTTATGCAATGGAACTTTATTAGAGGAGATGGTTCTTCGCTTCCATAAAAACCCATATGGTCTCCAAAAGGCCCATCAATCATGACATCACCTGGTGTGATAGTACCTTCTAAGACAATTTCACTATGACTTGGAACTTCTAGATCTAATGTTTTGCAACGGGTTAGTCTTACTCCTTCTCCAGCGTATAAACCAGCAAATAACCATTCGCTTAGTTCAACAGGTATTGGAGTTGCGGCTGCCATCAATATTAATGGATGAACTCCAATTGCTACGGCTACTTCAAGCTTTTTACCCATGTCAGCAGCTTTTCGCAAATGTCCAGCACCTCCTCTAACACTCAGCCAATGAACTGTCATCGTTGTAGAAGATTGTTTTTGGAGTCTGTATATCCCTACGTTTGGTATATGTGTCTCTGGGTCTTTTGTTATTACCAATCCCAAGGTAATTATACTTCCAGCATCCTTTGGCCATGGCCTTATTAAAGGTAATGAATCAAGGTCTACATCATTCCCTTCTAGTACCTCTTGGTGACAAGGAGGCGTTAGGTCATAATCTGGTTTTGCTTTTATTAGATCCCAAAGTATTCCTCCTAATTGAAAAGTATCTTTTGCCCCTTTAGGTGGTTTTGGTTGTTGTAGAAAAGCTAACTTTTTACCGAGTTTTTCAAGTTCTTCTGCCTTCTCAAGGCCCATACTCCATGCAACTCTTTCAATTGTGCCTAATAGATTTATTGCTACAGGTGTTTTCGACCCAATCACATTCTCAAATATTAAAGCAGGGCCGCCTATACCAATAACGCGATTACTTATTGCTGCTAATTCAAGATCAGTACTTACTGGCTTGGTAATTCTCTTAAGTTGACCTTTCTTCTCCAAGAGAGAAATAAAGTCTCTCAGATCTTGAGCTCCGGGTCCTTTCCGAAATAAATTCATATGATTGAAGCCATTCTGTTAATTGTTTTTAGTTAATCTGATAAAAGATGTTTGCCCAACATTTGATGAAACTTTCCTATTTTCATGTAGCAGATGATGTTCCATCAGACTTGATAGCTGAGACTGCTGTTGTGATTGATGTGCTTAGAGCAACAACAACAATTGCTTGTGCCTTGAATAATGGTGCTGAGGCAGTTCAGACTTTTTCAGACTTAGGGAAGCTTAAGAAAGATTCATCTAATTGGCCAGCTTCTTCAAAACTTCTATTGGGTGAAAGAGGAGGCAAAAAGATAGAAGGATTTGACTTAGGGAATTCTCCTATTGATGTAGTACCCGAATTGGTTAAAGGTAAAAGACTTTTTATGAGTACTACAAATGGGACAAGAGCTTTAGAGCGAGTAAAAAATTCAAAGGCTCTTTATACTATGGCTCTTATTAATAGGAGAGCAGTCGCTGAGAAATTAATAATAGAAAATTTTTCTGATGTTTTAATTCTAGGAAGTGGATGGGAAGGGTCTTATTCTTTAGAAGATTCTTTAGCAGCTGGCTCATTGGCTTCATTCTTAATTGAACATGGACCTGATCCTGTTCATATCATTAATGATGAACTTAATTCTGCCTTAGCACTTTGGTCATATTGGAAAGACAATTTATTAGGTTGTTTGCATAAATCAACTCATGGGCAAAGGCTTACAGCAATAGGAAATCATGACGAAGATTTTGCTTGCTGTTCAGAGCTCGATAAAATTAATGTCGTACCAACTCAGTCAGATCTTGGAGTAATTCGTTCTTTCTGAACCTTAAATTTCCTTGGATTTATTATTTTGACGGACTTTTTAGCTGCGGCCTTACAACTAACAAGCACTTCTGATGTAGATTCAAATTTTTCTGCTGCTGAAGAACAAATTGAATTAGCTTCTAGAAGAGGAGCTGATTTCATAGGTCTGCCAGAAAATTTTGCATTTATAGGTGACGATAAAAAGAGGCTCGAGATATCTTCTTCACTTGCTGAAAAGTGCAATCGTTTTTTAGTAACTATGGCAAGGCGATATCAAATTGTCCTTTTAGGTGGTGGGTTTCCAGTGCCGGCTGAAGATAATAATAGAACACTTAATAGAGCCGAATTAATAGGTCGAGATGGCCAACTGCTTGGTAGATATGACAAGATTCATCTTTTTGATGTTGATTTGCCTGATGGAAACAAATATAGAGAATCTGAAACTATTGTTTCTGGCAAGGAATTGCCTTCAGTAATTGATGTTCCAGGTTTATGTAAAGTCGGCCTCTCTATTTGTTATGACGTACGCTTTCCTGAACTTTATCGTCACCTTGTAGATAATGGAGCCGAATTATTAATGATACCAGCTGCATTTACTGCATTTACTGGTAAGGATCATTGGCAGATTTTGCTTCAAGCTAGAGCTATAGAGAACACATCCTATGTATTAGCACCTGCTCAAACTGGTTTGCATTACAGACGCAGGCAAAGCCATGGTCATGCAATGGTTATTGATCCCTGGGGGACTGTATTGGCAGATGCTGGGTTGCTTCAAGGAGCTGCAATCGCTCCTGTCGATACAGCCAGAGTTAAGGGAGTAAGAGACCAAATGCCAAGCATTAAACATAGGAAGCCAGAACTCTTTTAATTTAATGAGTTCAGTACCAAACAATTATTTCTTTAGAGGATTATTTTGTGCGTTGACTATATCCTCATTTTTATTATCTTTGCCTTCTTATGCAGCAAGTTCTTTGGCTGCTTGGGTTATTAGATCAGATGGTGTGCTCCTATTTAGAACTTCCCCAAAAGCTAAATTAAAAGCTTTTTATAAGGCAGGCGATAATGAGATTGGCGATAGGATCTGGATTGATTTTGAAGGAGAATTATCTCGTCCCAGAACTCTTCCTTCGAATGGTCCAATTCATGAGATAAGACTTGGTAAACCTATGGATGGCTATACAAGATTTGTCATTGAGTTTAATCCATATATTTCGATTGATCCTTCTGAACTTAAATTAATTGGTACAGCATCAGATAAGTGGGAGCTGAAAATTTTTGGTTTACCTTTAAGAGGATTAAATTCTATTGGCGAAGGCGATGTTAATAAGTCAATATCTAAGAAGTGGTCTTCTAGTAGAGAATTAAAAGAATCTTCTCTATACAATGATCTAAATATATCCAATTTGCCTAATGTTATACGCGGCAAATACCTTGTTGTTATAGATCCTGGCCATGGCGGTCCAGATCCTGGCGCTATTGGAGTAAATGGATTAAGAGAGTCTGAGGTTGTTCTAGATGTATCTCAACAAGTTAAAACTTATCTTTTAGAAAAAGGCGTAAAAGTTCGTTTAACACGATCAAGTGAAAAAGATTTAGATCTACCACCCAGAGTGATTTTGGCTAATAATCTAAGGGCAGATGCGTTTGTTAGCATTCATGCAAATGCTTCAAGAGGTTTTAGAAGGGATATAAATGGATTAGAAACATATTATTTCTCTAGTTATAGCGGTGGCCTTCCATTAGCCAAAGAAATTCAAGATGAGATTCTAAAAGCATCACCAGATTCACCAGACAGAGGAGTTCGTAAAGGTAGGTTTTTTGTCATTAGAAGAACTAATATGCCAGCAGCTCTTGTAGAGATAGGTTTTGTAACTGGTTTAGATGATTCAAGGGATCTATCTAGAGCCGACCATAGGAAAAAACTTGCCTTTGCAATTTCTAAAGGCATACTCAGTTATCTGAAGGATCTCGATTGAAGAACTTAAAGCTAGGCTTTTTTGATAGTGGTGTTGGAGGATTTACAGTCCTTAAAAGCATCCTTACTAGACATGGCGATTTATCTACTATTTATTTAGGAGACTTGCAAAGAGTTCCCTATGGAAAGAAAAGCAGATCAGAAATAAGGGAAATAGCAACAGAGGTATTGGATTGGCTTAAAGCTCAAGAAATTTCCGCTTTGATAGTTGCCTGTAATACAACAAACTCTTTAGCCATTGATTTGCTTAACGAGCAATCAACGGTTCCTGTTTTTGGTCTCATTGAGTCAGTTTATGAGGCTTTTGGGGAATTCGAAACTAGAATTGGTGTATTAGCTACTCCATCTACTGCTCTTTCTGGAGCATATAAAAGAAATATTCAACTCTTCAGGCCATATATGTCTGTTTTTGAACAAGGTTGTCCATCTTTGGTGCCACTTATTGAAACAGGTCAATTAAGCAGTAATGACCTTAGGAATGCTGTTGAAGCCTATATTCAACCTCTTTTGGACAATGACATTCAAGCAATTGTTCTAGGCTGTAGCCATTACCCTCTTATAGAACCACTTATTAGGGAATTACTTCCTGATAGAGTCAGACTTATAGACCCTTCCAAAACCCTTGCAAGGAAATTAGATGATCATTTAGGTCTTCCAAAATTTGTTAATCAAAAAATGCCTAGTTTCTCTAATACACAGTTTTATGTAACTTCTGATAGAGATGGTTTTGCTACACGAGCGCAATATTGGCTGGGGATTCGACCAGAAGTTAAGTTGATTTCTCTACAATCTAAGGCTTGTATCTTCTAATATCTAATGATTAATAATTCATATGCCAACAGTAACTGAGCTGCTTCAACCTGTCGAAGTTGATCTTGAGTACTTGCTCAGTGATCTCCGAAACCTTATTGGAGCAGGGCATCCCATCCTTCAAGCTGCAGCAGAACATTTATTTAGTGCTGGTGGAAAGCGATTAAGACCAGGCATTGTACTTTTGATTTCTAGAGCACTATCTCCTGAGAATGAATTAACAGAACGACATCGAAAATTGGCCGAAATTACCGAAATGATTCATACAGCATCTCTTGTTCATGATGATGTCGTGGATGAAGCTTCTACCAGACGGGGAGTTCCAACTGTGCATAGTCGTTTTAATCACCGTGTGGCTGTTCTTGCTGGAGACTTCCTTTTTGCTCAAGCAAGTTGGCACCTTGCAAATTTAAATAACCTAGATGTAGTTAAGCTTCTTAGTAAAGTAATAATGGATTTAGCTGAAGGTGAAATAAAACAAGGTTTATATAGATTTGATTTGGATCAATCTTTTTCAACATATATTCAAAAAAGTTATTGTAAGACGGCTTCGCTAATGGCAAATAGTTGCCAGGCTGCTGGTGTTTTAAGTAATATTTCTGGTAGTCATTTGAAGTCACTATATACTTTTGGTAAACAACTTGGATTAGCTTTTCAAGTTGTTGATGATATATTAGATTTTACAGGTAATGATAAACAATTAGGTAAGCCAGCATTGTCAGACTTGGCTAGTGGGTACTTAACTGCACCAGCATTATTTGCATTAGAGGAACACAATTATCTCCAGATCATTATAAAAAGAGAATTCTCACAAGAAGGAGATCTTGAACAAGCATTAAGCCTAATTAGAGATTCAAAAGCAATTAAACGTTCACAAGAATTAGCTGAGAACTTCTCTAGAGAGGCTTCTGAGTCTATAGATTGGTTGCCAGAATCACCTGCTAAAGAATCTCTTCTTGAATTGCCACAATATGTTCTACAAAGATTGTATTAATAAGTCAAGTTCTTTCTCTATTGAATTAAGGCTTGTGACGTTTTTTAATTTATTATCTATATTATAAATCTTATGATTTTGATCTGAATTAAAATCTTTTTTATTTTTAAGATACCAAACTAAGCAACCAGCATCAATAGCAGATTTCATGCCTGATATTGAATCTTCTATAGCCCATGTTTCTAATGCATTTACTGATAGCCTTTTAGCTGCCAATAAATATGGATCAGGAGAGGGTTTCCCTTCCTTTATTTCAGGATCATCGCCTAAAACTTTAATCTCAAAAATATTTAGCCAATTATGACTCTGACTTTTAATGTTGAAGGAAGTCCTGCTACTACTGGTTACGAGCGCAACTGGTATTTTATATTTAATAAAAGATCTGACTAGGTTCTCAGCCCCTTCTATTGTATTAGGACTTCTCATTAAGTTTGAAACAATTGACTGGTGTGTTTCTAAAAAACTATTAATAGAAATGCATTTATCAAGTAAGTTAACGATTTCTTTTGCACAATCCACTCTTCTTTTTCCTTTTAGACTGTTCAATTGATTTTTGGTCAATTTATTTCCATATACCATTGCTGATTCTTGCCATGCTTTTTCATGAATAGGTTCAGTGTCTAAAAGAACTCCATCAAGATCAAACAAACAAGCTTTTGGGATATTCATGTTGATTTAGAAAAACTTTTAAGAATCCGTTCAGTTAGGTTTCTATTTTGCCTCTAATAGCTTGAATATAAAAAATCAACTATTAGTTATTTCCATGACTTTAGAAAGCGATATAAAGATTGAATCTGTTCTTCAGGAAGATCGAATCTTTCCACCATCAACAGAAGTTACTGAGAAAGCAAGAATAAAAGGTTTTCATGAATATAAAAAAATGGTTGATTATGCAAATTCCAATCCTGATGACTTCTGGGGAAATTCAGCTAAAGAAGAATTACATTGGTTTGAACCATTTAATAAGGTACTTGATTGGTCTGATCCTCCTTTCGCAAAATGGTTTGTAGGAGGAAAAACAAATATTTCTTATAACTGCTTGGATCGCCATTTGCAAAATGGTAATGGAGATAAACAAGCAATTATTTGGGAGGGTGAAACTGGAGAAATTAGACGTTTTACTTATAAGGAACTTCATTCTGAAGTTTGTAAGACAGCAAATGCTTTAAAGGAATTAGGGATTAAGAAGGGAGACCTTGTTGCTCTTTATATGCCTATGGTCCCAGAGGCTGCAATATCTATGCTTGCTTGCTCTCGAATTGGCGCTCCTCATTCTGTAGTTTTTGGTGGCTTTTCCGCAGAGGCTTTACGTGATCGCTTGGTTGATGGAGAAGCAAAAGCAGTGATAACGGCTGATGGAGGATTTCGAAAAGACAAGATTATTTCACTAAAACCCGCAGTAGATGATGCTCTTTCCAATAATTCATGCCCTACTGTACAGAAAGTTTTAGTAGTAAGAAGGACTAACGAGAATATAGAGATGCAGCCTGGTCGCGACATTTGGTGGCACGACCTAATTCCTTCTCAATCAACTGAGTGTCCTGCTTTGCCTATTGATAGTGAAGATAGACTGTTTGTTCTTTATACCTCTGGATCAACAGGCAAGCCAAAAGGAGTCGTTCATACAACCGCTGGATATAATCTCTGGGCTCACTTAACTTTTAAGTGGATTTTTGATATTCGAAGTGAAGATATTTATTGGTGTACAGCTGATGTTGGTTGGATTACTGGTCATAGTTACATAGTTTATGGTCCTCTTTCTAATGGCTCGACAACTTTGATGTATGAGGGCGTGCCTCGTCCTTCGAATCCAGGTGCTTTTTGGGATGTAATTCAAAAACATAGCGTATCAATATTTTATACAGCTCCCACCGCAATAAGAGCTTTTATGAAAACAGGACGCGAACTCCCAGACAAATATGATTTAAGTAGTTTGCGATTGATTGGCACAGTTGGTGAACCGATAAATCCAGAAGCATGGATGTGGTATCGAGACGTTATAGGAGGTAAGAACTGTCCTGTTGTTGATACTTGGTGGCAGACAGAAACTGGTGGAGTGATGATTAGCCCTCTGCCAGGTGTAACATCCACTAAACCAGGTTCGGCTACGTTCCCTTTGCCTGGTATACAGGCAGATGTTGTTGATTCTGAAGGAATATCAGTTAGGGATAATGAAGGAGGATATTTAGTTATCAGAAAACCATGGCCAGGCATGATGCGTACTGTTCATGGAGACTCAAACCGATTTCGAGAGAGCTATTGGGAATTTATTAAGCCTAAAGATGGGTCGTTAATTTATTTTGCTGGAGATGGAGCTCGTAGAGATTCACAAGGATATTTTTGGGTTATGGGCAGAGTAGACGATGTTATTAATGTTTCTGGACATCGACTCGGAACTATGGAGATAGAATCTGCATTGGTCAGTCATCAGAGCGTTTCAGAGGCTGCAGTTGTTGGTCGTCCAGATGATCTAAAAGGAGAAGCCATAGTCGCCTTTGTCACTTTAGAGAATGGAGTTGAATCATCCGATCTCTTATTGACTACATTGGTAAATCATGTAAAAGCAGAAATAGGAGTAATAGCAAAACCAGATAAAATAATTTTTACAGACGCATTACCTAAAACTCGTAGTGGAAAGATTATGAGAAGGCTACTTAGATCTCTTGCTTCTGGGAAAGAGGTTAGTGGTGATACAAGCACCCTTGAAGACGTAAGTGTTCTAGATAAATTAAGGAATTAAATCACAACAAGTTTCTATTGTTTTGGTTATTTTTCCAAGCCTTATACATTGACTTTCTTTTTGTATTTTCTGTGAGGACTAGCCTGTCAGCAGCAGTCTTAGGGCTTTCTCCTGGCTGAAGGGAGGTGCTAAGGCATATGCCTAACCCATAACCTTCTATGTTTACTTTCCCCTCCATTAAAACAAGTTGAAACTTCCATTCTCCTAACCACCACAAATAGAAGGGGTTATTCATGTAGAAAAATGTATTTGTTATAAATAAATTTATGCTTATTATTGACTTTTGATTAATGATGTTAGGAGATATATATAACAGTATTAATTAGCAGGGTTTATAAGCACTCCAGACTCTTGTCATAAAATGGGAATGAGCCTTTATATCAGTAAAACCAGCTTCTTTTAATCTCAGGTCTATATTGTCTTTTACGTAATCAAGGTAGTAAGGCTCATGAAAGAACTTCCTGAAATTATCCATAACTGGAGCAAATTGAGGAGAGTCATTAAATTGAATTGAATCAGCTAATATAAAAGTTCCTCCAGGCTCTATAAGCCTATAACATTCATTAATAACGTTTTGCCTAGCTTCCTTGGGTAACTCATGAAACAGGAAAACACAAGTCAAGGCTTGAAATGAACCACTTGAGAATGGCATACATTCTGCATTTCCTCTTATAAGTTGAACTAATTGTCCATTTGCATTGTTTAGATATTTGCTTGCCTGCTTTAGATATGAACTTGATAGGTCAATACCAAATAGTTCGATATTTGGGAAAGCTGTTCTAATTTGTTCTAATGTTCTACCCGTCCCGGTAGCAACGTCAAGAACTTTTAAATCAGCCATATCTCTACCTTCAAATCTTTTCAAACCATTCTTCAAAGGAGATAATATCCTCCTTCTCATTGAGTCAGCTGTTCCATTAAAAAGAATTTCTACTTGAATGTCATATATTTCAGCTGAATGTTCGCTGAGGTAGCCATCAGTTTGATGATGAAAATTCTGTAAATAGTAATCTGGATATTTTTCTTTGTTAATTTCTTTCGGAATATCTCTTACATCCCTTTTTACTCTTCTTTTCCAAATGGATGGCATGTCAAGCCATATCAATGGGTATTTAGCAAACCATTCAAGCCAAGGAGCCTGGAATAATTGCTTCTTGGGATATAGGCCTTCTGAAGCATCTTCCCAATCAGTTTGTTCTAATGCTTCCATTGATTTTTTTAGCTCTATCAATAAGTCCTGAGTTATTTCAGATGTATTGGGCATGGAATCTGGAGCGAAAACCTCCATCAACTTTGTACTGATTCCTTTATGTGCTAGTCCAGCGAGGCTTTTGCCTTGCTGAAGAGTTTTATAAGCAAGTTTTGTAAGGTCATGTTCTGTCATTAGCAAATGATATTACATGTAAGAGGAATTAGAAGATAATCTTGTCCTTGAAAACTAATATCTGTACCTAGTTTTGACACTATATTTTCTTTTAGTATTAATTAGACTTCTATATGCAGAGTTGTTTAGGAATAAATTTAAGTAATTTAGATATTTCAGTCCATGAGTAATTAGGTTCAATCTCTTGTAGAGGTTTTATATTTTGCATTATCAATTTATCTGCATAAGTTGATTCCCTACAGGCATATTTGTAGTTTCCTTCTTGAATAAATGTCTCTATTCTTTCAAATGAGTTGTTTATCTTTGTAAGGATTCTTCTAGCCCTTGAATCATCTATATCATTAATTTGATGTAAAAAGATAATAAGTCCAATCGATATAATAAAGTAAATAATTAAATTAAATTTATTACTTCTTTGAAACTTCTTTAGAAAATCTAATTTTAGTGAGTACATAGATTAAGAATCAAAGCTATGTGTCTTTGCTAGTCAATCTATTCTTAATGAGAAGTTATGCATCATAGTACATAAAAAACTCATGAGGATGAGGTCTCTGCCTTAGTTGTTGAACTTCCTCGTATTTTAACTCAATAAAATTATCTATAAAGTCTTTGTCAAAAACATCTCCAGCTGTTAAATACTCATTGTCATTCTTTAGAGCTTCTAATGCATCATTCAATGATGAAGGTACTGTAGCGATTCTTTCCAGTTTTTCACTTGGTAATTCAAACAAGTCAACATCTACTCCATCTCCGGGATCTATTTGATTTTTAATACCGTCAATTCCAGCCATCATCATTGCAGAAAAAGCTATGTAAGGGTTAGCCAAAGCATCTCCTGATCTAAATTCCAGCCTTTTGGCTTTTGGACTTGGACCAGTAAGGGGAATTCGAACAGCAGCTGATCTGTTTCCTTGCGAATAGACAAGATTAACTGGGGCTTCAAAGCCTGGAACTAATCGCTTATAACTATTTGTCGTTGGATTTGTAAAAGCTAAGAAAGAAGGAGCATGTTTAAGTATTCCTCCTATATACCATTTTGCAGTCTGAGATAGGTTTGCATATCCATCCTGACCAAAGAATAATGGCTGTCCATTTTTCCACAGACTTTGGTGAACATGCATGCCAGTACCATTGTCATTCCAAACAGGTTTAGGCATAAACGTTGCAGTCTTTCCATATTTCTTTGCTACATTTCTGACTATGTATTTGTATGTCATAACATTATCTGCAGCTTGAATTAATGATGCAAATTTCATGCCTAATTCATGTTGACCAGGCCCTGCTACTTCATGGTGATGTTTCTCTATAGGTATTCCTAATTCACCCATTAACAAGAGCATTTCTGATCGAAGGTCCTGAGCAGTATCGTTTGGAGAGACTGGGAAGTATCCTTCTTTGTATTGAATTTTATAAGCTAAATTTCCACCTTCTTCAACTCTCCCTGTATTCCAAGGTGCCTCAATACTATCAACACTATAAAAAGACGTACCTTCAGTTGAGTTATAACGAACATCATCAAATATAAAAAATTCTGGTTCTGGACCAAAAAATGCACTGTCGGCTAGGCCAGTACTTTCAAGATATTTCAATGCCTTTTGCGCTAATGAGCGTGGGCATCTTGAGTAAGGTTCTCCACTTCTTGGTTCTTGAATAGAACAAACCATGCTTAAGGTTTTATGCTTATAAAAAGGATCTATCCAAGCTGTAGATGCATCTGGAACCATAGCCATGTCTGATTCATTAATGGCTTTCCAGCCTCTTATTGAAGATCCATCAAAGGCAAGTCCTTCTTGAAAAGAGCTCTCTTCAATCATGTCTGATGTGACTGTCAAATGTTGCCACTTGCCATGAATATCAGTGAATTTCAGATCAATTAGCTCGATTCCTTCGTCTTTGATTTGATTCAGGATTTCTTTTGGAGTCTTGCTCATGGATTTTTTAAGCTTGTTTATCAAATTAATTAGCGCTTGAAACTAGTTTTGTATCAATAAGTACTTTTTTAGACACTGTTGACTAGAAGTCTGTCTCTCCAATTAATTACGAATATTTTGGATTGAAAAAAATTGTGAAAAAAGTAATTACCCATTGCAATACCTAACTTAATTTTCACGACCTTACCTTTAGGTGTTTAGGCTCACACTTATACAAGCTTTTTTTGGTCTTGACGACTACACAAGCCTTTTCTTCAATTGACAAAGCCTCTGGCGACACTTTATCTCCAATTAGTGTCCCAGATCGACTTTTATTAGGCCCAGGTCCCTCAAATTCACACCCAAACGTATTGAAGGCACTAGCCTTGCAACCCGTTGGTCATTTAGATCCATTTTATATACAGCTAATGGCCGAAGTACAGGATTTGCTTAGGACTGCTTGGCAAACAAAAAATCGTTTAACCCTACCAATGAGTGGTACTGGTAGTGCTGCTATGGAGGCCACAATCGCAAATATTGTTGAACCTGAGGATACTGTTTTAGTTGGTATCAAAGGTTATTTCGGTCATAGGTTGGCTGATATGGCCAGTAGATATAAAGCCAACGTCAAGACCATAGAAAAAAGATGGGGTGAAGCCTTTTCTTTAAATGAATTAGAAATTGCTTTAAAAGAAATTAAACCATCTGTATTAGCGCTTGTTCATGCAGAAACATCGACGGGAGTTTGTCAGCCAATGGATGGTATTGGAGATCTGTGTCGCAAATATAATTGTCTTCTTATCCTGGATACTGTCACTTCATTAGGAGGGGTGCCTCTATTGATTGATGAATGGAAAATAGACCTTGCTTATAGTTGTAGTCAAAAAGGTTTAAGTTGTCCTCCTGGCTTAGGTCCTTTTACTATGAATGAACGTGCTGAAGAAAAGTTAAATAATAGACAAGGCAAAGTGCCTAATTGGTACTTAGATGTTTCTCTTTTAAATAAATATTGGGGTAGTGATCGTGTTTATCACCACACAGCTCCAGTAAATATGAATTTTGGAATGAGAGAAGCTCTTCGCTTACTTCTTGAGGAAGGCTTGGAAGCCTCCTGGAATAGGCACAGATCCAATGCTGAAGCTTTATGGCAAGGCTTAGAAAACCTAGGTTTGAAATTACATGTTGATGCAAGATTTCGATTACCAACTCTTACAACTGTTCAAATCCCAGAGGGTGTTGATGGAAAAGCTTTCTCATCTCATCTTTTAAATAACCATGGGATTGAAATTGGAGGTGGGCTTGGGAGCTTGGGAGGTAAGGTTTGGAGAATTGGGCTAATGGGATATAACTCAAAAATGGAAAACGTAAATAAAATTCTTGAAATCTTTAAAACTGAATTGTCGAAATTTCAATCTTGATTGATCTTTAAACGCTGATCTTTAAACCAAGATTGCAGTTGTTTCTTTGCTTGATTTTCTAATACACCTCCTTCTACTATCATTTTGTGATGAGCACTTTTGTGTAGCGACAAATCAATAGTTCCTCCTAACCCCCCCCTTTTCAAATCTTTAGTACCAAAGATGACTTTGCCCATTCTTGCTTGTACTAGTGCACCTGCGCACATCTGACAAGGCTCAAGAGTAACAATCAAAGTGCAATCATTAAATCGCCAATCACTTTTAATCAATGACGCTTGATGAATGGCAACTAACTCTGCATGCCCAAGGGGATCGAAATTTTTATTTCTTGTGTTACGGCCATGACCTATACAATGACCCTTGTTGTTGAGAACAACTGCTGCAACAGGAACCTCACCTTGCTCACCAAGAATATAAGCTCTGTCGATCAACCTTTGCATCCATGTATGTTTTTCTTGGCAAGTGAGATCTGCTAGTTTGCTTATTTGCATAATTAGAACTTAACCATTGAACAAAAAACTTTCTAGATGGAAAATAAAACAAATGTTCTTGACTATTGATTGAAATAAGAAAAATAGGCCAAGATCCTGATTTGGATCTTTTTGCTTCACCAAGCAAACTAGATCCAAAGCTTAGGTCTTTACTTGATGATGTTTCATCTTTGCTTTGTGAATGGTTCGCTAATGCTGGTAGAACCTCACCTTTACCTGACTTTGTTGATTGCTTAGAAGTTGCGCCATTACAAAAAGGTATTAACAGAGAACATTTGTTGAATGATCTTAAGAAGATCATTCAAGGTTCTTATCAGCCATCTTCTCCAGGAGCATTGGCTCACCTTGACCCACCTCCCTTAACTGCATCAATTGTTGGCGATTTGGTTTCAGCGGGATTGAATAATAATTTATTAGCTAAAGAGCTTTCTCCATCTTTGACAGTCTTAGAGAGAAAATTATGCAAGTGGATGGCGACTTCTTTAGGTATGCCTGAAACTTCTGGAGGAGTTGCCGCTAGTGGAGGTAGTTTGAGCAACCTTATGGCTCTAGTTTTGGCTCGACATAAAGCAAACCTCTCATTTGACACAAAGCTTGCAATAATTTCCAATTCTGATGCACATATTTCTATAGCAAGAGCCTTACTAATTATGGGTCTACCTGAAGCTGCACTATATGAAATAAATCCAAATCAATCTGGAGAATTACTAGTTAATGAAATAAAAGAATCTTTGAATCAAATTGAATCTGATGGTCGCAAATGCCTAGCAATTGTAGCCACTGCGGGTACTACATTCTCTGGAGCTATAGACCCGATAGAAGAAATCGCTAAGATTTGCTCTTTTAAAGGAATTTGGCTTCATGTCGATGCCTCAATAGGAGGTGTATTTGCTCTTTCAACCTCTACTATGAACTTATTAAAAGGCATTTCATTAGCCAGTTCCATTACAATTAATCCTCAGAAAATCCTTGGTATTACAAAGACATCTTCGTTGTTGCTCGTTTCAGATATTAATGATCTATATAATTGCTTCTCTACTGGATTCCCATATATAGAACCATCAAATGATATTGAATTTCAGGGAGGTGAACTTGGGATTCAGGGATCTAGATCTCCAGAAATATTAAAACTTTGGCTTGGATTAAGGCAATTAGGAATAGAGGGAATTAATTCGATATTAATGAATTCTATTAATAGAAAAAAATATTTTCTTGAAAGGCTAAGTTCAGATAAATTTATTATAAAAAGCGGTCCCTTACATATTGCTGCTTTGACTCCAAAAAAACTTACAGTTTCACAAGCATTAGATTGGACCAAAAAAACTAAAGATTTACTTCTTAAGCAAAATTTTATGCTATCTAGGCCAATTTATCAGAATAGGTATTATTTAAAAGTTGTTTTTGGTAATCCTCATACACAAGTTAGCGATCTTGATTCGTTGGCAAACCTACTAAATAACTCTCTTTAGGACACACAATGGACAAAAAAAATGTAATAGCTGTTTTAGCATGCTTTTTCTCTGTGTTGATTGGAGTAATTTATCTGGCAATTACTTTTATTCTTGACTCAAGGGGTCCTATTCTTCCTCCTCCACCTGAGGCCTTCGGCGTGGTGGTAATTGCTTGTCTTCCTTTCTTTTGATTGGATCAATTACTTTTTCTAGTGCTGTTTCTACAAATTTCTTGAGACTTGATTCTCGTTTGTTTAAATTAAAATGATGTTGAACAACTTCTTGAATTCCTCCATCTCCCCAATCTTGATCTTGGCTGAAATATGTAATAAAGCTCTCACCTGCAACTTTTGTTAGCCAGGCTGCAGAAACTCCTTGGATAATACGGCCAACTAGTAATGTTGGAACACTTAGACTCAATGCATTTCCAACAATTGATATGCCGCTTTTTACAATACCTAAACCAGCCAAAGTCTTGGCTACTGACAAAGCTAGTTCTTTAGCCCTTTCTTTTGTTAACTTAACTCCATATATTCGTGATATTTCCATAACCATCTGACCATTAACAGCAGCAGTCCCAAGTAAATCTATTCCAGGAAGTGGTGTTATTATTACCACTCCACTGCTGATCCATGAGAAACGATCTACACACTTAATAGCAGAATATTTTCTCTGTTTATTCAATAATCTCCTCCCAGAGATACCAAGATTCCTACATTGAATCAATATATTATTTGCTAAAAGTTCTTCTCCTTCATCATGCAATACCTTAGAAATTCTTCTTATTAACTTGTCAATTTCTGGTCTAGGCTGTAAAGGATTTTCACCTTTTCTGGGTATTGTCTGTGGTGAAGCAGTTGCTTCAATTACATCTTCTGGATTTACATAAGATTTAGTTCGGTCCTTTATAACGGCTAGAAGTCTATAAACTTCTTTCTCTCCCCTTAAGTCACATTTATTTAATACAATCAAGATTTTTTTGCCAGCTTTAGAAAGATTTGATATTAATTCAATTTCTATTGAGCGAAGATCATTGTCAACTACAATAATAATTAGGTCTGCCTGACTAGCTTTTATTAGTGATTCTTTCTTCCTTTTATTACCTTCATATCCACTTTCAAAAATACCAGGTGTATCGATTATTTGTATACCTCTCTCTATTCCAATTAAGCGCATTCTATAAGTGCTGCTTGATTTTGTAGACCCTAAAATTGGACCAACTTCTCCAACAATTTCATTTATAAGACATCTAACTATTGATGTTTTACCTGTAGAACCAGTACCAAAGATTACAACACAAAGGTCTCCCCTTAATAGGTCTTTCTCTATACGCTCTTTACTTTCTAATAAGGCTTTAACAGAAACATCATTATGTATCTTATCGATTAAGCTTTTTAGACTTTGAATACTTCTTTGAGCAGCGATTCTGCTATTTCTAGTCATTGATGTTTTTTTATATTTAATGCTTTTTATTAAGGTTTTTCTTAACAAGAGGATAAATTTATTAGACCTAAAAAATATTATTATTAATAACGCAAATATTAGTATTGATTGAAAACTGAGAAGTTTTATAGTTTCAGAAATGAATATAGATATTAATAAAATAGTAAATACCCCAATCGTTATAGTAATAATGCTTTTATATTTTCTCATATAGCTAATATTTATTAGGTGATGGAATTTTTATATTTTCCTTTATTGGGTTATTAATACCTTTCTTCCTATTAGATTTAGTTAGCTGATATATTAATATTAAAAGTATTGCTATATTTATAGAGATATCTGCTACATTAAAAATAGGGAAGTTAATTATTTTAAAATCTATAAAGTCTCTTACATATCCAAACGCCCAACGGTCTATGCCGTTGCCAATACTTCCTCCTAACAATAGTGAAAGAGCTATTCTTTCGTAATTAGATTTATAATAATTGTTTAAAACTAATAAAGAAAGTATTAATGAGGCGATTAAGCTTATGTATTTGAGCAAACTTGTATAATTATTAAAGAGGCTAAAGGCAGCTCCGTAGTTAGTGACAAAAGTTAATTGTATAAATCGGGGTATTATAATAATAGGCTCTGTATTTAAAAGTATATTGCTTATTATATATTTAGATAATTGATCTAGAGTAACAATTATTAAAGTAATGGTAAATGTTATTCTACGAGTTATAAAGAACTTATTCATTGTATAAGATTAGGATTCGGGATATTCTTGCAAATAGAGCGATACTAGTACATAGCAATAATTGAAAAGGCAATGGACCTAATGTATACGTAAATAACATAGTTATAATATCTGATGACCACCTGTTGGCGAAAGAGCCAAGTATTAAATTAATGATTCCTGTCATATGTATGACCATAAGTCCAATGATACTTGAATAGAGTAGATTTAAATATGTTTTCCTTTTCCTCGCTCTGCAAATAAAACTAGTGATAAATGAAGAAGGAATAAAGCCAATTAAATATCCAAATTCTGGAGTTGTAATGTAACCCGAACTTCCACCTCCGTGAAATACCGGAAGATAAAATGTACCAATAACAATATATGCAATAGCAGATATAACAGCACTATCTGAAGAAAATACTAATGAACAATAAAGTATCGAAGCCACTTGCCATGTACTTGGCATGTCAAGAATTCGTAAACTTAGATCTGTATTTGGTATTAAAAAAGCTGAAGGCACAAGACCTCCTAGGATAAGCAGCATTAAGCCAGTGAAAGCTGCCGAGTATGTAACCAGTTTCTTCAATAGCTTGTTAAGATAACTCTACCTTGCAACAATTGTAATTATATTGCTACCTATAAAAATTATAAAAGTCTTTAAATACATTTCTTACTATACAGTTAATATAATATCTTGATTAGTCTCCTCTAAAACTTATTAGTAATTAGTATGGATTTTACTGTTGGAGAAAAAGTTGCGTTGAAGGTTCCTATGGCTTTCTTAAAAACATCTGAACCTATGCCAATGCTTAGACCTCCAGACTTGGTTGCTTTAGAGGAGGTTGGAGATGTTTTAGGCATAAGGCCAAACGAATATATTGAGGTTAAGTTTAGAAGAGGTACCTTCTTAATCCCTGCTAGTAATCTTGGAAAGACAAATTAATAGTTTATAAAGACACTTATTCTTTATAAAGCTCGTTAATTCTGTTGATTGTTTCTTTAGGTCCACATAAGCTAAGGTAGGGACTATTTAGATAATCTTGTGCTGTATTGATAAGATCTTCACTAGTTATATCTTCTAGGATTTCAAGACATCTTTTATCATGATCCTTATGCATCTTGAACCCTAGAAGAATAGCTATTCTTTCAGCTTGTTGAGATATAGTTTGTATATTATGTGCAAAATTACCTTTCAATTTTGCTTTAGCAAGATTCATTTCTGTTGCTGTTAACTTTGTAGAAAGTGTTTTATTAAGGGATTCTTTTATTATTGACAACGTTTGAAATGTTTTTTCTTCTGTCGTAGAGGCATGAATAATAAATGGAGTTTCATATTCTCTTATAGGGTTATATATTCCAACATCATATGCAAGTCCATTATCTTCTCTAAGCCTTTTAAATAAAACACTTGACATACCATTACCTAGGTGACAACAAAGGAGTTTAAGCTTTAAATCTTCGATACTATTGTGTGACACCGTAGGATTTCCATACATAATTACGACTTGTGATGTATTTTGTATTTCTGTAATTACTTTTTTATTATTTTTACTCTTACATGATATCGATTTTCTTTTATCATCTGAGTAATCTATTAGTGAGGAGTCCATAATCGTCTTGAACTCATTTGTTTTAAGGTACTCTAAAACTTCTTGCTCTTCTACTGATCCTGCTATCACCATAGAGATATCTCTATTCTTTAGTCCCTTTGATAAGGTAAGAATATCTTCTCTAGAAATTCCACGAATATCTTCCCTCTTTCCTGTAGTGTCATATTTATAATATGAGCTTTTATAAGCGATAGACTTCCAATTTAAAAAAGCATTTTGAAACGAACTCTCTTTTTGCTTTTTTAGTATTTGAAATGTTAAGTCTTTCTCTAACCTAACCTGCTCTATATCAATTTTAGGCTCTGTAATTATTAAGCCTATAAGAGGAACAAGCAAAGACTGGTCTTCTTTTGCACATTTTAAACTTATTAAAATACCATCTTCATTTACATCACATCTAATACCTGCTCCACAACCCTCTACTAAATCGGCAAACTCTATACTGTTATAAGAACCGCTACCTCTAGTTAATAAATTTCCTAAGATGTAATGTAATCCTTTCTTGTTTTCAGGATCAGAGCGACTTCCTTCTTTGATCCAAACTTTCACTTCTACCATTTTAGGACTATATTTAGGTTGTGTAACTATCTTTAGTGGTGTCATAAATACTTTAAATCTTCTATGGATTTGCTATTACTGTAAAGCTATTCTCAGGAAGTAACGTTCTAAATATCTTTTGTTTTAAGTCTTTTATTGTCCAACCTTCTATAATGTCAATAGAATTCTGTAGCTTATCTTCCCGACCCCAAAGTGTTGAATAACCATAATGTCCTGCAACCTGACTAGCAGTTTCTAAGCCAAAACATAATCCATTTGTAACAAGCTTCTTAGCTCTTCTTAGTTCTATCAAATTAATTTCTTCAAAATATGTTTTTTGTAGGATGTTATTTATTTCTTCTTCAACAACCTTGACCTCATTCTTTAAGCTTGTTGCTTCTAGTGTTATTATTCCTCCTTGTTCTAGAGGAGTTATATCCATATCTATACTTTCAACAATTTCTAATTCTTCTCGTAAACGATTAACTAATCTACTTCTTCTTCCTTCTGCTAAAAGAGAAGTTACAATATCTGCGCCAATTATCATTGATACTTCCTTCGCTGGTGGTAATGGCCATACCATCAAAAGTCTTGATAATTCTAATCTTTTGTCCTCTATTTCAAGGTTTCCTTTATTAAAGATATTAGCATTAGTTTTATTTGTATCATTATTACCGGAAGCGATATCTATTTCTGCCAATTCACTATTCTGAACAAGATCTTTAATATCATTAGGTATCGAGCCGGCTATGGAAATAACTATGTTTTGTGATGAATAAAATTTCTTATGAAATAATCTCATCTTTTCAGGAGAGATTGATCTTAGGCTTTTTTCATTGCCTAAAATAGATTTCCCATAGCGATGATCTTTCCAACAGTTTTCTAATAGGGTTTGAAAGATTCGTTCGTCGGGTTGATCATTATGTTGAGCAATCTCCTCTAATACAACATCTCTTTCTGAAACGAACGCATGTTTATTTATTTCTGGAGTAAGAACTAGATTGGTTAATAAGTTTATCGCTTCAACTAATTTATCAGGTGGGATGAGAACGTAAAAGTGCACATCATCATACCCTGTAGCAGCATTACTACTACCACCACAGGCCTCTACTTTTAGGTCAAATTCACCTTCTTTTAGCTTGCTACTACCTTTAAAAATCATATGTTCTAGAAAATGAGCTAATCCTTCATCACCAGCTTTCTCTAAAACACTACCTGCTCGGCACCAAAGATCTATACAAGTCAAAGGTGCATTAGGAATTAAGGCAGCTATGCATTGGACTCCATTTTTAAGAATCCATTTTTCTTTTTTAGGTTCTTGAACCAACTTTTCTAATCAAAGTACCATTCTGTTCCTTTTTCGCATATTGTTGATTACTTGTTTAGTTAAGTTTCCCTCTGCAACCTTTATTTGAGTCAGTTAAAGATCTTATTAGGCAAAAGACTAATAGCTTGTCAGGTCTTATAGCGCTTGAATTAGATCCTACTTTGCAAAATATATACGGAGACTTAGGTGGTGACAAAGTTTTTATCGTTAATCAGTTCCATAAGGCTAGAGGTTTTCGTAAAATTCATTTAGAGATGGCTCAGTTGGGATCTTCACTAGAAATCTTGCATTGTGTTTTCTTCCCTGACCCTTTATATGAACTTCCTATCTTTGGTGTAGATATTGTCGGATCTTTTGATGGAATTTCAGCTGCAATTGTTGATTTATCTCCAGTTGAAGAAAAGCTTCCATACTTTATAGATAAAAATTTAAGTAATTTATTGAAGTATGATTTTAAGAATATTAGGCAACTTCCTGAATGGGGAGATATCTTTTCTCCTTATGTGCAATTTATAAGACCAGATAATCTAGAGGAATCTAATCAATTCTTATTGATAGTAGAGAACTTTATTGATATTCTTATATCTCACTCCTTAACTATTCAACCTAACTCATCTCAATCCCCTACTACGATTGAAAGATACAAAAGGCAGCTTTACTATTGTAAGCAACAAAAATGCAACGAAAAGACAAGGCAAGTACTAACAAAAATCTTTGGAGCTACTTGGGCAGAGCAGTATATAGAATTGGTACTGTTCGATTGCCCAAAAATTTTTCAGAATTGAAATACAAAAAAGGACTTGTTATAACTTTAGCTGGATTATCAATAGGCATTATTTTCCTAAACCAATCTATTAATTCAACTAAGACCATTACGCCATTGTCTTTAGAAGATTCAGAAAGACCAATTGAGTCAGTAGCAGCATTAGGTCAAATCACACCCAATGGCGAGACCAGAATGCTAGCCGCTCCATTATTAAGAACAGGAGGAATACCTAGGATTTCAAAGATTTTGGTCGAAGAAGGAGATGAGGTTAAGGTTGGACAAGTTCTTGCAATATTTGATAATAGAGAAGCACTTTTGGCTGACTTAAATATTTTTACTGCGCGTTTAAATACTATCCAGAATAATATAATCATTCAAAGTCGTCAGGTCAGTCGGTACGAGAAAGCAGCATTGCAGGGAGCAGCCCCACTTTCTGTTCTTGACATGGAACAGGACAACTTAAATAAATTAATTGGTAGGGAAAATGAGCTTAAATCTGAAATTTCAAGAATAAAAATAGACATAAAAAGTAGTCAACTTTTAAGTCCTATTGATGGAATTGTCCTGAAATTAAATTATCGTCAAGGTGAAAGACCTGGCTCAGATGGTGTATTAGAAGTAGGCCGAAATAAATCTATGGAAGCGTTAATCGAAGTCTATGAATCAGATATTAGTCGAGTAAGAATTGGACAGGTAGTATCTTTAATTAGTGAAAATGGAGGATTCCAAGGATATATTAATGGCACAGTTACTAGAATTAGTCCACAAATTCAACAAAGAAGAGTCTTGTCTACTGATCCTACAGGAGATGCTGATGCAAGAATTGTTGAAGTAAGAGTTACTCTAGATCCTATTTCTTCTGAAAAAGTCTCAAATTATACTGGTATGAAAGTTATAGCTAGGTTCAATCCCTAATGAGAATTAGATTTATTGAGTCGAGAAGAATTCCATTATCTTGGTTGTTATTAACTAGGCAACCATTACGTTTGTTTGTTGCTTTGGCTGGTATTTGCTTTGCTGGAATTCTTATGTTCATGCAATTAGGTTTTAGAGATGGTTTGTTTGATGCAAGTGTTACTGTTCATAAGTCTTTTGACGCTGATTTGGTTTTAGTTAGTCCACGTTCAATGAGTTCTATTGCAATGAGTGGCTTTCCTCGTAGAAGGCTTATTCAATCAATGGCTCATGATCAAGTCGATGGAATTACTCCAGTCAATTGGAATTTCTTGCTTTGGCGAAACCCTAAAACTCTTGTTACTCGTTCTATTCTCGCATTAGGTTTTGAACCAAATGATCCTTTGTTAATTAATAAAGATTTTAACAAGAAATCTCAACTATTAAAGATTCAAGGAAGAGTATTATTTGACACTCTTTCTAGAAAAGAGTTTGGACCAATAGAGGATTGGTTCTTGAAAGGAAGATCTGTTGAAACTGAAGTAGCAGGTAAGAGAATACGAGTAGCTGAATTAGTAAGTTTAGGACCTTCTTTTGGAGCTGACGGTAATATAATTACAAGCAGAGAAACATTCTTAAAATTACTTCCTAGTAATCCTAAAGGCAGTATTGAGATAGGACTAATACGATTAAAGGATAATAGTGATGTTAATAAAGTTGCTTTGTCATTAACTAAAAGCTTACCCAACGATGTAACCGTTTTAACTTTAAATGATTTTATAGAATTTGAAAAAAATTATTGGAAGAATAGTACTTCTATTGGTTTTATTTTTACACTAGGAGCCGCAATGGGTTTTGTCGTTGGTTGTGTAATTGTTTATCAGATATTGTATAGCGATGTTAGCGATCATTTGCCAGAATATGCAACTCTACTTGCTATGGGATATAAATTAAAAGATTTGTTAGCTGTTGTAGCAAGAGAAGGTTTATTCCTTTCCATATTAGGATACTTACCGGCCTATTTAACGGGCCAATGCTTGTATGCATTAGTTAGAACATCAACTAAGTTACCTGTAGCTATGAATTCTGAAAGAGCATTATTAGTCTTCTCTTTGATTTTATTTATGTGCATGGCCTCCGCTTCTTTAGCAATGAAAAGACTTGTTGATGCTGATCCAGCTGAAATCTTTTAATTAATGATGAAACTTTGTAATTCTCATAAATGACAGAAGACTCCGCAGTGGAAATCAATGGTCTATCTCATTGGTTCGGTATTGGCCATATGAGAAGAAAAGTACTTCATTCAATTTCTATGAACATCCAACCAGGAGAAGTTGTCTTGTTGACTGGACCTTCTGGATGTGGCAAAACAACTTTATTAACATTAATTGGGGCTTTAAGACACATTCAAGAAGGTGATTTGGTTGTTTTAGGTAATCAATTAAGAAATTCCTCTAGAAAAACTCGACAACGGTTACGAAAACAAATTGGAATGATTTTCCAAGGTCATAATCTACTCAGATGTTTAACAGCTGAACAAAATGTTCAAATGGGAGCTGATTTATTAAATGGTTATTCGTATAGATCACGAAGAGATCAGGCAAGAGAATGGTTGAGAGAAGTAGGTTTGTCAGACCAACTTCATAAATTACCTAATGATCTTTCAGGTGGACAAAAACAACGTGTAGCCATTGCCAGAGCTCTTGCTGCTCGTCCAAAACTTTTACTTGCAGACGAACCTACAGCAGCTTTAGATAGTGTTACAGGTAGAGAAATAGTCTCATTATTGAAACGCTTGGCCTTAGAACAATCTTGTGCAGTTCTTATGGTTACTCATGATCAAAGAATTCTTGATGTGGCAGATCGTCTCTTAAAAATGGAAGATGGTTCAATAGTTCCCCATGATTGAGTAGATTAGTATCACTTGTAATGATTAATTTGAACTATGTCTAAAAGAAGGAATCTAAAAAAGGAAAAACATGAGAGAAATAGAGCATATGCTCGCAAATTTAAAAAACGTAAATTACGTTCCGCAGGTGAGGGTGCAGGTAATGGAGTTACAGGAACTGCAAATAATGGTGGAGCAGCAGACTAAGGATTTTTTCCCAGCCAAATATTTCTGATATATGAATGTTTTTTACTTTGCCAATAGGATTTAATTAAGGATGTTTATAAGCGTTGTAATACCCACATATAATAGACTTCCTATATTGAGGAAGTGCTTATCAGCACTTGAAAAACAAGAACTGTCTAATGAGATAGATGGATATGAAGTTATCGTTGTTGATGATGGATCAACAGATGGCACTATTGACTTTTTATATGAAAAATCTCAAGAATTCATTCATGTTCGCTTGATTAAGCAGAATCATGCTGGTCCTGGCCAAGCAAGAAACAATGGTGTGCAAAATGCTAAAGGCAATGTGATAGTTTTCATCGATAGTGATTTGGTTGTAACTAAAACATTCCTTTCTTCTCATATAAGATCTCTAAAAAATGCTTGGAAGAATTTTAATAACAAGCTTTGCTTTACTTATGGTCCAGTAATAAATACTGCAAATTTTACTGATCCAACTACTGAACGTCATAAGTTAAGGGATACTTCATGGGCATATTTTGCCACTGGGAATGTTGCGATTGATAGAGGTGTTTTAGAGCAGGCTGGTTTATTTGATCCTGCATTTAAATTATATGGATGGGAGGATCTCGAACTTGGTGAGCGCCTCAAAATGATGGGTGTAAAGCTTGTTAAATCTTACGAAGCAAAGGGTTATCATTGGCACCCTGCATTAACCATAAAACAAATACCTGACTTAATTAGAATAGAAAGAGAACGAGCAAAGATGGCTCTTATCTTTTACCTTAAGCATCCTACATTTAGAGTAAGACTTATAACTCAATATACTTATATTCATCGTTTCCTATGGGAGTTTTTAACTCTCGGCGGAATTATTAATACAAATACCTTGAAGCCCTTGCTGAATTTATTGATCAATAACGGCCACCCTTCTATTGCTATGGAAATATTACGAATACCTTTAAATTTGATAGGTGTTAGGGAAATTTTTCGGGAGGCAAAGCGATTAGCTATACGTTAATTCAATTCTTTGTTAAATTATCTAAGTAATTAACTCCACACACCTGACTGTTTCGGGTGAGAACAAACTTAATCAAATTTTGACTAGGTTTGTTTTTCCCTGTCAGGTGGAGGCCAACCCGAAACCCTAACAACATGGCTGTAGTAAGTCTTTCTGAGATGATGGAAGCAGGTGCCCATTTTGGTCACCAAACACGTAGATGGAACCCCAAGATGTCTCGCTACATATACTGTGCGAGAAATGGCGTTCATATAATTGATCTTGTAAAAACAGCTTTATGCATGAATAATGCATATAAGTGGACAAGAAACGCAGCAAAAAGCGGTAAACGCTTTTTATTTGTAGGTACTAAAAAGCAGGCTTCTGAAGTAGTAGCTCAAGAGGCACTTAGATGTGGTTCCTCCTATGTAAATCAAAGGTGGCTAGGAGGCATGCTTACTAATTGGACGACTATGAAAGCTCGCATTGATCGTCTAAAGGACCTTGAGAGGATGGAATCAAGTGGAGCCATTGCAATGAGGCCTAAAAAAGAGGCTTCTGTTCTTAGGCATGAACTTGAGAGACTTCAAAAATATTTAGGCGGTCTTAAAGGAATGAAAAGACTACCTGACGTTGTTGTGCTTGTTGATCAAAGAAGGGAGTCCAATGCAGTATTAGAGGCTCGAAAATTAGATATACCTTTAATCTCCATGCTTGATACAAATTGCGACCCAGATCTTTGCGAGGTGCCAATTCCTTGTAATGATGATGCAGTTAGATCTGTACAGTTAGTCTTAGGCAGGCTTGCAGATGCTATTAATGAAGGTAGACATGGCGCTAATGAACAACGTTCTGGAGGACGTAATAGATAATCTGCTTGATAGAAATCGCTAGCATAATCTATCTACTTTTTTTGCAAACATTTGGCCTTAGGTCTTATTAGGTGTCTTTTCAACTTTAAAATTCATTAACAACTCATTAAAAACATGGCTGACATAACAGCAAAACTTGTTAAAGATCTTCGAGATAAAACAGGTGCAGGAATGATGGACTGTAAGAAGGCTCTTTCAGAAACATCAGGAGATCTTACAAAAGCGATTGAATGGCTTCGTCAAAAAGGTATAGCAAGTGCAGAAAAGAAATCAAGTAGAGTGGCTGCAGAAGGGTCAATAGGAAGCTATATCCATACTGGATCTAGAGTGGGAGTTCTTTTAGAACTTAATTGTGAAACTGATTTTGTAGCTAGAGGAGACATTTTTAAGGGCCTTTTAAGGGATGTTGCTATGCAAATAGCAGCTTGTCCAAATGTTGAATATGTTTCAGTTGAAGAAATCCCAGATGAAATAGTTAATAGAGAAAAGAGCATTGAAATGGGAAGAGATGACTTAGAAGGCAAGCCTGAACAAATTAAATCAAAAATTGTAGAAGGAAGAATTGGAAAGAGATTAAAAGAATTAGCACTTTTGGACCAACCTTTTATAAAAGATAGTTCAGTTTCAGTTGAAGAGTTAATTAAAGAAGTATCAGGCCAAATTGGAGAAAACCTAAAAGTAAGAAGATTTACTAGATACACTCTTGGAGAGGGTATTGAAGTTAAAAATGTTGACTTTGCAGAGGAAGTAGCCTCTATTTCGTCGAATTAATTAGTTTTTAAGCTTGGTAAGATCTTGGAACCTCAGAAACAATTAGACCTTTTACAATCCCAAGGTAAAACTGTTTATCCAGAAATTTACAAGACCTACGCTTTATATTTGCGACATCTAAGAGAATCTATTCACAGATCAACCCAGAAAGCTATTTTAGAATTAATAACATCAACTAAGAGTGAATTATCACAACTACCATTAGAGAGTGAGCAAGATATATTCCAAGATAAAATCAGGGGAATACTTTTAGAAACTAATTCACTTATAACAATAGAGCACTTATTAGATCTTTCAAAAACAATTGAAAATGAAAATGATGCTTTGATAGAAAAGTCAAGGCAGTCTATTAAAGACAAGCTTAAATCTGATGATACTCAGACTAACGTTAATTTAGGCTATAAGGATAAATCTATCGAACTTGGACTGTCATTACCACTGGAAAGTGAATTAAATTTAGAGCCTTGGTATGTTCCATTAAACTCAAGTTTGTCAGATGATAGTTACAGAAACATTGATTCAGATGATACCTTCGATAATATTGATAAGGATAATAAAGATCTTTCCCTAAGAGATGAGAAGGCCGATATTTTTAATTCGGTATTAGCTCTAGCGGAAAAGGCAATTTCATTCAAACCTTTTAAAAAAAACATACAAAGTAAAGAAGATTCATCTGATTTAGAAGAGAATAATTTAAATTATTCAAATGAATACAATAAAAATTTAATCACTCCAGAGTCTCCTCAGGAGATTCTGTATTGGATTAATTCTCTTGAAAACGCACTCCAAAGAAGGTTGAGGAATACTTCACATCTTATAAATATTGAATTGCTAAGGGTAGGGTTAATTCATACCTTTATACCCACAAGTCTTTTAGATGCTGTAATTACTAATCAAATTCCTACATTAGACTCTCCTACTAACTTACTTAGAATTAGGTTGCCTATTAATGAAATAGAAAATATAGTCGATATATTTTGTTTATTTATAACTCCTTCTGAATTAGAATTTGATGAATTTGAATTACGTCAATCTAGAAACATCCTCAATAAATATAAAAAGCTTTTAAATAATCTTGTAAGAAAGGAGTCATATTGGAAAAACAGGAAACTACAGGATCACCTTAGAAATAATTGGTGGTCCAGTAAAATTAAAAAAAATCATTAAATCAACAAACTCTGATAAAACTAAAGATTTTAATACTCTACTCAGATTACTTCAAAAGTCTCTAACATTAGAGGCAGAAAAAGGTTTTGTAAATATTTTAGGAAGAAATGAGAATTTCAATACTTTTCTTTCTAATAAACTTAAGCTTATTGATAATGATATGATAACTCAGGAAATTCATAGCCAACTAAACTATTTATCTCAACAATTCAAAGAATATTCTACATTAACTAATAAGAAAAGACGCTTTTTAGTTGTTAGAACAAGAAAGCTACTTTATAAGATAACAAATTTAAATAAAGATGAAGAGACTTTTAATGCGCCAAAGCTAAGGATAAATGGAGATATTGATTTAACTATAGAGAAGAAAGACTCTTTACTAAAAATAGATAGTGCAATAAGTTCTGTTAAAGGTATTGGCATTAAAATAACAGATTCTTTATCAAAACTTGGAATATTAACTATAAAGGATTTAATACTTTATTTCCCAAAGGATTATATAGATTATTCAATTATCAAGCGAATTTCTGAATTAAAATCTGGAGAGACAGCCACTATACTTGCTTATGTACGTAGCGTAGGATCTTTTATAAGTCCTCGAAATAAAAACCTTTCAATTTTAAATATCAATATTCAAGATATAAGCGGCAAAATTAAGATTACTAAGTTTTTTGCGGGTAAAAGGTTATCTAATAAGTCCTTCCTTAAAAAGCAGGAAAGTCTTTATACCAAAGGTTCACTTATTGCCGTTAGTGGATTAGTAAAGGAAAGTTCTTATGGTAAAACATTTGTAGATCCAATAATAGAAATACTAGATAATTCATATTCAATAATTAAGTCTGCCTCTATAGGAAGGATATTGCCTATTTATTCCCTTACAAAGGGTATTACAGCTGAAAGAATCAGATCGCTAATTTCTTTATGCTTACCCTTAGTTAAGGATTGGCCAGATCCATTACCTCAAGAACGTTTGAGTTATCTATCTCTTGTGCCTATCAATCAAGCCCTGCTTCAGATTCATAGGCCTACTAATAAAGCTTTACTTGATTCCGCTCGTAAAAGAATCATTTTTAATGAATTTCTTTTTATGCAATTGGGACTACTACTAAGACGTAATCAACTTAAGAGTAGGATCGCCCCTAAAATATCAATTACCCAAGTAGACAATTTCCTTGTAAACGAATTTTTTAAATTACTACCATTTTCATTAACTGATGCACAAATTAGAGTCCTTGACGAAATAAACAATGACCTTTCTTTAACTGAGCCTATGACTCGATTGGTTCAAGGTGATGTTGGAAGTGGAAAAACGATTATAGCAATAGCAACTTTGTTAAAAGCAGTACAATCAAAATGGCAAGGAGTTTTAATGGCTCCAACTGAAGTTTTAGCTCAACAACATTATAAGAACCTATGTAAATGGCTGCCTCAGTTAAATGTAAGAGTTGAATTGCTAACAGGTTCAACTAATCCTGGCAAACGTGTTGAGATTCTTAATAATTTATCTTCTGGCAATGTTGATATTATTGTTGGTACTCATGCGTTAATTGAAGACCGAGTAAATTTCTTTCGTCTAGGTTTAGTTGTAGTAGATGAACAACACAGATTTGGTGTAAATCAAAGGAATCAATTGTTAAGTAAAGGTCTTCAACCTCATCTTTTATCAATGACAGCTACTCCTATACCAAGAACACTTGCATTGTCAGTTCATGGTGATCTTGATGTTAGTCAAATTGATCAACTTCCTCCTGGTAGAACTCCTATAAAAACTACTTTGTTGAAATCATCTCAACGCAATAAAGCATTTGAGATAATAAAACACAAAATATCATTAGGCGAACAAGCATATTACGTTTTACCTTTAGTTGAGGAGTCAGAGAATGTAGACTTAAGATCGGCTGTTGACGTTTTTAATGAATTGTCTCAAGAGATTTTTACAGATTTAAATATTGGTTTATTGCATGGAAGAATGAAATCTAAGGAAAAGAAATTAGTTTTAGATGACTTTCATTCAGGACGTTTAAAAATTCTTGTTTCTACAACTGTTATAGAAGTTGGTATAGATGTCCCCGAAGCTACAGTTATCATTATTGATAATGCTGATCACTTTGGACTTGCCCAATTACATCAATTGCGAGGACGTGTTGGTCGGGGCACTAATTTCTCTGAGTGCGTGTTAATTGATACAGGGAAAACTCCACAATCTAAAAAACGTTTAGAAGTATTAGTAAATTCGAATGATGGGTTTGAAATCTCAGAATTAGATCTTCGTTTAAGAGGACCCGGTCAAATTCTTGGTACTAGGCAGTCTGGGTTGCCTGATTTTGCCTTGGCTAACTTAATTGATGATGTATCGATGCTTGATCTTGCAAGAAATGAAGCAATTTATATTTTAAACTCAGACCCTTTTCTTGAGAAAAATGATTTAATTAAAGGGTGCATGGAATCGTATAAGAATCGTTTTAGTCAAGAAGTACAACTAAACTAAAGTTTTCCACAAAAATGAGTCTCGAACGAGATTCATTTGAGACTCATGTTGGGTTTTGTATAATTTAGAACATTATGAGTTTAAAAACGTTTGAATGATAAAAAAATAATAAAAGAAACTAGATTAATCTACACTCTATTAAAGTCAATGATCATAAAGGTTTTGGAAAAATCACTATAGGTTTAAGTTGTTAAATCAAACTAGGAGAAAACATTAAATTAATTATAGATTCTTTTTAAAAACATATGAGAGAGCTTTTATTTGCTTTAAAAAACGAGATTATAATTGTGGAAAAATCTCCCCATCCTGTGGAAAGAATTTTTTATAATGGAGTTTATCTTGAATAGACCTTGGTCTCAAATACCTATAAAACCATTAAGTGAACCTCTCTTAGAGATTCCTGTAAATTTCCATAGATTAGAACCTCATCCTTATTTATCAATTGGTGCACCTTATGGAAGCATTGCAAATCCCTGGATGCTCCGTAATGAAGTTATAAAATTCCTTGAAATAGCTCAAAACTTACTTAAAGCGGAGTGTAATGACTTAAGACTTGCAATCTTTGATGCTTGGCGTCCTATAAGTGTTCAGGAATTTATGGTTAATCATGTAATAAAAACAGAATGCAAAGTAAGGGGAATTAAACCTAATTCAGATGATCAATCGAAGGAATTTTTGTCTTTAATTAATGAAGTTGAACAGTTTTGGGCCCCTCCAAGTGTAAATCCGTTAACGCCACCTCCTCACAGTACCGGTGCTGCTATTGATCTAACACTTGCAGATAATTCTGGACCTTTGGAAATGGGAGGCGAAATTGATGAGCTTGGAGACATCTCAACTCCCAACTTTTATAAGGAATTATCTATTAATTCATCTAATCCTAAATATTTGTTATTTCATTCAAGGAGGATGCTTCTTTGCGATGTGATGATAAGAGCTGGATTTGTTCAGCACCCCAATGAATGGTGGCACTTTAGCTATGGAGATCAATTGTGGGCTTGGTTAACACATTCTTCTTATGCAATTTATGGTTCTTGGGCACCAGATAATAATTGATTTACTAATTGATCTCCCATCTCATTTATGTGGTCTCCAAAACTAATACTTTTAGAAGCACTTTTCCAACTCGTCAATAACGGCTCAAGAGTTAGTTCCAATTTTTCTAAAGGCATTTTTTGAATATATGGCTTAGCTAAACGTTGAAGATTTCTACTTCCACCAAGCCAAAGTTGATATTGATCTACACCGCTTCCTACTAATGCTAATTCAGCCATGTAAGGTCTAGCACATCCATTTGGACAGCCAGTCATCCTTACTAAAATAGTTTTATTAATTTTCTTTATTTTTAATTGATTCTCTATACGATCAAGAATGTCAGGTAACGATCGCTCAGCCTCTGTTATTGCTAAACCACATAAAGGTAGTGCAGGACATGCTAATGCGTGTCTTCTTATTGGATTTGGGTTCTCTGGATTTGAAATACCCATTTCCATTAAGGAATGCCTTACGGCGTTCTTTTGAAAATTCCCTATATTGCAGAGTAGCAAGTCCTGATTCGGGGTAATACGAATTTCAAGCTTGAATTTATCAACAATTTTAACAAGATTTGTTTTAAGTTTGTTGTCTAACCTGCCAGATAATAAGGGAATACCTACAAAGGATAGGTTAGTAGTTTGTCTATGCCAACCAAGGTAATCAACTAACTGTGGCGTAGGCTCTGTTCTCAGTTCATTTATTGTATATTTAAAGTATTTTGATTTTAATGTTTTTGTAAACCAGTCTATTTTTTTTGTATGTATTAAGTATTTCATTCGAGAATGGCGTCTTGTTTTCCGGTCACCGTAATCTCTTTGTAGGGCTAAAATGGATTGAACAAGATCTAATATATGTTCCGCTGAAACGTATCCAAGTGGATCTGCAATTCTTGCAAAAGTTTCATCATTGTTATGTGTTCTTCCCATCCCTCCCCCTATATAGACATTACAACCTTCTAGCTGACCACTTTTACTAGTAAATGCTACTAGCCCAATATCTTGCGTTAAAATATCTATAGAATTATCTCCAGGTACAGTAACTCCACACTTGAATTTTCTTGGAAGATATGTTTTCCCATATAGCGGTTCTTTTGTATCTCCACTAAAGATACCACCTTTCAATTGACGTTCTTTAACTCGTTTAACTTTTTCAGAGGATTTAATCCTATAGGTCAAATCTCCATCAACCCAAATGTCTAAATAAGTTTCTTCTGCCTTTATAGGCGTTAGCAAGTCAGCTATGTCATTGGCAAGTTTTCGTGCAATAGGGTAACCACCATGACTGAATGGAGCAGCTGGAGCCATTACATTTCTATTTATATCTCCGCAGGCTGCGAGGGTTGAACCCATTGATTTAATTATGATCCCTATAACCTCCTTGAGATTCTCTTTTCTAATTCCATGCATTTGGAATGCTTGCCTAGTTGTTGCCCTAAGAGTTTGATTCCCTAATCTGTTTGATAAATCATTTAAGGCAATAAAAAGAGATGAAGGGATTGTTCCTCCAGGACTTCTAAGTCTTAGCATCAATTGCCAGTCTTTATTACTACCCTTTTGTCTATTCTCTCTATTGTCTTGTTGATAACTGCCATGAAATTTTAGTAATTGAACAGCATCATTGGTGAAGTGGTCAGAATCGTTTTTTAGTTCATTAAAGAGAGGCTCCTCTAAATAATTGCTACTAGCTTTAAATTGCTCAAACCTACTTTTATCGCCGCCATTTACTAAACAAGGGAAAAGATCCTGTTTATCTATATCACTTGTTTCTATTGGTCCTTTTTTCACGAATCCCTGTTTAATATAATTCTGATATAGGAATCATACTTTTTTCGCAGGTTTTTAATAAAGTGAGAAACAAATACTTCATTTTATAGGTGCCAAATTTTTTGTTGGAGATAGGTACTGAAGAACTACCAGCTCATTTTGCAAGCGTTATCGCACCCCAACTAAAATCACTTGTCAAAGCTGATTTTAGCAAGAGAAAGGTTTCTTATGACAATATTGCATGTTCAAGCACTCCTAGGCGTCTAGTTTTGTCAGTCTCAGGCCTTGCTGAGAAGGCTAAAGACTGTTCTATTGAAATAAAAGGCCCTCCCTCTTCTCTGGCATTCAACGATGGCAAGCCAACTCAAGCAGCTATTGGATTTGCAAAAAGATATAATGTTTCTACTAATCAACTAGAGATTAGAGAAACGCCTAAAGGTCCCTTTGTCTTTGCAACCAAATTAGAGGAAGGGGAAGATGTATCTATTTTGTTAGCTGATTTGATCCCCCAATGGGTCAATAATCTTCAAGGCAAAAGATTTATGAGGTGGGCAAATGGCGACTTACGCTTTTCAAGACCTATTAGATGGATCTTGTGCTTGCTTAATGATCAAGTATTACCATTAGAAATTTTAGGGACTGATTCTAGGATTCAATCTAGTAATACGACTAAGGGTCATCGTTTAATTAAAAGTTCAGTTACTATTAATTCCATAGAAAAATATCATGAGACTCTAAAAGATATTGGAGTTATTGTAGATAGAGATATAAGAAGAGATCTTATTAATGAACTTATTCTAAATGCTAGTTTAAGACTAAATGCAATACCAGAGAATCCAAGCTCACTTTTAGAAGAATTGACTGATTTAGTTGAATCACCTTTTTTGATTGAATGTGACTTTGATTCTTCTTTTCTCTCATTACCTCCTGAAGTTCTTTCTATTGTAATGAGACAACATCAACGTTATATCCCCTTGCGCTTGCAAAACTTTGTAGATGATCCCCTCTCATTAACTTCTTATGATGTATTAAACCCTAAGTTTCTTTGTATTAGCAATGGATTAGAAACAGCAACAAATAACATCAGAAAGGGTAATGAAAAAGTCATTAAAGCTAGATTCTCAGATGCTAGATATTTTTATCAAACAGATCAGTCAGTTAAATCTCTTGAACGAAATAAACTATTAAATAAGGTCACATTCTCTGAAGGCTTAGGTTCATTATTTGAAAGAGTTCAACGAATTATGTGGTTATCTAGAAAAGTATCTGAATTATTAAAATTATCTTCTAAAGAAACTTCCTTTTTAGAAGAAGCTGCTTTGTTTTCTAAAAATGATTTAGTAAGTCAAATGGTTTCTGAGTTTCCAGAACTTCAAGGGGTTATAGGATCTAAATATCTATTGGCAGAAGGTTTTGATTCAGAAATAGCTTTAGCCGTGTTGGAGCAATATAAACCTGAGTCATCTACAGCAGAGTTGCCAACCTCATTATTAGGTTCTTTGTTAGCATTAATCGATAAACTAGAATTGTTGCTTAGTATATTTTCGAAAGGGATAAGGCCTAGTGGATCATCTGATCCATTTGCTCTACGAAGAGCTGCTAATGGAATTTTTCTTATTTTAGAAAACATAAATATTGAATTTAACCTAAACTATCTTCTAAATATATCAACTCTTTTCCCAGATTTTGATTTAAATGATAAAAAACTATTAAAGGATATGAAAGACTTCTTTAGAATTAGAATTCTTTCATTGCTAGAGGAGAAAGGAACAGATATAGATATAGCATCATCATTAGTTGGAGAAACTGCAGATATAGATAGATTACTTAATAATCCTAATGATATATATAAGAGAGCTAAATTGCTTACTTCATTAAGAGTGTCGGGCCAACTTAAGTCAGTACAGTCCGTTTTTACTAGGGTTGTGAAATTAGCGGAAAAATCAGATTTAGCAAAAGATATTCTAGGACCTAATAATTTTATTGATGCAAGCCTTTTCGAAAAGGCTAGTGAAAATCAATTACTTAAAATTATTCAAGAATTAGAACCGATAGCAAATAGTACTTCAGCTAACAAATAT
>CACPKH010000008.1 GCA_902634515.1 uncultured Prochlorococcus sp. | reverse complement strand
TTAAAGCACAGAGAGAAAGAATTCTATCCAAAACAAGAAGGGTATATGGCTGGCCCACTAGCTCCTCCTCCACAAAGAATTTTCAACCAACCAGTACCTTTACCCGAGGCACTTAGAGCAGATGCATGGAGCCTAGCTTCACTTGACCTAAATACACTTCGAGAAGCTAAAGAATGGCCAATGGAATTCAATGGATTAATACCAATAAAATCTTCTATAAAAGAAAATATTTCTATCCCTGGTCTTAGATTATTTAGTGTTTCTCGTTCACTAGCTTTGTCGGCTTGGTTGAGTGGAATTGAACCAGTCAGACTAGTAATAGAAGGTAGACAATTGATCCTTGAAACAGGCCAAGAAGACAGATGGCTGGTAACAGACATCTCAGAAGAAATGGCTCAAAACACTCAGGAGATGATGGAAACTTCTATTAAAAAAGCACAAGGGCTTCAATTTATATCCATACAAGTTAATCCTGACGAAAAGAAATTTGCTGGTTTCTGGATGTTAAGAGATTTGGGAGATTAATTTACAATAGGTTTAAATTTAAGAATCAATAAACATATTTAAACAAATTGATTAATGAAAGTATTTGGCACCTAAGAGATCAAAAAGGTATAAGCTATTTTGAATCAGAACTACTTTCTAAGAATGGGTTTAAGAATTTCTTTTTTACGAAGTTAAGTCAAAAGCAAAGCCCTGAATCATTAATTAAACAATTAATCAATGAAAGGCCAGATATACATCTCTTAAATCAAGTTCATAGCAATAAAGTAATTAAGGCTAGTCAATCTTATGATTTAAATCTTATAGATGCTGATAGCATGATTAGCGACTCTAAGAATCAAAGCTTATGGATATATTCAGCTGATTGCATACCCATACTCTTTGCAGACTTAAACCAAGGAAATGTTGCTGCCACACATGCAGGCTGGAAAGGCCTATCAAAAAATGTTATAAAAAATACAACTCAAAGTCTTATAAAGAATGGGTGCAAGTCTGATGACCTAATCGTTGCTATAGGGCCTTGCATATCTTCAAAACATTACGAAGTGGATTCAACAGTAATCACCAGTATAGAAAATTCCCTTCAATCAAAAAAAGATACATTGCCTAAAATTAAAGAAAGTAAGATTGAATCAATGCTAAGATTAAAAATAATAAAGAAAGGAAAAGATATAAATAAATTCCTCCTTGATATAAGATTATTAGCATATTATCAACTTATTAAAGAAGGTGTTAAATCTAAAAACATTAGTATTAGTAATATTTGTACTTTTAAAGAGAAAAATCTTTTTAATTCTTGGAGAAGAGATAAAGTAAGATCACGTCAGTGGAGCTCAATAGTCTCGAATTAAGTTCTTATTCTATATTTTTAATTATCATTCAGAGCAGTCAAGTCGAGCAAGTCCTTCTATTTCCATGGACTTTCCTAAATCTTTCTTAGACTTAACATCTATCAAACTTGCTATCAAGACTCCTTCCATAAAAGCTTTAGGTTTAATATTTACTTTTGTTTTCCTTGGCAATTCTTCTCGTAACCAATTAAAAGCCAAATTCTCTTTATTAGGCAAAGCTTCGATGCAAGCAATTTTTACTTTATAACTCCTATTATTATCACCTATTAATAATCTATTATAGCTATTAACCTGTAAGACCTCTGCTGATAATGTTGCCAAAGGTAATAATAATATTGCTAAAAGCAAGAAGAACAATCTTATCATTTGAAATACTCAACCACATTCATTAAAATTCTATATTCATTTAAGTAATCATACTTCAAAATAAAAATATTTAATTTGATTCTTTAGCAAGTTTCTGGATGAACAGGAAGTCCAACCATTTGAGAGTTTGACTTCCCTGGTGGGACCATTGGATAACAATTCTCATCCCTTCTTACATGAACATCAATTAATCGAGGGCCAGGATCTAATAAAGCACTTTTGAGTTTTTCTTTAAAGTTTTTACGGTCACTAATTAATACACCTGATATCCCAAAAGAATTTGCCAAAGTAACAAAGTCAGGTTCTCCTTTTGACATATCAGTTGCTGAATAACGTTCTTCATAAAAACTTTCTTGCCACTGGCGAACCATTCCTTGCCATTGATTATTAATTATTACAATCTTTACATTTAATTTATACTCAGCAATAGTGGCTAATTCCTGAATATTCATAAGGATACTTGCATCGCCAGCAATACAAACAACGTCTTTATCAGGCAATGCAGTTTGAACACCTAGTGCTGCAGGAACGCCAAAACCCATAGTACCCAAACCTGCACTGCTAATCCATTGACGAGGTGCATTCCTTAAATACTGTGCTGCCCACATTTGATGCTGGCCCACATCAGTTGTTATATAGGCATCTGGCATAATATCTCTTACTTCTATTAGCACTTCCTGAGGAAATATTTCTCCCTTATTTGATGGCTGAGAAAGGGGATATTGTTTTTTCCACTTATCAATTACTGATATCCATTTTTCAGTTTTAGGTTTTATTTCTCTACTCTCACTCAAATCTAATAACTTAACAATGCTAATACTTAAATCACCTAATACTGCAACATCAGCTTTTCTATTTTTATTAATTTCTGCAGGATCAACTTCAAAATGGATAACTTTTGCCTTAGGTGCAAAAGTATCTAATTTGCCAGTTACCCTGTCATCAAATCTAGCTCCTAAAGCAATTAATAAATCGCATTCTGTAACTGCAAAGTTTGCATACGCAGTTCCGTGCATACCAAGCATTCCAACTGAAAGGTGGTTCCTTTCATCAAATGCGCCTTTGCCCATCAAAGTTGTTGTTACTGGTAGCTGATGACGATGAGCTAACTTCGCTAAAGTTTGATGAGCTCCGGCAGCAATAAGTCCCCCTCCTACATATAAAAGAGGTTTATAAGAATTTTCAATAAGATCTAAAGCATCCTCAAGTGATTGCAATTCAGGGGGGGTTGGCAATTGAAACCCACGTGGGATTACAGAACCAGGTTTTATAGGTAAATAATCAAATAGCTCTTGTCCAACGTCTTTAGGAATGTCAATAAGTACTGGTCCAGGTCTCCCAGAAGATGCAATAAAGAAAGCTTGTGCAACGACTGAAGCTATCTCGGAAGGATTTCTAACAACCCAAGAATGCTTGACAATTGGCAAAGTGATACCAAAAATATCTGTTTCCTGAAATGCATCTGTTCCGATTGCAGCTCGAGGCACTTGCCCTGTAATGACAACCAAGGGTACAGAATCCATCTGAGCTGTAGCAATTCCTGTAACAAGGTTTGTAGCTCCCGGGCCAGACGTACCAAAGCAAACACCTACTTTCCCAGTAGCTCTTGCATAACCATCTGCAGCATGCACACCACCTTGCTCATGCCTAACAAGAATATGTCTTAACCATCCCGCTTGTTCAGCCTTATATACCGCATCATATATAGGAAGTATTGCTCCACCAGGGTATCCAAAGATTGTTTCTACTGAGTGTCGTCGCAAAGAATCCATAAGCGCATCAGCACCAAGCATCTGCTTATATTCCTGATTCCCATAATCACCTAGGTCTACAGGTGAAGAAGTCAGGGTCACGGTTAAACTTTGCTCTTTCAATAAATGTTATATGGCTAATGCTTGCCTTGCCCAGAAAATATAAAAATCAAATGCAAAATTTAATTCTTATTTGTAAGCTCTCTCACTTTTCGATTAGATTTTTGTACAACCTAAAGAATTAATCATCAAAGAAGTCCTAAATAATGCAAAGGACCATTGCCAATTATTAATTCCAATAAAAATATTATAAAAACAAACATTGCAACTCTTCCATTCCATACTTCAGCACTATTGTTCCAACCCCATTGCCATTTCTCCTGAGGGTAAAGTTTTACACGCTCTGGCAATTTCGCTGCTTCGTCAAGACTTATTTCTGGCCCTTCTAAGCAAGAAGTTACAAGATCAGCCAGTCCCTCTATAAAAATTGGATATGTATCAAGAGCTCTAACTCGTCTAAATTTAAAAATTCCGTTTTCCTTAGCAATTTGCCTATATTCAATATCAATTTCTTGAAGTGTTTCTATATGTTCACTAACAAAGCTTATAGGCACAACTATTAATTCTTTAGTTCCAGCTTCACCAAGTTCCTCTAAAACATCCTCTGTATATGGTTTTAACCATTCTTCAGGGCCAACACGACTCTGATATGAAAGTGTATATGGATTGCCATAACCTAGAATTTGCTCCAATTGATCAATAATTAAAATCGAGCAGTCCTCAATTTCATCTTTATAAGGATCTCCAGCATCTTCAACATAGCTTTTGGGAACACCATGCGCAGTAAAGCAAATGTGCGCATTTTGAGGGGATTCACATAGCAAGATCTGTTCCTCAATCAACTTCGCCATCGCGAAAATATAACCTGGATTATCAAACCAACTGCGAATACATCTAATTGGTAATTTTTGAAATTCCAAATCAGACTCTCTTAATCTTTTAAGTTCTCTAAAACTTGAACCACTTGTACTGATAGAAAATTGAGGATAAAGAGGAAGAACTACAACTTGATTAATCCCATCAGCCTTTATATCAGCAACCGCAGATTCAGTAAAAGGATGCCAATACCTCATAGCAACATAAGTAGTTGCTTGAACTCCCCTTTCTCTAAGAGTGCTTTGCAATTCTCTTGCTTGTTGCTCTGTAATTCTCCTTAAGGGCGAACCTCCACCAATTGATTGGTAAGCCTCTTGAGATTTAGTACTTCTTAAAGAACTTATGAACCAAGCCAAAGGCTTTTGAAAAAAAGGTATGGGAATCCTTATTATCTCAGGGTCAGAAAAAAGATTGTATAAAAAAGGCCCTACATCTTTAATTCGTTCCGGTCCTCCGAGATTCATTAAGAGAACACCGACGCGAGTCATTCAAAAAAGTTTTGCTAAGGGGTTGAGCCTAACCCGATATGACGTAAAGCTAACAGTAACTAATGTCACTAATGGATTTCAATAAACAACTTAAAGCTTTAAATACTCACTTCGCTTCAAAAGGTATCAAGCTAAGAATCGAACCGCGAGGGAACAGGCTTGGACTACGAGGTCCATTACCTTGCAATGGTTCTCCAGAAAAATCAAAGTCCCAAAGAATTAGTCTTGGCTTACCTTTTAATGCAGAAGGACTTGCACAAGCCGAAAAATCTGTTCAGTTAATTTCTTTACAACTTGAGCATCAGCAATTTAATTGGGATGCTTGGTTATCTAAAAAACCGCGAAATAATACAAAAGAAAATAATATAATGATTAAAGAAGGAATAAAAAAATTTGAATTACATTTTTTTAAACCTTCTAAAAAAGGGAAATCACTCGCAAGTGCTAATACAAATTGGAATTCTGCTTATAAGCCCTACTTAAGAAGGCTTGAGAAACAAGCAAAAAAAAAGGATTACAATCATAAGAAAGACTTATTCATAGAAACCTTATTAAGTTACTCAGAAAATACTAGAAGCAGACTTCAATGTGGAACTGTTCTTCAATCATTTGCGAAATACTTAAATATAAGCCTTCCTGAAGATTGGAAGGAAAAAGCATGTGGTTATGGTTTGCATAAAGCTCAATTTAGAGATTTACCAAATGACAATCTAATTATTCAAACTTTCAATAAAATACCGAATGCTAAATGGAAATTAGTTTTTGGTTTAATGGCTACTTATGGTCTTAGAAATCATGAAGTGTTCTTTTGTGATTTTTCATCTCTTACTAAAAAACGAGATAAAGTTTTAAGAGTTCTTCCTAATACGAAAACAGGAGAGCATCAATCCTGGCCATTTCATCCTGACTGGGTCGAAAAATTTGATCTTTTTAAGCTTGGAGAAGATGAAAATTCTTTACCAAATGTCAATCGAAGTCTAGATACCACAACTCTACAAAAAGTAGGCAGAAGAGTTTCTGAACAATTCCATAGATACAAAATCCCTTTTACTCCATATGACTTGAGACATGCTTGGGCAATTCGCACAATTCACATGGGGCTGCCAGATACAGTTTCAGCAAGAATGATGGGACACTCAGTAGCAATTCATACTCGTACTTATCATCATTGGATAACTAAAAGAGATCAGCAAAAGGCTGTTGATGATGCTCTCTCAAAAACTTTATATAAATAATTTAAATTCAAACGGTTTAATAAGTAAGACAGATAGAATATAAACTGATTAATAAAATAAAATGAATACTCAAGAGATTAATTCAGAAACACTTAAACGGTTAGACAAGGAGTCAAAAGATATTGGTATGGGTGGCTATATGAAAGATGGAAGCAATGATGATGAAAAATATAAAGAAAGAATGAAAAAAAGGAAGGAAGTTCAACAGCTAAGGCTTAGTCAAAGAAATAACGAAAAAGGATTAATCATTGTCTTTACAGGTCATGGCAAAGGGAAAACTACAGCATCTTTAGGAATGGCTATCAGAACCTTAGGACATGGAGACAATGTAGCGATAATTCAATTTATCAAAGGAGGTTGGGAGCCAGGTGAAGCAAAAGCCTTAAGAAGTTTTGGGGACAAACTAAAATGGCATGCTCTTGGTGAGGGGTTTACATGGGAAACTCAAAATCGCTCCAGAGACAAAGAGCTTGCCTTAAAAGCCTGGGATAAGGCAACATCTTTTTTAAAAGATAAATCATACAAGTTAGTAATTCTTGATGAGATAAATATTGCAATTAAACTTAAATATATTCCTTTAGATTATGTTTTAAAAGGCATTAAAGAAAGGCCTAGGTTAACTCACGTTGTATTAACCGGTCGTGAGGCAAAGAAAGAACTTATTGAAAATGCAGATCTAGTGACAGAAATGAACTTGTTAAGGCATCCTTTTAAGGAACAAGGTATCAAAGCTCAACGAGGAATTGAATACTAAAAATAGTTAAAGTAATTAATCGATATTTTTTCATTTATAAGTCTAAGAAATGAAAAAAGATTAATAGCCAAACAAAAATGATTGCTTTATGCAGCAAAGTTTTTTCCAATAATATGACTCGAAACCAATTTTTTCTATTGAAGGCCTTAGAAGATATACCTAGCTTTAATTATTACCTAAAGTTCTTCTTAGCTCTTTTGAGAAATTGATTGATTTAAAAGCAAAGAGCACTTTCTCGCCAGCAAATCCATACAGATCTCAAAAGAGCTAAGAAGAACTTGCTACTGTCGTTTATATAAGGTTTAAAAATGGCTTATTCTCGCGCTCTTATAAAACTCAGTGGTGAAGCACTAATGGGAGAAAAACCATATGGTATTGATCCTGAGATTGTTAAATCTATAGCTGAGGATGTTTCTAAAGTTGTTAAAAGCGGAACTGAACTAGCGATTGTTGTAGGCGGTGGAAATATTTTTCGAGGACTTAAAGGATCTGCGGCTGGGATGGATAGAGCTACAGCTGATTATGTAGGGATGCTCGCTACGGTAATGAATGCTATTACCCTCCAAGATGGTTTAGAAAGAGCAGGCGTAGAGACGAGAGTTCAAACTGCTATTGAAATGCAACAAATTGCAGAGCCATATATAAGGCGTAGAGCAATTCGACACCTAGAGAAAGGTCGAGTTGTTGTTTTTGGTGGAGGTTGCGGTAATCCTTTTTTTACAACAGATACAACGGCTGCTCTAAGAGCTGCAGAAATTAATGCCGAAGTAATCTTCAAAGCAACTAAGGTTGATGGCGTATACAATCGTGACCCAAAGAATTTCCCTGATGCAATTAAATATAAGAATTTAACTTATCAAGAAGTACTAACGAAGGAAATTGCTGTTATGGACAGCACTGCAATAGCTCTCTGCAAAGATAACAATATACCTATAATAGTTTTCAATATTTTTGAATCTGGCAATATCAATAAGGCTGTTTCTGGTAAATCTATTGGATCACTTATTACTAATGAGAGTTAATTATTAATTTCCTTTAAATCCATCCCACTTAATTCCTCATGAGTCAAATGATTAATCAAGGCCTCGAAAAGAACATGGCAAAATCAGTTGAAGCTGCAAACCGCAACTTTAATACTATTCGAACAGGAAGAGCCAATACATCTCTTCTAGATCGATTAACAGTTGAATATTATGGTACTGAGACTCCTCTGAAATCTCTAGCAACTATTTCCACACCAGATTCTCAAACCATTGCAATACAACCATTTGACTTAACTACTTTGCCATTAATAGAAAAAGCAATTTCAGTTAGCGATCTAGGTTTCACTCCAAATAATGATGGAAAAATTGTTCGCATAAATATCCCCCCTCTTACAGAAGAAAGGCGTAAAGAATTTTGCAAGCTCGCAGCTAAATATGCTGAAGAAGGAAAAGTTGCATTAAGGAATATTAGAAGAGATGCAATCGAAAGAATAAAAAAATCCGAAAAAGAGAGTGACGTTTCAGAAGATGAAAGCAGAGATCAACAAGATAATGTTCAGAAGCTTACCAATAAGTTCATTAATGAAATAGAAAAAAATCTCTCAGAAAAAGAGCAAGAAATACTAAGAGTTTGAATATAAAAGATGTTGCGATAATTGGTGGGGGGGCATCTGGAGCTTCAGCAGCTTTTCACTTAGCAAATTCAAATAAGGATGTGATTCTTCTAGAGAAAAATGAAGAGAGTATCCCTAAGTCGTGTGGAGGAGGTATGGCAGCTTCTGTACAAGATTTGTTCCCATTTAATTTAAATCAAACTATTGAACAAGTTATTAAAACTGTTGAATTTTCCTGGTGCTTATCTGATCATGTTGTTGCCGAACTTCCTGGCTCATCACCTTTTTGGATAGTAAATAGAACAAAGCTTGATAGCTTTATAATTGAAAATGCAATCAATAAAGGAGCGGAAATATTAAAGCCTTTTAATGTTTCAAGTATAAAAAAACAATATGATAATTGGATTATTTCATCAGAAAGTGGTCAACGTGTAATAGCAAAAGCAATAATTATTGCCGATGGGTCACAATCGCCTTGGCCTAGACATTTTGGCATTGGTCCCAAACACCTTCATTATGCATCTACAACTTCAGTCAAATTAGAAGGAAGAGGCCTTTTAAAAGAAGGAACTTCAAGATTTGAATTTGGATTGGTTCATCATGGATTTGCTTGGGCGTTCCCTCTTAAAAATAATGTGAATATTGGAGTTGGTACATTTATAGGGAAAAGCAAAGACAATACTGAAAGAATTCTTGAACAGCTTTTGCCAAATCTTGGATTTAAGGCAAGCGAAGGCATTCGAAAAAAATCTTCTTTAAGGGTATGGAATGGTCACAGTAATCTCCATAATGATGGGATCTTGGTAGTTGGGGACGCTGCTTCATTATGCGACCCTTTTTTAGCAGAAGGATTAAGACCAGCATTAATGAGCGGGAAAGAAGCTGCAAAATGCTTAAACTTATTGCTAGAAGGAAAGGCTAATAATTTAAATTCATATACAAATACAATGAAGTTAAAATGGGGAGATTCAATGGCATGGGGAAGAAGAATCTCTCAAGTTTTCTATAGATTCCCAAAAATTGGATATCAATTAGGTATTAAAAGGCCTACAGCACCAGAAAGAATTGCTCAAATACTTTCCGGAGAAATGAGTTATGCAGATATCGCACAACGTGTCATTAAAAGATTAATTTTAAAAAAATAGTATTCAATATTTTCAAATCAATTAGGCTTTCGTCTAATTGACTGATCTAAAAATGGAACAATCACAATTAATTAGCAAAACAGGTAATAAATTTAGCCTTAGTAAACTTTAATTATACTTCTACCAACTCAAATATTCTTTTCTCTGAATAAAAAAATTTCTAAAATTATACGCTCAATGCGACTGCCTTATCGTTCTCAAGAATATTTAGACGATCAAAAAGCATTAATTCCAATTCTTCAATAGCATTACTAAAGTTCTTTATTCCTTCATCTAGCTTCTCAGAAGCCATAGGGTCATCATTCATCATTTTTTTAAACATAGCTTGATCAATCTGAACTTTTGGTTGAACAAAGTTGGGTTTTTTAGCGTCTAGCTTCATAGGAAGAGGTGTAACATCTTCATTCAATTGACTAAGTAACTTAGGGGAAATTGTAAGTAAATCACAACCTGCCAACTCTTTAATTTCTTCAATATTCCTAAAGCTTGCTCCCATAACTTCTGTCTTATAATTGTTGAACTTAAAATAATTAAAAATACTAGTAACTGAAATAACTCCTGGATCTTCTTCCCCTGAATAAGATTCTCTTCCTGTATTTGCTTTATACCAATCTAATATCCTGCCTACGAAAGGAGATATTAACGTCACTCCAGCTTCGGCACATGTAGCTGCCTGGCAGAAATTAAACAATAAAGTGAGATTGCAGTGAATGCCTTCTTTCTCAAGGGTTTCGGCAGCTTTTATACCTTGCCAAGTAGAAGCTATTTTTATCAAAATACGATCTTTAGATACTCCCAATTCGCTATAAAGAGCAATTAACTTTCTAGCCTTTTCAATTGTTCCCTCTTTATCAAAGCTTAATCGGGCATCAACTTCAGTAGAAACTCTTCCAGGGATAAGCTTAAGTATTTCATTACCAAAAACTATGCAGATCTGATCAAGGGCCTCATTTACAACTTCTTTTGGGGAAGCATTATTGCCTATTCTTTTTCTAGAAGATCGTAAAGAGTGGTCAATTAAATTTTGATACGCAGGTATCTTTGCTGCTGCAAGGATTAAGGAAGGGTTAGTAGTCGCATCTCGTGGCTGAAAAGTCCGAATTGCTTCTAAGTCTCCAGTATCTGCAACCACTACAGTCATTGAAGAAAGTTGTTCTAAAAGTGTAGAGGTCATGCTATAGAGCAGATATTTATATACAAGTTAGCCAGTTTTCTCTTTAATTTCACCCCTATATTTATTAACTATTTTGTAAATCTTCTTGTTTAGAAAGCAATAAGACTGGAGTCCTTGAGGCTGGAGGGATTTTTTCTATGACAATTAAGCTATCAATAATCTTCTTGGCAACAGGCATTGCGACAGTAGAACCATAAGCCCCTGGCTTTTTAGGATTATCAATTGCAACCAAAACGACAAAACGAGGAGACTCAATAGGCAAAATTGCGACGAAGCTACAAACCTTTGAGTTGTAATTGATTCCGTCTTGGGTTTGATCTGCAGTTCCTGTTTTGCCTCCTATGCGATAGTTCTCTGTTTTTACACTTCCTTCTCCGTAATTTTCTACAACCGATTCCATCCAAGCCAAAACAGTTTCAGATACCTTTGGATCTAACAATTGATTATCACTACTTGAATCTAAAGAGTATTTATCTTGGAAACCTTTAGTTATATGAGGACTTATTAATTTGCCACCATTAGCAATTAATGCATGCAACTGAGCCAACTTCAAAGGAGTTATTGAAAAGCCTTGGCCATATGAAGCGACTGCTTGATGGATCGGTTGTTCGATAAATAACTCTTTGTCCTTCATCTGCCCTCCAATTGAACCCGGCAAATCTGTATCAGGACTTTGATCAATTTCTAAACGCTTTAACCAATCCCAATGTTTTGAAGGAGGGAGTTTTCGCATAGTCTTTACCATTCCCACGTTGCTTGATACCTGCAAAACTCTTGGGAAATCAATCAAGCCATTTGGCTTATTATCCCAGTTGCCTAAAGACCAACCTCCAACATTTATCTGACCTGTATCATAAATTTTTCCATCTGAACTAATTACTTGTTCTTGAAGAGCCAATGCAAGATTAATAGGTTTAAATGTCGAGCCAGGTTCAAATAATTCTTGAACCGACCATTCTTTATATAGATTAGGTGAATATTCCCAATACTTATTGGGATTGTAAGTAGGTGTAGAAGCAAGAGCTAAAATCTCACCATTATGAACATTCATAGCAATAGCTACACCTTTTTTTGCATCCCATTTATTTATCTGCTCTCTAAGTGCTTCTACTGCTACTTCTTGTAGGCGTGCATCTAGGGTTAAATCAAGACGCTGGTTATCTTCAATAAAAGCATTAGGTTGTATGTCATTAGGGAGAGCAGTACCATCTTTCCCATACCTAATATGTCTGGCTCTTTCCTTTCTAGACAGGAGTTTATTTAAACTTAATTCAAGGCCTGCTTGTGCAGTTCTGTCATAATCTAAAAATCCAACAACATTTGCAAATAAGTCCTCTTGAGGATAAACCCTCTGAGAATAAGGTTGAAGGTCCAATCCACTAATGCCAAGTCTTTGAATCTTGCTTGCAGTCTCAGCAGACAAGCCTTCAGTCAACTTAACTCCTGTTTGTTTGCCATGTAAAAGTCTAACCAACTCATTCGAAGGAATAGATAACAAACTTGAAAGAGGCTTTGCTACTTCAATAGGCTTACGAACTTGGCCTTTCAAATCACCAGGAAATTGAAACAACAAAGGATGTGCATATAATCTGAACCTTGTTTCATCAACTGCAACCAACCTACCTCTCCTATCGACTATGGACCGTCTACTCCCTAAAGGTTTTATCTTTTTTGTTTGATTAGCGCGAGCCTGAGCTTCTAAAAATGATCCTTCATATAATTGAAGCCGCGCCATTCTTCCTAACAATGCAACCAATGCAATGCAAATGACCGAAAAGGTCAACCTTAATCTATATGCAGGGATTGGTTGCAAAGGTGCAAAGCGTAATTTCTTACGCTTTAAAGGTCTTGATCCTGGTGACTTAAAGAACGGCATTTAGTAGCCTTGCTTAATAGGATGGGAGGAAAGCCCATTAAGTTGCCTAAAAATATTAGACATAAAATTAACAGATGCTTTTCGCTTACTAGGAGAATCTATGTAAAGGAGGTCTGTGGCTTTAGTTACAACCATCGGTCTAGAGAATGTAGTACTTGCCAAGAGATACCGCTCTAAATTTGTAATTGACTCCTCAAGTCGCTGATTCAAATTACGTGTCATCTCTAATCTTGCAAAAGATCTTGTCCACAAATATTGAGAATGCAAAGCCAATGCTGACATCAAGGCAGCACAAAATATAGCTCCTATCAGTGCACCATCTATTCCTCTATGAAAACCAGCAAGGATTGGATGGGTTCGAAAAATCTTTTTTGCAGAAAAATTCCTTTTCCCTAGGGGGAGGGATCTTGGCAAACGGTTACCTACTGTCTGCCGTTCTCTCTTGTCAGAGCTCGTCTCCCCAGCAACAATCACTGCACACAAACAATTAACTCAGTCAAACACTCTCTACCAAGCACTGCAAGGGTAATGAAGTTATTAACTTCAATTATGCACTTAATAATAAAAGGCTCGCAAAGGTCACTCCATTCCAAAGCGAGTGCATAATTATGCAGGGGAAAAGCCTGCCGCTACTGAGTCTTAAAAGGCCAAGACCAATTCCTAAAACAAATAAAGGCGGTAATTCTCCAACACTCAAATGAGCCAAGGCAAAAATAAAAGCACTAAAGATTACGCCCAAATACTTTCCTTGCTTATCAACTAACACTGGCAAGAGAACACCTCTAAATAGAAATTCCTCAAATAAAGGAGCAATTATTGAAGTTGTAAAAAATATAATTGCTAATGCCCAAACGCTCTTGCTCATAAGCACCATTTCCAGCAATGGATTGCTCCCCCCAGGGTCCCCTACAAAAAAATTCATTACTAAGCTAGTCAACAAAACAAATGGAGTAATGATTAGCCAACCTTGAAATGCACCAGCAAATGCTTCTTTAATTGGTAAAAAACGCCACTGAACCCAACCTCCAATGGGTTCTACAGCTTCTTTAATATTATTTATTTGTCTTCGATAAATAAATAATGGAGGTATAGTCATTCCGATATAACCAACAAATACTTTTAAAGATTCCTCAATTGGTGCAGATAATCCAGATCCAATTATTTCTACAAAAGATATAGAAAACAATGGTGATCCTACCTCACCTAGAAGGACAAAGCCTCCGGCGATAAGTAAAACCATATCAATTAGTGAAAGAGGTATAGATTTAACCTCCGCCCAGGGAGTATTTACTTTTCGAAAGGATCGCCACCCTTGTCGAAGAATTAGTCCTATTCCCAAAAAGATTGCACAAGAAGGCAACAATTGACTTCCAATTAACCTAAAGGCCATTGATTGAGAAATATTTTTATCAATGCATATATCTTTGTTGCCCCCAACAGCGAAACAAGATCGTTGATATAGCAAGGGATCTAAATTAGCTTCTTGAAGTTTTTTTAAATTTGATTGAAGATTGATTTCTTCACTAAGACCATTTAGGAAGATATCTTTAACAGGGCCGAGGCGGTCGTCACTTATAGATTCTTGAAGGAGCTTTTCACGCTTATCTAAGGATTCCTCAAAGGAAGCAAGCAAAAGCTTTTGCCTTATGTCCATTTCATCTAATGGGATTTTAAAGAGAGTTTCTTGTAATAAGAATTCTGGATTGCCTCCAATCAATGTTTTTTTTAAAGGTTCAGGCAAAGCCGGTTCAGAAAGCAAGGCAATTTCCTGTTGATTAATAATTAACTTTGGGGCAACGGAAGGACGATCAAAGCTTTCTTCAAGTCCTCTTTGCCAAACAAAAAATGTCAGCAAAAGTGAGAGAATAGCTATCACCACTTTTAATCTAGGGGTGATCTGACTCATAAGAATTCAACTAATTGGGAAGAAATGAGCAAAGGAACAATTCTCATTTCACAATCAACATTACGTTGACAAACTGTCAATACGACTGATTCGTAAAAAACTTCTTCCAATGACTTTGCGCCTTCTACTCATTCGACATGGTTTAAGCAGTTACAACTGTGAGAATCGAATACAAGGTCGTAATGACCTATCCACACTTACTGCAGAAGGTTTGTCGCAAGCAAGCAAGGCTGGCCAAGCATTAAAAGAAGTAAGCATTGAAGCTGTTTATAGCTCTCCACTACAAAGAGCAGCTGACACTGCAAAAGAATTAATAAAAGAAAGAAGTGAAGTTTTGGATATAGCTTTTAAAAATGATCTGATGGAAGTTGATCTTCCCCAATGGAGCGGATTAACAATAGAAGAAGTAAAAGATCAATTCCCTACTGAGTATCTAATTTGGGAAAAAGATCCAAATGAACTTATTTTAAATAGAAAAGATGGAACAAGTTTTAAGCCTATAAAAGATTTGTTTAATCAAGCAGAAAAATTTTTAAAAGAATTATTTGAAATTCATAACCCTAGTGAAAATAAAAACATTCTGATAGTTGGGCATAATGCAATCCTTCGTTGCTTAATAATGCAATTATTAAACCAACCAAAACAAGGCATTCGAAGAATTAAACTAGACAATGCATCTATATCAACACTCAAGGTCAGTCCCAGCGAACAAAAAAATTACAGTGTACAAATTGAATCTCTAAACTCGACTGCTCATTTAAAAACTGAATTACCTACAAAAGGTAAAAATCCTCGAATCATTCTTGTAAGGCATGGTGAGACTGATTGGAATAGAGAAGGGAGATTTCAAGGACAAATAGATATTCCTCTAAACGACAATGGGAAAGCACAAGCAAAAGCTGCCCGAACTGCCTTAAAAGAAGTTCTTATACACAAAGCATATAGCAGCTCCATGACTAGACCTTTAGAAACCGCGCAGATAATTTTAAGCGAACATCCTGGCATCAATATCAATCTAGAGAAAGAGCTAATTGAAATTAATCATGGCCAATGGGAAGGTAAACTTGAGGCAGAGGTTAAGAGCAATTGGGGAGAATTACTTGATCTATGGAAAGAATCTCCCGAAAAAGTTCAAATGCCAAATGGAGAAAGTGTCCAAGATGTTTGGGATCGTGCAGTCAAATGTTGGGAAAGAATCTCCAAATCACTTTCTTCTAATGAAACAGCATTAATTGTTGCTCATGATGCAGTTAATAAAACAATACTTTGTCATTTATTAGGCCTAACCCCTGAAAACATTTGGATGGTAAAGCAAGGAAATGGAGGGATTACAGTTATCGATATATCAATGAAAGATAATCAACCTCATTTAATATCTTGCATGAACATTACCTCACATTTAGGAGGCGTTTTTGATCAAACAGCACATGGTGCACTTTGAATCTATGACATTATTTTTAAGCCCTGTTCAAATTCTTTTAGGTCCAGAGCATTCTGTTTCAGAAGGATGTGTATTAATCAAAGGAAGGTATATAAAAGCATTTGGTGAGAAAGCTCGCCATTTAGCAAAAGAACTTGGCATAAAAGCAATTAATGCTAAAAACAAGATTATTGCACCATGCTTAGTTGATCCTCATTCAACACTTGAAGATCCATTCAATAGTTCTTGTCAAACTCTTGTTAGTTTAAAGAAAGAAGCCGCCATGGCTGGATATGGACAAATAGCAATCCTTCCTAAAAGTTCATCATGGAGAGACAAGCCTGAGCATCTCTTTGCTCTTTCCAATCCAAAGGACAATATGATTATTCATTTATGGGGTAGTTTCAGCATTGAAGGCAAAGGGGAAGAGCTTGCACCGCATAATGATTTAATTCATTCTGGAGCCATTGGACTGGCTGAAGACGATTCAATTCCTTCTACAGAATTATTAAAAAAAGGTTTTACGCTTGGCGAGATGGGGAATGCACCTATTTTGATTGCACCAAAAGACAAAACAATACAAGGCACTGGAATCGTCCGAGAATCTGTTGAAGTGTTACGAGCCGGTTGTCCACCTGATCCATTAGCCAGTGAAGTGTTGCCGCTCAGCGTATTAATAGCTTTACAGAATCAACACCCTGAAATAAATATGCGCCTAATGAACATCTCAACTGCTGAGGGCGTAACTATGCTTGCTAAAAGTGACAAGAAAATTCTTACATCTGCATCCTGGTGGCATCTTGTTGCAGATAGCTCTTCAATAAATCCTTCTGAGATAGGTTTATACGTTACACCGTCTCTTGGCAATTATAGAGATAGGGAAGCATTGATCAATGGGTTAAGAGAAGGCCTAATTACTGCAGTAGCTGTTCATTCAATACCTTTAGATCAAGCTGAAACAATTAAGCCTATTAGCCAAAGATTACCGGGTGTAAGTGGACATCAACTTGTCCTTCCTGCATTATGGGAAGCCTTAATAGTTCAACGAAAATGGAGTGTAGAGAACTTGTGGAAGGCTATTAGTTTTGGCCCATCAAAAATGCTAAATCAACCTCCTGAAAGATTAAAAGAAGGTAGTAATAGATGGGTATTATTTAATCCTGATAAGAAATGGATTCAAAAAATAGATTCCAAATATTCAATTTCATCTTCTAATCAACCTTGGTCTGGCAGAGAAATGACTGGAATGGTTGAAGATTGTGGACTCATTCAGTAATTGAACCTATACGGTTGATCGGCCAAAATCTCCATACAGCTCTTCCAATAATTTGTTCCTCAGGTAAAAATTTTCCACCAGGCCAAAAACGTCCATCCCAACTATTAGGACGATTATCTCCAAGCACAAATACATGTCCTTTGGGGACATATGCCTTCAAGCTTGAACAGTGATCCAAGTTATTAACTCCATAACTACAAAATCTTTCAATATAAGCTTCATCTACAAATGCATCGTCAACATAAACTTCTCCACGTGAATTAACAAAAACCCAATCCCCCTCAACAGCAACGACGCGTTTTATATAGGCATCACAAGCTCGATCGCCAATACCTGGGAGCAAATTAATCATTGGCAAACTCAAAAAGCCACACGTTGTTGACGAAGGTAATGGCTTGTCCCTTCTAGATAAAAGCTCTTTATCAAATGAATGAGGAGAGTTAAAAACGACTATTTCTCCACGTTTTGGAGACCTCTTTCTAAAAGTAAGTTTCTCAATTATAAGCTTGTCATTAATCTGCAAACTTGGAAGCATCGATCCTGATGGAATGTATCTTGCTTCAGCAATAAAGTTACGTACTCCTAAATAAAGCAACAACGTCGCGATAACAGGACTCCAAAAATCCCATATTTTTGAAAAAGAGGATTCAGGCTTCTTCTTAGTCAAGTTTTTAATGGAAGAATATAATTTATGTTTTAACAATTTTCTAAAGCGATAAAAAGATAGATTTAGTATTTAAGTATAATGGAAGTAATGATTTTAAACTTGAAAAAATTCAGTCCAAGTTACTTCATTAAATCCTAGCAAAATCTCTCCAGATGAATCAATTAAAAGTGGCCTCTTGATCAACTTCCCATCATTAGAAAGTTCTTGTATTGCCTGCTCATTATCAATTGATTTAATAAAATCAGCTCCTAAACTTCTATAGCTTTTACCTCTAGTATTAAAAAGCTTCTTTTTATCAGTAAGATTATTAATTAATTTGCGTATAGTTTTCTTGTCAGGAGGATTATTTACTATATCTATTACTTCATATTCAATTCTATTTTTTTGAAGCCAGTTTATAGCTTTTCTACAGGTACTGCAAGCTGAATAACTATAAATTTGCACTTTAAAAGTCATAATAGAAAGTTGTTCCAATTACTAGGTTGTTTACAATGCATGCTTACATGATCCTTTATTATAACTAGTCTTCTATATTGTTCATTGCTTCTATGCAATCCTGAAGCAATCCATCAACAGCCTCTGCATCTTGCCAGCCATCTATAACAACTACTCTTCCTTCTAAGCTTTTGTAAGTCCTAAAAAATTCGGAGACTTCTTCAAGCTGATTTGGTGCAATTTGACGAATACTATTAATGTTTTTTTTACGAGGGTCTGCGTTAGGTATACATAATAACTTCCCATCATATGCACCTGAGTCGTGCATATCTAAAACACCTATTGGACGAGCTTTAATCAAGCATCCTGCAAATGTTGGTTCCTCCATTATTACCATCGCATCTAAAGGCGCTCCATCTTCAGCAAGAGTGTTTGGCACAAATCCATAGTCAAATGGATAGCGCACAGATGAATGCAAAACCCTATCGAGGGCCATAATTCCTGCGTCTGAAAAATATTCGTATTTGTTTCTGCTTCCTGCAGGAATCTCAACAACTATGTTGACTAATCCTGGTGAAGGAGAAGGAGCGAGAGTACTTAGATCCATAAGGCTCTAAGAAAAAGAAATAGTTTCTTCTCAAAAAGTGATTCTGCAATTAACACTGAAACAATGGAAATCCCAATAGGATAGCTATAGGAAAGCAGACCAGTAAGTTTGTATTCCTAATAAAACTATAAGGCTCATCGTCGCTTAATCGTATTTTCTACTGAGAATTAAAAGATTCTTTTGAAGATATGCCCTAGTTAATCTAAACCTAATTTGGATTGTTTCCAAATTTAAGATTTTAAAAAATGAAGCTCTTTTTAATCCAATGAAAGTAAGATTTCTATGCGGCTGGTCTGCCATGCCTATCCGAATGAGTTCTTAAGCCCTCAGAAGAATTATCCTTGGATTCTAAATATGATCTAATCGCTTTCAATTCTTCTAAAATTGATGCCAAAACATTTTGAGTCGCTGTTGAAGGTGAATTTAAGACCTCAACAGTAACCTCTTTTATTCGTAAAACATCCTTTGCAAATCTTGCAATTTCATTAGGGTGAAACAGAAGAGGATCCTTGAGATCGCTTCTATATTCTGGGTTTAATTTTCTTGGATTAAAAGGAGGGTTAAGGTTTCTAGTATCTGTATTGGTATACCTATAAACCGATGCTCTTGAACGGTTCAAGGCTTTTTGAACCTCATCTATGCCAACCAAAGCTTCTGGGTCTGGGAGAGCTGAATGCATATGAATATTTACTCCCAAGTCCTTTAAAGAAGTATAGAGAATAGGGTTTAATCCCGACCCATCAAGCATTTTTTAAAGCTTGGAGGGAAAATCTTGAAAGAAACTAGCAGATGAGACTCAAGAGATCTACATAGTTTTTGTTGGCAAGGACACTTTCGCAATCGAACATTTTTGGATTGGAGATAGTATCGTTGTTTAACCTAATAGGACTTATTTTATGCGCGTCTCCCGCCTAATGCTGGTGACGCTGCGGGATGCCCCAGCAGACGCCGAAATAATCTCCCACCAATTATTGCTAAGGGGAGGTTATATCAAGAGAGTTACGTCAGGCATATATGCATATATGCCATTGATGTGGAGAGTCCTAAAAAAAATAACTTCTATTGTTCGAGATGAAATTGATAGTAAAAGCGGCTTAGAAACACTTCTACCTCAATTGCATCCTGCAGATTTATGGAAGCAAAGCGGAAGATGGGAAGGCTATACAGCAGGAGAAGGAATAATGTTCCACCTAAAAGACAGACAAGGCAGGGAACTAGGACTAGGTCCAACTCATGAAGAAGTAATTACAAGGATTGCAGGAGAATGTATACAGTCTTACAAACAACTTCCCATCAATATTTATCAAATTCAAACAAAGTTTAGAGATGAAATAAGACCAAGATTTGGGCTGATGAGAGGAAGAGAATTTATTATGAAGGATGGATATTCTTTTCATTCTTCAAAAGAAGATTTAAAGGCTACATATAAGGATATGAATGATGCTTATAAAAGAATCTTCTCAAGATGTGGAATAAAAACTGTTGCTGTTGATGCAGATAGCGGAGCAATAGGAGGTGCAGCTTCCCAAGAATTTATGGTTACAGCAAATGCAGGAGAAGATTTGATACTGATTAGTCCAGATAATAAATATGCAGCAAATCAAGAAAAAGCGATTTCTTCCCCTCAAGAGCCAATTAGTCTTGAGCAGAATGAACCTTGTCTAATAGAAACAATAGGTCAATCAAAGATTGAAGATCTATGCGAAAAACAAGGTTTTCATTCATCACAAGTCATTAAAGTAATTCTTTTATTAGCCATAGTTGAAGATAAAAAAGAGTTCCCTTTACTAATAAGTATAAGAGCAGATCAGGAGTTAAATGAAACTAAGCTAACTAATTGTATCAGTAAAAGTCTTGGTAAAAATGTTATTCAATTAAAGAGAATTACTAAAGAGGATTTTAATTCTCAAGGTTTAAAAGATTTGCCTTTAGGTTATCTAGGCCCTGACTTAGATGATGCAGTCTTAAAAGAAGCTTTAACTTGGGAAAAAAAATTCTTAAGGTACATAGATAAAACTGCATCGAATCTAAATTGTTTTATTTGTGGAGCAAATAAGTTAAATCAACATAGGGCTTTCTATAACTGGGAATTACTAAACTCTTCAAAAGAAATTGTTGATATTAGAAATGCCAAGGCCGGAGACATTTGCATACATGACAAAAATCAAAAACTAGCAGAAAGAAGAGGTATAGAAGTAGGGCATATTTTCCAATTAGGCCAAAAGTATTCTTTGGCTCTCGAATCCAACTTTACAAATGAGTCAGGGGAGCAACAACCTTTCTGGATGGGCTGCTATGGAATAGGTATTTCAAGACTTGCCCAAGCTGCAGTCGAACAAAGTTACGACCAATCTGGGATAGTCTGGCCAATTTCTATAGCACCATTCGAAGTGATTATAGTTATCGCTAATATGCAAGATAAAATTCAAGAAAAATTAGGGAATGACTTATATATTTCACTAAAAAGTAAGGGTATTGATGTTCTTATAGATGATAGGAATGAAAGGGCTGGGGTCAAATTTAAAGATGCTGACCTAATAGGCATTCCTTGGAGGATAGTTGTAGGAAGAGACTCAATATCAGGCAAAGTAGAACTTGTACAAAGATCAAATGGAATCACAGATTTACTTAGTATTGATCAACTTATTAAGAAGTTGCTCACAGAGATATGTAGCAAGAAAAGATGAATAATGCAGGAATGCTTATAAAGTTATGGTATCTGCTTTTTCAAAATGACTTGTGCCTTTCATCAGCTTGTTAAGAGGTTGATGAGAGTTGCTTTGGCTACCTGCCTTGGCCTCTTACTTCTAGTTTTACCTTTTGGAGAAACTGCTCACGCCAGTAAATCATTAATGTCTGGTGATTTCGTAAAAGATACTGTTTCAGTGGCTCAAACGTTAAAAGAAACAGTTGCTATACCTGATGATTCAGAGAACAGAGTAGAAGCAGAGGCAGAAGCCTTAGAGCTTATTACTGGTTATATTTCTCGATATAGAAATCGGCCTCAATTTAATGGCACAACTTCTTTTACAACAATGCAGACAGCTTTAAATGCGATGGCAGGTCATTATAAAACCTTCAAGAACAGGCCATTGCCTGAGAAGCTCAAAGAAAGACTAAATAAAGAGCTTTCAAGAGCAGAGAAGGTTGTAGTAAAAGAAATATAGTTTTGACTTAAAGAAGAAAATCTGAGATTCTTATAGATTGTGAAGTATGGCGGTTTCGTGCCGCAGTGTCATTGGCAAATGTAGTCGTTATAGGTGCTCAATGGGGCGATGAAGGCAAAGGTAAAATCACTGATTTGCTAAGCAGATCTGCAGATGTAGTTGTGCGCTATCAAGGAGGAGTAAATGCTGGTCATACAATAGTTGTAGAGAATAAAATACTTAAGCTGCATTTGATCCCTTCTGGAATCTTATACCCTGAGACAATTTGTCTAATTGGTTCTGGGACCGTTGTTGATCCAAAAGTGATGCTTAAAGAAATAGATATGCTTTTAGAGAATGATATTGACATCTCTGGGCTTCAATTATCCTCTACTGCCCATGTGACCATGCCATATCACAGGTTATTAGATCAAGCAATGGAAGAAAAAAGAGGGGATAAAAAGATAGGAACAACTGGCAGAGGAATTGGCCCAACTTATTCTGACAAAGCCCAACGTAATGGGATTAGGGTCATAGATCTACTTGATGAACAAAAACTTAGAGATCGAATCAAAATCCCTCTTGCAGAAAAAAATGATGTCCTTCAAAAGATTTTTGGAAAGACTCCTCTCGAAGAAACAGAAATTCTTTCAGAATATTTAGAATACGGGAAACGCTTAAGACCCCATATAGTTGATTGCACTAGAACTATTCACCAAGCAGCAAGAAATAAAAAGAATATTCTCTTTGAGGGTGCTCAAGGGACTCTTTTGGATTTAGATCATGGAACTTATCCTTATGTGACCTCTTCTAACCCTGTCTCTGGAGGGGCATGCATTGGAGCAGGAGTAGGGCCAACCCTTATAGATCGAGTTATTGGAGTGGCTAAGGCATATACAACGAGGGTTGGAGAAGGGCCATTTCCTACTGAATTAGAAGGAAGCATTAATGATCAACTTTGCGATAGAGGAGGTGAATATGGAACAACAACTGGTAGGAAAAGGCGATGTGGATGGTTTGATGGAGTAATTGGCAAATATGCAGTTCAAGTAAATGGTCTTGATTGCCTCGCTATTACAAAGCTTGATGTTCTTGATGAACTTAATGAGATTAAAGTCTGCGTTGCTTATCAATTAGATGGCATAGAAATAGAATATTTTCCTAGCAGTTCTGATGATTTTAGTCGATGCAAGCCAATATTTAAGTCATTGTCAGGATGGAAATCTTCAACAGCTGATTGTCGCAAACTTGAAGATTTGCCAGAAGCTGCAATGGCATATTTAAGATTTCTTGCTGAACTCATGGAAGTGCCAATTGCTATTGTTTCTCTAGGGGCAAATAGAGATCAAACAATTGTTGTAGAAGACCCAATTCATGGTCCAAAGAGAGCACTATTAAGTTCATAAAATAAATTAAAAATATAATCAAAAGAATCTATATCAAACTTTTTTATGTATTCACAAATGCCTATTAATCAAAAAGATGTAGATGTAGTAGGAGTAGGCAATGCAATTGTAGATATCTTGGTAAATGTTTCAGACAAATTTCTAGAAAATCATTCATTAATAAAAGGAAGCATGAAGCTTATTAACGAAGATTATGCAGCAAAATTGTATCAAGATAATACCCCTAACCTTGAGACATCGGGAGGTTCAGCTGCTAATACAATCTCTGGAATTGCACAATTAGGAGGGAACGCAGCTTTTATAGGAAGGGTCAGAAATGACAGCCTTGGAGAAATTTTTACTCAAGATATTCGCTCTAGTGGTGCAAAATTTAATGTTCCGCCAATAAAAAACGGTACTTCCACCGCAAGGTGTTTTATTTATGTAACTCCAGATGCTGAAAGAACTATGTGCACTTTCCTAGGTGCTTCTGTTTCTTTAGAGCCAAAAGACTTAGATCTATCTTTAATTAGGAAAGCTAAAATTCTATACCTAGAGGGCTATCTATGGGACGATGAAAATGCAAAGAATGCTTTTATAATTGCTGCAAAAGAATGTAAGAAATATGGTGGGAGAGTCGCTCTTTCATTATCTGATTTTCTTTGTATCGAAAGACATAGAGATAGTTTCATACCTCTAATAGAAAATTATATAGATATAACCTTCGCAAATGAAAGTGAAATAATGGCTTTATATAAAGATTCAAATTTGGAAATAGCAAAAAATAAAATCAAAAGAATATGCAATTTGACAATTATAACAAGAGGGGAGAAAGGATCCTTGATAATAACGAAAGATGATGAATACAAAATAAAGGCTTATAATTTAGGCGATGTAGTTGACACTACAGGTGCTGGAGATTTATACGCAAGTGGCTTCCTTTATGGATATACTTCTAATCAGGACTTGGTTTCATGTGGGAAGATTGCTTCAATTTGTTCTGGCCATATTGTCTCAGTCTTAGGGCCAAGAGCTAAAGTGTCCTTGACTTCATTAGTTAAGGAACATTTGAAAAATAAATAATTAGTTTTAATCTAATACTTCTTTAATCCAGTTTTCATAATTTTCCTCAGATGAAACAGACCAGAAAATCAACTCAGGGAGATTGTAAGTATGCAATCTCTTAATCTCTAAAATAAGTCTCTCAAAATTAATTTGGGATGTTTTAATAATTAACTGAACTTCTCTACTTTCTTGTATTTCACCTTCCCACCAAAATAATGATTGTAATTCTCTCAAGTTTACACAAGCAGCATATTTCTTTTTCAATAAAGATTTTGCGAGATCTTTTGCATGTTTATAATCCTTTTCAGTAGTAAGTACTATTAACAAGTTGGGGTGTTTTAACTTTTCGGACATCAAACAAAAAATATATTTAACTATAGCTAAGAGCCATTTTCTCAATCAGCTCATTAATTGTATAAGCTTTTTCAATCCCTAAAGGAGAAGGAGGTCTTGATATAAGCCATAAATCAACTTTTTCACTTTTAGAGATAGAGCTCCATATTTTTTGATTCAAACCTCCAGATTCTCTACAAATCACAGCAGATATGTTCCACTTTCTACAAAGAGCTGCTTCTATAGAACCTATAGGTTTTCCTTGCAAAGGTTTTAAAACTGCAAGATTCTCTTGAGGGATATCTACAACAAGTGATTGCAGAAGTCCTTCAACTGTAGGTAAAACTCTTGCGAATGCTTCAGCCCCAGCGGCCTGCGCATATGAAAAAGCTTCTGGCAAAAATCTGGAACCAATAGCCAAAAGAAGCTTTTGACCTCTCAAATCTAAATTTTGTAATTCCTTTAATTCTTTAATCAATTTTGCTTGATGTGTTTCTTCAAGAGGCCTTTCATAACGAATAAAGCTTTGATTTAGTTTTTCACAAGCAATTTTTAAATTAGAGCTAATAACTTCTGCGAAAGGATGCGTGGCATCAATTACATAATCAAACCTTCTATTATTTTTCTTAGCGTTATTAAGTACAGCAAATACCCCTCCAACTCCATTTAAAGGACCAATAAAAACTTCATCCAAATTTAATCCTGAATATGCCAAGGAAGCCTGATATGAGACTACGCTTACACTAACTTTCCAGCCTCTTTCCAAAAAAACCTTTGCGAGACAAGGTCCATCTCCTGTCCCAGATAACAACCAAACATTTAGCTGGCATTTTTTACGAGTCTGCATCAAGATAGCTTTCATTGGCTGAAACACAAATGAATCACTGCTTACTAGAAGTCAAAGTCAAAAAAGCTCCAACCATTCGCTATACGCAAGACAATCAAACTGCTGTTGCAGAAATGGAGGTAGTGTTTTCCGGGCTTAGGCCTGATGATCCGGAATGCTTTATAAAAGTTGTTGGATGGGGGAATTTAGCGCAAGACCTCCAAAATAATATTCAAATTGGAGAACGGCTTGTTTTAGAAGGTCGTCTCAGAATGAATACAGTCCCAAGACAAGATGGCACCAAAGAAAAGAAAGCAGAGTTTACGCTATCAAAATTTCATTCTATTGCTAAAGAAACAAGTGAGAAGGCATCTTCATTAGGAGAGGCACAAACCTCAAACAAAAAAGCTTTGGAATCAAATCCAGGCGCCAAGGAGGGGGGGCAAACAAAGAATCCCCCTAATGATGCTGTTAGCTGGGACAGTTCTCCTCTAATTCCTGATACAGATGAAATACCATTTTAAAAGTAATCTTATATCAATTTGAATCATATTTTTCTGCAGCCATAGTAAGAAGATGACTTAATTCTCTTTCTAAAGCTGCTAACTCTTTTCTAACTTGAGGCCATTCTCCTTGGTCAATTTGTTCTAAAATGAGAGCCCTATCTTCATTGAGAAGTGCTATTAACTCAGAAATGTCACTAGATTTATTTTCAGATGAAGTCATAGAACAATTTTCCAAAACATTTGGCAGCCAATGTCAAACTTACTCTCATGAATAAAAAACTTTCTCCAGCAAGCCTAATTTCTATCGCAGGGGGAGTCCTAGCAGTTATAGGGCTAATTTCTTATTTCAGCAATGCAGCAAACTTAAGTGTACCTACTTTCTTCTACGGTGTTCCCATTTTATTGATTGGATTGGCATTGAAAAACTCTGAATTAGATCCTGCGAAATCTAAAATCACCCCTTCACAATTGAATAATCTTAAGCAAAAAGGTCCAGAAGAGTTTCACAACCTTATTGGAGATGTCACTAGATTTCGTTACGGCCAAAGAGCGCACATTGAATCATCACTTAAAGTTCTAAAACTTTGGGATGAGGAGAAACCTCCTCAATTACTTGAGATAGAGCTCTTAGAGATTGAGAAAGATTATGGTATTTGTATGAAGTTCAAATCAAATGGCGTCCCATTAAAAAGCTGGAAAAGCAAAGAGGAGAGGCTAGGAAGATTTTTTGCAAAAAACTTAACTGCAAAAATTGTTTCTAAGAACTCTGAACTGATTGAACTTACCTTAATTCCAAATAAACAGGTTACAGAAATATCCAGTAAAGATAATATCTAATTATCCAATTGAAAAATCAATACTTTGGAAAAGAAATCTCAGCAAGATCATTTTGAAAATGATGCCATAAGAGTTTCCGTATTAAGTGAGGCACTTCCCTATATCCAGAAGTTTGCTGGGCGTCGGATTGTCATTAAATATGGTGGTGCAGCAATGTCTAAAAATAATCTCCAAAAAGCTGTTTTTAGAGATATTGCTTTACTTTCAAGCGTAGGTGTAAAGCCTGTTGTAGTTCATGGAGGAGGGCCAGAAATAAATCAATGGTTAAAACGTCTAAACATCACAAGTGAATTCCTTGATGGCTTACGAGTTACTGATAAGCAAACAATGGATATTGTTCAAATGGTGCTTGTCGGAAGGGTAAACAAGCAAATTGTTAGTGGCATAAATCAACTGGGAGCAACATCAATAGGATTGTGCGGGATTGATGGAGGTCTAATAGAAACAAGACAATTAGGGGATGGAAGCCATGGTCTTGTAGGTGAAGTTACAAAGGTAAATATTGACGTAATTGAGCCCCTTATTGAAAAAGGTTATATCCCTGTAATCTCTGGCGTAGCAGCTTCTAACGATGGAAATTCATTGAATATCAATGCTGACACAGTTGCTGGGGAGGTTGCAGCCGCTTTAAATGCAGAGAAACTTATCCTTTTGACAGATACTTTAGGAATCCTAAGAGAAAAAGATGATGCATCTACGCTTATAAAGCACATACCTCTTTCTGAAGCGAGAAAACTTATAGAAACATCAGTGGTTAAAGGAGGGATGAGACCTAAAACCGAATGCTGTATTAGAGCTTTAGCACAAGGTGTAACTACAGCTCACATTGTTGATGGTCGAATTCCACATGCCTTACTTCTAGAAGTATTCACGGATGAAGGCATTGGAACAATGATTGTCGGCAGGGGATGAGTTGACACTATCAAACAAGCTAAAGGCAGCTGAAAAGGCTCTTGAAAGGGGTGATTACAAACAATCTCTTAATTACCTTCAACAACTTGCTACAGAATGCGATGCATCTAGCAAAGAAGGAGCAAAAATCAAGTTCCTTATGATCACAGCATGGATGGGAGAAGGTGAGAATAAAAAAGCTATAGGCCTCTGCAAGGAACTGGCTAAGCATCAAGACTATATATATAGGCAACAGGCAAAGGAGCTAATCCCCATTCTAGATGCACCTATTTTATCTAAACCAGAAAATTGGTCATTAAAAATACCCCCTTTAAATTTAGAGCCTTCACTAAATAAAAATAAAAAGCGTAAAAAGATACTAGCTAAAAATATTCAGCAGTTACCTCCTACAGGACCAACTCAACCATTTCAGAAAGGGTTTACAATTCTAGTCGCATTAATACTCCTTCTATTAACTATTCTTTTGAGTGGTTGTGTTCAACTTACTAGCAATATAGAGCTAATAGGTCCCGATCGACTCAAGGTTGCATTAGAAACCCAAAGTAATTCCAGTCAATTACTACCTTGGCAAGAACAGTTCAAAGATTCATTAATAGATATAACTCCTAAGATTAATGTTCAAAACACATCTGAAGGCAAGCAATTAATAACTTCCTCACAACTTACTTCGAAAGAAGCCAATCTATTCCTAAAAAACATAGTTTCATCTGCAACAAAAGCTGCGGCTTTTAATCTTCCATCTCCTGAGTTGACTCTCAAAGAAAAAAATCTTTTAATAGGCGTAGAGCAGGATCTAAATGTCTCTGTAGACTTAAAAGAACTTCCAGAAATACCTGGGTTAAGGCTTTTAGTCGTTGTCAATCCAGCTTCTAATCGAAGATTCTTAAGGGGAGAGCCCCTTCCAGCAAAAATTAATCACTCTCAAGTAAATTGGGAATTAGCACAAGGACTAACAAATAAATTAGAACTACATGCATGGCAATGGAACCCTCTTGGGTTAGGAGTAATCATTGTTATTGTAATTACCGCTCTGACTATTATCATACAAAATCTCAAAATCAAACTTGGTTTTGGATTTCCAGAACTACCTCCTTAAGAAAACAAAAAAATCTTATTTTTCTAAAGGTTAATAGGGTCGGGGTTAATAGCAAGGCTGACACCTTGAGGTAGACATTTCCATAATTCCTCTAATTTAGGCAATGGCAAAGGGCTCTCATCTGGTCCATGCAACAAAATTTGCCATCTACTTTTACCAGCTATTCTTTCAATCAAGGCTGGGGCAGGTCCAATTAACTGCCATCCATGAGTATTACACAATGGTCTTATAAATTCTGATAAAGAGCTCGCTGCTGTGGCTGTCAACGAAGTGGATTCAGCAGATAATCTAATCAAACAAGCACGGCTATATGGGATTAGCTCAGCTTCTTCTCTTATCTTAGATTCCTCTATCAAAAACTTCTCATACGCCCCTTCAACCAAATAACGAATAACTGGATGTTCAGGAGAGTAAGTTTGCACAAAAACTTTCCCTGGTTTTTCACCTCTTCCTGCACGACCTGCTAACTGCATAAAAAGCTGTAATGACTGTTCCCCAGACAACAAGTCAGGTCTATGTAGCAGCCCATCAGCAGCAAGAATTATTGCAGTGGTTACACAAGGTAAATCTATTCCTTTAGAAAGCATTTGAGTGCCAATAAGGACATCAGCGTTTCCAGACGCAAACTTCTCTAGCAATTGACGATGTCCATCCCTACCACTTGTAGAATCTCGATCAAATCGTATGAATCTCAACTCCTGCAACTCATTAGACAGATGCTCAATCACACGTTGTGTCCCTGCTCCAAAAGGCTTAAAGGCCATTGACCCACAATTATGACAAGCATCTCCAATCTTTGATTGATAATCACACCAATGACATCTCAACCATTTATTTTCATGACTATTCTGATGAACGGTTAACGAAACATCGCAATTAGGACATTGAACAACTTCTCCACAGCTTCGACAACTTAAGAAGCTGCTATAACCACGTCTTGGAACTAAAATAATGGCCTGCTCATTTTTTTTAGGCAATAAGGCAAGCCTCTCTATCAATGCTCGGCTAATAAGACGCCTATTACCCGCCGCTAATTCTTGACGCATATCTATTACATAAATATTAGGTAAAGGTCTATCTGCTATACGTCTAGGAAGTCTAGCTAGTGAAATATTACCTTTAGGGCTTAATTTTCTCCAAGTTGCAAGTGAAGGCGTGGCACTACCTAGAACAACCTTTGCACATAAACCCTTTACGCGATCAATCGCTAAATCCCTAGCATGATAACAAGGCATCGGTTGTTCTTGCTTGTAAGAAGAGTCATGTTCCTCATCCAATACAATTAGGCCTAAAGGTGACAGCGGAAGGAAGATAGAGGAACGAGTGCCTACTACTACTATTGGAGAATTAGACTCTAAAGCTTTTTTCCATACAGAAATTTTTTCTCTCTCTGAGCACCCACTATGATATTCCAAAACCTGAGTTCCAAACCTTTTTCTACACCGGTCAACAAGTTGAGGAATTAAACCAATTTCTGGTGCCAGGATTAAACAATGTCTACCCTTTGAGAATTCACGTGAGACCATTTGTAGATATACTTCTGTTTTTCCTGATCCTGTAACCCCCCACAATAAAAATATGCTTCCACCAGGTAGAGATTCGAATGCATTTAAAGCAGATTGTTGATCTTTTGTAAGATCCCTAGGAGATTCTAAAGGCAATAAAAATCTGGTATTCTCGGCATCTGTAGACAACTCTTTATTAAAGGAATAGCACTTTTTACGAGAAATCAAATTATTCTTCAAACCTCTTTTTAAGAAATCAAGAGCATATCCTTTCTCTAAGAGGTCCTTTTGCCAGGCTCCTCCTCCAATTCTCAATAATTCTGCTTTAAAGTTCTTTTGTTTCTTTGTCAGCCCTTTTTCATTAACCATTTCTTTAGTTAACTCAATCCACCAATATTTTCTAGGTTCTAAAGATTTAGCTTTGCGATAATTCAACCATCCGGAAGGCAATGCAGTCTTTAGCATTTGAAAAGGGCTTGTATGGCAACGAACAGCTGCATCTGACAACCATTCCCACCAAGAACAATCAACTGCTGCTCTCTGAACAATGGATTCAACATTGCTCAAAGATAATTTCTCTGACTTAAAAGTATTTAATTTTTCACTTGCATCGGAAGGATAATGTTTTTTAGCCACTAGGCCATGCAAAAATCTCCCACGCAATTTCACTAAAACTATGTCTCCAATCTCTAGTCCCAAACTTTTTCCATCGGCATAAGTGAAGAAACGTCCTTCACGACCAATATCAAGCCATACATCTACTTTCTGAAGCCCCATGGAATTAATAGTTGCTAAGTTCGAGAGTTTTTCTTAAAATTAAATTATTGACAGTTTAAAGCTGATCAAGCGATCATTCAGAGTTCCGTTCAGAGGGAAGGAATGAAGCCAGTGCTAGAAAGGAAGTTTTTCCTGCTAAGCCAGCCGTCCTGAGAAAGCCCCTAACAACGCTGTAATGATTACAAATACCATGTGCCAATTCAATCAAGAGTAAAAACAGACTTTTAAACTTCTCAAAAGAATTAACATTATCTTTTTATAGGTGATGTTAATCAGCTTCGTGGTTAAAGGTCTCTATTAAATGAATGTCAATAATTTTAATTTATCAGATTCTTATCCTTTCTTGAATTAACTAAAATGAGTTCAGTAGCCAACACAAACACCGTTGCCAAAACAAAGTCTAAAGCAACTAAGAAAACCAACGGTAAAGCTTTAAAGGCAAAGCTTTCAAAAAATAGTTCTGTTAAAAGTGGAGCTAGCAAATCAAAACCCAAGAAAGGAACTACTACAAAGGCAATAAAAAGTACATCTCTTGACGATATAGATCTAAACAAAAACAACTTAGATATTGAAGCTGATCGTTTATTGGCGGAATCAAGCAATGATTCAATCAACTCAGATACAGATCTAAGTACAAACCCTCTCAGTGAAGCTAGCGATATAGAGGCAAGAGAAAAAGCACTAGCAAGTATAAAGATTGGTCCGAAAGGAATTTATACAGAAGATTCAATAAGAGTTTATTTACAAGAAATTGGTCGAATCAGGCTCCTAAGACCTGACGAGGAAATTGAACTTGCAAGAAAAATAGCTGATCTCCTTCATCTAGAAGAGCTTGCAATTCAATTTGAAAGCGAAAATGGGCATTATCCCACTAGGAAAGAATGGGCTGCCTTAGTAGATATGCCAATGATTAGATTTCGTCGCAGGCTAATGCTTGGTAGACGAGCCAAAGAAAAGATGGTTCAGTCAAATCTTCGTCTAGTGGTTTCAATTGCAAAGAAATATATGAATAGAGGGCTTTCTTTCCAGGATTTGATTCAAGAAGGAAGTCTTGGTTTAATTCGTGCTGCAGAGAAATTTGATCATGAGAAGGGTTATAAGTTCTCAACTTATGCAACTTGGTGGATTCGTCAAGCAATTACTAGAGCGATTGCAGATCAAAGCCGAACGATAAGACTCCCAGTTCATCTTTACGAAACAATCTCAAGGATCAAAAAAACGACAAAAGTTCTTAGCCAAGAATTTGGACGAAAGCCTTCTGAAGAAGAAATTGCTGAAAGCATGGAAATGACAATTGAGAAATTGCGATTTATTGCAAAGAGCGCACAATTACCAATTTCTCTAGAAACTCCGATAGGGAAAGAGGAAGACTCTCGTTTAGGTGACTTTATAGAATCAGATTCCGAAAACCCTGAATTAGATGTCGCAAAAACCTTATTGAGAGAAGATTTAGAAGGAGTCCTAGCTACTCTTAGCCCTAGAGAAAGAGATGTCCTCAGACTGCGTTACGGTCTAGATGATGGCAGGATGAAAACTCTTGAAGAAATTGGCCAAATTTTTGATGTCACTCGTGAACGGATAAGGCAAATTGAAGCCAAAGCCTTACGAAAATTACGTCATCCAAATCGCAATGGAGTTTTAAAGGAGTACATCAAATAACTCTCTTTTAAGAATTTTCAAGAATTTATTTTACATCTCATGATTGGAAAGCCCTTTTGAATACTTGTTTCTTTAAAACTCAACAAACATCAAACTAATAAAGAATTTAAATTACAAGTCAATACTGTTCACTCAGGTGTTTAAGGTAAGTATGTAACAAGAATTGCCAATGGCTATAAAAAAACTGCGCATCGCCACGCGCCGAAGCCAGCTAGCCATGGTGCAGACAAACTGGGTAAAAAAGGAGCTTGAGGAAGCACATCCAAATATAGATATTTCTGTAGAAGCTATGGCAACACAAGGCGACAAGATACTTGATGTAGCACTAGCGAAAATTGGGGATAAAGGCCTCTTTACCAAAGAGCTGGAAGCTCAAATGCTTATAGATCGTGCAGATATAGCGGTACATTCTCTGAAAGATCTTCCGACTAATCTTCCCGAAGGATTGATGCTTGGATGCATCACTGAACGCGAAGATCCAGCAGATGCACTTGTCGTTAACGAAAAATTTAAAGATAAAAAGCTGGAAACACTTCCTTTAGGGTCAATAGTAGGAACAAGTTCCCTTCGAAGGCTGGCACAACTGCGTCATCATTATCCGCATCTAATTTTCAAAGATGTTCGTGGGAATGTAATTACAAGATTGGAAAAACTTGACGCTGGAGATTATGACTGTCTCATACTTGCTGCAGCCGGACTAACAAGGTTAGGTTTTGCAGAGCGTATACATCAATTAATTCCAAATGAAATTTCGCTTCATGCTGTTGGGCAAGGAGCACTTGGAATTGAGTGCGTATATGGGAAGCCAGAAATATTAGAAATCATAAAAGCACTAGAACATGTTCAAACATCCAAAAGATGTCTAGCAGAAAGAGCATTGCTAAGAGAACTAGAGGGAGGATGCCAAGTGCCTATTGGTGTAAGTAGTAAGGTTGAGAATCAAAATTTAATTCTTACAGGTATGGTCGCTAGTCTTGATGGCAAGAGATTAATTAGAGACACCAAATCTGGAGATATTAATAATCCAGAAACACTTGGCATAGAACTCGCAAATGCACTAAAAAACCAAGGTGCAATGGAAATTCTTCAAGAAATATTCAAAGAAATGAGATCTGAAGACCAAAACTAATTAATTAGTTTTGGTTCAATTTCAGAAAGGTACCTTCTCTCACAAGTTTTAATTATTTCTATTGCCTTATCAATACCAAAGAATCCATTAACACTACAAGTTCCTGGTTTTTTAAGGTCTTTATAATGCTCCCAATAATATGTAGTTTCTTTAATCCAATGCTGACCTAATTGTTCAAAGCTTTTGACATGGTCTAAGCGTTTATCATCAGCCACTACTCCTATAACCTTGTCATCAACTTCACCACCATCATCAAAGGTCATTATTCCAATAATTCTTGCTTCAACAATTGAACCTGGCACTAAAGGTTCAGTAACCCCAACTATTTCAATATCTAATGGATCCCCATCTTCATCCCAGGTACGAGGGATGCATCCATATGCAAATGGATATGCCAATGAAGAGTATCCAACGCGATCAAGTTTCAAATGACCAGTCTCAGTAATTAGCTCATATTTATTAATCGTATTGGAATTGAGCTCAATAATTGTATTAACTCTTGCGCCTGATTCATCCGCGAAAGCAGGCAAAACATGCAATAAATTTGGCATGATGCGACTAGGAGCTTGATCTATGTTGGCCATAAATAAATAATTTCGAATTGATATATTAAATGGTAATGGACTAAGAAAAAAAATATTTCACGTTAATGAAGATAATTCATCCACTTTACTTTCAAGGTAATGAAGGAAAAGTTTAGCATTTAAATCTTCACCAGTAACTTCTTTTACTAGTTGTTCTCCATTTAATTTTCGTCCAAAATGATGTACATTTTCTCTAAGCCAAGTGAGCAAAGAACTTACATCTCCTAAAGAAATTCTTTCATCAATTGATCCCAATTTCTGCTCCATACTTCTGGTTAATTGTGCACTTATAATGTGACCAAGTAAATAAGAAGGGAAATATCCAAAAGATCCTTCACTCCAATGAACATCTTGCAAACAGCCTTCAGCGTCATTCTTAGGTATTACGCCTAACAAATCTTTATATCTTTTATTCCATTCATATGGCAATTCTTCAACACTTAATCCATCTTCGAGTAATGCAATTTCAAGTTCTGTTCGTATAAGGATATGTAATCCATAACTTACTTCATCAGCCTCAACGCGATTTGGACCTGGAGAGAGGGGATTCATTGCTTTCCAAAGATCCAGACCTGATTTTAGGGGCGCACCAGCTTCAACAAAATGACGCCAAAAGTATTCCGAAAAAGATCTACTTCTAGCAACTCTATTTTCCCAGAATAATGATTGACTTTCATGAACACCCATTGATGTAGCTTGAGCCGAAGGCCAAGCAAACCATTTGTGGCATTCAGAAGGCAGCCCTTGTTCATAAAGAGAGTGTCCCCATTCATGAGCTGTTGCCAAGAAACAAGATAGTGGGTGTCCAGAAACAACTCGGGTGGTAATCCTAAAGTCATTCGGACCTAAAGTTATTGAAAATGGGTGAGGAGATCTTGCAATTGCTGAGTTTTTTGTATCTATCCCCCAAGCATTGAGCAATCTGTCACATAACAATTGTTGTGAATGTTCTTGAAGGTCCCATTTAGCTTCAAATGATTTGTTGATTCCTCTTACTTTCTCAAGAATTTCTGGTAAACGTTTTTTTAAAGGAGCAAACAATTCTTTCATGCGGGATATAGTTAAATCTGGCTCAAATGGTTGAGCCAAAGTCTCCCAACAACTCCGATCTTCATTAAGTTGCATTGCCTGCTCTTGCCTCAGAGAGATTAATTTCTTAAGTGCTGGAGCAAAACAAGAGAAGTCATTTTTAGCTTTTGCTTGCTGCCAAAGGTTATAGCCTTTAGCTTGAGCTGAAGCCAATTGAACAACCAACTCAGGGTCTAATCTCTTTTGCCTATTAAAATCCTGTTCTAAAAGTTCAATGTTCTTTTGTTTTTCTAAATTGAGATCTTTGGCGTTATCCTCATCTAAATCATTAGTAATAAATTCCTGTTTAGCAGCATTTATAAGTTCTTCAAATTCTTTACTGCTTTGACGAGAGTGCAATTTTTTAGCCATAAAGCTCAACTGCTCGCCTCTCCAGGCAGATCCTGCATAAGGCATTATTGTATTTTGATCCCAATAAAGGGTGTTATGTATTGATGCTAGTAACTGAGTTTCTCGAAGATAATCCCCCAGTCTTCCCCAAGCAGAATTAGGCAATGTTTTTTTGATCCTCATTAGTTATCCTAATGTCAACATAAGACAAAAGGCATTCAATTTAAGTGGAACAAATTCTTGAAGAGCTTATTTGTAAAACGAACGGAGAAGGTTTTACTGATATAACGCCACATTTAAATCTTTGGATAAAGGAAAATAATATCGAACAAGGGATAGTAGCAATTTCAACTAAACATACAAGTTGTAGTCTTGCAATTAATGAAAATGCAGATCCAAATGTGCTAAGAGATCTCTCTGCCTATATGAAGGCTCTTGTCCCCGAAGATGGGTTTAAGTCACTAACTGGCATTGGAGAGAATCAGAAGTACCTACATTCCGAAGAAGGAGTAGATGATATGCCAGCTCACATAAAAACTGCATTAACATGCTCAAGCTTAAGTCTTAGCATCAACCAATCAAAAATTAACTTAGGGACATGGCAAGCAGTTTATTTATGGGAACATAGATATTCATCAAAAATACGAAAAATAAGCTTGCATGCCATAGGAGAATTAAGCGTCTCAAAAAAGTCACAAATTAAAGAAAATATGAATTCATTATTAAGCAGAACTAATGCCGAAAAAATCAATCAGGTTGTTGACAGAGAGAAAGACCAACATTCATCTTCTCAAGAAGAAGATAAAGATACAGACATTGACTTATTAATAGATCGAATTCATGACTTAAGTAGTCAAGTAGATTAAAATATATTTTATTTAATGACCTGAAATGGAAAATCAACTTTTAACAGATAAAGAGTTATCCAATCTGAATCGAACTTTGCCTAAATGGGACTTAATTGATTCTAAACTAGAAAGAACCTTCACCTTCAGCAGTTTCATAGAGGCATTTGGTTTTATGACTAAAGTTGCTATTCTTTCTGAATCAATTGGACACCATCCTGATTGGAGCAATAGTTATTCTTTTATTAAGATTAAGCTATCATCTCATGATTTAGGTGGAATAAGTCAGTTCGATATTAAGCTTGCTAAAAAAATAAATGAGCTTGAGAATAGTATATGAAAACTGCTAAAAAAATTTCTAATGATTTATTTTACCAATCAGGATTAGGCAATTAAAATGATTATTAAAACCTCAATTAATATACCAGTCACTATATTAACGGGACACCTAGGTGCAGGAAAGACAACTCTTTTAAATTACATACTTACGAAGCAAGATAACCTTAAAACAGCCGTTCTTGTAAATGAATTTGGAGAGATAGGCATTGACAATGACTTAATTATCAGCAATGAAGAAGATATGATTGAGTTAAATAATGGTTGTATTTGTTGCTCAATTAATGGAGAACTTGTAACCGCAATCGAGAAACTCCTAAGTAAAGAGAAGTCACTTGAATATATAATTGTTGAAACAACAGGTCTAGCAGATCCACTTCCTATAGCCATGACATTTTTAGCAAGTGAGCTAAGAGATCGGATACGTTTAGATTCTATAATTACACTTGTTGATGCCGAGAATTTTAATGAAGATATTTTAGAAAGTGAGATAGGAAAGTCTCAAATAATATATGGTGACATATTATTAATAAATAAATGTGATCTTGTCTCTAATGAAAGAACAAATTACTTAAAAAGTAAATTATCATTGATAAAAAAAGATGCAAGGATTTTAACAAGTACTAAAGGCGAAGTACCATTAGGCATGCTTTTAAGTGTTGGCCTTTTTGAATCAGATAAGCTCAACAAAGAATCAGAGAATATGATTGAAAATCATTCGAATTGTGATCATGCTCACGGAGAATATGAAAACGAACATAAAAATACTCAACATTCTAAAGGTCATCAACACAATCATCAAGAGAATGATATTGAAGGTTTTACATCAGTATCATTTACATCTGATCATCCATTTTCACTTAGAAAGTTTCAAAACTTTTTAGACAATCAGCTACCTGCAGAAGTTTTTAGAGCGAAAGGTATTCTTTGGTTTAACGAGAGTGAAAGAAGGCATATTTTTCATTTAGCAGGAAAGAGATTCTCAATTGATGATAGTGATTGGAATGGAGAACGTAAGAATAAAATTGTTTTGATTGGCAAGAATCTAAACCATCAGAAGTTAAAGCTTCAACTTAAATCATGTGTTGGTGGTAATGAAGAGAAAGGATGTGTTTGAGTTTATGGCTTTAATCAAAAATATATGAAGAAAATACCATTAGAGCGACTAAGAATAGTCAATGACAGGCAAAAAATTTTTGAAGGGAAATTGATATTATTGTTGACTGGATTATTAGCATCAATATTTGTAATATTACCAATTCTGGCAATTACATTTGAAGGCCTTAATGGATTAATAAAAGGTTCTGCGAATCTAGGAATAGATGGTTTTAAACAAATTAAAGGTACTTTAACTCTAGTTATATTTACTTCATTAATTGGTGGCAGTCTTGGAACAATTAATGGATGGTTATTGGCTAATTGTAGGTTTAAAGGAAGAAAGTGGTTAAGGCTTGCTCAATTATTGCCTTTAGCGACTCCTGCATACCTTCTTTCAGCAACATTAAGAGATATTGGAAGCATCTACGGTATTTACAGCATAGAAGGGATTTATTGGGGAATTTTAATAATGTCATTTACCACATATCCATATGTATTCCTATTAAGTACAGAAAGCTTTGAGAAATGTGGAAAAATTCAGTTAGAAGCTTGTAGGAGTCTTGGCATAGATCCCTGGAGGAGTTTCTTAAGGATTGCACTTCCTATTGCTGCCCCTGCAATAGGAGCAGGAGTAACCCTAATGGAAATGGAAGTTATCAATGAACTTGGTGCAGTCAAGTTACTAAATATCCAAAGTATTTCCTACGGCATTTATGAAAACTGGAATTTGGCTGGCAACCCTTCAGGAGCAATTGCTCTAGCGCTCATAGCTTTAGCAATTGTATTAGTACTTGTCTTTTATGAAAAAAATCTAAGAGAAAGAAGTCGTACATGGACAGAAGGAGTAGCAGGTGGTCAAGCTCCTAAATGGGAATTAAAAGGAGCAAGAGCATTCGCAAGTCAAATAATTACTCTTTTACCCCCATTATTTACACTTGGGATCCCTCTCCTTTGGACTTTGCTTAATGCAGATCAAATCAAACAAGGTCTTGAAGAAGATATCTTTGAGATAACTGGAAGGAGCATAATTCTTGGAATAATTACAGCCATATTGGTAATTTTAATTGCTATTTTATTAGCTCTAGCCACAAGATGGAAACCCAATAATTGGATCAAAAGCATTAGTTTTATTTCTGGAATTGGCTATGCCATACCTGGGACAGTTTTAGCTCTTGGTTTAATGTCTCTTCGTGGTTATTCAAATATTCCATACTTAGTATTACTGATATGGGGTTATTCAACAAGATTTCTTGCTGTTGGCAAGGGTGGAATTGATTCAGCTTTTGAGAGAATTAATCCCAATATTGATGAGGCAGCATCTAACCTTAGTTATCGATGGCAAGGTATATTTCAAAAGATACATTTACCTTTACTTAAAGGGCCAATAGTCGTTGTATTCTTATTAGTTTTTGTAGATACAATCAAAGAATTACCATTGACATTTACTATAAGGCCTGATAACTTCGAAACTCTATCTGTCAGAATATTTCAATACGCAGGAGATGGTAATATTGGCAGAGCAATTATACCTTCAATTGTAGTTATTCTATTGGGTTTAATCGCCTCAATAGCATTAATTCCAAGTCTTGATAATAAATAAGTAATATCAAATGATCAATCCGAATTCAAAGAGAGTCCTGAATTACTTTTAAAGTATTGTGCCAATAATGCAGCTATCAAATCAGCTGCACTTACTATAAATCTATAAAAAAGTAATGCTGAGATCAATCCTGACTCTGAGACTTCAGACCCAATAATAAGTAATAAGAAAGCCTCAAATATACCTACACCGCCAGGGGCTGAAGGAACAACTAGGCCTATAATCCATGCGACCGAGAAAAGACCACACCAATAAAAAATATCAAAAATATTCTCCAAAGAGAAAGCACTCAAGCAAAGCCAAAAAGCTCCAAACCTTAATGCAATAAAAAAGATTTCCATTGATAATGGAAAGAATGGATATTCATGACTAAAACTATTTATATTCATTTCATAGTCTTCTAAAAGGCCTTTATTCTTAGTTCTCTGTATAAGGGAAAACTTAATTCTATTTAATTGTATAATTAAACTCTTTCTCCCTCCGCGCATGAAAGCAAGAAATGGAAGCAAGCAAGCTATGCTAATCCATACGTGAAAACGCCCTAAAGCTACCCAGAATAAAGCACCAACAATCATAAAGAAAGGTTCAATTAATACAGAAATAAAAGCCTTCTCTGGATCGACATTCTTTTTTAGTAGACGGATTCTTTCAACAAAATGCCAAACACCACCAGGTAAATATTTCAAAAGATTTGATGTTAAGAATAAAATAATTAAATCAAGATTTTCATTTTTATAGCCTAACCATTGAATAATACTTTTCCATGCAATCGCATTAACTACTAGACTTAGTAAACTAACAAGTAAACCGGCAAATAGGATGAAAAAAGTTCCAATATCTATTGTTTGTTCTGATATCTTTCCATAGTTATTAAAAATAGAATTGCCAAGGAAAATAATGCAGAAAAGAGTAACCCAAAGTTTCAATCCTCCTGGTATATTTAGTCTTCTTAAAAATTTTGTAACTGCTTCAAACATATTATAAAGATACTTACTTAACATCTCCAATCCTCATCGGAAGTAAATGTATTGGATTTACTTGAAATCTCATTTCTAATCTGTTCTACAGAAAGGCCTGTTTCAGTACTTAATCGAGAGACATCTTCAAATTCTGGTTTTAATGTATACCTACCATCAGGTCTTTTAACTTGCTTTGCCAGAACCTTCCCGAATGAAGTTTCACAAGTCCCTCTTCTTCTCTCTAAAATCCATCTTTCTTCCACACGCTCTCTAATGCCAATTGTTGAACCATTAGACAACCAAACAAATCTCAGTTTATCTGCAATTTCTGGTAAAACAAGAGCTTTTATAGACGTTCCATTTCGTCCTTTTTTCATTTGTATAGGCTCAGAAACGACTTCAATGGCTCCATTATTTCGCAATTGATCCATTAAAAAAGCCAAATCCTCAGCAGAAGAGTCATCAATCCATGCTTCTTGAGATATCACACTAGATCTAATAATTCCTTTTGAGCTTTTATCCAAAATCAACTTCTTATTATCTTCGAGCAAACATACTCTTAAGAAATTTGGCTTATTTAATGAACGCGAACCAAGGCCAACGCCAATTGATTTAATAAGGAAAGATTCTGGCTGAAAAAAATAATCTGAAAATACAATTATCAAAGCAAGGCCTGAAGGCGTAGTTAGTTCACCGACATTGCTATCTGTTGTTCCAGATAAACTTATTTGATGATCTTTTGCTAACTCTAATACAACAGGAACTGGGACCTGTAATTCACCATGAGCAGTTTTGACACTTCCAGAGCCAGAAGGAGGGTATGTGGAAAAAATATTATTTGGCTTTAAATATTCTAAAGCTGAACAAACACCAATAATATCAACAATAGTATCAATTGAACCTATTTCATGAAAATGAACATCTTCAATATTAGTTCCATGAACTGAGGCTTCAGCATTAGCAAGAATGTTAAATACATTTAGAGCATTAGTTTTCACTTCTTCTTTTAAATTAGATTCAGTTATTAATTGTTTAATGCCTATCCAAGATGGTTTTATTGAATCATTGCCTAATGATTTTGCTAAAAATCTTTTACCTCTAAAGCCATTACTCTCAGAATCTTTAATACTAATTAAGCACTTATTAGATATTCCTGACTGATCCAAAGCCTCTTTAACAATCTTAAGAGGAACTCCAATGTCTAGCAAGGCCGCCAAAAGCATATCTCCAGAGACACCAGAAGAGCAATCAATAAAAAGATTATCCATTTCTATAAAAAAAGAAGTTAAGTAATTTACTTAAATATGTAAGTTCTCATAGAGATTAATTCTTATCTTTCAAAGAGTTTCTAGGATTACTTTTAATTAGATTTCTATTCTTCATAGGAGATATAATATTATATTCCTTCACATGAAGCTCCTGACCTAATCTTATTACTTCTAAACTTACAAAGTGTCTTAAGAAATCAAAAGGTATATTTCCTCTTAGTTTCAATTTAAATGGCAAAGGTTTCTTTCTCCCTGGCCTTAATTCTTGCCTAATCTTGATAACTAAATCTTCTTCTTCTGGCTTAGTATATATTAATTCTCCTCTAATAGAAAAATAATTATCGCCTTGATCCAATTGATTTAATTTTTCATTGTGATTTGAAGTTTTTTTGCTTTTACTAGGATTATTTAAAATACTTGGCTCCCAGACACCGCTAATTTGTAAATGAAGATGCTCAGAGTCTCTACTTCTAGGGTATACAACCCACAAATGAGAATCATCAAGGGATAAATGACGTTTCATCAATGAAATAACTTTGCCAAGAACAACGGCTTCAATATCCATACCTTCTTCTTGATCAATTCTCAAAAAGCCTCTACTAAAAACTTCAGGGCCTGCTGGCCTATAAATACCTCTAACCAGGCCAATAGCTCGATATTGCAGTGCTTCTGTAACTGGAGGGATTGGATGGTCTCTCATTAAAAAGAATCGTTATTTAACACGAATCCAAAATTTAGCCAAAGAAGAAAAGAATGTTTGTTAATCATCTGAGTAATTTACTAACTCTTTCCCTTCAAAGGCCTTAATTGCTTCATCTAGAGCATCTGATGGTGCAGTAGCGTCTTCCATAGCAGTTGTTCTCCTCCAAATATCAAGAATCTCCATAGGGTTTGAATTAAATAGTGGATTCTCCTCAGATTCTTCAAATCCAGAGTAGAGATCTTTGTATTGTTTATCTGGCGCCAATTCAGATATATAAAAGTTTCCTCCATGTAAGAGCATTTCTTCTGCCCCAGCAAATAATAATGAACTAAAAACAAGAGCGGAAAAATATTTTAAGAATTTCTGTTGCTGATTCTTCATCAAAAAGACAATTCCTTCTAAATCATACCAATATAATTTGGTAAAACTGCAAAAGAATTCTTAGATCGTGTTAATAGCAACTTGGAACGTAAATTCAGTTCGAATAAGAATAAAGCAAATTGAAAGACTAATTGATGAATTAAATCCAGACCTACTTTGCCTTCAAGAAACAAAAGTTGAAGACAGCTTGTTTCCTGTTGAAGCATTAGAGAAAAAGGGTTATCAGGTCAATTTCTATGGCCAAAAGTCTTACAATGGAGTTGCATTAATTAGTCGGAGTAAATTAGAAGATGTAAGACTAGGTTTTGGGGAAGAAATTCCAGATTATCTTAATATCAAGCAATTAGATCAACAAAAAAGGGTTATCAGCGCACTATTAGATGGCATTAGAATAGTAAATGTATATGTTCCTAATGGTTCTTCTATTAACTCAGAAAAATATAATTATAAAATCAAGTGGCTTAATTGCTTAAAAGCGTATTTACATTCACTGTCCAAAAGGAATGAGCCTTTATGCCTTGTTGGAGACTTTAATATAGCGTTAGAAGATAAGGATATTCATAATCCAAAGAAACTTTCTGGCGGAATTATGGCAAGCTTAGAAGAAAGAGAATTACTGCAAAGTCTTTTGTCAGATAGGCTAGTTGATATTTTTAGAGTCTTCGAGCAAGGTCATGACCATTGGAGTTGGTGGGATTATCGCAGTGGAGGGTGGGAAAGAGATAAAGGCTGGAGAATAGATCATATATACCTTTCTAGTGATCTTCTAGGCTGTGCAACAGGATCAACAATATACAAGCAATTTAGAGGCAATATTCAACCAAGTGATCATGCACCTGTCTTAGTAGAGATAAATTGGCCTTTAGAGGAAAGCTTGGAAGATCAGGATTTCTATCTTTAGAAAATTTATCCAAATTCATACAAAGACTCGAACTTCTGATTATTAAGATGAACTATTTTCAAATCATCACACTATTTGATAAATCCAACTTAACGTTTTGGAGAGCATTGTTACTTTGAGTCATTACTCTGAAAAGCAAGTATTTACAAGGATTCTTGCAAGAAAATTGCCTGGTATTTTTTTTGCAAATTAGACAAATTTTACTAATAGGTATAGAACAAACAAAGCAATATGAGACGAATCGGTCTGTTTTGAGCCATTATGGCGAACTGTCCTAGCAGCAAATCTGCTTAGATGCCGTGACAAACACGATAAACACAAATCATTCACAAGCAGTATTTAATGCTGCTCAAAAGCTTATGCCTGGTGGAGTGAGTTCACCGGTAAGAGCTTTTAAATCAGTTCAAGGCGATCCAATCGTTTTTGATCGAGTAAAAGGTCCTTATGCATGGGATGTAGATGGCAATCGCTTCATTGACTTTGTCGGAAGCTGGGGTCCTGCTATTTGCGGTCATTCTCATCCAGAAGTTATTGCAGCCCTTCAAGAAGCTCTTGAAAAAGGAACGAGTTTTGGAGCTCCATGCGAGCTAGAGAACAAACTTGCAGAAATGGTTATAGAGGCTGTACCAAGCGTAGAGATGGTTCGCTTTGTTAATAGCGGCACAGAAGCTTGCATGGCTGTTCTGAGGCTAATTCGAGCTTTTACAGGAAGAGATAAAGTTATCAAATTTGAAGGCTGTTACCACGGACATGCAGATATGTTCTTGGTTAAAGCAGGCTCGGGTGTCGCAACTCTTGGATTGCCTGACTCCCCTGGGGTCCCTAGGAGTACAACTGCAAATACTCTTACCGCTCCATATAACGACCTTGAAGCTGTAAAAGAGCTTTTTGCTGAAAATCCTGATGCTATCTCTGGAGTAATTCTTGAGCCTGTAGTTGGCAATGCAGGCTTCATACCTCCTGAGCCAGGCTTTCTAGAAGGACTTCGCGAACTTACTAAAGAGAACGGGGCCTTACTAGTCTTCGATGAGGTTATGACTGGCTTCAGAATCAGCTATGGGGGTGCTCAAGATCGATTTGGCGTAACACCTGACCTTACAACTATGGGCAAAGTGATTGGAGGAGGGCTCCCAGTTGGAGCCTATGGAGGCAGAAAAGAAATTATGGCAATGGTGGCTCCAGCAGGGCCTATGTACCAAGCAGGAACATTAAGTGGCAACCCTCTTGCGATGACAGCCGGCATAAAAACATTAGAACTCCTTAAGCAAGAAGGAAGCTATGAAAGACTTGAAAACCTCTCTCAAAAGCTTATCAATGGAATCTGCGAAGCTGCTAAACAAGCAGGGCTGCCGATTACAGCAAGCTGCATTGGAGGCATGTTCGGCTTTTATTTGTGCGAAGGCCCAGTAAGGAACTTCCAAGAAGCAAAGCAAACTAATTCAGATCTTTTCAGCAAGCTGCATAGAGCAATGCTAGAAAAGGGAATCTACTTAGCACCAAGTGCATTTGAAGCAGGATTTACTTCCTTGGCTCATTCCGATGATGATATCGAAACTACAATTAAAGCTTTTAAAGCAAGTTTCTCTGAGATCAATTAATTAATTATTAACTAAAAAAATTAATTCCTCCTCCCTCCAACAATTACTGGAGTATTACCTCCTGAATTGCCAGGCAAAGATGGTACAACTTGAGTTTTGCCATCCCATTTATCAAGGAACAATTTATATAAAACCTGGTCATCCAAGCTTCTTGTAAGTGTTTCGTATCTCCTTGCTTCCTGTTCAGCTATTTTGACCTCTGTTTGGGCCTTTAACAATTGTTGTTCTGCAATCTGCTTTTGTTCAATAGCAGCCTTATATTCATCTGCTATTTTTAAGTTAGTAAGATCAAGTGCTTGCACATCAACATAATCAAACTTACTAAGTTCTTCAGAAATAGTCTTTTCAACCAATTCAGAAATATCACTCCATTGACTAGCAATCGTAACTAATTCATATTGAGAAAAAACTGATTTAAGAGCTTTGAGCAAAGATGGCTTAATAATTTTAGGATAAACTTCCCTATCGTTATATGTGATAGTTCTAAAAACTCTTCCAGCTTCACTTGCTCTTAAAGCATATTTTATTGTCGCATTAGCATCAATTACCTGTAGGTCTTTAGTAAGAGAGCTAAACTTCTCATCTTGAACCTGAGTCCTAATATCAAAAAAAGAAACATTCTGAATAAAAGGAATCTTGATATTTAAGCCTGGGGATCTAGATCCACCACTAACTTTCCCTAAGGTAGTTACAACACCCACTTTACCCGCTGGAATAATGTACAAAGCCTGGAAAAGGAGTAAAAAGCCTGTCAAAGAAAGGATAAGAGCTAGAGTCGTAGATGCTCCTGGGCCTCCAGGCGTTACATTTCGAATAGGAGTAGTCATAAATTTATTGATCTATTTAGATGATATCTTTATCTGAAACATTTGGTCATTTTTTCAACTTTATTTGGCATTTCCAATATAAATAGAGCTAAGTATTAGCCTTCACTTTTTCTAGCACAGCAAGGTAAAGCTCTTCGTCGACCTCTCTAATGTCATATTCAGTCGGCATAACCCCATGATGATGTTCATGAACAATCATCCAACATTTCTTTTCAACCTCAATCTTCGAACTACCAAAATTATCTATAACCCTAGAAGCCAAGTCATCTATTATTTTCTTACTTTGAGAACTCATTGATAATTAGAATTAGTTTCTACCTAAAGTTCTCAAACTGTAATGGAACACCAAACTCTTCTTCCTTGTTTCTAAGAAGTTCAATTGCGAACTGCAATTCATCTTTACTCTTGCCAGTAACTCGTAAACTTTCGCCTTGAATCGAAACTGTTATTTTCTTAATTTCATCTCTAATAGATTTACTTAATTTCTTAGCTGTTTCCTGTGATAAACCTCTGCGTAAATTTATACTTTGTCTAACTCTATTTCCTGAACAAACCTCAGCAGTTTCAAAATCAAAGATT